>NZ_JCAPSW010000002.1:0-1048078 GCF_059587045.1 Niastella sp. sgz303648 | reverse complement strand
TCGCCGCGGAAAAAGAATCTATAACGAATCGTTTTTATCTTATAAGCCGGAAAAAAAGAAATTATCACTCAACGTTTTTCATCTATCGCCACGAAAAAAAATCTATAATGCATCGTTTTTATCTTATAGCCCGGCAAAATGTACTTATGGGCGGGTCCCAACCTTTATTTTTTAAATTTGTTAACATCTGCAACAGTCCATCCAGCGTATATAAACCGTGTGTTAAGCAATTTATAAAAGCAATACAATGTCGGCCAGCTTACAAAACCGGCTTGTTTGCCCGGTTAACTTGCACGAACTTTAATAAATGCCAACAATGATAAAACAATACAGTATGAAGCTATTTTTGACCGGCATGCTGGTGACCCTGGCCACCCTGTTCTCGTGTGCGCAAAAACAAAATGCAAAAAAGAATATAAGTAAGGATATGACAACAAATACAAACGGATCAGTAAACACCCCTACCGATACCGCCACCTTTGGTACCGGTTGTTTTTGGTGTACAGAAGCTATTTTTCAGGAATTAGATGGTGTTATTAAATCAACTTCGGGCTACAGCGGCGGACACGTTGCCAACCCCGGCTATAAAGAAGTATGCACCGGCACCACCGGCCATGCCGAAGTGATTCAGGTAGTATATGATCCTAAAAAGATCACCTACGATGAATTGCTCGAAGTGTTCTGGAAAACACACGACCCTACCACGCTTAACCGGCAGGGTAATGATGTGGGCCCGCAATACCGCAGCGTAATTTTTTATCACAACAACGAGCAAAAAGAAAAAGCCGAAAAGTATAAGGCCGAACTCGATAAAAGCGGCGCTTTCGATAATCCGATAGTCACCGAAATATCTCCGTTCACCAATTTCTATGCGGCAGAAAACTATCACCAGGATTATTACAATCAGAACGGCTCACAACCCTATTGTTATTTCGTGATCAAACCTAAGGTTGAGAAGTTTCAGAAGGTATTTAAGTCGAAACTGAAGCATTAGTTGACTTGGTTGAAAAGTTGACAAGTTAACCAGTTAACAGGTTAACTTGTTAACTTCTTAACTGATCAACTTATTAACTTGTTAACTTACTGCTACTTCTCCAGGCGCGTAGTTCTCAATTCGAGTAAATTCAATCCATTGGGCGTAAAGTTCTTCACGCGTGGCTGCACCAGCCGTATCACTTCATCGTACCACAGCGGCACTATTGGTGCATCGTCGGCTATCAACTGGTCCATCTGCCGGTATAACCGGTAACGCAAACTATCATTTTCTGTTACCATAGCCTGTTCGTACAAGGCATCAAAACGGGGATTGTTATAACGGGTATAATTGGGCGGAGCAGGGTTCTTACTATAAAATACGCTCAGGTAATTTTCTGCTTCGGGAAAATCGGCGATCCAGCTTCCTCTGAAAAACAAAGCCTGCGATTTAGCGGTTTGCTCAAGCAATAAACTCTTAGGCACTACTTCTACCTGTATTTTTATTCCTGATTCCCCGGCCTGTTTTGCTATAAAGCCGGCAATATCGCTATAGGTAGCAATGGTAAGCAGTTTTATTTCGGGCAGCCCTTCCCCATCGGGAAAACCGGCCTGCGCCAGCAATTCACGTGCTTTGGCAGGATTATACGAATACCCTTTTACTACCGACGAATCGAACGATGGCAATCCGGCCGGTATAAAACCGCTTTCGGCGGGCATGCCCTTGCTGTTGTACAGGTACATGATCATCTTTCTACGGTCGAATGCATAATTGATGGCCTGGCGTACCAGTTTATTACGCAGGGGCGACTTGTTTACCAGCTGGTTGCCGGCATCCATAAGAATCCCCAGGTATTCGGTATTCAGATAGCTGTGCTTCGATAACACTACTTTTCCCTGCCAGTCTTTACGCAGCTCGCCTTTTTTGGTCAGCACTTCGTCTTTAAAAGAAGGATCGATATCGTTGATAAAATCCAGTGCGCCCTGCTGAAACAACAGGAACTCGGTGGCCTTGCTATCGAAAAAAGTTATTTTAATGCCATCGAGATAAGGCAAGGGTTTACCTGCACTATCGCGTTCAAAATAATTTTCATTCTTACGTAAAATCATGGCTTGTCCTTCTTCCCAGGCAACGAATTTAAAGGGGCCGGTTCCACAAGGGTGACTGCGAAAATCGGCTCCGTATTTTGTGACCACTTCCCGGGGTACTATTGAACAATACTGCATGCTTAGCAAACCGAGTATGGGCGCAAATGGGGCAATAAGGGTTAACTGAAAAGTTGAATCGTTCAGCGCCTTAAAACCATTTTCGCCGGCCACCCGGTCGTGAAATATCCAGGCGCCGCTGCTGGCGGTGGCCGGGTCTATAATACGGTTAAAGCTAAAGGCAACATCCGAAGCGGTTAACCGGCGTCCTTTACCATTGGGAAAAGCGGCATTGTCATGAAAAAAAACATCGGGCCGTAAATGGAACGTATATACTTTACGGTCATCCGATACACTCCAGCGATAAGCCAGCGAGGGAACTATTTTCAACGACTCGTTAGTTTGCACCAGCGTATTGTACAGTTGATGAATGGCCCATATGATCGACTGGTTTTTGGCGCCGGCCGGGTCAAGCGTAGCAATGCCGGTGGCTTCGTTATAATGAAATACCTGTTTATTACCGCCTGTACTACGGCCGCACGAATTAATCAAAATCACACCCGAAAAGACGGCAAAAAATATAACTTTAACTTTCATATATAAATGCAAATGTGCTAATTAGCTAATTTGCTAATGTGCTAATACGTTCTGGTTAGGCGTAATGTAAATAAATGGCCGGTTTTAGCATTAGCAAATTAGCACATTATCAAATTTAAATAATACCATTGTGATTCATACAAAACAAACCAACATGCAGCGTATGCCCCGTACCTTGTCATTTCTTATTTTTCATTTCTCATTTCTCATTTTCATAGCTTCTTCCTGCGCGGCCCAGCCCTTAAGCAATAAAAAACAATTTACCCGGCAGGATACATTACGGGGCTCCATTACCCCCGAGCGGGCGTGGTGGGATGTTGTACGGTATGATTTACAGGTTACGCCCGATTATACTACCAAAACGATAAAGGGAACAAACCGGTTAACGATACGGGTTTTAAAAGCCGGCAGCAAAATGCAGATCGACCTGCAGGAGCCGTTAATCATCGACAATATATCGCTTATTAAAAATACTACCGGCAATACCGGCAGCAGTGCAGCCGATAAAACAAACCTGCTGTTCGATCGTGATGGCAATGCCTGGTTTGTTACCGTACCATCATTACCTGTTAATTCAATACAGTATATCGACGTGAGTTACCATGGCAAAGCACGCGAAGCGATTCGTCCGCCATGGGATGGTGGCTGGATCTGGACAAAAGATAAAAAAGGTCGTCCCTGGATGAGCGTAGCCTGCCAGGGCCTGGGCGCCAGCGTTTGGTATCCGTGTAAAGATCATCAGAGCGATGAACCCGACAGCGGCGCTTCGTTAAGCATCACTGTGCCCGACACCCTCGTAGCTGTTGGTAATGGCCGGTTAGTGAATAAACAACTGCACAGCGATAACAACACCGCTACCTATACGTGGCAGGTTAAAAACCCCATCAACAATTATAATATCATTCCATACATCGGAAAATATGTTACCTGGCACGAAGATTATCCCGGTGAAAAAGGCAAACTCGATTGCGATTACTGGGCGCTTGACTATGACCTCGACAAAGCCAAAAACCAGTTTAAACAGGTGCCTTTAATGCTGAAATGCTTTGAATACTGGTTTGGCCCTTATCCCTTTTATGAAGATGGATATAAACTGGTTCAGGCGCCTCACCTGGGTATGGAACACCAGAGCGCTGTTGCCTACGGAAACGGTTTTCAGAACGGTTACCTGGGCCGCGACCTTTCGGGCACCGGCTGGGGCACCAAATGGGATTTTATCATCGTACACGAAAGCGGTCACGAATGGTTTGCCAATAACATTACCACCAACGATATTGCCGATATGTGGATACATGAAGGATTTACCAATTATTCCGAAACCCTGTTCACTACCTGCCAGTATGGGGTAGAAGCAGGCAATGCCTATTGTGTGGGCGCCCGGCGGCTGACACAAAACGATACGCCCATTATCGGCGCCTATGGGGTAAACCAGGAAGGCAGCAGCGACATGTATTACAAAGGCGGCAACCTGCTGCACACGATCAGACAGATCATTAACAACGACTCTGCTTTCCGCAGCATTTTGCGTGGCCTGAATAAAACATACTATCACAAAACGGTTACCAGTAAAGAAGTTGAAGACTATATCAGCCGGCAATCGGGCATTGATTTTTCAAAGGTGTTCGACCAATATCTTCGCACTACGCAAATACCGGTACTGGAATATTCAATCAAAGGAAATGAATTGAAATTCAGGTTCACCAATTGCATCAAAGGATTTACCATACCGGTAAAAATAAAAACAGGCAGTGAAGAAAAATGGGTTCGCCCCACTGAAGAGTGGACCACCATTTCAGGCTCGGCCAACGCCGATACGTTTAGTGTTGACAGGAATTTTTTTATCAATGTGAAAAAGGTCAATGGGCAGTAGGCAATGGGCAGTAGAATGCAGGCAAGTGGTAAATGGTCCCGATCGCTATCGGGAGCGAGCGGGAAGAAGGCATAAAGCGGAACGCTGAACGCAAAACGCTTAAACGAGGTGTATTTTGTTCGGCATTAAGCATTAAGCGTTCAGCATTAAGCGTTAAGCGTTCGGCATTAAGCGTTCGGCGTTTAGCGGAACATAGAACATAGAACTTAAAACTTACAACTCGTAATGAGCATAAGGCGGCAAAGTATTATTTCTTCGGTATTGGTGTATATAGGATTTGCCCTGGGCCTTTTTAATACCTGGCTGTTTGCAAGAGGCTTTGCCGAAGCGCAGTATGGGCTCACAGGAACCTTTATGGCCATTGCCAACGTTATGCTTGCGTTCTCGAACCTGGGTATGCTATATTATATCTACAAGTTCTTTCCGTATTACAACGATAATCTTCCGCCCGACAAAAACGACATGATGACGATCGCCCTTTCGGTGAGTTTTACGGGTTTTATTTTTGTAATGGTGGGCGGATATGTATTTAAAGACTTCGTAATTCAAACATATGGCGCCAACTCCCCCGAAGTGGTAGTGTATTATTACTGGCTTTTCCCTTTTGGCTTCGGTCTTTCGCTGTACACCTTGCTCGAAGCCTTTGCCTGGCAGGTAAAAAAATCGGTATTCACCAATTTTCTGAAAGAGATCTTTTTCCGCCTGCTCACTACCATACTCATTGTGCTCATCTTTGTTCGGGTTATAAAAACCTTCGACCTGTTTATTAAATTATATGCGTTTACCTATATAATCATTGCTGCAATACTGCTCACTTACCTGATCGTTACCCGCCAGCTGCACTTTACGTTTTCATTTAGCCGGGTAACAAAAAAGTTTTATAAGAAAATAATTGTATTGGGTTTGTATGTATGGGGCGGCAGCCTGTTGTACAATGTTTCTCTTGTTTTTGATACGCTGGTAATAGGGGTTGTAGTTAAAAGCGGAATGGCCTCAGTGGGCGTTTATACGCTGGCGCAAAATATATCAAGCCTCATACAGGCGCCGCAGCGAGCGCTTATTTCAGCATCGCTTGGCCCGCTGTCAAAAGCATGGAAAGATAAAGATTATGCCAACATCAACCGCATTTACCATCGGTCCAGTCTCAATCAGCTGATCTTTGCAGTGGGCATGTTTGTGCTGATATGGATCAACTTTACCGATGGCGTTTATACATTTCATTTAAAACCCGGCTATCTGTACGCACAACAGGTATTCCTGTTCATTGGTCTGATGCGTATTATTGATTTGGGCACAGGTTTAAACGGACAGATAATCGGCACCAGTACCTACTGGCGTTTCGATTTTGTAACGGGTGTTACCCTGATGGCCCTTGCCGCCCCCTTAAATTACCTGTTTACAACACACTGGGGTATAACGGGCACCGCCATGTCGAACCTCATTGCTCTCACTATCTACAATGCGATTCGCTACGTTTTCCTTTTAAGAAAGTTCAACATGCAGCCTTTTAATATTAAAAGTTTGTATGCCATATTGCTGGGTGTAGCCGGTTATGCCGTTTCTTATTTTCTGTTTCGCAATCATCAGGGACTTGGCTGGATCATACTTCGCAGTACTGTGTTTATGATGATATACGGCACCGGCGTTCTTTACTTCAATCTTTCGCCCGATATAATGCCGGTATGGCAAACGGTGAAAAGGAGACTGGGATTTAAGAAATAAGTTTTAAGTTGAATAGCTCCGCGTGAAAGCCGGTGTATATAATCATGTTTTTTAAAACACTGATCGGGGTTTAATATTAGCATTTTCTTCACGGTTGCTGTATTACTTTAGATCCTGCAACAGCAATTACCCCGCATGAAAAAAGCCCTGCTCACAATTTTATTTTATGCTATCTGTTTCGGAATTATTTATTATGCCGAAGAAGCAGCTCCTTCCGGCCCCTGTACGCCGGGGTTAGGTTTTATTATTTTGTTGCCTTTTCTGTTTGTTCCGTTTATTCTGGTGGTTCGAAGTGTTTATATCACCATGAATCGGGATAAGAAAAACTGGCCTTCTACTGTTATTCATTCGCTGTTATGCATTGCGATTTTGATAGGATTGGCTACTGGTTAAAAACCTGTACTGGCCTTTATTCTGTCAGGAACACAATGTTGTTAGAAAAATCATAAATCAACTGCGTTTCCCCTACGCGTCGAAATGAAAACCCTATTTTTTTCTACCGGCATATTGTCCTTTACAGTATCAAAAATTACGAAATCGTTTTCGTTGCTTAATTAAATGTTAAAGCAACACCTTTACCAATAATTTTCCTGCAAAAAGCACATTACAAAACTTCATTAAACGTCAACCCAACACGCATTAAACGTCATAGCAACACGCATAAGTGTCATTTTACCCTTTAATGACTGATAATGGTGTAATCAACGCTTATTAAAAACACGTAGATTTTAAATAGAAACCTTTAGCGTCCCTGTATACTTTAGTCTATTTTTCATTATAACATTACCTTCTTTGATGCGTTCGCCTCTTTTCTGTCGTTATTTTGTTTCAGCATTTAACGATGCGGGAGTTCCTGGAAAAAGCCCTGATGAAAAGACCTAACGATCCGTAGCTTAAAATATCAATCCGTAGCCTGTCAGCAATTTGTGATTCGTACCCTGTTGGAACCGTTAATCAATTTTGATCACAATTTTTAAAAGTCCTGTTATGAAAAGCTTGTCATTTGAAACCCCTGCCACACCGGCCATTGCACAAACCAGCAGCACCACTAATTCAGTTTCGCTTCACAAACTGGTAGACCAGTTGATGAACAGCTTCATTCCTTTGGCTGTTAACAAACACAGCTTCATTATCAACGATGTAGATGAAACCTTTCAGCTGAATGCCGATGAGCAGGTATTAGCCTTTGTAGTTGGCAACCTGTTAAACAACGCTATTTCCAGCTCAGCAAGCGTTTGCATTCGCATCGAAGCCGTTAAAAAAGCCGATGGCGTACACATTCGCGTTCGCAACAACGGTTCTTATTTTTACAGCAGCGTAGCCCATGGTTTTTCGCAGGTAGTAGAAGCCGCCCGTACTTTAGGTGGAAATATCAATATCTATAACCAGCGCAACGAAGGAACTGTGATTACTTTGTCGATGGCAGCGTAAAAGCCCAGGCAGTAGGCAGTGTCGTTGACATTTGTACCTGTTGAATTAATTACCGGCACCCTAAGAAATGGCAGTAGGCAATGGGCAGTGTCGTTGACATTTGTACCTGTTGAATTAATTACCGGCACCCTATAGAAAAAAGGCTGTAGGCAATGGGCTGTAGGCAGTTTCGTTGAAATTCAAAGCTGTTGAATGAGTTTTAACAACCCGTTTGGGAATTTGAGTGAACGAAAAATATCAGTCTTCTCAAAGCGCGGAACAACCATAAACTACAAACCACAAACCCGAAACTACTTTATCCTTCCTCCCCCTGCATACCGCCTGGCAAAATAGTCTTCGTCGAGGTCGCTGATCATTACCCCGCTGCTGGTAGAAGCATGAACAAACTTGTTATTGCACAGGTAAACACCCACATGCGAGATACCCCCTTTGGGTCCGCGGGTTTTGAAAAATACCAGGTCGCCCTGGTGCAGTTTCTTTTTCTTAATATGTTTACAGTCGAGATATTGTTCTTCTGAAGTTCGTGGAAGCTCCTTATCGTAATACGCCATCATAAAAGCCTGTGTAAAGGCGCTGCAATCTACCCCCTTTCGGGTTTCACCACCATATTTGTACCGCACACCATACCAGCTGTCGATGGTTTCGATCAGCTTATTATCATTTATCATCTCTACAGGCACATCCAGCAAAATAGCATACTTAAAAAACAGCGGCGGACTTAATTCAATTCCAATGGCTTTACGATGTTTGCGGGGCAGGTCGTGTATAATATTTTCTTCTTCAGGAGTAAGTGCGGCCAGTTTTTTCGAAGGACTTACAACTCTTTTTGTTGATGTGGTGCTGCCCGAACCGGCGCTTTTTGTAGTAGTTGTGGAGCTTTTGGCTGAAGATTTACCTGTTTTGCTGCTCTTTTTTTTACTGCCCCCGTCCTGGCCTCCGTCATCATCCTCACCAATGGTAATGTTATCAATAAATTCAGGGTCCCCAACGGGTAACACAGAGGTATCGGCCGCCACCTTATCGTGGGGGATCGGGTGCCGGGCTACCGCTGAAGAAAGAGCCAACAGGACGGATATAAATAAAACCAGATGCTTCACAGGACTGGTAATTTAGTTTTCAGAGTTTTCTTCTCCCCTAACCTGCCTTTCGGGCCGGTTTAACAAAGTAAACAAGCCCCAAAAACCGGTCTGTTCCACCGGAAAGAGCCCACAAAAATAGCAAATACATTGCCAGATGTGGCAATTAAATTCCGCCGCAAGCCAGGGTCCACTGGCTCCCGCCTTGTTCCGCCAGTGCGGGACCAAAAAACCATCATAATTTCATAATATATTTATGCAGGTGGTGTGGATAGAATTTTATCCCGTTCACTATTGATTAAAGAACTTTATACCACAATTTCGTGTTTTAATGCAATAGGGTTTTGTATTGGAAATGAGTAGTTTAAGAACCAACTACCATTTACCTGATACCAGTTGCCGGTTACCTGGTACCAGGAACCCGGTAACCAGTAACTCAAACCCAAAATACAAAACAAAGAACTTAGAACTAAGAACATAGAACTAAATAACACATGTGTAAATTTTCTCACTTACACGTACATACACAATTTTCACTACTCGATGGCGCCGCGTCGATACAGAATCTTTATAAAAAAGCCATCAAAAACAACATGCCGGCTATTGCCATTACCGATCACGGCAATATGTTCGGCGCCTTTGAATTTGTTTCAGAAGCCTATAAACACAAAAACGACGATGGCACCCTGAAAGTTAAGCCTATTGTTGGCTGTGAGTTTTATGTGGTTGCAGACCGTCATCGCAAAGTGTTTTCAAAAGAACTAAAAGACGAGCGGTACCATCAGGTGCTGCTGGCAAAAAATAAAACCGGTTACCAGAACCTGGTCAAGCTTACCTCCCTCGGTTATATCGAGGGTATGTACAGCAAATACCCGCGTATCGATAAAAGCCTGATCGAAAAATACCACGAAGGCCTGATCGCCACCACCTGTTGCATCGGCGCCTATGTGCCGCAAACCATCCTGCACGAAAGCGAAGAGAAAGCCGAACAGGAATTTAAATGGTGGCTCGATATGTTTGGCGAGGATTATTTTATTGAGATCCAGCGCCACAATATCAAAGAGCAGGAAATCATCAACCAAACTTTACTGAAGTTTTCAAAAAAATATAACGTTCCGGTAATTGCTACCAACGACAGCCATTATACCGATCAGGACGATTATAACGCGCACGACATTTTGCTGTGCATCAACACCGGCGAAAAGAAAAGCACACCGGGTTATGATGATTTTGTAAACGACGACACCAACATTAAAGACCGCCGTTTCAAATTTCCCAACGACCAGTTTTATTTTAAAACACCCGAAGAAATGTCGGCCCTGTTCAGCGACATTCCCGAGTCGATCGACAATACCAACATGATCGTTGACCGGGTTGAAGTACTGAACCTGAAAAAAGACATTCTGCTGCCGGCCTTTCCGCTGCCCAAAGAATTTCAGGTGCATGAAGACAACAACCTGAACCAGTGGGAATTTCTGAAGCACCTTACCATGCTCGGCGCCAAAGAACGCTATGTTGATATAACACCCGATATTCAGGAGCGGCTCGATTTTGAGCTGTTTACCATTAAAACCATGGGGTTTGCGGGTTACTTCCTCATCGTAAGCGACTTTATTAAAGTCGGCCGGGAACGGGGTGTGTTCATTGGCCCTGGTCGTGGTTCGGCAGCGGGCAGTGCGGTGGCTTATTGTATCGGCATTACCAACATCGACCCCATTAAATACAACCTGCTGTTCGAGCGCTTTCTGAACCCCGACCGTAAGTCGATGCCGGATATCGATACCGACTTCGACGATGAAGGTCGTCAGAAAGTGATCGATTATGTGGTGGAAAAATATGGCAATAACCAGGTGGCTCAGATCATTACCTACGGTACCATGGCTGCCAAAAGCAGTATTAAAGACGTAGCCCGTGTGCTTGACCTACCCCTGGTAGAATCGAATGCCCTGGCTAAAATGGTGCCTGAAAAACCCGGTATTGAACTCAGGCGGGTGTTGAAAGCTCCGTTAACGGCCAAAGAAGGCGAAAAATCGCTCGAAGAAAAAGACGGTATTGGGCCAGATGAATTAGAAGTCATTAAAAAGCTGCGTGAAATATACAACGGGGCCGGTCTTACCGCCACTGTATTGCACGAAGCAGAAAGGCTCGAAGGGTCTGTTCGTAATACCGGTATACATGCCGCTGGTATTATCATCGCCCCCCGGGACCTCACCGACCTCATTCCGGTTTGTACCGCCAAAGACTCCAGCTTATGGGTTACCCAGTTTGAGGGAAGCCTCATTGAAGACGCCGGGGTAATCAAGATGGACTTTTTGGGTTTGAAAACCCTTACCATCATTAAAAACGCCCTGCGGCTGATAAAGGAAAATCATGGCGTAGAAATAGATATCGATACCATACCGCTCGATGATCCCAAAACATTCGAGCTGTACCAAAAGGCCGATACCATCGGTACGTTCCAGTTCGAAAGTCCGGGTATGCAAAAATACCTGCGCGACCTGAAGGCCGACCAGTTTTCGGACCTCATCGCCATGAACGCCTTGTACCGTCCCGGCCCGCTCGCTTACATTCCCAACTTCATCGATCGTAAACATGGCCGCGAAACCATTTCCTACGATTTGCCCGAAATGGAGGAATACCTGAAAGATACCTATGGTATTACCGTGTATCAGGAGCAGGTGATGTTGCTGGCTCAAAAGCTGGCCGGCTTTAGTAAAGGGGATGCCGACGTACTGCGTAAGGCGATGGGTAAAAAGCAAAAGTCGGTACTTGATAAAATGAAAGCCCAGTTTGTTAAGGGTGCATCCGGGAAAGGACATCCGGCCGATAAACTGGAAAAAATATGGACCGACTGGGAAGCATTCGCCCAGTACGCGTTCAACAAATCGCACTCTACCTGTTATGCTTATGTGGCGTATCAAACGGCTTACCTGAAGGCCCACTACCCTTCTGAATACATGGCGGCCGTACTGAACAACGCCGGCAGCATTGAAAAGATCACCTTCTTTATGGAAGAGTGTAAGGCCATGGGCATTAAATGTCTTGGCCCCGATGTTAACGAATCGAAAAAAGGGTTTTCGGTAAATAAAAACGGAGATATCCGGTTTGGAATGGCGGGCATGAAAGGCGTAGGCGAAGCTGCCGTGGAAAGCCTTATTGAAGAACGCGAAAAGAACGGGCCGTTTGTATCGATCTTCGACATGATCAAACGTGTTAACCAACGCACGGTAAATAAGAAAACGCTTGAAAGTTTGGCTTATGCCGGCGGATTTGATTGTTTTCCCGATATGCACCGCGCCCAGTACTTTTTTACACCGCCCAACGATACCAGCACCGGTCTCGAAAAGATCGTACGGTTCGGCAACATTTACCAGGCACAGAATACCCAAAGCAGCAATACGCTGTTTGGCGACCTGCCTGCGGTAATGGATATTGCGCCGCCTAAAATTCCGCCCTGCGAACCATGGGCATTAACCGAGTTGCTGAATTACGAAAAAGAAGTAACCGGAATGTTCATGAGCGGCCATCCGCTCGACCATTTCAGGTTCGAAATAAAGCATTACGGCATTACCACCATGGCCGAATTCAACGAAATAAAAGAAACCTTAGCCATTCAACCCAATCCCGGTCGCCCCTTCAGGCTGGCAGGATTGGTAATTGACGCCCAGCACCGGGTAACGCGTACCGGCAGGCAGTTCGGTGCTTTAACCATCGAAGATTATTCGGGCAAAAGTGAGTTTATGCTGTGGAGCGACGACTATATGCGCTTTACCAATTATCTCGAAAAAGGCAAGAACCTGTTTATTACCGGCGCCTTTAAAACCCGGTTCAACAAGCAGGAATATGAGTTTAAGGTAGAAAAGATCATTCTGTTGGAAAGCATCAAACAAATTCTAACAAAACAGGTTATTATAGATGTTGAGGCGAGATACCTTAATGAGGAGATGGTTCGGTTCTTTGAAAAGAACCTGAAGTCGTTCCCGGGGCGTTCGGGTTTGAAGTTTAATATAAAAGAACCTAAAAGCCAATGTAAGATCAGTTTGCAAACCCTTGAAACCGGCGTTGAAATGAATGACGAAATGGCCGCTTTTTTACAAAGCCATCCCGAAATTGACGTGCAGGTGGTAACGACATAAAGGATTGAAAGTTACCGGTTACCTGTTTCCTGTTACCTGAAAACCTGTGAATTGTCATTTACCGGAAACCGGCAACTGGTAACCGGCAACTGGCAACCAGAAACTGGTAAACTGGCAGGTTTTCAGAATGGCACAAAATTCGTCGAATTAATGACAAAACTTTAAAAAATAATTGTTCAACTTTACATTAGCAATTCGATTTCAATACTAAATAATACTAAATTTTATATTTATGGCTTTAGAATTTACAGACACAAACTTTCAGGAAAAAGTTCTCTCTTCAGATAAATTAACTGTAGTTGATTTTTGGGCTGAATGGTGTGGACCCTGCCGTGCTATCGGTCCGGTAATTGAGGATTTATCTAAAGAATATGATGGTAAAATAAATGTAGGTAAAGTAAACGTAGACCACAATCCGCAGTTATCAATTAACTACGGCGTTACTTCTATCCCCGCTATTCTTTTCATAAAAGACGGCAAAGTGGTAGATAAGCTGGTTGGTGCGCAACCAAAAAGCAATTTTGTGAAAAAGATCGAGCAGCATATATAATCAGTTCGCTGATATAAGTTATATATAGCGGTCTGCCAGCTGGCAGACCGCTTTTGTTTGTGCATACTTCTACTTCATACTTCTTACTTCCAAATTCCTATATATTCTCAACTTTCTATATCTTACAATCCGAATCCTTATAATCAACCACATGAAATCAATCCGTTTCTTTTCATTTCTAATTCCGGTAATAGCCCTGTTTATTGGTGCCGGTCATTTATCCGGTAATAATACCCCGGCCAATATGGTAACGGGTAATCATATAGCTGCCATTGAAGATGGCAAAGAGCATCCTGTAGAATTCACCGACAACAACTTTCAGAGCAAAGTACTTTCCTCCGATAAACTATCTGTTGTTGACTTTTGGGCAACCTGGTGCGGCCCCTGCCGGGCAATGGGCCCTGTAATTGAAGACTTATCAAAAGATTACAAAGACAAAGTGAACATAGGGAAAGTGAATGTCGATGATAATCCGAAGGTTACCACGTCATACGGCATTACATCTATCCCTACTATTCTGTTCATAAAAAACGGCAAAGTGGTAGATAAAACAGTGGGAGTATATCCAAAAAGCTATCTGATAAAAAAGATCAAAAAATATATGTGATTTAACTAACATAATTAACTATTTTAAAAAGCGGTTCCCCAAAGGAGCCGCTTTTTACTTCCTGCTTCTTTTTCTTTGTTCTGTCTTCCCATTGCCCATTGCCTATTGCCTATTGCCCTTTCTTTACGTACCTTAGTTTCCGTTATACCAAAAACACCGCCATGAAATCAATCCTTTCTTTCGCGTTGATGGCCATCATTACGACCATCATTATTACTGTCAGTTGCCAGAAATCAAATACCGATGGCCCTGATAACCCTAACAAACCCATTGAATATGTTACCGCTACCATTACCGGCAGAATATTGGACGAAAGCGGCCAGCCTGTAAGCGCTGCTGCGGTAAAAGCAGGAAGCACCGCAACCACAACCGACATTAACGGCAGTTTCAGAATTACCAATGTGAGCCTCGATAAAAACGCAGGTTTTATTAAAGTAGAAAAAGACGGCTTCTTTCAGGGCAGCCGCACAATTATCGTAAATGCAGGAGCGGTTAATTATATATCGCTTCAGCTTATTAAAAAAACAGTGTCCGGCACAGTTAGTGCCGCCAATGGAGGCAATGTCACCGTATCTTCGGGCGGAAGCATCAACTTCGGCGGCAACAGTTTCGTAAATACCGGCACTACCAGCGCCTACACTGGTACGGTTTCGGTGAGCGCCTTTTTTATCAATCCGGCAGCCTCCAACTTCAACGATATTATGCCCGGTACCCTGCGAGGTATCAATGCATCGAACCAGGAAACGGGTTTACAATCATTCGGAATGATGGCGGTTGAATTAACCGGCGCGGGCGGCGAAAAGCTGCAACTGGCATCCGGCAAAACAGCTACCCTCACCTTCCCTATTCCGGCAGCTTTACAGGCCTCAGCGCCTGCTACTATTCCTCTATGGAGTTTTAACGATACCACCGGTTTATGGAAAGAAGAAGGCACTGCCACAAAACAAGGCACCAATTATGTTGGCACAGTTAGCCATTTTTCGTTCTGGAACTGCGATTACCCTTATGGCATGGTTGATTTTAAAGCCATCATCAAAGATCAAAACGGAAATCCTTTATTTCCCGCTCAGGTCGTAATGAAAACCACCAGTGATGCGGTTTCATCATACGGCTACGGTTATACCGATACAACGGGTTTCGTAAGCGGTAAAATACCAACCGGCAAAACATTTGAGTTGAAAATTTTCAATAAGTGCGGTACGGTATTGTATACGCAGAATGTTGGGCCTTTTAATTCAACAGCCGACCTCGGTACCATTACATTAACCACTACATCGTATACACAGGTTACTGTTTCGGGTTCTGTTGTCAATTGCAATGGAGTGGCCGTTACCAATGGCTTTGTGGATGTTAATATCGACAGCGTTCATACCCGCGCAGTTGTAACAAACGGAAGCTTCAATCTTACATTCAGCCGTTGCAACAACACACAAACTACAGGTTATGTTACGGCATACGATCTGAGCACCAGTCAAAGCGGTACTGCATCTGCCATTACAGTAACATCGGGAGCAGTAAATGCGGGTACATTAAGCGCTTGCGGAACTACCGTGGCTGAGTTCCTGAACTATACGATAAACAGCACAAATTATGGTTTTGTACCGCCGGCCGACTCACTGACTATGTATGGTTCGGTTAGCAACGGATATACTGTATGGGCTTCGCGAAAATCGGGTAACACCAGGGACCAGATATACCTGTCGTTCAAAGCATCAGGCACCGGAACAGTGCCTCTTAACTATGTGGTAATAGCCGTCAATAACAGCGAGTATGTTGAGCAATCGGCAGTTAACCTGAACATTACCGAATTTGGTACACCAGGTAATTACGTAAGCGGTAATTTCTCGGCCGTTCTAAAAGACACGCTGAATTCAAACACTACTGCACCTGTAACACTTAGTTTCAGAGCAAAAAGATATCAATAAAAGGTTACCCTGATATTTATAAAGTCATAACCAACTGCAAAAAGCGATTCCATCGGGATCGCTTTTTGTTTTAACGCGCTGAAAAAACCTCATTCGGTCAGGTCTCTGTTGTGTTCTTAGTACTTCCTGCTTTCGACCTCAAACACCCAACTGATTCCGTGTTATTGCCGTACTTAATTTTAGCTACACCAAAACACACTGCCATGAAATCAATTCTTTCTTTGGCACTGATGACTATTATTACAGCCATCTTCATTACTTTCAGTTGCCAAAAGTCAAATAACGATTTACCCCACAACCCCAATAACAAACCCATCGAATATGTTACCGCTACCGTTATCGGGCGCGTATTGGACGAAAGCGGCCAGCCTGTAAGCGGCGCCGCTGTAAAAGCAGGAAGTGCTGCTACCACAACCGACATCAACGGCAATTTCAGAATTACCAATGTAAGCCTCGATAAAAATGCAGGTTTTATTAAAGTAGAAAAAGACGGTTTCTTTCAGGGCAGCCGCACAATTATCGTAAATGCAGGAGTGGTTAATTATATATCGCTTCAGCTTATTAAAAAAACAGTGTCCGGCACAGTTAGTGGCAGCAGCGGAGGCCATATTACCGTTCCTTCGGGTGGAAGCATTAGCTTTGGCGGCAACAGTTTTGTGAACATCGGTACCAACAGCGCCTATACCGGTACGGTTTCGGTGAGCGCCTTTTTTATCGATCCGGCGGCATCCAACTTCAACGAAATTATGCCCGGTACCCTGCGCGGCATCAATGCATCGAACCAGGAAACCGGTTTACAATCATTCGGTATGATGGCGGTTGAATTAACCGGCGCCGGTGGCGAAAAATTACAACTGGCATCCGGCAAAACCGCTACCCTCACCTTCCCCGTTCCGGCTGCCTTACAGGCCTCAGCGCCAGCCACTATTCCTTTGTGGAGTTTTAACGATACCACCGGTTTGTGGAAAGAAGATGGCACTGCTACAAAACAAGGCACTAACTATGTGGGTACGGTTAGCCATTTTTGTTTCTGGAACTGTGATTATCCCTATGCGCTCGTTTATTTTAAAGCCATCATCAAAGATCAGAACGGGAATCCTTTATTTCATGCTCAGGTTGTACTGAAAATAACCGGTGATGCGGTTTCATCGTATGGCTGCGGAAATACCGATACTACGGGTTTGGCATGTGGTAAAATACCTGCCGGCAAAACCTTTCAACTGAAAATATTCAACATGTGTGGCACTTTGTTGTATACACAGGATATTGGTCCTTTTAATGCGACTGCTGACCTGGGTACAATTACCGTAACCAATGCATCGTATGCACAGGTTACCATTTCGGGTTCAGTTGTAAACTGTAATGGAGTGGCCGTTACCAATGGCTTTGTGGATGTTAATGTCGACAACTTTCATAACCGGGCCGTTGTAACAAACGGAAATTTCAGTGCTACATTCACCCGTTGCAACAGCACACAAACTACAGGTTATGTTACGGCATACGATATGAGCACCAATCAAAACGGGCCCGCCGGCAGTTTTACGGTCACAACAGGCGCCGTAAACGTGGCACAACTAAGTGCCTGTGGCACTACGGTTTCGCAATTCCTGAACTATACTTTAAATAACACGAATTATAGTTTTGTACCGCCGGCCGACTCATTTGGCATATATGGTTCTGTTAACAACAGGTACACTGTATGGGCTGCACGTAAAAGCGGTAACACCAGAGACCAGGTTTATCTGTCGTTCAATGCCTCGGGTACCGGATCAGTGCCACTCAGCTGGATAACAATATACCTCAATAACAGCCAGTATGTTCCGCAATCGACCATTAACCTGAACATTACCGAATTTGGTACACCGGGCAACTATGTAAGCGGCAATCTGTCGGCTGTTCTTAAAGACACGCTGAATTCGGGCAATACGGCCCCCGTTACACTTAGTTTCAGAGCAAGAAGACCTCAATAGTAAACTGGTTGCAGGTTACATGTAACAGGTTACAGATTGCAGGCCTTGTAACCTGAAACCTGTAACCTGTACCATACTGCCTATTGCCCTTAATGTTGCATCGCCACCTTACCCGCCTGCTGACGATCATGTTTATATTTAAACACCAGCGGGAAAACGATACCTAACAACAGCGCATAGCCGGCAAAACTAAACCAGATAGAACGCCAGTCTTTAACCCCGCCGATAGTGAAATAATCTACCACACGTCCGCTGATATAATTTCCCAGGAAAGCGCCAATGCCATTCGTCATCAGCATAAATAAACCCTGGGCGCTGGCCCTGATTTTCATATCGGCTTCCTTTTCTACAAACAAAGAACCGGAGATATTAAAGAAGTCGAAAGCCATTCCGTAAATAATCATGGAAAGGATGAGCAGCCAAAGCCCCTCACCGGGGTCGCCAATGGCAAACAGGCCGAAACGGAATACCCATGCGAAAATGCTCATCAGCATTACCTGCTTTATACCAAACCGTTTTAAAAAGAAAGGAATGGTGAGGATAAACAGCGTTTCAGAAATCTGTGAAATGGAAATTAACACATTGGAATGCTTTACACCAAAAGCATTCGGATAGGCATTTTTAAAATCAGCGAGGAAAGTTGAGCCGAACGTATTGGTTATTTGCAGGGCCGCGCCCAGCAACATGGCAAACAAAAAAAAGATGATCATCTTTTTTCTTTTAAACAATACAAAAGCATCAAGCCCCAGTGAGGAAGCAAGGCTTTTCTTTTCGGTTGATTTAACGGGCGGGCAGCCGGGCAGGGTAAACGCATACACACCGAGCAACAGGCCCGAACCGGCGCTGATGTACAACTGCAGGGGGCTTAAATTAAACCCGCAAAGGTCTACCATCCACATAGCGGCAATAAAACCGATAGTACCCCATACCCTGATGGGTGGAAAATCCTTTACAATATTTAAACCTCTTTTTTCAAGAACGATAAACGACACGGTATTGTTCAACCCGATGGTGGGCATAAACACAAACGAATTCAGCAGCATGATCAGGTACAACGTGGGATAATCGGTTACTTTAGAGGCCCAGAATAACAAAAGGGCGCCGATAATATGAGCAAGGCCAAATACCCGTTCGGCATTCAGCCACCGGTCGGCCACAATGCCAAACAGCGCCGGTGTGAAAATGGAGGCAATTCCCATGGTGCCATATATGCTGCCTACCTGCACTCCGTTAAAATGCAGTACATTAAACATATATGCTCCCAGTGAAATAAGCCATGAACCCCAAACAAAAAATTCCAGAAAATTCATTAGAATAAGCCGAATTCTGATATTCACTACGAAATAGATTTGGTTGTAAAAGATTGTTGCGGCGCCCAACCGGGCGTTGGGCTGTTCATTATGGTTTAGGAAGGGAAGATAAAGAATTTTAAACCAATAGGCAATACGCAATAAGCAATACGCAATAAGCAATAAGCAAGCAATAGACAATAAGCAATCTCTAAACGCAGTCATCACACTAATAGTACACCAATTGCTAATTGCCCTGACGCCCCTTGCTTATTGCCTGTTTTTATTGTGAGTTGTCTATTGCCAATTGCCATTTGATTTTCCTGTAACTTTGCTGCCGTTTCTTTGTTACACATAAGAAAAGGAAGAAAAATTCGATCAAATGAGTACTAATATCCAGGCTGTTATAGCAGCAGAAAAAGATCCTGCCCTTCGTACCGTAGCTGAAAAAATAGTTAACCGCCAGCGCATCAGCCCCGAAGACGGATTGTTATTGTTCGAAAAAGGCGGATTGCCTTTTCTCGGCGCCCTGGCCAATTTTGTTCGCGAACGCCTGCATGGCGACACCACTTATTTCAATCGTAATTTTCATATAGAACCCACCAATGTTTGTGTTTTTGCCTGTTCGTTTTGTTCATACAGCCGCCTGTATGCCCATCGCGAAGAAGGATGGGAACTGACAAACGACCAGATGCTGAACATTGTAAAAGGCTACGATGGCAAACCGGTTACCGAGGTGCATATCGTAGGCGGCGTTCATCCTAAATTAACCCTCGAATTTTTTGCCGACCTGTTACGCAAAATAAAAGCCCACCGGCCCAACCTGCATATAAAAGGCTTTACCCCTGTTGAGCTTGATTATATGTTTCGCAAAGCCAAAATGAGCGTTGAAGATGGTATGAAATACCTGCACGAAGCCGGTCTGGATTCATTACCCGGCGGCGGCGCCGAAATATTTCATCCCGAAGTGCGGGAAAAGATCTGCGCCGATAAAGTAGATGCCGAAGGCTGGCTGAAAATTCATGAAACCGCTCACCAATTGGCTATGCACAGCAATGCCACCATGTTATACGGACATATTGAAGAATTCCGTCACCGTATCGATCATATGGAACGGCTGCGTCAGTTACAGGATAAAACAGGTGGCTTTAATACATTTATTCCACTTAAGTTCCGCAATAAAGATAACGACATGAGCAATGTGCCCGAGTCGGGCATTATTGAAGATATGCGCATGTACGCCATTGCGCGGTTGTACATGGATAACTTCCCTCACCTGAAAGCATACTGGCCCATGCTTGGCCGTCAAAACGCCCAGCTAACTTTATCGTTTGGTGTAAACGATATCGACGGCACCATCGACGACTCCACTAAAATTTATTCCATGGCCGGGTCCGAAGAACAAAATCCTGCTATGTCTACAGCACAACTGGTAACGCTCATCAAACAGGCGAAAAGAAAACCGGTTGAACGCGACACACTGTACAATGTGATTCGTGATTATTCTGATATGAGCGTTGAGGAAATAGCGGTGAATCCGTTGATGAATTAGAGAAGGCAACGAGACATAAAAGTATAAGGTTTAAAGTTTAAGGTGTTCAAAATTCAGGCTGCATAATTATAGTCAACAAATTTAAATCGCGGCAGCACCTTATACTTTAAACTTTAAACCTTATACTTTAGGTTAATAACCGTTAGGCATAATTCAGCCTAACCGGTATTGACATATGTTAAATTCCGGGAAACATATTATAAAAAATTTTCTATTAAGAAAATTTTAATATAATCTTGTGCCTTGTTGTACTAAACACCTAAACCCGTCCCCTCTGTTGAATACCTCTCAATATTAAGTATGGTTCCCCCGGAACAGTATCCGCAGTGTACCGGATCAACTGTTTATATTTTTTCCGCCCTATACCATCAAGGTTTTGCTGGTAGCGATGTTCACAACATGGAACACCTTTAGTCATGTTCCGTGAAGGACATCTTTTTTTGCGATTGAAACATTTCAACCGCATGGTCAATTCATTTTGAAACGCTCGCCCATATCCTGGTGAATTTCCAATCAGTTTCATTACTCATATCAGAATGAAATGGAATCCCACTATCAGGAGTAACTGAAAAACCATCTCTTTTACTCTATTTATTCTGCGTGTAATTCGCAGCAGGGTTCTTTTTGCCTAACCTGTATATGAACGGCCCAATACCTTTTATGAATACATGATTAAAATCCATCTGCATAATTTATAAAAGGCCGCTCATAAATCGAACAGGAAAAGGACCCATATGCGAAGAACTGCAGTTTGCAGAAAGAAGAGCATTAGGAATTCCTTTTGGAAACTTTTCAAAACAACATTTTATGAGTACACCAGATTTACACATTAAAGAAAGGTGGTGGTACAAAGTCAGGGCATACTACCTGTATGCAATAGCGGTTGCCCTGCTTGCCTTATTTCGGCCATTACCTGTTAAAGCACAGAACATCTCGGCCAACCTTGACCAGGGTTCTAACGACAAAAGCACAACGCCATTAAGCCCGGTTGCATGGGTTAACGGCAACCTGAATGAAAATTCAGCACACTTTCGTGAAGGATATTCTGTTCCTTACCGCGCTGTGTTAAAAGGACTCACCGTAAACAAAACCTACACGCTGGTTATAGGGTACGATGTTAAAAATGGCGGCAAACAGGCGCTTGATTACCTTACACATTTTCAGCGACTGGAACCACATGCAATTTTCGGGCACGCTGCCGAAACCGTAAATCCTATACTGGATATTGCAGGTTTTCCGGCCTCTTATTTTACCACTACCGACACTTACCCCATTCCCCCACCGTCGAGTGCAACTTCGCCGGTAGCCGGACAACCGACCACAAGTTTTAATGCATTGCCTGCTGCAGAAAAGGTAATTACCGGTTACAATGCCGATATAACTGCCATGACCTATGCTTCGAATGGCGATTTAGGTGCAGCCCAGGCCGAAACAGTGATGAACATTACGTTCACCGCCAAAAAGGAAACGGTAGTTTTATCCTGGGGCGGTCATATAGCCAGCGTTGTCGACTGGGGCCACGACCCCGCTACCGGAGAGCCACGGTCGGCTACCGGCATCAGCGGTTCGCCCTATCATATGCGGCTAAAAGAATGGATCGTAGACGGAGAAGTAATTAGCATCGGTAACCAGGACAGGTCGCTGAAAACAGCAGCCGTGTTTGCGCCGCCTGAAAGTAATGTTGCCGGTCCTGCAAAAGCATGCTCCGATACTGCATCACTTAGCTATACTTCAACCGTTAGCGGCGATACTATTGGTATTACATACGCATGGAGCTTTTTAACCAATACTACCAATGCTATTATTGTTAACCCTACACTAAAAAATATTACCGTAAAACCATCATCCGGTTCATTCACTCCCGGAACATTTACGTTGCGGTTGATTGTTACCAATGGACATGGTTTAAAAGACACCAGCTACATCAATTCCAATACAGCACCGGGTGATGTGGTTACCATTACCAAAATAAATGTAGATGCAACCGCCACCCCCGATCACATCGATCTGGCGATATCGAACACGTCGCAATTAAATGCGTTGGTTTCGGGCGGTACAGGTCCATATACCTATAGCTGGTCGCCGGCAACGGGTTTAAGCAGTACTTCCATTGCCAACCCGGTATTTACCGCACCGGGCGGCGGTAATTTCCAGTTTATTGTAACCGTATATGATAACGGAACCGGTTGTACCGGAAAAGATACCATAATCATAAAGGTAGCTGCTTCTCAAATGCCTTGCGATGTAAGCGGTCCTTCACCCGTATGTCCGGGTTCATCGAATTTATACAACGGACCAGCCGATCCGAACGGATTGATCGGCTCATACCAATGGGTCATAAAATCAGTAGTGGGCAGCACCATCCAGGGCGCCAATAATCAATCATCTGTTACTGTAAAAGCAGGTACAAAATGTGGAATTGATACCTTGTTCGTAATGCTGACTTCGCCCAGTGGTTTGTTGCACGACACCTGCCACAAGGTTATTGTGATTGAAGATGTAACAGCGCCATCACTGTCAGGTGTACCTGCCAATGCAACCGTAGCATGCGCATCGAATGTGCCTGCACCGGCCAATGTAACGGCATCAGACAACTGCGGACTGGTTAGACTGAACTTTAGCCAGGTAACGCAGGACAGCACCTGTGTAAACAAATTCACTATCGTTCGCACATGGACAGCCACCGATTCGTGTGGAAATACCCAATCGGCTTCGCAAACCATTACTGTAAACGATAATGTGGCGCCCGTAATTACAGCCAACTTCGATAAAGACATATCGGTACAATGCATAAGCCAGATACCGGCTGTACCAACGCCAACTGCCAGCGACAATTGCAGCGGTGATATTCAACCTGCTTTCTCGGCTGTTGGTTCAGGCAAAGGTTGTGATTCAACAATCACCCGCAAATGGGTATTCAGCGATGCGTGTGGTAATAAAGATTCGGTAATGCAGGTAATTCATGTGAAAGACAATACAGCGCCTGTATTAAGCGGTTCAGCACCGGATGCCAGCTTCACATGCGCCAAAGATGTGCCTGCTCCACCGGTTATTACGGCTACCGACAATTGCGATGCCAACCCGGTTATTACTTACAGCCAGGTTACCAGCGACAGCACCTGTATAAACCATTTCACCTTAACCCGTAAATGGTATGCAACAGACAAGTGCGGTAATGTAAGTACTACCTTAACACAGGTGATTACGGTGAATGATAACACCAAACCGGTTATCACAGCCAACTTCGAAAAGGAAATATCGGTACAATGCGTAAACCAGATACCGGCCGCACCAACACCAACTGCCAGCGACAATTGCAGCGGTGATATTCAACCTGCTTTCTCGGCTGTTGGTTCAGGCAAAGGTTGTGATTCAACAATCACCCGCAAATGGGTATTCAGTGATGCGTGTGGTAATAAAGATTCGGTAATGCAGGTGATTCATGTGAAAGACGATACAGCGCCTGTATTAAGCGGTTCAGCACCGGATGCCAGCTTCACATGCGCCAAAGATGTGGCTGCTCCGCCGGTTATTACGGCTACAGACAATTGCGACGCCAACCCGGTTATTACCTACAGCCAGGTTACCAGCGACAGCACCTGTATAAACCATTTCACCTTAACCCGTAAATGGTATGCAACAGACAAGTGCGGTAATGTAAGTACTACCTTAACACAGGTGATTATGGTGAATGATAACACCAAACCGGTTATCACAGCCAACTTCGAAAAGGAAATATCGGTACAATGCGTAAGCCAGATACCGGCTGCGCCAACGCCAACTGCCAGCGACAATTGCAGCGGTGATATTCAGCCTGCATTTTCAGCTGTTGGTTCAGGCAAAGGCTGCGACAGCACCATCACCCGCAAATGGGTATTCACCGATGCGTGCGGTAATAAAGATTCGGTAATGCAGGTAATTCATGTGAAAGACAATACAGCACCTGTATTGAGCGGTTCGGCTCCTGATGCTAATTATACATGCGCTAAAGATGTGCCTGCTCCGCCGGTTATTACAGCTTCGGATAATTGCGACGCCAACCCGGTTATTACCTACAGCCAGGTTACCAGCGACAGCACCTGTATAAACCATTTCACATTAACCCGTAAATGGTATGCAACCGACAAGTGCGGTAATGTAAGCACTACCTTAACACAGGTGATTATGGTGAATGATAACACCAAACCGGTTATCACTGCCAACTTTGATAAGGAAATATCGGTACAATGCGTAAGCCAGATACCGGCCGCACCAACACCAACTGCCAGCGACAATTGCAGCGGTGATATTCAACCGGTATTGTCTGTCATTGGCTCAGGTAAAGCCTGTGATTCTGTTATCAGACGCATATGGACGTTTACTGATGCCTGCGGAAACCAGGATACCGTATCGCAGGTGATTCATGTGAAAGACAACACAGCGCCTGTACTCAGCGGTTCAGCACCGGATGCCAGCTACTCATGCGCCAAAGACGTACCTGCTCCGCCGGTTATTACGGCTACAGACAACTGCGACGCCAACCCGGTTATTACCTACAGCCAGGTTACCAGCGACAGCACCTGTATAAACCATTTCACATTAATCCGTAAATGGTATGCAACCGATAATTGCGGTAATGTAAGCACTACCTTAACACAGGTGATTATGGTGAATGATAACACCAAACCGGTTATCACTGCCAACTTTGATAAGGAAATATCGGTACAATGCGTAAGCCAGATACCGGCCGCACCAACGCCAACTGCCAGCGACAATTGCAGCGGTGATATTCAACCGGTATTGTCTGTCATTGGCTCAGGTAAAGCTTGTGATTCTGTTATCAGACGCATATGGACGTTTACTGATGCCTGCGGAAACCAGGATACCGTATCGCAGGTGATACATGTGAAAGACAACACGGCACCTGTACTCAGCGGTTCAGCTCCGGATGGAAGCTATGCATGCGCCAAAGACGTGCCTGCTAAGCCAACTATTACGGCTACTGATAATTGCGACGCTAATGCGGTTATTACTTACAGCCAGGTTACAAGCGACAGCACCTGTGTAAACCATTTCACCTTAACCCGTAAATGGTATGCAACCGACAAATGCGGTAATGTAAGCACTACCTTAACGCAGGTGATTACGGTGAATGATAACACCAAACCGGTTATCACCGCCAGCTTCGATAAGGAAATATCGGTACAATGCGTAAGCCAGATACCGGCTGCACCAACACCAACTGCCAGCGATAATTGCAGCGGTGATATTCAGCCTGCATTCTCAGCTGTTGGTTCAGGCAAAGCCTGTGATTCAACAATCACCCGCAAATGGGTATTCAGCGATGCGTGTGGTAATAAAGATTCGGTAATGCAGGTGATACATGTGAAAGACAACACGGCACCTGTACTCAGCGGTTCAGCTCCGGATGGAAGCTATGCATGCGCCAAAGACGTGCCTGCTAAGCCAACTATTACGGCTACTGATAATTGCGACGCTAATGCGGTTATTACTTACAGCCAGGTTACAAGCGACAGCACCTGTGTAAACCATTTCACCTTAACCCGTAAATGGTATGCAACAGACAAATGCGGTAATGTAAGCACTACCTTAACGCAGGTAATTACCGTAAACGACAATCAAAAACCTGTGATTGTGTTTAAACCGGCCGACGCCACCGTTGCCTGCACTGTTAAACCTGTATTTGGTACTCCGGTATTCAGCGACAATTGCGGTTCATTGAAAGTAGATTCTGCTACCTGGGTCGAAGGCACCAGCTGTCCGTATAAAAATATACGCAGATGGATTGCAACAGACGCCTGTGGTAACATGGACTCTGTACGCCAAACCATCACTGTTAATTGCTGTATAGTTAACTGTACCTTTACACAGGGCTTCTACGGCAATACGGGTGGCAAAGGCTGTACTACAAAAGGAAGTTTATCTACAGCAAAACAAAAGATGACGGCAGCAGTTGATGCACAGGCAGGTGATTCGGTTTACTTTGGTTTGAAATCGACCGGTAAATTCTTCACCCTGTTCCTGATCGATGTCAACAACGATTACATCTTCAATTTGTTACCGGGCGGTGGTACACCGGCTGCCCTGAAAGGATATGCTACATACACCAAACCGGGCACATGGCCCAATGTTCCGCTCGAAACCAAACAAAACCAGTATGGTAAAATAAAGAACAACCTGTTATCACAAACTATGACCTTGTTCTTTAACATGTTTGGAAGCAGCGATCTGCCGGGAATGGCCATTATGAGCGATTCGCTGTTTACTTCGAAACAAACAAGCTGTGGAAGTGGCAAGCCGGTTGCTAAGGTAGACACCTTTATACTGCCATCTAAAGTGGTACAATATCTGCAAACGACCGGAACGGCTACCGTTAAAGGATTGTTCGACCTGGCAAACAGGTATCTTGGCGGACAAACCGTTTCAGGCATATCAGCATCTGATGTAAATAATGCAGTGGATGTTATTAATAATGCATTCGACGAGTGTGCATTACTGGCAGGATGGGGCAAAAGCACAACTGTTGTTAACGACATCACCAGCCGTTCGGCTACTGTTGTTACCGGTGACAACAATACCACCATCGCTACAGGTAACATGCAGCTTTCGGTATTCCCCAATCCTTACGGATCGGTAGTTAATTTCCGTTTCAAAACAGCCGTATCGGGCCGGGTTGAACTGGTTATTTACGATATCGTAGGCGCCCGCCTCGCAGTGATCAATAAAGGATATATTCAGGCAGGAACATGGCAAATGATTCAGTACCATGTACCGGCAGGAACACATCCAACATTGGTTTACCGTTTATTCACAGGAAACAAGGCAATGTCGGGTAAGATATTACCTTACCGAAATGAATAAACAGCGTCTTTGAACAGTTGCATAAACTGTAATCCCGCCCTGCTTTTGCGGGACGGGATTTTTTATTGGTTGGGAAACAGTTGCTGTTAATTCATTACATAAGCTTCATACGAAATAACCGGCAGCAGGTCGTAATCGATCCATATATAACCTGCATCGCCCCAGGTAGTGCCCCAGCTATTCATCACCTTGTAAGCATGTTTTGCATCGTCATATCCGCAAATAACCATGGCATGCGAACCGGCAAATCCCGCATAGGTCTTCCAGATAGTACCTACAGTTGCATACTTAAAAGTATAATCAATATTGCAGGTAAATGGAATGGGTTTATTGGAAGCAATCATTGTTTTAATAGTGGTTTGATCGCCAGGTGACACCTGAGCATACGAGGAAACTCTATAATTGGCAGCTTCGGTAGTTTGTGCCGATGTAGGCATTAGTGAACAACCATTTAAATAACTGTAAGGCATGCTTTGCCAGGTGCATACGCCCTTACTTACCATAAGGGCCATCGCATCCATCATAGCTGAACCACCGCAATTAGTGCCGAATTTTATCTGGTTAAAAACAAATTCAGGGCTAAAAATATTTGTTGCATTGCTATACGAAACGGCATTGGTAGCATAATACTGCATGCACGACCTGGCTGCATAACCAACAGACCATGCTACACAGGAACCTTCAGAACCCTGGTATCCTACAGGCGGCATTACCAAACTATAGCTCGATGGTATAGTTGTAGTTGGCGGCGGCACTGTAATAACCGGGCTGGTTGTTGTATCAGTAGGAGGAGGAGGCGTTGTTGTTGTTGAGGTGGTTCTTTTCCGCGCATTTGCATCGTTGCTTACTACTATTACAGGAATTTTTTTGAGAGCGGCCTTGTCGGCTAAAATGGCGCCGGTAGTGGTTTCAATTTTCTGCACATTGTTTTCACTCGGGTTGGCAGATTCTTCTTTCTGGCAGGCGGTTGCAAATAAGGCACAGGTAAGGGCTACAAACAGCACAGTTTTCATGTTAGTACGCATAGGTTTTTCAAATGGATTGTTATTGAATTGGTTTTCATAATTACGGATCAGCAGGCATTATTCGTTCCCAAAAGAAGAAAATGGAATATGCACTTACTTTTTCCTTTTTCCGGAATCGACAATGCGAATGTGTACCATAAAAAAAAGCGTTAAATCATCTCAAATATGATACCAATCACATTGCTTTTTCCTGATATATAACTGCGAATGGTATGCGTGCATTGTGGCTCCCGGCCTGCATTTCAGAGGCTTAGGAGGTTTCAATAAACCCAAATAAATAATTTTAACTAAGGGTAAGAGTATGCAATATGCAGTTGATACCAGCCAGGCGGTGAACAGTTTGCAACAATGCATACTGCTCAGTGGTACAGCCGATCAAATTATAAATGGAAACCCATAGCTTCAGGCATAAAGCATTGGAAAAAAGCAGTCTTAAGGGATTTGCTATTAAGCAGTACAAACCAGCTTCCAGGTTTGCCGGTTTTTGAACCAGCCGGCTATCGTTGATTCAGGTATCTTTTCTTCTTTAATAAACCGTAATGCACTCAACCGGTCAACAAGTACCGTTTCAGAAGCTGCCACAGAAAATCCGCAGGCATTAAAAAAATCAGCGGCAGATTCATAGCTGTCGAACTTTTTTTCTTCTACCTGGTGCGAAGCCAAAAAGTTTTTCGCCGCTTCGCTTATATAATGCTCCTGCTGTTCAGCAGTTTTTTTCAGGTATATATCACCTGTGATCCAGCAACCACCGCGCTTTGCAAGAACGGAACGGATATTGGCGCACAATTTCCGCTTTTCAGCTTCATCGAGGTACATAAGCAAGCCTTCATTCAAAATGGTAATCTCTCCGGGCGGAAAAAGACTGATCACTTTATCAAACGCTTCTTCATCCAATGCATTCAGCGCATGCATGAGCAATTTTCCTTTTACTGGCAGCTTCCCGTTTTCTATAATATTTTCAACCAGTTGTTTTTTGGTAGCCATTGAATCGGGCAGATCAGTATCGATATATACGATATCGTCATTTACGCATAGCTGCAAACCCCTGAAAGAAAAACCGGAAGCTATTTCAAGAATATTTTTGGAAGGAGGTGGCTGCAAAAAGGCATCGATTGTACGGTATCTGTTTTCGAAATGTAATAACCAGCCAAATGATTCGCGGTTTGCACGGCCCTGAAGCATGTGCCTTAAGTTTTCTTCACCCCAAATCAAAGCAGCTGCTTCACGGGCAAAAGGAATCGTTGTAAGGGCTTTGGTAAGCAGCAAACCTGTTGCCGATGGACTTATAGATTCAAAGTTGCGATCAATCATGGATAAGTGTTTTGGTGAATGGTCAATGGTGAATGGTCAATGGTGAATCGGTCCCGCCATGGCGGGATGAATCGGCAAAGCGCTCTGTTCTTTTTAACTTATCAACTTTTTCAACCTGTTAACTTTTCAACGCCTTAATACTTCTTACTTACCACTCACTACTGCCCACTGCCTATTGACTATTGCCCTTAACATTCCGGCAAACTCAGCGGAATATGCACTGCCAGTCCGCCTTCGGCGGTTTCCTTGTATTTGAAGCTCATATCGATAGCTGTATCCCACATGGTTTTGATCACCGTATCGAGCGATACTTTCGCAAAATCGGGCGTGCTTTGCAATGCCAGCTGTGAAGCGGTAATAGCCTTGATGGCCCCCATGGTATTTCGTTCAATGCAGGGAATTTGTACCAGGCCGCCAATAGGGTCGCAGGTCAACCCCAAATGATGCTCCATGGCAATTTCTGCAGCCATCAGCGCCTGGCGCTGACTGCCACCCAGCACTTCGGTAATACCGGCGGCTGCCATGGCAGACGATACGCCAATTTCGGCCTGACAACCACCCATAGCCGCTGAAATGGTAGCACCCTTTTTAAAAATGCTTCCTATTTCAGAAGCGGTAAACATAAACTGAAGAATTTTATCATCAAGGTCTTTGCCGCCGGCCGTTGTGGTTTGTTGAGGATAGCAAAACGTAACATAATAATGTAATACGGCAGGTATTACTCCGGCAGCGCCGTTCGTAGGCGCGGTAACCACTCTGCCGAACGAGGCATTTTCTTCATTGATGGCTAAAGCAAAACAACTTACCCAGTCAAGAATATATTTGAAATCATTACCGCCGGCACGTACAGCCTGCATCCAGCTGTCGAAATCTGTATATGGTTTGCCCTGCAATAATTTTTTATTAAGATTGGCCGCTCTGCGTTTTACCTGTAACCCGCCGGGCAACATGCCCTCGCTATGACAACCCCGGTACATGCAATCTTTCATTACCTGCCAGATCTTCAATACGCCTTTTCGGGTTTCTTCTTCGGGCCGCCAGCTGTTTTCATTTTCCATGACCACCTCGCTGATGCTGAGTCCGGTTTTACGGCACCAGTGCAACAGATCATCTGCGGTGTTGATAGGAAACGGTAACTGAACGGCTGATGATGAAGTTGTTTGTTCACCTTCTTTTTGTACAAATCCCCCTCCTACCGAGTAATAAGTTTCGGCCAGTTGTTCACCCTGTTGCAGCGTAACTAAAAATGTAAGCGCATTGGGGTGATATGGCAATGATTCGGTAAATAAAAAATCAATATCTGTTTGCGGGTCAAAATCAATTTCGTGTTTACCATGCAGCAACAGCTTTTTGCGGGATCTGATGTCGTGCATCTTTATATCGATCTTTTCTACATCAAAAGTAACCGGGTCATCGCCGCTTAATCCTAATTGAACGGCCACATCGGTACCATGCCCTTTACCGGTTTTTGCCAGTGAGCCATATAACAAAACCCTTAATGACTGAACCTGCGATAACTGTTTTTTCTGTTCAAGTGATTGTAAAAAGTACTGAGCGGCGCGCCAGGGCCCCAATGTATGAGAACTGGAAGGGCCAACACCTATTTTAAATATATCGAATACTGAAATGGCTTCGTGTGGCAAGGGTATACGTTTTGGGGCAAATGTAAGTGAAAAGACAGTAGCTACAACACGGTGCGTATTCTGTACAGATGGCTATATGGTTTGATTGTTAGATGGTTAGGAACCTGAATTTCATACAGTTTAACAATTTGTAATCAGGTTTGCAGAACGGAGTCCATAACAATCAAACTATCAATAAAAGGTCGTGAGGTTAATATCGAATATCAATATTGAATTAGCCGGAATGACCACGTTTCCGTTTTTATCTTTAAAATCAGTAGAACCGTACGCCAGTGTAGGTGGAACAAATAATTTGATATGACCGCCTTTTTTAATAAGTGGGATTCCTTTTTTTAATCCTTCTATAGAAGACCCCAGCGTAAATGCGGTGCTTTCATCGGCAAAAGTATTGCCATTGGTAAATTTGCCTGTATAAGTTAATTCAACCTGCGAACAAAGGCCCGGATTGCTTCCCGTTCCACCGTCGGCCACCTGATAATAAAAACCACTTGAATCTTTGGCGGCCGAAATGCTATATGAGGAAAGATAATTATATACAGCCTGCTGTTCACTAAGTGGTGCTACAATATTCTGTTCGCTATATCCACAGCCTGACTCCTTTTTACAACTACCGCCTAATACAAATAACAGTATAAAGCCCGGAAAACCCCAAACAAGATTTCTCATTAGAAGTTGTTTTGTTTATATAAACCCAACTGAATCAATTGGCAACAGGCAACTGACAATTGGCAATTAACCCAGCTAAAAGACAATGGTAAAAACTCGATAGCTGCTTTTCAACCAATTGGCAATTGGCAACGGACAATTGGCAATAGTTACCTTAGTTATAATTTGCAATTGTATTTTGCTAATTGCCTGTTTTTTGTCAATTGCATATTGCCTATTGCTTATTGATCCTGCTCTTCCTGCTCCTTCGCTTTCAGCTCAAGATACTGCTGTTCCTTCATTTCCCACTGGTGCCGCTTGTAAAAAACAGCTACAAACACGGCAATACATACTATGGCAACCATAAGTATAACAGGACTACTTTGGCTGTTAGCCTCCATATTGGCCCGCTGATACCAGAATTTACCCGAAAACAACATAATTAATACAGGGATGGCAAAAAGTAACCCGATGGGCAGGCCCAGCAACAATTGCTTGTTTACCTTTTTTTCACGTAAACGATTAGCTTCCCAGTACTGCAAAAAACGCCTTTCTGATTCAGTAAGCATACGTAATAAATTAATCCACAATCCAATAAACTTCCTGCAAAAATAATAACTTGCCGCGGCCCTTCTATTGCATACACGTAAAATATGATTAACTTACACAAAAAATCCTTAATCTCTTGAAAATCTCTGTTTTAGTAGCCCAATATTTTTACCAGCACAAGGTTTTGAATTTACCCGGAATTGGTAGTTTTTACCTTGATGACGTGGTAGATGTACAGAGTATTGCGGACAGAAATTCCCGCGACCTTCTGGAGCATATTCATTTTGCCCAAAAAACGATCGCCCGGCCAGATGATGAGTTAATCGACTTTATTCGCAAACATACCGGTAAAATAAAGCCACTGGCAGAATCGGATCTTGAAACATTTGTTGCCGACGGCAAGCTGATGCTGAATATCGGCAAACCATTTCATATCGAAGGAATCGGCACTTTACAAAAAAACAGAGAAGCCGTATACGAATTCACACCGGGCCTGCCCGTAGTACAACGCCTCGAAGCGCCCCCGCCACTGGCTCCGCTCGAACGCGAAACGCCCCAGGGCGGCATTAAAAAGAAATCGGTTTTTGATGACAATCCTTATGAATCACGAAGTAATACAATCCGCAAGCTGGCAGTTATTATAGGAATTGTAGTAGGATTTGGCATTATTTTGTGGGGCGGTTACAGCCTGTTTTCCAAAAAAGTTGCAACGGCCAACACTACGGCTGCCGACACTTCTGATTCGGAGATCACGCGTACAAATCAATATCTTCATAACATCGATACACCGCAAAAGGCCCTGGCCGAAGCGATTAACCGCGACAGTATTCACTTAAACGCGAACGATAAGGTAGAAACAACCAAAACCGTTACCCCTGTTCCTACTACGGTAACCAAAACTACTACACCACCACCTGCAGCAGGCCCTTCAACAACGTACAAGTATGTGCTGGAAACATTCAAATACAAATCCTCAGCCCTTGATCGTTACAATAAATTAAAACCAAGGGTCAATCTCGAAGCATCTGCCGACTCAACCATTTTAAAAATTGTAATTTCTTTACCCGGCACACCTGCCGATACCACACGCATAAAAGATTCTTTACATAACTGGTATTGGGGCCCGCGTCCTAAACCGATCATCATAGAGCAATAACATGGTAAAACGAACAGCCGATTACTGGATCAATCGTTTAAACCTGAGTACACATATTGAAGGAGGTGCTTTTCGCGAAATTTACCGGTCGCCGGTTATGGTTCCCCGGCCGTCACTGCCGCTTTCGTTCAGCGGTGACCGCTCTTTTTGCACCAGTATATATTTTTTATTAAAGCAGCATCAGTTTTCGGCCTTTCATAAAATTAAAAGCGATGAGATATGGCATTTCTATTACGGGGATGCGCTTATCGTTTATGAAATTGATGCATCGGGCCAGTTGCTGGTGCACAAACTGGGCAATGATCCCGATAAAGGCGAATCTTTTCAATGTGTTATTTCAGCCGGCAACTGGTTTGCCGCACGCCTGTCGCCAGGTGGCGACTACGCCCTGGTTGGCTGCACCGTTTCGCCCGGCTTCGACTTCGCCGATTTTGAACTCGCCACAAAAAAAGAACTTATACAGTTATTTCCTGAATACGAAGAATTAATTAAAGAGTTAACCATTTAATGTTTCTGGTTTATTGTTCATGGTTTATGGTTCTTTAAAATCGACATCCTTCTTATTATTTCAAACCTTGTTGCTTGCAGAACAACTATAAACTATAAACCCAAAACTATAAACTGTATTTTCTTCCATCTTTCATCACAAGCTTCACCTTTCTTACCAGCGAAATATTATTTACCGGATTTCCTTCTACAACAACGATATCTGCCGGTAAGCCGGGTTTTATTCTTCCGGCCTTATCGGCAATGCCAAATACATCGGCATTCACCGAAGTAGCCGATCGCAATACATCGATCGGTTGCATGCCATAAGCGGCCATTGCTTCCATTTCCCAGGCATTATTACCGTGTGCATATACACCCACATCGCCACCCATGCATATGGTAACACCCGCAGCCAGTGCCGCAGCAAAACTTTTTCTTTTTTCAGTAATGCGCTCAGGCTCCTCATCGATACCCTTTCGCCATCCCTTGTACTGCGAAATGGCTTCACCGGCAGCAATGGTAGGACAAAGCGCTACGCCTTTTTCTTTCATCAACCTGAACACTTCGGGTGTTCCTTCATCGCCGTGTTCAATAGTAGATACACCGGCCAGTACGGCCCGTCGCATAGCTTCGGCCGATGACGCATGCACCACCACCTGGCGGCCGCTGCTGCGCGTAACATCAACCGCATGGGTTAGTTCTGCTACCGTAAATGTGGGTTGTGTTTTATCGTTCACACCCCAGCGATAGTCGGCATATATTTTTATAAGATCGGCCCCTTTGCTGATCTGGATTCTTATTTCCTTTTCCAGTTCATCAATATTACCCACTTCGGCTGCCCCTTTGGGAAAATCAACATCGGCCGAAGACGATTTGGGTCCGTAACTGCCGGTTGCTACAATAGCACGCGTTGCAACCAGCATATGCGGCCCCGGAACGATGCCTTTTTCAATGGCTGTTTTCAACCCTGCATCATCGTACATAGCCCCTTCGGTACCCAGATCGCGTACTGTTGTAAAACCGGCCAGCAGCGTAGCTTTTGCATGGTTTACTGCGCGGGCGGTACGTTCAGCCCGGGATTCTTTCAGCACCTGCTCATCCCAGGGCGTTTCGTTGTAAGGATGCAGAAACAAATGACTATGTCCTTCAATAAAACCAGGTAATAACGTACAGCCTTTTAGCGGTATAATGGTGGCTGTTTTGGGAACCTGTTTTATAGCACCTGCCGCTTCAATATGACTGTTCTTAACCAGCACCTGCCAGCCTTCATGCATTTGTTCACCATCAAATACACGATCAGGTTGTAACAGGTAAAAGGTGTCGGTTGCCGGCTGTTGTGAAATAACAGCAGTATTGTTGAGCAAAAGAAACAGTAATGTGGTAATCATGCGACTGTTTTCGTGAATGGTGAATTGTGAATGGTGAATGGTCAATCGTCAATCGTGAAACGGCAAACGTGAAACAGCAAAATCATCAGTTTCTGTTAACTTATCAACTTTGTCAACCTATTAACTTGTCAACTTCTTCTTCCTACCCGCCTTCTTTCTAAAATACAAATACACCGGTATGCCCAATGCGGTTACCAATAATCCCAGTAACGAATTTATAACCGGTACGCGGCCGTGGATATAATTGTATACATCATTCCAGATGGTGCTTACCACATAAAAAGAAGCGAAAGCAACAAATAACCAGGGCACTACCGGGTATCCCCACACTTTATAGGGGCGCTCCTGATGGGGCATTCGCTTTCGCAGCATGATGATTCCGATAGCGCCCAGCAGGTATGCCGCCCAGGTTACAAATGTGAACATATCGGCCAGCATATCGAACGAACCGGTAATAATTAAACAGCTGGCCCAGATGCCATGCAGCCACAGGGCATTGCCGGGCGTATGAAAACGCGGATGCTCTTTGCCCGTCCACGGAATAAACAAACCATCTTTTGCCATGGCATAGGTAACCCGCGAAATGGCCATTGTATTACCATTAATGGCGCCAAACGTACAAATAACGATCAGGGCCGCCACAATAGCGCCGCTTGTTTTTCCCAGGGCCACTGCAATAGCGTCTGACGCTACCAGCGGCGATGCCGCCATTTTATCTACCGGCAATACATACAAATAAGCCAGGTTCACTAACAGATAAATGCCTATACAAACAAATACACCGGTAATAAGACTTCGAAAAATATTCTTCTGCGGATTTTTCACTTCACCAGCCAGGAAGGTGATGTTGATCCATCCGTCGTACGACATAAAAGCGCCTGTTAACGCAGCAACAAAACCACCGGTTAACGACCAGCCCTGTAAAGGATGGGCAGCAGGCGTAATGAAATTGGCTGTTGTTCCGTTGCCTGAATAAAAAATACCGGCGACCAGCAGGGCCACCACAACGATCTTTATTAAAGTAGAAAAAATCTGCAGCGCGCTGCCGGCACGTACGCTTAAATAATTTATGAGGGTAAGCCCCAGCACCAGGGCAATGGATAAAAACTTTACGCCGATATTATCTAACGGATACAGATTCCCCAGGAATGGAATATGCCATATTACCGATTGTTCGGTGGCAAGTGGCAACCGGGGAAGATGTAGAAAAAAATCGGCATACTGGGCGCAAACGAAAGCAATGGCGGCTACCGAAGCTGTATTAATAACCGTAAAGGCCGCCCATCCATATAAAAAAGCAACGAAGTTGCCATACATATGGCGAAAGTAGATGTATATCCCGCCGCTTTGCGGAAACATGCATCCGGCCTCGGCATAGATCAATGCGCCAAACAAAGAAAAAACGCCGGCCACTATCCATACCACAATCAACCAAACGGGCGAGGCAACCTGTGCTGCCATTACAGCCGGCTTCATAAATATGCCCGAGCCGATTATGCTGCCTGCTACAACAGCCGTTGCGGCGCCAAAGCCTATTGTTTTTCGGTTGTTTGGTTTAGTCATTATTGGGTGCGCTGTGTATGCTACCCGCTGAAGCTTTTTGCGTAAGCGGGGTGAATTGTGAAACGGCAATTCGCTCAGTTTCCTGTTAACCTATCAACTTTGTCAACCTGTTAACTTGTGAACATCTTCCTACTTCATACATCTTACTCCCTGCTCCCAACCCTACCCCATCGCTTTTGCAATCAACCGGTGAAAGTGATGCGTTCCCTGCTCACGGGTTACCGAATACCGGCCATGGCGATAAAAGCGCGACAGTATTCCTTTCTGAACGGCTTCCACCACTTCTTCATCTTCCATTTCGACCTGGTTCAGATCGGCGCCGGCGCCGCGGTTGAACAATTCCTCCTTCCACACATACGTCAAAAACGACACTTTGCATTGTTGCTGCGACAGCGGTTTTACAATATTAACACTTAACCCCCAGGGATAGAAGTTGAACATCATATTTGGAAAAACGAAAAAATAATAGGCAGCCACCTGCTTGCCATAATCGGGCGATGAAGCGGGCAGATCAAACACTTCCTCGCCTTCTTTACCAATGCCCAGTTGCAGATTGCTGTACCTGAACAATTCGGTAACATAATTGCCAAAGTCGAGCACCGCATTTAAACCGGCATGTACGAAAGGAATATGAAAACCTTCGAGATAGTTTTCGCAATACAAGGCCCAGTGCGACTGTACAATATAATCTTTCGATAATTCGGGCTTAAACACAAAGTCGTTAACCGGCAACCACCCTACCCGGTCGATCATATCCTGCAGGTATGGTTCGGGAGCAGACTTTTGTTGCAGCGAAACAAACAGCCACGGTCCCCATTGAAAAAGCGGTAACCGGGCAAGGTTATCATCAGCAGTTGGAAAGTTTTTTACCTCTTTAAATTCGGGCATCGAAATAAAATGCCCATCCAAACCAAACTGGCGGCCATGATAACGGCATCGCAGGTTCACCGTTTTGCAGGGTTCTTTTACAACTATGGTGCCTCTGTGCGTGCAAACATTACTTATACAATGAATGGTATTTTGCTGATCGCGTGTTAGCAGCAACGGCTCATCGATGTATTTTTCAAGTAATGTGAGCGGGTAACAACGGCCCGGTTCATGCACCATGCCCGCATCGCCCACAAACTGCCAGCTGCCCGAAAATATTTTTTCTTTCGCCTGGTCAAAAACCACTGCATCGGTATAAAAATCGGTATGTAGTGTTTTGGCAATCGAAATATCAGGTTCTACATAAAAACGCGACATGGAGTTGATAAGTTAATGAGTTGAAAAGTTGGCTGGTTAACCAGTTAATACGCTAATAAGTTAGTAATTTAATGAATTACCGGTTAACTTATCAACGGGTTAACCAGTTAACTTGTTAATCAGTTAACAGGTCAACTTCATCAACCAAAATATACAAATGAAACAATTACTGCTATTTTCAGCTTTTTTGCTACTGACCCTGAGCATGACCGCTCAAAAATCAAAATCGCTTTTTAATGGTAAAGACCTTACCGGCTGGACGATTCACGGCACCGAAAAATGGTATGTCGACAAAGGCGAACTGGTATGCGAAAGCGGACCCGATAAGGAGTATGGCTATTTAAGCACAAACGAAAAATATAAAAACTTCGAACTAACCCTGCAATTCAAACAGGAAGCAAATGGCAACAGCGGTGTTTTTTTTCGTTCATCCATCGAGGGGGTAAAAATCAACGGCTGGCAGGTTGAGGTAGCGCCATTGAATAACCATACGGCAGGTATTTATGAATCGTACGGCCGTGGCTGGCTCATACAACCGAAACCCGAAGATGAACAATTGCTAAAGGAAGGCCAGTGGAATACATTAAAAATAAAAGCCATAAATGATGAAGTAACTACCTGGCTCAATGGCCACCAAATGGTTTACCTGAAAGATGAAAAAATTGGTCAGGGGCAGGGTTTTATTGCATTGCAGATACACGCCGGCGGCGGTATTAAGGTTAGATGGAAGCAGTTGAATATTAAAGTTATAGAATAGTTTCAAGTTGAAAAGTTAACAAGTTAACTGGTTAACCTGTTAACTTGTTAACCGATCAACTGATTAACTTATCAACCGGCGTCAACTTATCCACCGATACAACTTTTTGCAGCTAAAACCGGTCATAATAATTGTCCGACCCGTCTCCTTTTTAGTCTCAACAACCCGTTTTCTATCCGTAACAGGTATTCTTTGGGCACAAAAGTCCAAAGAGTTACATTTTGATAAGGTTGGGCATTATTGTGCCCGGCCTTTTTTTAAAGGCACAAGGCTCAGGAAAAGCGACAAGGCACAAGTGGTTCAATTTTAATTAACCTGATTAAACTGCAAGATCTTGTGCCTTGTACCTTGTTATTTGTGCCTTCAGGGAATCAATTCATTATATTTTTTCACCACCTGCACAAAATCGTCGGGCATATGCATTTTCAATTGCCGGGAAGCAATAAACTGTGCAATCTGATCTTTTTTATCAGGGAATTTTTCAGCAAGCAGGTTTTTGTTATCGGGTAAAAGAATCATTTCGCCTTTTTGATACAGGTAGTATTGTTCACCTTCTTCGAGCCGCCGGCTGGTGCGGCTGTTAATGGTTACCAGTTGCTTTTCTTCAACGATAGTTCTGAAAAATAAACGAAGCAGCATTACTTTATCCTGATACAACACCTGGAAGAAGGTATTTTCAGATGTTTTTTCGGTTGGCGGAAATCCTTTACGAAAAACAAGTGAATCTTTGTTTTTGCTTTTGGGATAAAGAACAAATTCCTGCACTTTGCTTTCGGTAGCAAAAGAATTACCATCGAACTGCAACAGCAATATATTTTTTAAGCAGTCGAATTTTAATTTGAACTGGTTCATGGTGCGTCCGCTTGTAAACCGCACAATGCCATCCGACCAGTCTTTAAACAAATAAGGATTGCCGCTCAGGTTACTGTAATTTTCATCAGTGTTTGTTTGACTCAGGGCGTACTGGCACAGCAACAGCAAACACCAGGTAATATGCTTCATGGCTGCAATTTGTTGGTTGGAATTATAAGTTACGAACTTTTTTTCTGACTACCTTACATCTGTCAGCTCGGTATAGCCTCCTTCATATTCAGCTTTAATAAGGCCGGTTTGCTCATTATAATAAAATACCGTTCTTACTATTGTATGTTTTCCGGAAAGTATGCACTCCCCTTCCCAGGTTATTTTATAACAGTCAAACTCACCCGCTTTGGTTGTGATCTTCTCCTGCCCTTCTACATACATCTTCCTTATTGTAAATTCCATATCACCCGATACGCGCATCATATTTCCTTTCGCTTTGGTTACTCTTTTATCAAATTCAATGTCATGCACGCCATTGAACGAAGGTGGTACCAGAAAGGCCAGGCCATTCTGCGGATAATCAATTGCCGAAAATAACCCGCCCCGCTGCCGATCTATATCACAGGAATAAATGGTATCGGGCATGTAAAGAACGAATGGCAGAATGATTCTTTTGCCATCGGATTTTATAATAAATTTTTTTGCGTATTTATAATTCGGGTTGTTGGATGCAATACCTTTTTTGGTAATATAACCTGAAATAACACCGTCATTCTCTTTAACGCTGTCGACAGTAAGTATTAAGCGGGTTGTTTCAAGCTTTTGGGTGGTTCTTACAGGCATTCCGGATACAACAATATATGTTTTATATTCAAGCCGGGTGCCTTCTTTAAAAAGGGCCCAATTGCGCGTATCCTGAGCTGTTGCACATACAACCAAAAAAAGAAAGAACAGGGTTACAGGTGTTTTCATTTAGCCGGGGTTTCTTTTAAAGATTGGTACAATATAAAATAAAAAAACCGCTTAGTTAAGCGGACTTATAAAATAATATAGGTATGATCGGGTTTGCCTACTGCCCATTGCCTACTGCCTTAACAAAAAAACCCCGCCGCGGCAGGTACCGGACGGGGTCTTTTTATTTAATAAGAACAGGAGGCACACCTCTACCTCCTGTTTCTTATTTTGTATTTTTTCTGACGTCAGATTGCTGACTTCAGACTTCATCTTAGTAGTCCATGCCACCCATACCAGGAGCACCACCACCATGTACATGTGGTTCTTCTTTCTTCGGTTTGTCGGCAATTACACACTCAGTGGTGAGCAACATACCGGCAATTGAAGCGGCATTTTCCAATGCGATGCGGGTAACTTTTGTAGGATCAATTACACCTGCGCGTAACAGATTCTCGTATTTTTCAGTGCGGGCATTGAAACCATAATCATTCTCGCCTTCTTTTACTTTTTGAACAACGATGCTGCCTTCGATACCACAGTTAGCAACGATCTGACGGATCGGCTCTTCCAGGGCTCTTTTTACAATAACAATACCGGTGTTCTCATCTTCGTTCAAACCTTTCAGTTTATTCAGGTCTTTGATGGCACGGATATAAGCTACGCCACCACCAGGTACAATACCTTCTTCAACAGCAGCGCGGGTTGCATGCAGTGCATCGTCTACACGGTCTTTCTTCTCTTTCATTTCAACTTCGGTAGCAGCACCAACATACAATACAGCTACACCACCGCTTAATTTAGCCAGGCGTTCCTGTAATTTTTCTTTATCGTAGTCAGAAGTTGTTACTTCGATTTGCGCTTTGATCTGGTTGATGCGGGCATTGATCTCATCTTTTTTACCCTTACCGCCAACAACAGTAGTGTTGTCTTTATCGATGGTGATCGAAGCAGCCTGTCCCAGATAGCTCAGGTCGGCGCCTTCGAGTTTGTAACCTTGTTCTTCGCTGATAACGATACCTTTTGTAAGGATAGCGATATCCTGCAGCATTTCTTTACGACGGTCGCCAAAGCCGGGAGCTTTAACGGCAGCAACTTTCAGGGTACCACGCAGTTTGTTAACTACGAGGGTAGCCAGTGCTTCACCTTCCAGTTCTTCTGCAATGATCAGTAAAGGACGGCCGCTTTGAGCTACCTTTTCGAGAATATGCAGAATATCTTTCATGGCGCTGATCTTTTTGTCGTAGATCAGGATATACGGGTTTTCGAGTTCAGCCTGCATTTTTTCGCTGTTGGTAACGAAATAAGCTGAAGTATAACCACGATCGAACTGCATACCTTCTACCACTTCTACAGTAGTATCGGTTCCTTTAGCTTCTTCTACAGTGATAACACCTTCTTTACCTACTTTTGAAAAAGCTTCGGCAATCAGTTTACCAATGTTTTCGTCGTTGTTGGCCGAAATAGAGGCAACCTGTTGAATTTTTTTGCTATCGATACCTACAGTCTGAGACTGGCTTTTCAGGTTTTCAATCACCGCTTCAACAGCCTTTTCGATACCGCGTTTCAGGTCCATGGGATTGGCGCCTGCAGCTACGTTTTTCAAACCTTCGCTAACGATGATCTGGGCCAATACAGTAGCAGTGGTAGTACCATCACCGGCAATATCTGCGGTTTTGGAAGCTACTTCTTTTACCATTTGAGCACCCATGTTCTCGATGGGATCTTCAAGTTCAATTTCTTTAGCTACGGTAACGCCATCTTTTGTTACTGAAGGAGCACCGAATTTTTTCTCCAGCACTACGTTACGGCCTTTGGGACCTAAAGTCACTTTAACGGCATTGGCCAGTACATCAACGCCCTTTTTCATTCTGTTGCGGGCTTCGATATCGAAGAAAAGTTGTTTTGCCATATTTGATTAATTTGAAAATTTACCGATTTGAAAATTTGAAAATTGAAACCTGAAAATCTGAAGCTGCTAATCATTTTCAAATTAGCACATCTTCAAATTTTCAAATTAAACGATTGCGAGGATGTCGCTTTCACGCATGATCAGCAGATCATCGCCTTCGATCTGGATCTCAGTACCTGCATATTTACCATATAAAACCGTATCGCCTACTTTTACTGTTACAGGCTCATCTTTTTTACCAGGGCCGGCAGCTACTACCGTACCACGTTGAGGCTTTTCTTTAGCAGTATCGGGGATAATGATACCGCCGGCGGTTTTTTCTTCCGCTTTAGCTGGTTTAACAATTACCCTGTCGTGCAGCGGGGTAACATTTAACTTCTTGGCCATAGTGTATTAATTTTTGATTTTAGATGATATAATGTAGGATTTGAATCTCCCCGAAAAAAGAAGCGTCGGGAATTCCCTGCCAAATCGTATTTAGCCGGGCGGCAAAAGTAAACGAATTTTGTACCAATCCGGTCTCAAAGGTCATTTTTTCAGCGTTTTGTACCTACTCTGACAGAAAGCCGAAACAATCGGGGTGGTATAAGGTTGAGCTATGTGCCAAATTTACAGCATTCGGAAGCAGAGGCCGGAAGTCCAGGGCCCAGGGTAAGAAGCGGGGAACAGGAAGCAGGAAGAACCCGTAATTCTTTGCCTGTAGACTATTGAATAATATTTATTCATTTATTACTTACTACATACCACTTGCCTATTGCCCATTGCCTACTGCCTATTGCCTGCTGCCTAATCAGCTATTTGCCAGCCAAATAACTGCCCATTAACAACATTATTAAAAAGATAATGACCGCGATTTTGGGTGTAACCCATGAAATCTGTTAGCTTTGTGCCCTCAAAAACAAGTTCTTGCAAGATGATCAGCAGAAGAAATATTCGTGTGAAGGTAATGCAAACCCTTTATGCTGTGGAAAGCCAGTTTGCAGAGTCAGGCGGAGAAGCCGTTGGGAAACCTGCCGATAGCGTAAAAGTTTTACAAAAGCATTTTGATCAAACCCGTCAGCTTTTTGTATACATGATCTGGTTCCTTACCGAAGTAGCCCGTTATGCAGAGACCGACGCCCGCAACCGCGCCTCGAAACATTTGCCCACCAAAGAAGATCTGAACGTTAATATTAAGTTAGCCGGCAATGAATTGTTATGGAAGATACTGGAACATCCTTCATGGAAACAGGCTGTGAAAGACGATAAGCCCGAACTGCAGGATAATGCGGAATTGTTACGCAAATTATACCTCGAGCTGGTTGAATCTGATAAATACAAACAATACATAGCCGTAGAAGGCAGGGATAAAAAAGACGAAAAAGATATGCTGGAGTATATCTTTAATACCCTGTTACTGCCAAACGAAGACTTTACCAGCCACATCGAAGAGCTTTTTACCAACTGGGACGATGATGCCGATATGCTGGTAGTGCTGATGCAGAACTTCTTTAACAAACCCGGCGCCTATAATTTTCAGGAATTAATAAGTAAGGAAAAATGGCAATTTGCCAAAAACCTGCTGCAAACCACTATTGAAAAGAAAGAGCTGGCAATGGAATACATTAAACCCAAACTCAAAAACTGGGACCCCGAACGCATTGCCTCGCTTGATATGATACTGATGCGCATGGGTGTTTGCGAGTTTTTATTTTTCGAAACCATTCCGCCCAAGGTTACCATCAACGAATACATCGACCTGGCCAAGGAATACAGCACCCAGCAAAGCGGCCAGTTTGTAAACGGCATACTGGATAATATTCATAAAGATCTTATCCGGGAAAATAAAATGCATAAGGTGTCTTTTTCGCCAAATGCGGCGCATAAACCTTCCTGATTACCTGGCATTAAGTAGATTTGCAAAAAATTAATTCCTTGATGAAATACTTTTTGGCCTTAATAACAGCAGTCTGTTTTATTGCCTGCGATTATGGCGATAAGCCTGCCAATGGCGCTGCCACGGCACCTGAGCCTTTCGACAGCACCAAATTCACTACCATTCAGTGGATCGACTCAGTTAAAGATTATGGCAAGATCAATGAAGGGCAAAAACTGGATGTATCGTTCCGTTTTAAGAACACCGGCGATAAGCCATTGATCATCCGCAGCGTTCGCCCCAGTTGCGGCTGTACGGCGGCTGAACCTCCCAAGGAACCGATTGCACCTGGCGCCATAGGAACCATTCAGGCTTCCTTTAACAGCCAGGGCCGCGAAGGCATCAACCGGAAAGACATTTATGTTGAAGCCAATACCAAAGGCACACAGAACCATACCATACATTTTGATGTTGAAGTAGTGAAAAGCAAGTAACAAATCAGCCAATTAGCAAATATGCAAATGACGGCTATTGAATTTTGAGATTGCTTTACATTTGCAAATTTTCACATTTTCAAATTTTCTAATTAATATGACAGCTTTAGTTATTTTTTTACAGGCACCTGGCGGCGGCGGCGCAGGTTTCATGCAACTGGCACTTTTGGTAGGTATGATCCTCGTTTTCTGGTTATTTATGATTCGTCCGCAGGCCAAAAAAGCCAAAATGGCCAAAAAGTTTCAGGAAGATTTACAGAAAGGCGACAAAATTGTTACAATTGCCGGTATTCACGGCAGGGTTAACAAAATGAATGACGATGGCACCATTGAAATGGAAACAAGCCCCGGTAGTTATATGAAAGTTGAAAAAAGCGCCATCTCTATGGAGATGACTGCTAACGTAAACAAACCAGCAGCTACTACACCTGCCAAATAATTCCCCCAAAAAGGGACGAAGAAAGATAATTCTACTGGCGAGTCTAACGGCTCGCCTTTTTTATGCCCCTGCTCTACCTGCAACCTGTAACATGTAACCGATATCCGGTAACTGGTAACTGGTCACCGGTAACTGGTCACCGGTCAACTTGTTAACCTGTTAACTTACCAACTTTCCCTAACTTGCTCCCCTATGTGTTTACGTATCGGCTTAACCGGCGGCATTGGCAGTGGTAAAAGCACTGTAGCCAAAGTATTCGAAGTACTGGGCATACCCGTTTATTATGCCGATGAAGCGGCCAAACGCATTATGAACGAAGATCCCTTGTTACAACAACAGATCATTGAGCATTTTGGCGCTGCTGCGTATAAGAACAACCTGCTCGACCGCCAATACCTGGCCAGCATGGTTTTCAACAGTAAGGAAAAGCTTGAACTGTTAAATTCACTGGTACACCCTGCCACCCTGCGCGATGCAGAACGCTGGATGCACCAGCAAACAGCGCCATATGCCATTAAAGAAGCTGCGCTGATATTCGAAAGCGGCAGCCAGGACCAGCTGGATTACGTAATTGGCGTATCGGCCCCTGCCCCATTGCGCATTTTGCGTGCCATGAAACGCGATGGCTCAACACGCGAACAGGTGCTGGCACGCATGGGCAAACAAATACAGGAAGTAATTAAAATGCGTTTGTGCGATTTTATCATTTATAACGATGAACAGAAAGCGGTGATACCGCAGGTGCTGGCGTTACACGAAAAGTTAATTAGCTAATTTGCCAATTTGCTAATATGCTAATGAAAAATACAATGTATTCCATTAGCAAATTATCACATTAGCAAATTATCACATTAGCAAATTATCACATTAGCATATTATCACATTAGCATATTGGCACATTCCTTCACACTAATACTGCTTTTTCAACCTGCTTCTCCACTTCTCTTCCCAACTGCATCCAAAATGTTTCATGACGTTTTTTGTTTTTGCGGTACACCATCCAGGCAACGGTGGCAATTATTGCAACACCGGCGATAATACCTGCTACCGGAGCCGTTTTGTTTTGCGGGTTTGGAATATAAGTTACCCCGCTTTCATCGGCCACAGCTGGCTCTTTTGAATACCTGCCATGATGCGGTACAGCCTGTTCTTCGAAATTATCGGCCAGTTTGTGGAGCATTTTCCGCATTTGTTCACCTTTCATGGGCTGTCCGTGCCCTGTAGCCACTGTTTCCGGCTCCAGGTTAGCAAGCGCCCTTACCGATTTGGCGGCTGCGCCCCAATCGGGCGTAAGAAAACGCGGCGGACCAGTTAGTTTGCGAACCTGCAACATCACCGATACTGCCGATTCCATGCGGGTGGTAACAAAGGCATCGCCTGCCAGTAACACCCTGTCTCTTTTTCTGAATAAACTAATATGACCGGGCGAATGACCGGGTGTATGTATGTATCGCCATTCAGGTAAATCGGGAATGCTGCCATCTTCGGGCAACAATTTTATGTGGTCAGCTATGTTGATAGGCCCGGCCGGAAAAACAGGCGAAAAGAACGATATCAAACCACCGCCGGCCCAGGGATCGGCAGGCGGATAGGGCGATAGTCCGGTTAAATAGGGTAACTCCATTAAATGAGCATACACCGGCACGTCCCATTCACGCGCCAGTTGAGCAACCGAACCTATGTGGTCAAAATGTCCGTGGGTTAAAATAATAGCTGCAGGCTTTGAATCGGGCCAGAAAAAGTTATCGGCCAGTTCTACAATTTTGGAAGCACTGCGTTTTAAGCCCGTATCAACAAGCACCCATTTTTTATCAACGGCATTATGAATTAAATATACGTTTACAAAAATGTCTCTCAGGCCCCATACCCCGGGAGCCACAGCAAACCAATTTAAATTGATCACTGATTTCATTGAACCGTTTTTCATGTAAGTAGTTTTATGATTGAGTGGGGATAGTTGGTTATATATGTATAAACAAAATCATGCCAGTGCTTCAACGGGCAATTGGCAATTGGCAATAAGCAATTGGCAATGCACCAAATCAAAATGCCACACGTTGAAGGTGTGGCACTGTTTTACCGGCTATTATTGTCAATTGTCTATTGCTTATTGTCTATTGGTATTATTTCAACATCCTTTATCTGTGCGGGAAACCAAACCATCATTTCGCCTTTGCCCCGGTTGGCCCATGCATAATACGGAATGGCTGTAAATGTTTTGCGGCTGGTTGATACCGTTTGAGTTTGTTCTTCGATATTTATTACCGGAACCTCACTTGTTAAAACCTCTACCCCGTTTAGCAAATCGGGTTTGAATTGCGCCTGAAATGTAGCATTGGCCGGAATAATAATATTCGAAGCTTTGCCATTATTATCAACCCATTCGGCACAATAAATAACCGGCCCACGCTGTAAAGCCACTTTTCCCTGATCGTCTTTTACTTTTTCATTGGCTGTAACCCTACGCACCTCCATAGGCAAGTCTACTTTCAGCACATCATTCTTTTTCCATGTTCTTTTGATTACCGCATATCCGTTTTCAATGGTGTAATCAACAGGCTGATTGTTTATGGCAATGGTTACTTTTTTATCGGTGTTACCGGCAAAGGCATACAGGTCAGATGGTATAGCTTCGTTACGAGCCCAGCCCGGTATGCGCACCAGCATCGTGAATGCATCGGTTTTTTGGGGCGATATGGTAAAGGTTAATGCGCCATCCCAGGGATAGTTATTTTGCTGTACAATGCTTACCGGTTTGCCATGTACCTGCAGGGTGGCATTACCCGATACGAACAAATTTACATATACCGCATCTGCCTTTTGTGCATACACATAACCCGGAATGGAAGGGATGAGCCTTGTTAAATTGGTGGGGCAGCAGGAACAATCGAACCAGCCCGAGCGAACAGGTTCCATGCTTTGGTGCGAAAAACTGTTTTTGATTTGCATGGCATTGGTATAGAAAAATGATTTTCCATCGAGACCAACACCTGATATCAATCCATTGTATAATGATTTTTCGAGAATATCCATGTATTTCGAATCGCCATGCAGCAAAAACATGCGGTAGTTCCAGTACACATTGGCAATAGCGGCGCAGGTTTCGTTGTAGGCAGTAGCGTTGGGTAATTCATAATTATCGCCAAAGCGTTCTCCGGCGGGTATCGCGCCTATACCGCCCTGTACATATATTTTTTTGCTGACCACATTTTGCCAGATGGAATCTATAGCCTGCAACAGTTTTTCATCGCCGGTTAATGCGGCTACATCTGCCACCCCCGAATACAGGTATGCCGCGCGAACGGCATGTCCCAGGGCTTCTTTCTGGTCAACCACCGGTATATGATCCTGCCAATACGAACCGTTTTTCCAGGGGTCTTTGTTTTTGGCATCGTATCCTTTAAACCGGCCGCGTTCTTCAATAAAGAATTTAGCGGTTTGCAGGTATTGCGGTTTGCCGGTGATGCGGTACAGTTTTACCAGGCCCATTTCAACAATTTCATGTCCGGGCGCCACCTGCATTTTACCGGGACCAAAAACCGAGCAAATCAGATCGGCATTTTTAAGAGCGATGTTCAGCAGATTTCGTTTACCGGTAGCATAAAAATGCGCATAAGCGGCTTCGTATAAATGGCCTGAGTTGTATAATTCATGGCTCAACTCGCGTTCTTTCACCCACCGTTCGGCGCCGGACCAGGCATGCGGTTCTTTTGGGTTGATGGTACGGGCGGTGTACAGGTAGCCATCGGGTTCCTGCGCTTTGCCTACTTTATATATGAGTGAATCGATATACGCTTCGAGCTTTTTATCGGGGAAAAGGCTCAGTGAAAAGGAAGCGCCTTCAATGGTTTTATAAATATCTGTATCGTCGAACGGAAAGGTAGTGCAGAATTTACCCGAATGGGCAGCGGCCATTTCGAAATTCCTTACCCGGCCGGTGCTTTCGCAGCGGGCAAAAGAAGCGGGAATGGTAACCGTATGATTAATTTTCATGCGGGGCAGCCAGAAGTTATCGGTAAACTTAACAGCGGTAAAATTAACTGCCTGAATGGGATAATCTTTCTGCTGGGCCGATAAAGTAGTGACAGAAGCAACAGCTGCTGCTAAAAGAATTTTTTTCATCATGGAAGCATAATTGTGAGGGATAAATTTAGGATAAAAATCAATAGGAAAGCCTGAATTGTCTGATTGACATTAAATATTAACATGAAAAAAATTACTTATTACATACGCGGATAGTTCCATAGAATTACCGAACGATGAACGTATTGCGACGCAACGGAAGGTCCATAGCGGTACCGGCGGTGGGCTCCTTCAAACAAAAAACCCCACCAGCGGCACAAACCACTGTTGGGGTATATCGTATATCATTTTTACCCGATTTTCAGACCGGGGCTATAATTAGAGCGCTTCAGACATCCGACTTCAGACTTCGGACATCCGACTTCAGACATCCGACTTCCTACTTCAGCTTCGCCAGCGCTGTTGAAATACGCTTCCAGGCTTCTTCAATTTTTTCCATGCTGTTGGCAAAGGAAATACGAATGGCATCGGGCGTACCAAATGCACGGCCTGTAACGGTACTTACATGTGCTTTGTTCAGCAGGTACATACACAGATCGTCGGCATCCTTGATAATGTCTTCGCCATCGCTTTTACCAAAATATGCAGTGATGGTGGGGAATACATAAAAAGCACCATCGGGCTCGGCGAATGTTAACCCTGGAATGGCTTTCATCAGTTCAATCACCCGTTTTTTGCGGCGTTCGAACTCTTTGGTCATTTCGAAACTGGGTTTCAGATCGGTTGTTAAAGCAGTTATAGCTGCCCGTTGGGTAATACTGTTGGTACCGCTGGTAAACTGACCCTGTAATTTTTCACAGCCTTTTACCACATCGGGATGAGCAGCAATATAACCTAAGCGATAACCGGTCATGGCAAAACCTTTACTTAAACCGTTCAGTACAATCACGCGGTCTTTCAGGTCTTCAAACTGCGCAATGCTTTCGTGCTTGCCAACAAAGTTGATGTACTCGTAAATTTCATCCGACAAAATGTAAATGTTCGGATACTTACGGAATACATTCGCCAATCCTTCGAGCTCGGTTTTGGTATATACGCTACCGCTGGGGTTGCAGGGAGATGAGAAAATAAACAACCTCGATTTTTCGGTAATGGCAGCTTCAAGCTGTTGGGGAGTGATCTTGTATTTGTTTTCGATCGAAGTGGGAACCAGCTTTACAACGCCTTCGCCCAGCTTAACGATTTCAGAATAAGTTACCCAGTATGGAGTGGGAATAATTACTTCATCGCCTTTGCTTACAGTGGCAAATACCACATTGGCCAAACTGTGCTTGGCGCCGGTTGATGCAATAATATTCTCAGGTTTATACGACAGATTGTTATCACGCTTCAGCTTGGTACAAACTGCTTCGCGCAGTTCGGGATAACCGGCTACCGGAGTGTAATGGCTCCAGTTATCATCAATTGCCTTCTTGGCGGCTTCTTTAATGTGCTCAGGCGTATCAAAATCAGGTTCGCCCAGGCTCAGGTCAATCACGTCAATTCCTTTGGCGCGCAATTCACGGCCCAACTTAGCCATCTTCAGTGTTTCAGGCTCGTTGAATAACTGTAAACGGGATGATAGTTGCATGATATTTATGGTTGAAAATTTTTTCGTGCCGCAAAAGTACGGCAAAAGCGATTAAGAGGTTATTTGAAAATGCTCCTTATCCGAAAATTTGAAAATTGAAAAACAGGGGGCTTGTTACAGGTTTCATGTTGCAGGTTACAAGGCTTCTGAGGGGTAAAACTTTTATAAATTGCAAAAAATGACCATTCGGGCATAAAATCAGCCATTCACCCAACGTATTTTTCGAATTTAACCATTAAAATGTAAAGCAAACTAAGCCACCGGAAAACCTGTAACCTGTAACTTGTAACCTGAAACCTGCACCTGGTACCCTGATTTTTCCTCCAATTTGGAAATATCCTGCCCAAAACCCTGTATTTCCTGACCTGTAACCTGAAACCAGTACCCCGAAAACCTTCCTATTCTGGCCGAAAACACTATCTTTGCCAACTCTTAAAAAATAAACGAAACATTCAAATGAGAGCACTGGTTAGCATTTTTGCAGGTCTGTTGATACTGATCTCTTTATACCAGCTTTCCTTTACCTGGTTTGTAAACCAGCATGAAGATGAAATGGCTAAAAAAGCAGATGCCTGGATTAAACGGACCTACCTATCCCCTTCCCAAAAGTACCCCTCTAACACAGAAACGCGGGCCTTTTACAAGGATACCGTAGACAACGCCCGCAAAGCTTATCTCGATAGCTTGCTGACTGCCTCCAGAGATAAAAAAATTACCTGGTGGGGACAAACCTACCAGAAAGCCAAAGAAAGCGAACTGTTGTTAGGTCTTGATTTGCAAGGTGGTATAAACGTAACGATGGACGTTGCCCTGGATGGCCTCATCAAAGGGCTGGCCAACAATTCCAAAGATCCGCAGTTACAAAGAGCGATTGCTGAAGCACAAAAAAGAAAACTTTCCAGTGATCAGAACTTTATCGATCTGTTTGCCGCTGCCTACAAGGATGTAAATCCGGGTGTAAAACTGGCCCCCCAGTTTGCCAATGCCAATAACAAACTGAACGTAAACGCAAGCGACGGCGCTGTGGTTGACTACATCCGCAGCCAGGCCAATGCCGCCATGAAACAAACCTTTCAGGTACTTCGTAACCGTATCGATCAGTTTGGTGTGGCACAGCCTAACATCAGCCTTGACGAAACCAAAGGCATCATTACGGTAGAACTGGCAGGCGCCAAAGATCCTGAAAGGGTGCGCAAATACCTGCAGTCTACGGCCCACCTGCAGTTCTGGGAAGTATATACGCTCGAAGAACTCAGCAACAGCGTAATGAATGCATCGAAATCGCTCGACAGCTATTTAGCCGTTGCAAAGACCGATTCAACCGGTGCTGTTGATTCTACCAAAAAAGATACGTCTGCTGCTAACCGTAACTTCCTCGCAAGCAAAATAAAATTCATTCCCCCTCAGCAGGACCAGCAAACCCAAAAGGTTAGCTACTCCAGTGCTTTGGGTGTTGTACTGATCAACGATACCGCCACGGTTAATAAATGGCTGAACATTCCTATTGTACGCAATGGCTTTCCGGCTAATATCAAATTCCTGTACGGCAAACAGGATCGCGACGATGATGGCAAGCTGAGCAACTTCCTCAGGTTGTATGCTATCAAAACCCTTCCCGGTAAAGAAAAAGCCACACTCGAAGGCGATGCTATTGAAGATGCCCAGCAAACTTTCGATCAAATCACCAATGAGGTGGCTGTAAGTATGGATATGAATGCCGGCGGGGCCAGAACCTGGGCAAACCTCACCGAAAAGAATGTTGGCAAACCCATTGCCATTGTTCTCGACGATATCGTTTACAGCGCTCCTAACGTAATTCAGAAAATTGAAGGTGGTCACAGCCGCATTACTATGGGAAGCGGAAGCGCTAAAAACCGCAACCTGGTTATTGAAGAAGCCAATGACCTTGCCAACATATTAAAAGCCGGTAAACTCGAAGCGCCTGCCATTATCGTACATGAACAACAGGTAGGTGCTACCCTCGGCGCCGAAGCTGTAAATGGCGGTATGCTGGCCTTTGGTATTGCGTTCCTCGTAATCTTCTCATTAATGATGGTTTACTACAATACCGCCGGTATTGTTGCCAACATTGCCCTTATATTGAACCTGCTGTTTACCATTGGTGTGTTAAGCGCGCTGAACGCTACCTTAACCGCTCCCGGTATTGCCGGTCTGGTACTAACCATTGGTATGGCAGTAGATACCAACGTAATTATATTTGAACGTATCAAGGAAGAATTGTCGAAAGGCAGCACTTACCAACAGGCTGTTAAAGCCGGTTACCTGAGGTCGTTGCCTCCGGTGCTCGATGCGCACATTACTACGTTGTTAACCGCAATCATCCTGTTCATATATGGTTTAGGACCTGTTTTAGGTTTTGCCACTACGCAAATTCTCGGTATTCTGTTATCGCTGTTCTGCGGTATCCTGGTATCGCGCCTGATTACCGACTTCTATACCAGCAAAAACAGGCACTTCACTTATTTCACGGCATTATCAAAACGCATCTTTAAGCATGCTGCCTTTAAATTCATCCAATACCGCAAAGTGGCTTATGGCATATCTGCAGTGGTATTATTGCTGGGTGTAAGCTCATTCTTCCATGGATTCAGATATGGTGTTGAATTCAGCGGCGGCCGCAGCTATGTTGTGAATTTTGGTAAACCAGTGAATGACCAGCAGGTACGTAGCGCCCTCGAAAAAACCTTTGGCCATATGCCAACGATTAAAACGTATGGCGGCCCCGATAAACTGAATATCACTACCGACTACCGCGTTAATGAAGTTGGCTTAAGTGTTGATTCAGCCGTACAAAGCACATTGTACACCGGTCTGCAGCCATTTTTGCCTGCCGGTACTACACATGAAGATTTCGATAAACGTTTTATAGAAGGATCAAATAAGGTTAGTCCTACCATTTCCGACGACTTAAAGAAAGGTGCACAATGGGCTACTTTCTGGTCGATGCTGATCATTGCCATTTATATCTTTATCCGTTTCCGCGACTGGAGATATTCATTAGGTACCATTGTATCATTGCTGCACGACGTATTGGTAACGATGGCGGTGTTCTCGTACCTGAAAGATGTGGTACCCTTCCCGCTCGAAATTGACCAGCACTTCATTGCGGCGTTATTGACCGTAATTGGTTTCTCGATGAACGATACCGTGATCGTGTACGACCGTATTCGCGAATACAGTCATACCATGCACGGCTCCGATAAAACCGCCATCATCAACAAGGCCATTAACGATACGCTGAGCCGTACCGTTATGACGTCGCTCACAGTGTTCCTCACCATCCTGATCCTGTTCCTGGTAGGCGGCGAGGTTACAAGAGGTTTTGCTTTTGCGATGCTGATCGGTGTATTTACCGGTACTTATTCTTCGATCTTTGTGGCTGCGCCGATCCTGATCGACTTTGCCAAAGACAAACCGCTGGGTGAACCCGCTCCTGCTCAAAAAGCCGGAACCACACCCGCCAAACCTTCGGCCCCCCTGGCCAAGAAAGCATAAGAAGTAAGAATTTACTATAAAATAAGGACCCTCTGCCTGAAAAGCAGAGGGTCTTTTGTTTGGGATCAGTTTGTTTGGGATGTCCTATATTCCGTACATATCCCGTACATATCTCGTATATAAGCCGTAGATATCCCGTTCCTATTAATGTACGGGATATCTATGGCACACCTATGTTATACAAACCAGTTAATCTGGGGAAAAACCTTACCTAAGTATTAACCATGGGTTAACCTAAACCACAAGAGCTTCCCGGGTGCTTCTCACTTTACTTAGGAAATCCGATATACAACTGTGATTTAAAAGTCATTACATAAACCTGAGAAAGATACCGTTTCACGGTAATAACACTGGTTAACAACCGCTTAACCGTTAACCGGCGGTTAAAGGGTGTTTTAACATTTACCATCTCATCAACTTTGTATTCATAAAGATGACCGAAAGTCAAAAACACCGATAGTCTGAAAGATACAGTCGACAAATGTGGCTTTCTTTCCGACCTACGGATCAGCCGGCAGGCTGGCAGGCTTTCCGGACTTCCTTAATAAAACCGACGATTATGCAAGTTTTCCAGACAACCTCATCAACCCGATGGAAACGTTTTAAATGGATATTATGCCTGGTTTTGCTGGCTGCCATTGTATCAATCACTGTACTGATAGTTGCCCTGCAGCAGGTATATACGCCTTCCCTGCCGCGTTTGAACAAACACCGCGAACAACTGGCTAAATGGCTACCCGATAGCAATGCCTCGTATCCCGGTAAAAAAATGGCTGCAGCCTGCAAGGGTTTTCAAAAATTTATAACGGCCCGGGAAAATCATACGGCAAACGCAACCTCATTAAATAAAAAAAATGCGCCTGTAACGGCAGCTTCGGTAGCACAAGGCTTCAACCGCTTTCCCTGCGGCATCAGGTCGGCATTTTATGTAGCCTGGGACCCGCAGTCGTTTTTTTCGTTGCAACGAAATATAAATAACCTGAACCTGGTGATACCCGAATGGATGTTCATCGATCCCAAAGCCGATACCGTATATACACAGGTAGATGACCGGGCGCTTGATATTATGAAAAAAAGTGGCGTACCCATTATGCCCATCCTGTCGAACAATTATCATTCACAATTCACGGGCGAAGCGGTGCACCGCATTTTAACCGACCCGCAGAAAAAAGAACGGCTGATCAACGACGTGATTAATATCCTTCAAAAGAACCACTTTATTGGTGTGAACGTTGATTTTGAAGAATTACAGGAAAAGACCGACGAACCCCTGATCGCTTTTCAAAAAGAGTTATATACCCGGTTGCACGAAAAAGACTTACTGGTTACCCAGGACGTTATTCCCTTTAACGAAGATTACAACTATGAACAGCTGGCCAAATACAACGATTATATTTTTTTAATGGCCTATGACCAGTTTTCTGAAAACACCGCCCCCGGCCCTATTGCACACCAGCAGTGGATTGAAGCGGCGGTTGACAAAGTAGCCCGTAAAATTCCATCGAACAAACTGATACTTTCACTGGCTGCTTACGGGTACGACTGGCCCAAAAATGAACCCGCCACCACCATCACGTACCAGCAGGCGTTAACAACCGCCCGCGAATCGGATGGAGTTATTGATTTTGATAACGACTCATACAATCTGCATTACAGCTATTACGACGATGACGACCATTTGCACAATGTGTATTTTATGGATGCAGCCACCACGTTTAACAGCCTGCGTTTTGCCTCCGAATACGGATTGGCCGGTACAGCGCTATGGCGCCTGGGCAGTGAAGACAGCCGCATTTGGAAATTCTATAACAACGATATGCAAAAGAAGGCCCTCCGGTCGTTCAATTTTAATGATTTTACCACTGTAAAGGCCAGCGACGATGTGGATTATATTGGTGAAGGCGAAGTGCTCGATATTTTGTCGACCCCTGTCGATGGCCGCATACGGCCCGAAATAGACAGCACCGACATGCTGATCAGCGAGGAGCATTACGATAGTCTGCCGTCGATGTTCGTTGTAAAAAAATACGGACAGGCCGATCCCAAAAAACTGGTATTGACCTTCGACGATGGCCCCGACCCTACCTGGACACCCAAAGTGCTTGACATATTGCAGAAAGAGCATGTTCCTGCCGCATTTTTTCTGGTAGGTATGAATGCCGAAAACAATATTCCGATCGTAAAACGCATGTATCGCGAAGGGTTCGAACTGGGCAACCACTCGTTCACGCATCCAAATATTGCCGAAATATCGCCCCGGCGCGCAGTACTCGAAATAGAAAGTACCCGCCTGCTGCTTGAATGTATTACCGGCCACTCGACCATTTTATTCAGAGCCCCCTATAATGCCGATTTTGAACCCGAGAAAATGGAAGAGCTGTTACCGGTAGCCATTGCCCGTAAAAAGAATTACCTCGATGTGGGTGAATCGATCGATCCGCTCGACTGGGAGCCCGGCGTTACGGCCGACTCTATTGTGGTAAGAACCATCCGCCGCAAACAGGAGTTAACCGCTGCCGGATTAAGCGGTAATGTTATTTTGCTGCACGATGCCGGCGGCGAAACCCGCAAAGCAACTATTGAAGCGCTGCCGCGCCTTATCAGGTATTTTAAACAACAGGGATACCAGTTCACCACGGTAGCCGATTTATTGGGTAAGCAAAAAAAAGAGCTCATGCCGGCCGTACCCAAAGGCAAGGGGTATTACCTGGTTCAGTTCAATTATATACTGGCCGAAGCCGGTTATTACGCAGGAAGACTATTGTTTTCATTGTTTGTTTTATTTATAGTGCTGTCGGTAGCACGGCTGGCCTTTATGGCCTGGCTGGCCATCAGGCAACGCCGCAAAGTAAAGAATACCCTATACGGGCCCATCACCAGTCATCCGCTGGTATCGATCATTGTACCTGCCTATAACGAAGAACTAAACGCCGTTCGGTCGGTAAACAATCTGTTAAAGACCACCTGGCCCAATACCGAAATCATTTTTGTTGATGATGGCAGTAAAGATGCCACCTATGAAAAAGTATTCAACGCATTTCATGACCATCCGCAGGTTAAGGTATTTACCAAACCAAATGGAGGTAAGGCTTCGGCCCTGAACTTTGGTATTAAAGAATCCAAAGCCGATTACGTGGTATGCATCGACGCCGATACCCATTTACAGCCCGATGCCATAAGCAAATTAATGCGACATTTTGAGGCCCCCTCCCCACGGAGAGAGGCCGGCCGGGCAGGTACAGTTGGCGCCGTTGCCGGCAATGTTAAGGTCGGCAATCGCAACAACCTGCTCACCCGCTGGCAGAGTATCGAATACATCACCAGCCAGAATTTCGATCGTGAAGCCTTTGCTTATCTCAATGGCATTACCGTGGTGCCCGGCGCCATAGGCGCTTTTCGCAAACAGGCCATTGAAGATGCCGGCGGTTTTACCACCGATACGCTGGCCGAAGACTGCGATCTTTCGGTGCGTATTTTACGAAGCGGGTATACCATTGCCAATGAACACGAAGCGCTGGCCTTTACCGAGGCGCCCGAATCGGTAAAAATGTTTATCAGGCAACGGTTTCGCTGGAGCTTTGGCGTAATGCAAACCTTCTGGAAGCATCGCGATGTGTTATTCAACAAAAAGTATAAAGCACTGGGTTGGGCTGCCTTCCCCAATATCCTGCTGTTTCAGTTTATTATTCCGGCCTTTGCGCCGGTGGCCGATTTCTTTATGCTCATTGGCATATTTACCGGCAATGCAGGCCATATACTGTTTTATTACGGAGTGTTCATGCTTACAGATGCAGCTGTTTCGGTAATGGCCTATCATTTTGAAAAAGAAAAGAAATCGCGGCTGCTTTGGTTATTGCCGCAACGACTTATTTACCGCTGGCTGATGCTGATTGTATTATTCAAAGCATTTCTGAAGGCAATAAAAGGCGAATTACAGGGCTGGGGCGTATTGAAACGAACAGGAACAAGCCAGTTACCGGTTACCGGTTTCCTGGTAACCAGTAACCGGTAACTGGTAACTGGTAACTGGTAACCGGTAACATATTAACTTGTCAACCTATTAACCTATTAACCTTTATCAACCAGTAAACTAATAACCATGCATTCATCAAAAGCACGCTATGTTCACGATCTGTTAAACACCGAAAACGACCACCTGAACAAACTAAACGAAATAGTTCTTAAGTCGATTGAAGAGGAAAAGCTGCTGTTGCAGAATATCAGCGTGCAACAGAAAGAAAAGCTCACATTCGGTCAGCGGCTGGCCGACCGGGTAGCTAAATTTGGCGGCAGCTGGAGATTCATCATCTCGTTTGCGGTGCTATTAATTATTTGGATAATAATTAATCTTATACTAACCGGCCGGCAACGCTTTGATCCCTACCCTTTTATACTGCTTAATCTGCTGTTATCGTGCCTGGCGGCCATCCAGGCGCCGGTAATTATGATGAGCCAGAACCGGCAGGAAGAAAAAGACCGGCAACGAAACGAGAACGATTATCAGATAAACCTGAAGGCAGAGATCGAGATCAGGACCCTGCACCAGAAAATGGACCTGCTGATACAGGAACAATTTAAACAGCTGATAGAAACACAGGCCGAACAAATAAAGCTGCTGCAGAATATCATCCGGGAAGAACGAAACGGAAAGCATAAGGAAGGGCCGAAGGGCACCGGACAGTAGAAAAACAACTGACTAAAATGCAAAGGTGAGCTCTCCTGGGGGAGGGCTCACCTTTGTTGTAGAAGGAACAGTTACCGGTTACGGGAGTTCCGGAACCTGGGATCCGGGGAACTGGTACCCGGTAACCGGTAACAAAAAACGCCGCTCACCCGGAGCGACGTTTAAACCCTAAAGAAACCGACCGTCTTTAATGTTTTTTATGATGTGTAGTATCAGTAGCTTTCTTAGGAGCCTTCATATGCATAGGCTTCGAAGTAGTATCTTTTTTGGTCTCTTTTTTGGGTTTTTCCTGAGCCATAGTGGCGATGCCTAATGTCATTACTAAACCGGCCAGCAATAAAACTTTTTTCATTTGTGGAACTTTAAATGGTTGTTTGGATATGTTTTGACGATGTGAAAATATTCAAATGCACACCTCCTGTAAAATTTTACGGCCTGCTTAACCGGTGATTAACAATACCTCCGGTGTTGCCGGTATGTAGCAGTTTCGTAACTTTCCCTTAACAAGTAGTTAACCAGAATAAAAAAATTTATAAGCATAATGGGTAGCAAATTTGCCAGTAGGAGTTTACACGGAGATATGCGTTCATCAACACTAAGATGGCTTGTTTTGCTGGCCAGCGTTTTAATAATGCTGATTATTGCCGTGCAGTTGTTCTGGCTCGATAAAGTGTATTCCTTTGAGCAAAAAACATTTAATACCAATGTGGTGAAAAGCATTCGTGGTTTATATGAGGATATTGATATTGCCGATACACACTACACGCATTTACAGGACCTGATCGAACACCCCAGCAATAATTATTTTTTATTCAGGATAGAAAACAACTTTCTCGAAGATTCAATAGCTTACTATCTGCAGCATGAGTTAAACGATTTTGATGTATTAACCGATGCCTACCTCGTATTTTACCGTGCCGGATATACGAACTATAAAAGAAGTATTTATATACCCGCCGCCGCATCGCGATATACCAGAGATGGCAACAACCTTACGGTATACAACCGTACCTTCAATTACGCTTTATTGTACTTTCCCCATCGCAATAAATACGTATTGGCCCAGATGAATTTTTGGTTTATCAGCAGTGCCGTTTTATTTGTAGTACTTATAGGGCTGGCAGTGATCCTGTTCTTTTTTTACCGCCAGAAATTTTTGGCAGAGGTGCAGAAAGATTTTGTAAATAACTTTACCCACGAGTTTAAAACACCCCTTGCGGTGATGAAAATTTCGGCTGAGGTGCTGATGCAGGATAAAATTCAAACGCAGCCCGACCGTTTACACAAATACGCAACGATCATTGAAAATCAAACCCGGCACCTGCAGGATCAGGTAGAACGCCTGTTACAAATTGCTGCCACTGACCACAAAAACCTGCCCATTCAAAAAAAGCCGGTACCCGTAAAAGAGATCATTGAACAGGCAGCCTCGAAACTGCAGCCGCTGATTGATGAAAAAAAGGCCGATGTTGAAATTCCGATTGATGATGATGAAAATGTAGAACTTTATGCCGATAAAGCACATCTTGAACTGGCCATTGTGAACCTGCTCGAAAATGCGCTCAAATTTTCGGTAAAACCGCATATTATTGTGAGCACCGGTAAAGAAGATGGAAACATTTATATTTCGGTTAAAGACAACGGTATCGGCATTGAAAAGAAATATCAGAAAAACCTGTTTAAAAAGTTTTACCGGGTACCAACGGGCGATGTGCATAATGTAAAAGGCTTCGGTCTGGGCCTTAATTTCGTAAAAAGGATCATCGATGCCCATCACGGTACCATTAAAATAAACAGCCTGCCGGGTATTGGTACCGAATTCAGGCTTATTCTTCCAGCAACAGTAAATTCCTGACCATGCAATCCAAAAAATTTAAAGTATTACTCGCTGAAGACGACCTTTCCCTTGGATATGTTATTAAAGACAACCTGCAGGATGCGGGTTATGATGTGGTATTGTGCCCCGACGGGCAAACCGCCATTGAAAAATTCGATAAAACGCAATATGATATTTGCCTGCTCGATGTAATGATGCCGAATAAAGATGGATTTTCAGTAGCTAAAAAGATCCGTCAGCAAAGCGATATGATCCCCATCCTGTTTCTTACAGCAAAATCGATGGAAGAAGATAAAATAAAAGGCTTTTTGACCGGGGCCGACGATTATATTACCAAGCCTTTCAGTATGCAGGAATTGTTGCTGCGAATGGATGTGTTCATTCGCCGTACCCGTAAACTGCATGCCGAAAGCATACAGGAATTTTCCATCGGTAATATGAAGTTTTCCTACACCGATTTAAAATTAAATACGCCCACCGAAACCTATACGCTTACACAAAAAGAAGCAGACCTGTTAAAATTCCTTTGCGAACATGCCAACCACATTCTCAAACGCGATGAAGTGTTGCTGAATGTTTGGGGTAAAGACGATTACTTCCTCGGCCGCAGCATGGACGTATTCATGACCAAATTGCGCAAATACTTCAAAGCCGACCCCACCATCATTCTCGAAACCATTCATGGCGTTGGATTCAGATTCAATGCAACTGTTGGTTAATAACATAAAGGTAATAGCGGGTAGCAAGGGATATTTGACCTAATGTGGGTCATAAGAATGGATTTTGCTTCACCCCGGTGCAAACCTCCTGCCTGGTGCCCACTGCCTGCTCCCTACTACCCACTCACCTCAAATTGTCTGGTGCTAATTGCCTATTGCCCATTGAATTTCACTCGTTAACGGCTCATTAACACATGTTAATAACTGCTTAACCAAACCTCATAGCACATTTGCGGTTGCGATTACCAAATAAAAACACCCGATGCGTCGTATTATTTTATGTGTGCAGTTGTTGATGGGGATAATATGCACCTGCAAAGCACAAGTTACCGGTGATACGTTAGTCCTTACCCTGCCGGAAGCTGAAAAGCTCTTCCTGCAAAAGAATCTTGCATTAATATCACAGCAATTCAATGTCGATATTAATAAAGCATTGGTTCAACAGGCACGTTACTGGGATAATCCCGTTTTATTGACCGACCAGAACCTGTACGACGGTAAATTTTTCCGTCATACAAAAGTCGACAACCAGCCTTACGGTCAGGTTTATCTGCAATTACAACAGGTTATTAAAACCGCCGGCAAGCGCAACAAGCTGGTACAGTTGGCCAATGATAATGTATTATCGGCCACACAGCAGTTTAACGACCTCATGCGCAACCTGAAATTTGTTCTCATTACCGATTTTACCAATCTGCACCAGCTATTAGGCACTAATGCTATATTTAGTAAAGAAGCCGATGCCATGCAAAAGCTGGTTGCCGGTATGGATGCGCAGTTTCAAACCGGGAACATTTCACAAAAGGATAATATCCGAATTAAATCGCTGTTGTTCTCACTGCAAAGCGACCTGGCCGATGTTCAACGCCAGATAACCGAAGTACAAAAAGAGCTGCATACGTTGCTGCAGCAAAGTGGTAACAACATTATTGTACCGGTTATTAATGAGCCGGCGGTAAATGGCAGCCTTACTTTGAATCAGTTGCAGGATTCGGCCATCAATAACCGGCCCGACTGGAAACTGGCGAAAATAAATCTGCTGGCACAGGAACATAACCTCAGTTATCAGAAATCGCTGGCCGTACCCGACCTTACCGTAGGCCTCGAATACGACCGCCTAAGTAACTATGTACCCAATTTCTGGGGGCTTACCATTGGTTTACCCATTCCCGTATTTAACCGTAACAAAGGCAATATAGTGGCCGCAGGCACTGCTATACGGCAGGCTAACAATACCGTTCTGCAGGTGCAAAACCAGGCACAGCAGGATGTACAAACGGCTTACAACAAATATCTGATTGCCGAAAATCTTAAGAAAATATCGCCTCCCGAACTGGGCGAACAATACGACCGCCTGTTACAGAATGTTATTACAGGTTATCAGCAACGCCAGATAAGTTTAATAGAATTTGTTGACTTTTTTGATGCCTACAAAGAAACATCGATTAAAAAGCTGCAACAACGAACCTCATTGCTCAATGCCATAGCGGAGATCAATTTTACAACAGGCACTAACATCATCACAATTCAATAACCGCTAAAAACTAAACCCTAAGTAAATTATGAAACGCTTATTATATATATCAGTGATCGCATTAGCAGCAGCCAGCTGCAATACCCAGTCGCAACCCGCCCCGGAAGGCAAAGCTCCTGTATGTGTAAGTGACTCACTGGCTAAGATTATTCAAATCGATTCGGCATATACAGCCAATATCAGCGATGAATTAAAGCTTTCTGGCGAAGTAAGCTTCAACGATAATAAAGTGGTACGGGTATTTCCGTTCAGCAGCGGACAGGTTGTACAGGTAAATGTTTCACTGGGCGATAAAGTGGTAAAAGGACAAACGCTGGCCGTTATTAAAAGCGCCGATGTGGCAGGCAATTACGCCGATTTATCAAGCGCAGGCAATGATGTAACCATTGCCAAAAAGCATTTGGATAATGCCGAATCACTGTACAAAAGCGGCATTGCCAGCGAGCGCGAATACATCGAAGCCAAAGAAAATTACAATAAAGCGCTGGGAGCGGCCAATAAAGTAAAAGAACAAATAGCCATCAATGGAGGTGGTAATACCACAGCCAATGGAACCTACGTTATAAAAGCACCCATAAGCGGTTATGTGGTGGAAAAGAAATTAACACAGGGCAGTTTTATCAGAAACGACAATAGCGACAACCTGTTTACCATTGGTGATATTAAAGATGTGTGGGTATGGGCCAATGTATATGAAAGCGATATAGCCAAGGTGAAAGAAGGATACGTAGCCAAAGTAAGCACCCTCGCCTACCCCGATACTACTTTCAACGGCGTGGTAGATAAGGTAAATCAGATTCTTGACCCCGTTACCAAAGTAATGAAGATAAGAGTTCGGCTGGCCAACCCCAATATGCAGCTGAAACCCGAAATGTTTGCCAACATTCTTATTGAAAATAAAGAAGGCGCCCCGTGTACCACCATCCCTGCAACTGCAGTCATCAGCGACAATGGTAAAAATTTTGTGATCGTTTACAACAACAAATGCAGTCTTGACCTGAAAGAAATTAATGTACATAAAACCATAAACAACAGGGCCTATATCAAACAGGGACTGCAACCCGGCGATAAAGTGATTTCACAGAATCAGATTCTGTTGTACAGAGCATTAAAAGAAGGATAGTTGAAAAAACAAATGGTAGTGAGCAGTTTGCAGTTAATGTTGCCAATGGCTAACTGCAAACCAGCCTGCCGGCAGGCTGCCAACCTGAAATTCAGCGTGCATTAAATATATCAGAGAGCCCAAAATTAAACAATGAACAAGTTTATAAAACGGATTATACATTTTTCACTAAGGCACCGTTATTTCGTGTTCTTTATGACGGCCGTACTGGTAGCGCTGGGTATATGGAGCTATAAAGAAACGCCTATAGAAACCTTTCCCGACGTTACCAATACACAGATCATCATCATTGCCCAGTGGCCCGGCCGCAGCGCCGAAGAAGTGGAAAAGTTTGTCACCATTCCGCTCGAAACCGTATTGAATTCGGTACAGAAAAGATCAAACCTTCGCACCACTTCGGCCTTTGGATTATGTTATATCCGCATCATTTTCGACGATGATGTGGATGATGCGTTTGCCCGTCAGCAGGTGTTAAGCCGCCTGGGCGGCGCCGACCTGCCCGATGGTGTAAAACCCGATGTGCAACCGCCTTACGGGCCTACCGGTGAAATTTTTCGCTATACGCTCAAAAGCAAAACAAAATCGATACGCGACCTCACCACCATTCAAAACTGGGTGCTCGATCGCCAGTTTAAATCGGTTCCCGGCATAGCCGACGTAAATAGTTTTGGCGGCGAAGAAAAGATATTTGAAGTAAGTGTGAACCCCGAAATGCTGATTAAATACAACCTTACTTCGCTGGATGTATACAATGCCATTACCAAAAGCAACGTGAACGTAGGCGGTGATGTAATTGAACGAAACGGCCAGTCGTATGTGGTGCGTGGCATTGGTATTTTGAACGATGTAGACGATATTGAAAATATCATCATCACCAAAGTGAACGGCGTACCCCTGCTGATTAAAAATGTGGCCAATGTGATAGAATCGGGTAAGCCCCGGCTGGGAAAAGTATCGCGCGATACGCAGGAAGACGTAATTGAAGGTATAATCGTTATGCGCAAAAGTGAAAACCCCGCCGAAGTGCTCGACAGGGTTCGCGAAAAAGTAGATGACCTGAATAACAATATTCTTCCCAAAGATGTTCATATAGACACCTTTTACGACCGTACCAACCTGATGGATTATGCACAGGAAACCGTTATTCATAATCTCATTGAAGGTATTGTACTGGTAACTGTGATCGTATTGTTGTTCATGGCCGACTGGCGAACAACTGTTACAGTTAGTATTATCATTCCGTTGTCGCTGTTATTTGCCTTTATTTGTATGCGCATCAAAGGCATGAGCGCCAACCTGCTTTCGATGGGCGCAGTTGACTTTGGTATTATCATCGACGGAGCTGTAGTGATGGTTGAAGGACTGTTTGTAGCCCTTGACCATAAGGCAAAGGAAGTAGGCATGGAAAAGTTTAACAGGCTGGCCAAACTCGGTTTATTTAAGAACAAAGGCACCGAAATGGGTAAAGCCATCTTCTTTTCTAAACTTATCATCATTACCTGCTTAATGCCCATCTTCGCCTTTCAAAAGGTAGAAGGAAAAATGTTCTCGCCCCTCGCCTACACATTAGGCTTTGCATTATTAGGCGCACTGTTGTTTACCTTAACCCTTGTGCCGGCATTATCGAGCATATTGTTACGCAAAAATGTTCGCGAAAAGCACAATGTTATTGTAATATTCTTCGAAAAAGGTGTAGGTAAATTACTTTCGCTCGTATATCGTAATCAAAAGAAAAGCGTATTGCTGGCAGTCGCCTTCATGGTCGTATCTGTTTTTTCGGCCAAATTCCTGGGTACAGAATTCTTGCCCGAATTAAACGAAGGTGCGTTATGGGTAGAAGCCGAATTGCCTATGAGCGTTTCGTTATCCGAAGCCAATACGGTTTCGAATAAGATGATCGACATCTTATCGAAATTTCCTGAGGTAAAACAAACCCTGTCGCAAATTGGCCGTACCAACGACGGTACCGATCCCAAAGGTTTCTTCAACGTGCAGATACAGGTTGACCTGAAGCCTAAAAAACAATGGGACAGAAAGATCACGGATGAAGAGCTGATCGACGAAATGGACAAACAGCTGCGAAAACTGCCCGGTATTGTATTTAACTATTCGCAACCGATACGTGATAATGTTGAAGAAGCAGTGGCGGGTGTAAATGCAGCGCTTGCAGTTAAAATATTTGGCCCCGATTTTCAGGTGCTCGATTCAAAAGCCGATAGCATTGCCGCCGTATTAAAAACGGTGCGCGGTATTGAAGATCTTGGGGTGTTACGTAACCTGGGGCAGCCAGAGTTCAGAATAGAACTCGATCAGCAAAAGATGGCCTTTTATGGAGTGAATATTGCCGATGCCAATGCTGTTATTGAAATGGCCATTGGCGGTAAGGCCGCTACCCAGCTGTACGAAGGCGAACGGAAATTTGATGTTCGTATCAGGTACCAGAAAGAATACCGCGCCGACCAGGCATCTATCGAAAATTTGATGGTTCCCACGAACGACGGCGCCAAAGTACCACTAAAAGAAATTGCCACAATACAAACGTTAACCGGACCGGCCTTCATTTTCCGTGATAATAATACACGCTATATAGCGGTAAAATTCTCCATCCGCGAAAGAGATTTGGGAAGCACCATTGCCGAAGCACAACAAAAAGTAAACAAACAGGTGCATTTGCCGGGCGGTTATAAAATGACATGGAACGGTGAATTTGAAAACCAGCAACGCGCCAGTAAAACGTTGTCGCACGTAGTGCCTATCTGTTTGCTGGCCATCTTCCTTATTCTGTTCATTACATTCGGCAATGTAAAAGATGCCGTATTAACCATTATGAACGTGCCCTTTGCCCTAATAGGAGGTATTCTGGCATTGCATATTACAGGTTTCAACTTCAGTATTTCGGCCGGTATTGGTTTTATAGCCTTATTCGGTGTGTGTATTCAGAATGGGGTGATCCTGATTTCTGTTTTCAGAAAGAACCTCGATGAAGGTATGCACCTCGATGAAGCCATTCGTGATGGTGTTATATCGCGTGTTCGCCCGGTGGTAATGACGGCTTTAATGGCCATGATCGGGTTAATGCCGGCAGCAGTTTCAACCGGTATTGGTTCCGAAACACAAAAACCATTGGCAATTGTGGTGATCGGTGGGCTTATCACCGCCACCATTCTTACCCTGTTGATATTACCAGTTATTTATTCGCTGGTGTTCAAGTTCATGCATCATCGCTCGAACCGAAAAATATTGAGGAAAACAGGATTGGTGCATTAATACAGTGGTTAAACACTGGTTAATGCTGGCACAAAAAATTATTAATTAAGAAATAGTAAATACTTAGCAGCCAATTTCGAAAACCTATTATCAACAGCATGAAAAAACTGGTTAGTGTTTTATTGTTTATCGGAGTAACAACTGCTTTTTCACAAACGTCAACAGATTCATTGCGCGACCGTAACTGGAGTTTTCATGCACAGGCCACTTCTATATGGCAATACCACCCTACTTTTTCAGCACCCTATTCGGGCAGCCATAGTTTACTGGAATCGGAATCGGGAAAAGTTTCATTTACAGCCACGGTGTTTGCAGGCAGAAAATTATGGAGGAATGCGGCTATTTATTTTAATCCCGAAGTGGCAGGCGGCAGCGGGTTAAGTTCTGCCATGGGCATTGCAGGCTTCCCCAACGGCGAAACCTTTCGTATTGGTAGCCCCAAACTGAAGCTGTACCTCGCCCGTTTATATCTTGAACAAAAATTTGCATTAGGAAGCGGTACCGATGTTGAAACCGATGATCTGAACCAGGTACAGCAACACGTACCTGCCCGCTATATTTCGGTTCGTGCCGGTAAATTCAGCATTGCCGACTTCTTCGATAATAACAGTTACAGCCATGATCCCCGTTCACAATTCATGAACTGGAGCCTCATGAGCAATGGCGCCTGGGATTATCCTGCCAATACACGCGGTTACACCATTGGCGCTGTAGTGGAATATCATACACCTTCGTGGGCAACGCGTATATCAATGACGCAAATGCCAACCTATGCCAACGGTCCCACGCTCGACAACCAGATATCAAAAGCATACGGACTTACCTGGGAAGGCGAAAAAAATATTCGCATCAACAAACGGCCGGGTGTTGTACGACTGTTGTTATTCCATAACCTCGCTAAAATGGGCAGTTATGAAGAAGCTGTTAGAAAAAATCCTTTAACGCCTGATATAACTCTTGTGCGAACAGATCCCAAAACCAAAAATGGTATAGGGGTTTCGCTGGAACAGGAAATTTCAACCAATGCAGGAATCTTTTTACGCAGCAGCTGGAACGACGGCCGCAATGAAACATGGGCTTTTACCGAAATAGATCAATCGTTGTCGGGCGGCATTGTGTTCAATGGTACCGCATGGAAAAGAAAAGAGGATGCGTTGGGGATAGCCTTTGTAGTGAATGGCATATCAGGTCCGCATCGCGATTACCTGAAAGCAGGTGGTTCGGGTTTCATCATTGGCGATGGTACGATAAATTACGGTCATGAAACCATTTTTGAAACCTATTATAAATTCACCATTCCAAAGATATTCTTATCGCTCAGTCCCGATTATCAGTTTGTAATAAATCCTGCCTACAACAAAGACCGTGGGCCGGTACATATTATCGGTATTCGGGGCCATTTGCAATTTTAAGTAAGTAAGTAAGACGCAAAGGTGAGCTATTCCCTGAAGGGTAGCTCACCTTTGCCATTTAAAGCTTAAAGGCTTAGTGTTCCGGGCTTTTGAAAAGCACCCCGTCCCATTTTGTCACTCCCTGCAAATCTTTCCTGACATTTCATCATCTGTTATTAAGTGTTCATATCACAGTTAATTGATAAGTAAAAAACAACGCAGGTAAAGTAAAATGATTTATAGGATTTTATTTGCCGGCTTTGTGCTTTAAGATTTCTCTAACAAATTGTATTCACTGCTATTAACTTTCCCAAACGGTGGTTTGGAACAACAATTGAATAATTGCCTGTATAATTTAAAATAGAGGATGCGATCCTCAATCAACAACAGACAACTTTTTTCATAATAAAGATCCAATGGCAGCAAAACTGCCGTTTAAATCAAGCTTCATGTTCATGAGGCTTTTTTTATGGAAACAATCCGGTGAGTGCAACTATCCCAGCGGCGTGGGCGCGATTATGGCTTTTTTGCCGCGACAGTATTATATGCCGTAGTAAGTAAATCAGTAAGCATATCTTTCCTTACCTTTTTTAAATCAACCAGTGTCCAGCCTTGCCTGCCCCATTTATTATCAACCGGGTAAATGATGGTTTTATCAAATGCGCAAAAAACCGACTGATCAATTAATGAAAGCTTCACACAAACAATGCAACTATCGGCCGCATGGGTGGCAAATATCTTTTTCTTTACCCTGAAAGATGTTTTTTCAAAGTGAGGATGTTCCTCTGCTCCGGCAAATGAAAGCACCAATTGTTTAAATGTTTTGATGTGAACCATTCATTTAAAAGTTACTCCATTATTTCTTACGCTTCTTCGAAGCCTTTGCGATTTTATTATATGCAAGCGAAAGGTTTACCCAGTAGTCGAACTCTTTTTTTGATTTAATTATATCCTGGTTCACATACACAACCCCTTTCATGGTTTTTCCGTTGTGAACCATAGGCCTCACACCCGATTTTTCCATCACGATTTCGTACATATCAGGATCAATGCGGCACATCATTTCTTCGTGACTTACGCAAATACACATCTTTCCATTGAGCATAAAGCACATTCCGCCAAACATCTTTTTTTCTTCTATATCACCTTTATCGAAAATTGCTTCGCGTATGCGATCGGCTAATTTTTCATCGTAGGCCATAACATGTTTTGTAAGAATGTGAATTTAATAATCGTTTTGAGATATAACAAAAAAAGGGTTGTCGGCGACAACCCTGTATAAGCAATAGTTTATGAAAAGTGCAGATACAATCAGCTCAGCGATGCTGCCATCTTATTGGCTGATTGCTGCCATAATTCCAACCCTTTTTTCAGGTCATCGGCATTCATTACCGGGCTCAGCTCAACTTTGGCATTCATCTGCAAAAAGAAAGGTTCGCAAATGGAAGGAATTTCAGAAGGATCTTTCATATCAAATACCATTAAGCACGACCGGCAACCATCAACTGCTGTAAAATAGCTTGCCTCGGGCTTTAACCGTTCCATAGTTTGCTGTATTATTTTGGGAAGTGAACCGTCTTTAATGGCATTGTTCGAAGCAGTTACTTCTAATGTAACTTTTAATAATGTACGCATGTTGAAAAGCTTTTAATGATAAAAAAATAGATTTCAAAGCCCATTCCGTATGCGCATCAATACAACTATGTTGTTGCAAAATTTACTGGTACAAAAAAGAATGCAGGGATCTGTTAATCGGTTGGAAAAGATTATTGATTGAAGATAACCAATTATAAGTATTAAGTAATAAGTTTTAGGTTATAAGTTTTGGGTTCTATAATGATCCTTGTTTTACCCCTTATTTCCTGAACCTTGAACCTTGTGCCTTGACCTTTGTACATTAAACCGCAAACGATGTTCCGCAGCCACAGGTTTTGCTGGCATTGGGATTGCTGAACGCAAAGCCTCGGGCATTTAAACCATTGGCCCAATCGATCTGCATACCCATCAGGTAAATGCCATGCGATTTATTCATAATAAAGGTTTGGCCGTCATATTCAAACACCTCATCAGAATCTGTTTTGTCATCGAATCCCAACACATACGATAGCCCCGAACAACCACCGCCCTTTACGCCTACTCTTAAATACTTGCCGGTATCGAAACCCGGCTCATTGATCAGTCGCTTTATTTCTGCAAGGGCGCCGGCAGTAAATGTCACAGGAACGGCCATTGTCATACTCATAATCAAATCATTTAAAGTGCAAATTTACGGAATAAATAGGGTACCCGGTTACCTGATTCCGGTTTGCCGGTTAACAGGCTACAGGTACCAGGAAACCGGGAACCGGTAACCAGTTCCGGGCAACTGCCTCATTAACAACTGCAAACACAACATACAGAACTCGAAACTTAGACCTATTTTTGCTCACCTAATACCAACTGAATGGAATTGACACCCACCCAAATGACGATCTCGATCTCGATTGCTATTACCCTCGGAGGCACCCTGGCTTACCTGTTTTGGAAACAGCGTAAAGAGGCAAAGGAAGCCCTGGAACGCCATGAAAAACAAAAAGCAGCAGGCCCAGCTACTGCTACCCAACCCCTGCAATTACAGGCCTATGAACGCCTCATTTTGCTGATTGACCGCATTGCTTTGCCCAACCTGATTGGCCGGGTGAACCAGGCCGGATTAAGCGCCAGAGAAATGCAGGCGTTATTAACCCAACAAATACGGCAGGAGTTTGAATATAATGTTACCCAGCAGATATATGTTACCCCTGAATCGTGGGAAGCCGTTCGCAATTTAAAAGATCAGAATATGCTGATCATCAACCAGATCGCCTCATTTTTACCGGCCGAAGCCACCGGGCAGGACCTTAACCGCAGCATCCTCGAAATGCTTATGCAGCAACCAAAAGCCTCCCTGCACAATGTGGTATCCGATGTACTGAGCTATGAGGCTAAAAAACTGATGCAATAGCGAAGCCTGAAGTCGGATGTCTGAAGTCAGAAGAACCCTGCATTCGAAGCCTCCGACTTCAGACCTCAGACTGCAGACTTCCGTCTTAAAAAAACGTCATGTCAGAAAAAAAGATATATACCGATAGCGCCATTGAAATAAAACAGGTGTACACCCAGGCCGATATACCTGCAGGCCAAACACCTGAAATGCCAGGCCAGTTCCCCTTCACACGGGGTGTGCAGGAAGATATGTACCGCGGTAAACTATGGACGATGCGTCAATACGCCGGCTTTTCTACCGCAGAAGAAAGTAATAAACGATATCATTATTTATTGTCGCAGGGGGTAATGGGCCTTAGTGTGGCCTTTGACCTTCCCACCCAAATCGGGTACAACAGCGATCATCCGCTGGCTGAGGGCGAAGTGGGCAAAGTAGGCGTTGCCATCGACAGCATTGAAGATATGCAAGCCTTGTTCAAAGGCATAAAGCTCGAAGAAGTAACAACATCAATGACCATTAATGCCACCGCCTTCATCTTGCTGTCGTTTTATGTGGCGCTGGCCAAACAACAGGGAGCCGACCTGAAAAAAATATCAGGCACTATTCAAAACGATATTCTGAAAGAGTACGCCGCCAGGGGAACTTATATTTATCCGCCCCAGCCTTCTATGCGTATCATTACCGATATTTTTGAATGGTGTAGTAAAGAGTTGCCTAAATGGAATACCATCTCTATTTCGGGATACCATATACGCGAAGCCGGTAGTACGGCAGTGCAGGAAGTAGCATTTACATTAAGCAATGGAAAAGCTTATGTAAAAGCCGCCCTCGAAAAAGGACTTGATATTAACGTATTCGGCCGTCGCCTGTCGTTCTTTTTTAATTCGCACAATAACCTGTTCGAAGAAATTGCCAAATTCAGGGCCGCCCGGCGCATGTGGTCGCACATTATGAAAGAGCTGGGAGCTACCGATCCCAAAGCCATGATGCTGCGTTTTCACACACAAACCGGCGGCAGTACCTTAACCGCCCAGCAACCTCAAAATAATATTGCACGGGTAACCGTACAAACACTGGCGGCTGTATTGGGAGGAACTCAGTCGTTGCACACCAACGGGTACGATGAAGCTCTGAGCCTGCCTACCGAAGAAGCAGCCCGTATTGCCCTGCGCACGCAACAAATTGTAGCATTTGAAAGCGGGGCTCCCGACACCGTTGATCCGCTCGCCGGATCATATTATGTTGAAGCCCTCACCAACGAAATAGAACAAAAAGCATGGGAACTGATAGCCACCATCGATGCCATGGGTGGCAGCGTGTCGGCCATTGAACAGGGCTTTATACAGGATGCTATTGCACGCAGTTCGTATGAGTACCAGCGTAAGATCGAAAACGGAGAAAAAATTATCGTAGGTGTAAATAAATTTCAAACGTCGGAAAAAGATACAACGCCTGTTTTCAGGATCGACGATTCAATACGTCATTTGCAAAGTCAAAAACTGGCATCGCTGCGCAACAACCGCGACCCGGCCAAATGCGATCAGATATTACAGGACCTTTCTGACAAGGCAGTTTCAGGTGAAAATATTATGCCCACTGTAATTGAAGCCGTTGAACAAAAATGCTCCCTCGGCGAAATCGCCGATACTTTACGGGAAGTGTTTGGCGAATATAAATAAGGCACAAGGTCTTGCGGTTTAGTTAACGTAACTATCCCGCAAGACCTCGTGCTTTAATACTTAATACTTATAACTTGCCTTTTGCTTTCTTCTTTGGTTCCTCCTTACTTTCAGGCACCTCAACTAATTTATAAAACTTAATAACGTCGCTTTTATTGAGGTTTAATGCCGTGATGGGATCGTTCACAAATACATCGGTGAATGATATGACACTCTTTTGCTGTTTATCGGGCGATCCCTGAAACGACTCGATCTTTTGCAGCAAATAACTGTTTTTATCGAGGTACAATAACTTATACCGATTGGTCAGATCATATTTTTTTAAATCGGGTAAGTCCATTCTTAAAACATAATAATCGGGCTGAATGGTAAGACTTAATTTGGAATAATCTGTTTCGGGTTGATAAAATTCTGTGCAAAGCATTTGTCCGCCTACACTTCCCAAAATGCTTTTCCCCGGCGAATGATTTATACTATAGCTTTTTTCATCGTCATTAATGGTGTAAAAATCTTTTCCGTCGTACCAGTGCGATACCGGTAAATCGTTGCGTTTACCCGAAAATGAACAGCCTGTTAATGTATTATCGGGTTCACGGCGAATTATACACTGGCCGGTTATACTGCGCCTGTCGCCCGATAAAAAAGTATCAACACGGGTAACAGTATAAGAAAGATTTTGAATGCCCGAAGCAGCCAGCTTATAGTTTTCAAATACCAGGGTAGCATCGTCCTGGGCTTGTAGTTGCCGGCAAAAGCAACAAAGCAAAAACATAAAAGCCGTTGGCAGCAAAACAGCTTTTCGCAATAAGGCGGATTTTATTGGGGCCACCATAAAAAAGGGTTTAGGGTAAAATAACAAAACGAAATAAGCCTGTTACCTATTTCGTTGCAACAATTAATTATTTGATCTAATTATTAAATATTGAAATTTAATCCGTTACAAACCGTAAAATCTGCCCCCGCCCCTACCCTTTTGATCAGGCCTCCATTAATAAACAAACCGTTTGGTTGCAGCAACTTGTTTATTGAACACGCTTATGCTGTATGTTCCATGAGCCAGTTTAGATAATTCAAGCGTAAGCACATTTGTACCTATTTGCAAATTGGCTGATTTTTTTTGTATCACTATACCATTGGCAGTTATCAGCATAACCGAATAGGTAGCGTTTTCGGGCACCTGCAGAGAGGCGATCAACGATTGTCCATGCAGACTTGTATAATTAAACAAAGTTTTTTGTACTGTTTTTGTACTAACCTTTACCAATGGGGTAAAATAAGTCCAGCCGTTTGGTTCACTTACTTTAATCCTGTAAAATATATGTTCCTCACCGGCAGCAAAAGCAGCATCGCTATAACTGTATGAGCCTGATAATTTGTCATCGGTTTCGGTAAAACTGTTTATAGTGGTAAACTCAACCCCGTCAATCGACCGCTGCACGTGAAACTGTGAACCTTTCACAACGTTGTTCATTTGCCAGTTTACATCGATACTTTTTTCTTTATTCAGTTCAGCAGTAAAATTCGATAATCGCATAGGCAATACCGAAGAAATTCCCTGTATACTGACATAATCTGCTACCAGCCGGCTTAAACCGCCCGATGCTATACTTACATTATATCCGTACAAACGGAATGTAACCGTTGTGTAAATATTCAAATAACCGGTTAATGCAACATTGTAGTTGCTGTAGTTATGAGTCATGCTGCCCGATGCTATATCGGTGGTATAGCCATCAAGGCTCGATCGCAAGCTCCATTGGGTAGGGCCCGAACCGGCAGGGGATCCGGTATTGCTGCGACGTATGCGTAAAGTAATATCGGTTAAATTTAATTCATAGCCTGTATTGGGACTAATACTGAACTGTAAATAACTATTTGTGTTCAATGCACCGCCGGTAGGCCAGCCGCCTTCGCCAAAATATTCAACCCCTCCGTTATAGGCAACAGTAGGAATGCCGGGGCCAAAAGCCGCCGTAGAAACAGTATTATACGTACTGCCTGTTCCGGCTAATGTGTTATTAAAAGTCCAGGCACCTATTGATTGTGAATTGGCAAAAACAGATGAAGCAATTAGCAGCAATGTGCTGCCTAAGGGTTTAAAAAAGGGTAACGACCATGGCGATCGCCTGCCAAAATCGGCAGATTGGTTTTTGGGTACGGGCATCTCGGGAACAGTTTTCAGGGTTAAAGCCTTTATTAAACGGTAAACATTTTTACTTATTACATATGTAGGGCAAGTAATTACCCACATGATAAGTAATAAATGCAGAACCTTAAAAATCATTCACTTAGTTAAGGCTGTAACTCATAATTTTTTTTTACATTCAGCAAAATAAAACCAATGCAGTTTTTTAAACGCTTACCTAAACAATTGGCTTTTCCTGTATTACTGATGGCAGCAATAACCTGCTTTAGCCAGCAAAACCAGCAAGGGGTTATCGACCAAAAGGCTGCGGCCATTTTACCGCAGGTTATTGAGTGGCGCCGGTACCTGCACCAGCACCCTGAACTTTCGAACCGCGAATACCATACCGCTGAATATATTGCCGCTTACCTGAAAAAACTGGGACTTGAAGTAAAGACTGGTGTTGCCAAAACCGGTATTGTGGCCATTTTAAAGGGTGGTATGCCCGGGCCTGTTGTGGCTTTACGGGCCGATATGGATGCATTACCTGTAAAAGAGCGGGTTGACGTTCCATTTAAATCAACTGTACGGGCCGAATACATGGGCGACACTGTACCGGTGATGCATGCCTGCGGTCATGATAGTCATGTGGCCATGCTGATGGGGGCAGCAGAAGTATTATCATCGATGAAGAAAGATGTGCCCGGTACCGTTAAATTCTTTTTTCAACCGGCCGAAGAAGGTCCTCCAGGAAATGAAGAAGGAGGCGCTCCTTTAATGGTTAAAGAAGGTTGTATGGATAATCCGAAAGTGGATGCTGTATTTGGCATGCACATCGAAGCAGATATTGAAGCAGGAACCTTTGAATATAAATCCGGCGCTTTTATGGCATCTTCCGACTGGTTCACCATTACCATCAAAGGAAAACAAAGCCATGGTTCACAACCGTGGAAGGGCGTTGACCCTGTTGTGGTGGGCGCCGAAATTGTAAATGCGCTGCAAACCATTGTAAGCCGTCAATCTGAACTTACGAAAGCGCCTGTAGTGATTACCGTTGGTAAATTTCACAGCGGTGTTCGGCCTAACATCATTCCCGAAGAAGCTGTGCTGCAGGGCACTATCCGCACATTAGACAGCAAAATGCAAAAAGAAACCCATGAACGCATTCGTAAGGTAGCTACCACTATTGCCTCGGCGCTGGGCGCTACGGCCGAAGTGACCATCGATACCAAAACGCTGGTAACCTATAATGATCCTGCACTGGTTAAAATGATGGTGCCTACGCTTGAAAGAACAGCCGGTAAAGAAAACGTAAAGGAACGCGAATGGGTAACCGGTTCCGAAGACTTTTCGTATTACGGAGAAAAAGCACCAGCCTTTTTTATATACATCGGCGGCATGCCCAAAGGAGCTGATAAAGAAAAAGCGCCCGCCCATCACACGCCCGATTTTTACATCGACGATAGTCGGCTCGATGTAGGGGTGAAAGCGTTTTGCAATATGGTGTTTGATTATGCGAAAGCGAAAAAATGAAGTCGGAAGTCAGAGGTCTGAAGTCTGAAGAAGCGATGTCAGAGGTCTGAAGTCGGATAGAACCCGGAAAATTATTCCCCTTTGCTTATTCAAATATAATCCAGGTACAGTCGTCGGACTTCCGACTTCAGACTTCTACTCATTTAAGCGATATCACAATCATCGATAGCGCTGTATCTTGTACCAGAGCCTTCAGATACAAAACCAAAACAACAATTATGCGAACGCATCATGCTAACCTGGTGCAAATTATATTAGCGCTTATATTTTTTGTTACAGCCGTTTTTACGCCTGCTATAAGACAATTAATTTTCAATCATGTTCACTGGCTGATCATAGGCGTTTGTATAACCGGCATTTTCTATTTGCAAATGCTTAAAATCACCATTGCCGGGGAAAGAAGATTAAAAAGTAAGATAAAACACCAGTCGCACCTCATCGATAACCTGCTCATGTCGAACTCCATTCAGGCAAAATTGCTGAAAGACATTGCCCTGCCCGAGTTATTTGAACGGCATGCCGATGAATTTACAGCCCGCATGCACGCTTCGGGTATCACCATTACCGAACTGATGAATTATGGCATTGACCCCAATATTATTGCCCATTACGAACTGTACTATTATATCGGCAAAGCGAAAGAACAACAGGAGCTGTTGAGCGCGCCTAAAAAAACAAATGGGGATATCATCAATACCCCCATTTTAAAAGTAGTTAATGATGCCAATTGCTAACTCTTCTTCTGCTCTTTCGCCCAGGTATCTTTCAACGTAACCGTTCTGTTAAACACCAGTTTTTCTTCTGAGGTATCTTTATCCATGCAGAAATAACCTTTGCGCAAAAACTGGTACCGGTCGTTAAAGCGGGCGTTTTTCAGCGAAGGTTCAGCATAGGCACTGCTGATAACCTGTAATGAATTGGGGTTGATATAATCTTTAAAATCACCTTCTTCACTGGCAGGATTTTCAACCCTGAAAAGCCGGTCGTATAAACGCACTTCAACGGCAATAGCCTGTGGCACGCTTACCCAATGCAGGGTGCCTTTTACATGAATACCTGAAGTATCGGCGCCGCTTTTACTTTCAGGAATGTAAGTGCAATGCAGTTCGGTGATTTTTCCGTTGCTGTCTTTGATCACTTCTTCACATTTGATGATGTAGGCGCTTTTCAAACGCACCATTTGACCCGGCGCCAGGCGGAAAAACTTCTTCGGCGGATTTTCCATGAAATCTTCTCGCTCGATATACAATTCACGGCTAAACGGAATTTCGCGGTAAGTCGTATTGGGATCTTCGGGATTGTCTTCGCTTTTAAATATTTCAACCGCACCGTCGGCAGGATAATTCGTAAGCACAATTTTCACCGGATCGAACACCACCATGCGGCGTTGCGCCACTTTGTTCAGGTGTTCGCGTACACAAAATTCCAGCAGCGACACATCGATCATGTTCTCTCTTTTGGCAATGCCAATGCGTTCGCAAAATTCGCGAATGCTTTCAGGCGTATATCCGGCCCTGCGTAAACCAGTGATAGTTGGCATACGCGGATCATCCCATCCCGTAACATATTTGTCGTTTACCAGTTGCAGCAGCTTTCTTTTGCTGGTTACCGTATAGTTCATGTTACGGCGTGCAAATTCGTACTGATGCGAAGGGTAAATGCCCAGTTTATCGATCAGCCAGTCGTACAACTCACGATGGGGAACGAACTCAAGGGTACAAATAGAGTGTGTAATATTTTCAATAGAATCACTTTGCCCGTGCGCCATATCGTACATGGGATAAATACACCATTTGTCACCGGTGCGGTGGTGGTGCGCATGTTTAATACGATACAGCACAGGATCGCGCATGAGCATATTCGTATGCGCCATGTCGATCTTTGCACGCAATGTTCGTGAGCCATCGGGGAACTCACCATTTTTCATGCGGCCAAACAAATCAAGATTTTCTTCAATGGAGCGGGAACGGAATGGACTGTCTTTACCAGGTTCGGTAGGCGTGCCTTTCATGGCAGCGATTGCTTCCGAGGTGCTGTCATCAACATAGGCCAGCCCTTTGCGAATCAGCGTAAGGGCGTATTCATAGAGCGTATCAAAATAATCCGACGCGTATAATTCGTTTTTCCAGGTAAAACCCAGCCAGCGAATATCGTCTTTAATGCTCTCAACATATTCCGTTTCTTCGGTAACCGGGTTGGTATCATCAAAACGAAGATTGGTAAAACCGGGATATTTTTTGGTAAGCCCGAAATTTAAACAAATGCTCGAAGCATGACCAATGTGCAAATAGCCATTGGGTTCGGGCGGAAAACGGGTAACTATCGAAGGATACTTCCCCGACTTCAGATGCTCCTCAATAATCTCCTCAATAAAATTCAGACTTTTTTCTTCCGGTGTTGTAATATCTGCCATACTTCAATTGATTGAATTTGGCAAATTTACATAATTCTGCGCCTCAAACATACTACCACCATGTTTGGTTTCATCCTGGCTAAACCAGAATGAAACCCATGAAGGTATACGGCAATTACATTCTTTTTACATAAATCTGCTGTACCATTTTCGACTCGGTAGTAAGCTCGAACATATGGTTGGTTTTATCTTTGGTATCGCGGATAATTACAACCAGTTTACCATTGTCGACCGGAGCTCTGAAAACTTTATTAAAGTTCTTTCCGGTAAAAGTTCCACGATACAGATTGTCGCCGGTTGCATCATTTACGATGATGTCGAAACGGCCACCATCGGCATTTTCGAATTTTACGTTGAAATACACCTGCCCTTCTTCCATTTTCAGGCACGATACCGAAGCGTTTTCATCATCAATAGTTGAATCTGAAGTGTTGGCTGTAGCTGTAGTGAGCGTGATAACAGCCACTAACAACATCATTACCATTTTCTTTCCTAATGTGCGTGTGCTTAGCATGATTGTTTTCATATTCATGTTTTTTAAGTAAAAAAAGAATAATATGAAAGCAAATCGTTTTAAATAGAAGGCAAGCCATTGATTTACAAGAGAAGACAAGCAGCGTTTCGAGTGGGAACAAGCACCGTTTCGATAGAGGAGTTAAAAGAACCTTTAATTCGTATGCAATTTATACAAAAAACGTCAAAAAGTAACCCAAAAGTGTAAATGTGATTAAAAATAATATTTGCGTAACACAGGCGGGCAGGGATATACGCCACAATATGCTGTTTATTATCGCCTCAGCAGGCGGTTCTGAATCAGCTGTTGCAGCACGGTTTCGCGTTCGGTGCGACTGATGGGAATATGATGGTTGCCGATGGTTATTTCATTACCTTCTATACTTTCAACCTTACCGGCCGCTACGATGTACGATTTATGTGTACGAATAAACCGGGTAGCATGTAAATGTTCTGAAATACTATGAAAGGTGAGATAAGTGATGTACTTCTTTCCGGTGGTATAAACGGCTACATAGTTCTGTAATGCTTCTACAAATAAAATATCATCGTAGGCTATTTTAACCAGCTTATTATCGCTTTTTATAAAGAAGTAATCAGGTTGTGGGTTCGCAGTGGCGGCAGGTTGTGTAATGGCTTCCTGCATGTTTCGCGCTTTTGTAACCGCCTTCCAGAAACGTTCAAACGAAAAAGGCTTCAGCAGGTAATCAATAGCATTCCATTCAAAACCTTCTACGGCATATTGCGGATAGGCCGTGGTGAATATCACCATCGGCGGGTGAGTCAGTGTTTTAAGAAATTCCATACCCGTCATCTTCGGCATCTGGATATCAAGAAAAAGCAAGTCGATTTTTTCATGCATCAGCAAATCAGCCGCCTTTAACGGGTTGTCGAACTCACCGGCCAGTTGCAAAAAGCCTGCATCCTGTATATACTCCTTTAAACCCTGGCGGGCAATGGGCTCATCATCTATGATAATGCATCGGAGTGTCATGAAAGAAACAGGTTGAGTTCTACTTTAAATATTTGTGCATTGTTCGATATATGTAACTCGTGTTTACCGGGGTATAATAATTCAAGCCGCCGTTTTACATTCGCCAGGCCAATGCCACCGGCAGGTTCGGTTTTTCGCTGCTTATCGTCTTTCGAGTTTTCTACTGTAAAGTGCAACATTCCATTATTGCCGGTTAATTCAACCTGAATAAAGTTACGATCAATGGCATGATGTGAAATATGTTTAAACGCATTTTCAACAAAAGGGATCAGCAACAGCGGGGTAATTCGAAAACCTTTTACCGTATCCCCTACCCTCATACCAACCTCGTATTGATGATCTTTACGCAATTCCTGCAAACGGATATAATCCTGCAGATAACGTACTTCTTTTTCTATTTCAATAGTATCGTTGGTACAATCATATAGCTGATAACGCAGCAGATCGGCAAGTTGCAGCAGGGTGTTGCGGGCATTGGCGTTTTGTTTATCGATCAAAAAATAAATGGTGTTAATTGAATTGAACAGGAAATGCGGATTGATCTGCGACTTCAGAAAATTCAATTCGGTTTCGGCTTTCTCTCTGGCCATTTCGCCCAGCCGCCGTTGTGCATTGGCATAATCAACTAATAATTTGATGGCCGCGCCGGTGCTTACCAGCAAAAAATGAGGAATTACATTATCATATGCCCGTACTTTAAACCGGTCCCATATATCAAAGGAGGTATGCATCAACCACGCTTCGATATGCATTTTTGTAATGCTGAATACAAAAACGATCACTATAAGCAGCAATGCAAACAACCCATATCGTTTTTTATACAACAACCCGGGTATCAGCAGATAATTGGTTACATATACCATCAGGGCCAGATCGGCCACCTTTATAAAGGTGATCCACAAGCCTATGGCGGCAGGATAATCCTGGTACCGGAAAAAATGCCAGCCAAAGAACAATACCGCCCACAGCAACAGGTGGTGCAGTTTGTAACGCTGAATAAAATGGCTTGTGTTCATAAATTGGACAAATAGTCAAATAAGCCGGCAAATCGACTTTTAAGGCTGTTTTAGCCTGTTTAACGCGTGTAAATTAAATATACAAAATCGGCAGGTGATGTGCCCTTACACCAATGACAGGCTTTACCTGACGAAATGCTTATAAGTGCGGGAACACAATTTACAGGTTTACCCTTACGGGTTATAATGTAGCAGCGGTTTGAAATGGGTATAAAAGAAAAAAGAGCTGTAGACACAGCCCTTTACCATTAATCAATAACCTATGAAAAACACTATTTAATTATGTAAGTCAAAGATATACTGGTAAGTGGCGATTGAAGAATCAATTCGATGTTTGTATCCAAATATCCGATGAATTAACTGTAAAAACCGATAAGCTAATTGCCGCGGGCGCCAAATAACAGGCTACCAACACGTATCATATTACTTCCTTCTTCTATAGCTACCTGATAATCACTACTCATGCCCAGTGACAGGGTATTTAGATTAGGGTGCCCCGGTAGCTGTTTGCATTGGTCAAAAAGCAGTTTCAGGTATTTAAATTCCTTGCGTACCTGTTCAATATTTTCGGTTAAAGATGCCATGCCCATTAACCCGGTTACCTCCACGTTTTTCAGCTGATCCATTAATTTATATTTATAAATGTCTTGCATAGCCGACATTAATTCTTCTTCATTAAAACCGAATTTGGTTTCTTCCTGTGCAATGTGCACCTGTAACAGGCAGTTGATAACCCTTTCAGCTTTTCGTGCCTGCTTATCGATTTCAAGCAGCAGTTTATAGCTATCTACCCCATGTATCAGATGCACGAACGGAGCTATGTATTTTACTTTGTTCGATTGCAGGTGTCCTATAAAATGCCAGCGGATATCATTTGGCAACTGCAAATGTTTTTCGCCCAGTTCCTGTACATAATTTTCACCGAAATCACGCTGCCCCATATTGTACAATTCCTGTATATCAGTTACCGGTTTTGTTTTTGAAACTGCAACCAGGGTAACCTGCCGGGGTATTAATTCCTCGCTTATTTTCAGATATGCTTCTGTATTAACGGCCATGAAATGAGCTATTTAATCAACAAATACTTTAATATTTGTGCCAAAGGTAGGGCGAATAGCCTATTAAGCTTTATGCATATTAAATAGCAATAAACAAAGAATAAAAATGAACAGGCAGGAAGTATTGTTTATGGGAAATTCCCATTTTCAAATTTGCACATTTTCAAATTAACTATCACTTCAATATCGACCGGCTGATCACGATCCTTTGCACTTCGCTGGTGCCTTCGTAAATCTGGGTAATTTTGGCGTCGCGCATGAGGCGCTCAACATGGTATTCCTTTACGTATCCGTAGCCACCGTGAATTTGTACTGCTTCTACGGTTGCCCACATAGCAGCTTCACTGGCAAATACCTTGGCCATTGAGGAACTTACTGTATAATCAAGATGCTGGTCTTTTTCCCAGGCAGCTTTTAAACATAATAAACGGGCGCATTCAACACGGGTAGCCATATCGGCCAGCTTAAACTGAATGGCCTGGTGATGCATGATCTCTTTACCAAAAGCTTTTCTTTCTTTGGAATATTTTAAAGCCAGTTCATAGGCGCCGCTGGCAATACCCAATGCCTGTGAAGCAATACCAATGCGGCCGCCGGCAAGGGTTTTCATGGCGAATGTAAATCCAAACCCATCGCCGCCGATACGGTTCTCTTTGGGCACTTTTACATCATTGAATATAATGCTATGGGTATCGCTGCCGCGAATACCGAGTTTATTTTCTTTGGCGCCCACGGTTACGCCGGGCCAGCTTTTTTCAACAATAAAAACATTGATGCCTTTGCTTCCTTTTGCCACATCAGACTGCGCCATTACGAGATAAACCGACGCAGAGGAACCGTTGGTGATCCAGTTTTTGGTTCCGTTTAATAAATAATAATCTCCTTTATCTTCGGCGGTAGTATGTTGCGAGGTTGCATCACTACCGGCTTCGGGTTCGCTCAATAAAAATGCGCCTATATACAGGTCTCCGTTTTTACGGCCCTGAGCAAGCGGCACGAGGTATTTTTGTTTTTGTTCTTCGGAACCATATTTCTCAAGCCCCCAGCTTACCAAACTGTTGTTTACACTCATACAAACGCTTACGCTGGCATCAATTTTACTGATCTCTTCCATAGCAAGCACATAGCTTATGGTATCCATACCGGCGCCACCGTATTCGGGGTCAACCATCATGCCCATAAAGCCAAGCTCGGCCAGTTTCAGAATTTGTTCACGGGGAAATTTCTGGTGTTCATCTCTTTCAATAACACCGGGCAGGCATTCGCTCTGGGCGAAATCTCGGGCCGCCCGTTGAATCATCAAATGTTCTTCACTAAGTTGAAATTGCATACTACGAATTTAATAACTGGGCGCAAAAATAACAGAATTCATTGCAAAAACTAACAACTGTTCGCATTATTTTTTGGCTAAGCGCTTAAAAGAGAAAAAAGAGAAGCCGATTTCTCATTTTTCTCATTTTCCTCTACTTCCCTTAGCCTGCCAGGTAATTCGTAATAGCTCTGCTATTGCATCAGCTGCAATGCTCTGGGAAAAAGAATATTATTTTCCAGATGCACATGCCGGTGCAGATCTTCTTCAAACTCTTTTAATTCGGCCAAACTGATGCGAAAGGTAGTACACGCGCCTTCGGGAGGAGTATAATCGTTCGTTAACCGGCGAATTTCGGCCATCAGGGAGCCGGCTTCCTCATGTTCGTTCTCCATCATTTGAATGGGCTGGCTTACATAACCGATATTGTTTGCTGAAATGAGCTGATCATTTTTGGTGGCTTTCTCCACTTCCTTAATACGCGGGAATAACACTTTTTCTTCTTTTTGCATATGACTATCCATTTCCTGCTGTATGGTGGCAAATAAATGAAATACCTGCTGCATGTACGGAAAACGATCGCCGTGTTTCAGGGCCACTTTTTGTACATGATGAAAAATGATAGGCATGGCCTGCTTTACATAGAAATGATGTTTCAGAATTATATAATCAACCAACTGATCGGCCGTCATGGCCGCCAGCATATGGTCCTGAACCGAACTTTCGGTATCGGCCACCTGCTCCAATTCGGCCACTACCGGTTCAACGGAAATATTGTTTTCGTCACAGGCCTGCTGTAACGTTCGCTTTCCTTTACAGCAAAAATCAAGATGATATCTTTCAAAAACCGCTGCGGCCTGGTGCATATCCGATACAATTGAGGCCAATGTATGATCTTTATAAACTTGCATGTTATATATTTTCTGTAAAATTCTATCAAGGATTACTCATCCTTTATGATCCGGATCATAGTTCAATAAACAATAATCAATAGGGCAATAGGCAAATATGCCAATTGTCCTTTGCCAATTGCCTATTGGTCAAAAATCCTATCTTTGAACCGGTAAAATAATGCTATGCAGCTTGCCGCAAAACGCTTCTCCCGCATTTCATTCTTCGCCGCCTCAGTATTGCCGGTGAATGGCTACTGTGTACCGTAGTGCACCCATCATTATTTTTAGTGTATCAACTGAAGTAGCATTCGTTTATGCGCTATCCTGTTCATCATTTTACCCCATTTTCATAACCTATAAACAAAAAAATAATGTCAATACATACCACCCGAAAAGAAAAAAAGGTAGTTCAGGTAACTTCTGAAATAGGCCGGTTACGACGATTGCTGGTGCATAGCCCCGATAGCGGTGTTGGAAAAGTAGTTCCTTCAAAAGCGCAGGACTGGTTATTTGAAGACATTGTGCACCTCGATACCATGCGCAGAAAGGAATATGATTATTACACAAAAATTTTATTATACTTTCTTGATCCCAAAAAGATCAAAGGCTGCCTGAAAGAAATAGATGCCACCGAAAACAACCGCGATTTTTATAAACCCGAAAAACCTGAATTTTATAAATCCGACAAAGTAGTTGAACTGGAATGGCTGCTGGCCGAAATACTCGAAGACCAGGAAATAAAACTGAAACTGGTTGCATCGGTGTGTGCAGTAGAAGGATGTTCGTATACCACGCAAAACGAATTGCTCGAACTGTCGCCGCTACTCCTTTCGAAAACGATTATCAGCGGCGCTATCGACGACGACCGGTTGCTGTTCCCTCCTATTCCGAACTTTATTTTTACACGCGACATCGGCATTGTGATCAACGAATATGTATTGCTGAACAAACCGGCTAAAACAGCCCGCATGCGCGAAGCCATGCTGGCCAAATACATTTTCTTTAATCATCCTTTGTTCGAAGCATATCGCGATAATATTCTTGAAATACCCGATTCGTACCACCATTTTCTGTTGCCGCGTGATGGCGATGAAAAAAAAGTTACGCTCGAAGGCGGCGATGTAATGGTGGTTAGCAAAGATCACATACTCATAGGCGTAAGCGAGCGTACTACGATGGAAGCGGCGCATCAGGTAGTGAATATGCTGTTTGCCCAAAACATTGTTAAGAAGATCACGGTTATTAAAATTCCACGCCGGCGCGATTATATGCACATCGATACCATTTTTACGCAGGTAAAACGAAACGTATGGGTGATGCTGGGCGCCTTTTCTAAAAAAGTAATGAAACACGAAGATGCCGATCCGGTTGAACGTATTCTGGAAGGAAGTAAAAAAGAAGATAAGATCCGCATCATTCAGTTCAGAAAAAAAGATCCTGAAGATCCCACTTACTTCGACAACCTTGAAGAATTGCTGATCGATATCAGTGAAAACGACCTCGGTTGCAATGAAAAAGTAAAATTCATTTACAGCGGCAACAACCAGTTCCCCTTCGATGCCCGTGAACAATGGACCGACTCATGCAACCTGCTTGCGCTGAAAGAAGGCGTTGTATTAGGGTACGACCGCAATGATAAAACAGTTGAAGCTTTCCGTAAGGCAGGCTTTAAAATTGTTCATGTTAAAGATCTGCTTGAACAATTTGAAAAAGAAAAAACAAGTCCTGATGAACTGGAAGATACGCTGATACTGATACCATCGGCCGAACTATCGCGCGCCCGCGGCGGCTTTCATTGCATGAGCATGCCATTGCTGAGAGAAGACCTGGATTAAACAAAAGGCATAGAGGCAGCAAGGCATAAAGGCAGCGAAGCAACCCGCCTCCGTGCTCCGGCGTTGAAACTTTGGCGGGTAAGCAATGCATTAAAAAAGGCAACAAGGCATAAAGGCATCGGGATGGGTTTAAAATTTAAAAGCGTTTATTAACCATTTAATTTTTCTGACTTCGGGCTTCTGACATCAGACTTCCGACTTCATTCTTCAAAACAATGCAAACAACATCGCACATATTAATGATACGGCCGGTGAATTTTGGCTTTAATGCCGAAACAGCGGTGAACAATGCGTTTCAGGTGGCCGGCGCCGATGCAGCTGCACAACAAAAAGCACAAAATGAGTTTGATGATTTTGTAACGCTGTTGTGCAATAACGGCGTTGATGTATTGGTGGTAGATGACACCCCTGAACCACATACCCCCGATTCAATTTTTCCCAATAACTGGATATCGTTTCACGATTCAGGCACCGTTTGCCTGTACCCGATGTTTGCCGTTAATCGCCGGCACGAACGCAAGCCGCAGGTGCTCGAAAAAATACAACAGCGCTTTACCATTAACCATACGATCGATTTCACGGGTTACGAAAACAATCAGCAATACCTCGAAGGCACGGGCAGCATGGTGCTCGACCGCGAACATAAAATAGCCTATGCCTGCCTTTCGCCACGCACCAATAAACAGGTGCTTAACGACTTTTGTAAAAAACTGCAGTACCGGCCGGTGTTGTTCATTGCTGTTGATGCATCGGGTAAAGCCATTTATCACACCAATGTAATGATGTGCGTGGCCGACCGGTATGTGGTGATCTGTTTGCAATCGTTACCCGATCTGAAAGAAAGAAAAATAGTGCAGGATGCAATTGCCGAAACCGGTAAAGAACTGATCGAAATCAGTTTTGAACAGATGAATCATTTTGCGGGCAATATGTTGCAGGTACAAAATAAGGATGGCGAAAAATTGCTCATCATGTCAACCCAGGCTTATCAGTCGCTCAATCCCGAACAGGTAAAAAAACTGCAACATTTTAATCGCATCATTCATTCGCCGATTACAACTATCGAAACGAATGGGGGCGGCAGTGCACGGTGTATGATGGCGGAAATCTTTTTAAATGCAATTTGAAAATTTGAAAATGTGTTAATTTGAAAATATGCTGAGTGGTTGCCTTCATTTTCAAATTTTCAAATTGTTTAATTATCAAATTGCTTTTTCAATGCTTCATCAAACGATATAGGCTCATACCCCAACTCCTTTCTTGCTTTTTCAATCACAAACCCTGTTTTTAACGGGCGGCGGCCGGGTTGGGTAAAATTGGAAGCATTGGCTTTTTCAATTTTCGATTTATCGAGCTTAAACCAGTCGGCCGTTTTTATAGCCATGTCATATGGCGAAAGCCAGTCTTTGCCCGAAATATGATAAATGCCTCCGGCTTTCTTTTCAATAACAAGCAGTATACCCTTTGCAAGGTCTTCGACATAAGTAGGCGTTCGAAGCTGATCGGTAACAACCCTGATGGTTTTGTTCTGCTGCAAACTATCTTTTACCCAGGTAATGATATTACTGCGCGTTCCGGTAAGTGTATTTCCATAAACAAGACAGGTGCGAACAATAGCAAATGGAATATCGCTTGTTTGCACCATGCTTTCGGCCTGTAATTTGGTGAACCCGTACCAGCTTATTGGTTTTGTATCATCCTCTTCAACATAATTTCCTTTTTCACCGTCGAAAACAAAGTCGGTTGAAACATAAATAAAGTGCCCGCTAAAAGTTTCTGCATCGGTGAGTATTTGTGAAGTACCCTGAACATTTATACGTTCACATTGCTGCGGTTGCAGTTCACAATCATCAACCTGGGTCATAGCAGCCGCATGTACCACCACATCGGGCTTTTCACGATTCATGACGCTATAGGTTTCCAGTGCATTGGTTATATCCATCGGATGATAAGTGTAACCTGCAGAGGGCGTAAAGGGCAATCTCGATTCGCCACGGCTTGTTGCCACTACCTGGTAATTTTTTTCGAGCAATAATTTTATCAGATGCTGACCTAATAATCCGTTAGCTCCTGTTATAAGCACTTTCATATGTCTTTATATTATTTCGTTTTGTTTCATTCTTAAGCTTGTTGCTAACCAATCCTATTACCGCACGAAACCTGCAATATTATTTTTTTATTTCCTGTTACACAGCACCTGGCGGCTGTAACTGTTCTGTAAACAATTATATATGAACTATAAACTTTAATCCTTCTAAAAAACAGGCAATAATGGTCAAAAAAAATAGTGATTGCGCAAAAAAACATCAATTTATAAAACATTTTTACTTGTTTCTTTGCGAGGCGGTACTGCCAACACGGGTATCAAACTAAAACCTTAATTTTGTGCCGCTTTTCAAAAATATAGCTAATTGTATTTAACGATTTCCATTGCCCGTCGACGATTTTTAAATAAAACAGATTTTTTTCATGGCAAAAAAGGTGACTAAAATCGGTGTTCTTACTTCAGGAGGCGACTCTCCTGGTATGAATGCCGCCATTCGTGCAGTTGTGAGAACCGGAATTTATTATGGTTTAGAGGTGTTTGGAATCATGCGCGGTTATAGTGGTATTATCGAAAACGACATCGTACCCATGCACTCCCGTAGCGTTGCCAACATTATTCAACGTGGTGGTACCGTTTTGAAAACAGCCCGCTGTAAGGAGTTCTTTACCCCTGAAGGCCGAAAGAAAGCATATGAGAATCTGAGAAAACTGGGTATCGACGGGCTGGTGATCATTGGCGGTGATGGTTCGTTCAGAGGCGCTGATATATTCAGTCGCGAGTTCGACATTCCCTGTATTGGCTTACCCGGCACTATTGATAAAGACATTGCCGGTACCGACTTTACCATTGGTTTCGACACAGCTGTAAATACGGCTGTAGAGGCCATTGATAAAATTCGCGATACAGCCGATGCACACGACCGCTTGTTTATTATTGAAGTAATGGGCCGCGATGCCGGTTATATTGCGCTGCACAGTGGTATTGCAACAGGTGCCGAACACATTCTGATACCTGAACGTAAAACTGATATTGAAGAACTGGTTGAATCGCTGCTCGAAAAAGAACGCCGTAAAAAGCTGGTGAACATGGTTGTAGTAGCCGAGGGTGATGAGTTTGGCGGCGCTAACGAAGTAGCTAAAGTGGTTAAAGAACGCCTTCCGCAAACCGATACCAGGGTGTGTATTCTGGGACATATTCAGCGTGGCGGTTCACCCACCTGTCTCGACCGTCTTATCGCCAGTCGTATGGGGTATGCAGCGGTAGAATCTTTACTCGAAGGCCGTCATAATGTAATGGTAGGTATTTTAAACAATCGCATGCATTATACCCTGCTCGAAAGAGCGGTTAAATCGAAGCAACGCATCAGTGAAGAGTGGATAAAGATTGTAAAAATACTTGCGAGCTAATAAAAAATTGCAAACCTGACTGCCCCCGCAGTCAGGTTTGCCGTTTTGTATTAAATCACCATATTTGTAACATAACTTCTTTCTAAACTCCCCTGTTTTGCATAAAACTTATTATTCAATTTTTTATGCAAAGCAGTACCGGTTTGAAAGAAATATAGAAATCAGATTTAAACAACCAGCGAAAAATTTAAAATGGCAAGAGATATTACCAAGTACCTGCATAATGAAATGGATAAGGAAGCAGGAATTGAACACAGTACGCATAGAACCAAAATTGTAGCTACCGTAGGCCCCGCATGTGATACGTATGAAAAATTACTCGAGCTTGTAAAGGCAGGGGTAAATATCTTCCGCCTCAATTTCTCGCACGGCACTCATGAAAACAAAGCACAGATCATTGAGCACATTCGTGAAATCAATACCAAAGAACCTTACAACATTTCAATACTGGCCGATTTGCAGGGACCCAAATTACGGGTTGGTGAAATTGAGAACGGCGCTCTGCTGATTGAACCCGGTGATATACTCACCTTTACCTCAAAAGAAAAAGTAGTTGGCAACAAGGAAAAAATATATGTATCCTATCCTAACCTGCACGAAGATGTGGAAGTAGGCAATAAGATACTGATAGATGATGGTAAGCTCGAAGTGTTGGTGGTTGAAATTACCAAAGCCGGCGAAGTAAAAGTTAAGGTAACCTATGGCGGCATATTGCTTCCCAAAAAAGGTGTAAACCTGCCCGATACCAAAATATCGCTTCCTGCTTTAACAGAAAAAGATCTCATCGACCTCGACTTTATCATTGATCAAAAAGTTGACTGGGTAGCCTTGTCGTTTGTACGTAAAGTTGATGACATTATCGATCTTAAAAAACGCCTGGCCGATGCAAAAAGCAAATCAAAAGTAATTGCCAAAATCGAAATGCCTTCGGCTCTCCTTGACCTGCGCAATATCATTCTTGAATCAGATGGCGTAATGGTTGCCCGTGGCGACCTTGGGGTTGAGTTACCTGTTGAAAAAGTACCGATGGCCCAACGCGATATCATTCGTAAATGTATTCACCGCGCCAAGCCGGTTATTGTAGCTACGCAGATGATGGAAAGTATGATCGATCGCGTAAAACCAAACCGCAGCGAAATTACCGATGTGGCCAACGCCGTGCTCGAAGGCGCCGATGCAGTAATGCTCAGTGGTGAAACCGCCACCGGTAAACATCCTGCCCTGGTGGTTGAAACCATGCGTAAGATCATTCTTGAAGTAGAGCGCACCGAATATCGCTACAATCGCGAAGAAGACCTGAAACCGCAACCGCATTCACCTTCTTTCCTCAGCGATGCTATTTGTTATAATGCCTGTAAACTGGCTAAAGATACCCGTGCCGATGCGCTGATTGGTATGACGCAAAGCGGTTTTACCGCATTTGTACTCAGCAGCTACCGGCCTTATTCGCCTTTATACATTTTTACCAAAGAAAAAACGCTGGTAAACCAACTGAGTTTAAGCTGGGGCGTGCGCGCCTTCTTTTATGATGAAGAAGAAAGTCTGGATGGCATCATGTTCGACCAGATAAAAATTCTGAAAGAAAGAGGCTTCCTCAAAACCGGCGATGTAGTGGTAAACACCGGCAGTACGCCCGTGCATCTGCACATCCCTACCAACGTGTTGAAGATTACCAAGGTCGACTGAGTATAAGGTTTAAAGTATAAAGTTTAAGGTTCGTTGAATTTTATAATAGCCGACTTATCTTATATCCGATTTCGGATTAAAGAAGATAATAAATAAAAAAGTTGCCGCGGTTTCTCTATTAAGAGCCGCGGCAATTTTCTTTTACGCGACCAGATTCACCGGAAACAACCTTAAACCTTATACCTTATTCTCAATTAAACTTCACCACTTCAAAATCATTTCCCTTAACATTCCCCAGTTTTCGCAAATCATCATTATTCCACCGGTCATCGGGAGCGCCGGTGATGTACAGGTTGCTGCCGATATCGGCCAGGATCAATCCATATTTTTTCATGGCTTTTAAAATAATCTGGTTGGTAGCCGAATAGCTGCTTATATCGAAACTGCTTTTTAATCGAATGCGGGCGCCAAAAGGCAATGAGTATTGTCCGCCGGTGCTGTTAACCTTATGACGGGCTGGTGAAATATAGGCAGGTTTTACATTGGGTTTTTCAAGCGTAAATCGAATGGGGTGATCAATTTCACCTTTCAAAACTTCTTCGTATCGCACAAGGCCCGGAAAGATCGGTAAACCGGCTGCATCGGCCGAGGTATTGCCGTCGGTGCGCAGTGTATTTGTTTTCAGATCAAAAATAGCTCCTGAAGAGGCTTCCCAATGACTGCCGTTTATGTTGGCGTTGTATAGCTCGTATAAGATCCTGTTTTCTTTATCTACCGATATTACATGCGCATCCCCTGCCCCATTACCTTCGATCGGCGCATTCAGCGGAATAGCATAAGGGCCTTTATCGCTTTCATCGCCATAATTATCAGCATCGCCATCGGCACGAAAGGTAACCGAATATTTGGTTTGACTGCCGCACACCACCACATACGGAATACCGATAGGCGCGCCTTCCCATAAACCGCTGCCAAAATCGGCTTTTATCGTATAGCTTTTAAGCGCATCAATGATTTGTGTATTGTAAGGATCAATAGTAGAACCGGAGATATCTTTATTCCATGCATTATCAGTGGGAAAAATGGCGATGTTCTCGGCATCGGCTTTTGTAGCTGTACAACCAGAGCCACCGTTATTATCTCCTCCACCCGAACCGCCTGAGTCGTTGGTTTTGTTATCGTCGTTGTTATCGTTGCCGGACTTTTTGCAGGAGGCAATTGCAAGCAGGCCGAATACAAAGCCGGCTTTCATCATAAGGATAAAAGTCTTCATATAAGGTGGGATTTACAGTTTAATTTTGTTTACCAAGAATCAAGCCAATCGGATAAATGTGAAAAGTTGGTATTTGACGGTGTGAAGCGCCTTTCAAAACAAAAAGGCACCCTTTGCAGGATGCCTCTTAAAATTATATAAGTACTTAACTAATTATTGGTATTGAATATATATGGGCTGAGGTTTTAATTTCAGCACTTCGGCCGGCGATAACACATGGCTGTTGGCTTCGCGCAGGTCGTTTTTATAAAAGAGTTTAAAACCGGTGAATTGTACAGGTTCTTTATAAATAAACTGCTTGTAGGTATTAAATTTCCTTGCCTGGTGGCCCCAACCGTCCATATCCATCACAACCTGCACTTCGGGCCGCAGTTTGATCTGATGGTAGTTGGTAACCATTTTCTGCGTAAAGCGGTGTACAACCAGTATTTTGGGAGGCAGGTTATTGGCTTTTACCAGTTTGGCCAGGTAATCAGATACATAGTTAACATCCTCGGCATCCATAGTGCCTATTACAGAGCCGGGTTTTGCCCCTGTTTTCATCGAAAACTCCGGATCAATACCAAAATGCACATTAGGCATTTTCAAATATTTTTCCAGCAGAGGAACCTCGGCCTGCAGTGTGCTCAGAGAAACCTGTATGTCAATAAATACCAGGGCATTGATTTTCTGGGCCATAGCCACAGCTTTATCTATCTGGGCCGATGACATACGCAAACGGTATTTACCATCGGCGCCGGCGCTGCCCTGTGCTGTAACAGCTATATAATGAATAGCAGGGATCACTTCAAGCGATGTATCTGCAGCCTGCCATTTCTTTATTTCACCTTTTAATTTCTCCAATACCACATTTTCGGGATATTCTCCTAATACGCCCATCTTTTTGGAATAGAAGTTTCCATAATAGGCCACAATGCGTTTAAACGGAAGAATAGCGCCGCCTTTGGGATATACACCTTTTACCGGCCATTTGCCGCTTGAATCGCCATTGGTGTTTTTAACAAGCATGGCATTATATAAAGCAGTGTCGAGAATGACGGGAGGAGGAACCACTTTTGTAACGTCAGTATCTTTTTTTACAACGGAATCATTGGCAATGGCTGTTTGACCATTGGCATTGCCCGGTTTACACATACTGAACGATAAGGTGGAAACTGCGAGTACGAATAGTGCGCCTGTACAGATCAAGGCAGATTTCTTCATGGTAATTGATTTTTTTGCAGAAGGCACACGGGCCTCTTTAGGGTGACTCATTATAGGATACTTATCAAAGGGGTAAAGATCGGGTAATTTGCTAAAAACGCATTATATGTGAATATTATTTTAGCACTCCGCCGTTTTAAGAAAGTATTGACAGGCAGCCAATTTTAACGCACTACCCGGCAGGTTATACACCAAACAAGTGTAGCTTTGTGGTGATGTTGACAGGGTTAACAAGTTAACCGGTTAACTAAGTTAACGTGTAACCTGTTAACTTATTAACATATAAACTTAGTTACCATGAGTACGCTTCAACAAATTCACCGGTGGAGCCTTTCACATCATCCCCGTTGGCTGGTAGTCGTACGGGTTGCATTAGGCCTTTGCCTGTTTGTAAAAGGCATTTTCTTTTTAGTTAACACCTCCACATTGGAAGAACTGGTTAAAGGCAGTCTGGTGGCCAACCGCAGCGACTGGGTGGTAATAGGTATAACCTGGGCGCATTTACTGGGAGGTTTTCTGATCATTATCGGATTGCTGACGCGCTGGGCGGTATTATTGCAAATTCCGATATTAATGGGCGCCATTATATTCATCAATACCAAACACGAAGCCTTCGGTACGTTTGAACTTCCTTTTGCCCTTATTGTTCTGTTGTTGCTGATGTTCTTTCTGGTTGAAGGAGGCGGCCCGTTATCGCTTGATAATTACTTCAGTAAACACGAAGTCTGATGTCGGAGGTCGGATGTCAGAAGAAGAGGCTGATATTTAATCATTCCTATTATTTTATATCATACTTCATATTACATCTCACTTCAGACTTCTGACTTCAGATTTCTGACTTCAGCTTCCCAATAGCGGGACTCAAACTTGTGGGATCGCAATTACTCCCCTTCGTAGATAACCCCCGAAGTAGGCGTTTCATGTAACTCAATACGGTGCATGGCCTGTAGCGATGGCTTTAGCTGGTCCCATATCCATACTGCAATGAGCTCGCAGGTAGGGTTTTGCAGGCCGGGAATATCGTTCATCAGTTTGTGATCGAGTTGAGCCACAACGGGTTTGATGATTTTTTTCAATTCTGCAAAATCAATGATCCATCCCAGTTGGGGATCGGGTTTTCCTTTCAGCCAAACACGCAAACGATAGGTGTGGCCATGAATGTTTTTGCATTTATGACTGTCGGGCACATTGGGTAAAAAATGGGCCGAGTCAAACGTAAATTCTTTATAAAGCAGCATATGAAGGCGCAAAGGTAATACAAAAAGATACAAGGTTCAAGGAACAAGGTACAAGCCCCCGTGATACATCGTTACAGGTTACAGGTTACAAGTTACAGGTTGCACAGGGTTTCGGGGTTTCCTGTAATCTGTTACCCGCAACCTGAAACATTTGCCCCTTACCGCCTACTGCCTAAAAACAAAAAAACCCCGGCAACCAACAGCTGCCAGGGTTTGTATGGAATAGTTTTTCGGCTCTTACATTATTTATGCAACGTAATAGTTCCGAGATCTGTTTCTTTATCAAGTGTTACCGATACACCGGTGATGGTGGTATCTGCATAACCGTTCGAAGCATTAACAAAAACAGAATAGGTTCCCGCATCTAACCCGCGTACTTTAAAGCGGCCATCAAACCAGGGAATTGCATAGGCTGTGTCGGTAGCATTGTACACTGTTACTATCGGCCATGCATCACCGGGTTTAATTACGCCTTTTACCGAACCTGATTCTTTAACAACAAAGGCTTTGATAAACGGACGCAGATAAAACTCTCCGTCTCTTACACGAATGATAGAACGGCCGGCATCAAAATCGAGCCACAAGCGATACTTTCCGCTTGCGATCTTATCCCAGTCGCCACCAAATAATTTGATGGTAATGGTAGTTTGGTTATCAAACAGATGCAAAGGATAAGTTACGCTGTCTTTAACCAGGGAATTGTTGGTGCCCAGGGTAATTACAATTTTTGCAATGTTACCATCTGTTACCAGGCCGCTGGCCAGTAAAGTATCTAAACCATTACGTAATGAAAGCAGGTCGTATACACCCGGCGTAATGCTTAAAGAATCCCATACTGTACAGTGTTTGGTTGTATCGCACCAGTCATCGCGGTCGTGGCGTTTTCGGGTTTTGTCGCATGTATCAATCAATACCTTTACAGATTTGATATCGATTAATACTTTGTCGAATAATGAGGGTCCATCGGTAAGGAAAAGATTTAATTCCTGCTTACCGGCAGGAACAGTTGAAGTACTTTCAGATTTTTCTTTTGAACACGCATAAAAAATGATTGCTCCGGTGCAGGCAATCAACGCAAATTTCAACAAGCTTCTCATTGATTTCATGTTAAACTGTTTTGTATTGAATGAAAAACATTCCAACAATCTTTAACAATTTCTATGCCTGTGTAGTAAAAATTGAAAACAATAATTCTTCAATTTTACCCAACGTTATAACGGGAAAAAAACGTACCCAACACGTTTATACTCATTATTCTATTCCTTTCACAAAGCATTAACACAACACTCATTAAACTTTCTCCCAAAGCCTCAGTCTAACCGCAAACCCTGTTTTTTACAACCACTGAATTTTTTTATTTTTTTAGTCCACCTATTTTGTAGACTAAATATTTCTCCCTAATATTGTGATGAATATTACAGTCATGCAATTCCATTACTCAAAAGCACGATGTTGAAAACCTGCAAAGCAGGTCTTATGCATTTTTTCAACCATTAAATATCGAAGTATGAATCGCACCTGGCACAATAGCTGGCTTATTGCATTACCGGTATTGATTTTTAACACCTCAGAGATATTTCCGGCCCGGCCAAACACTATTGAGGGAACAATAAAAAATAACAGCAACGGCCAATTCATCGAAAATGCCTATATCTATATAATATCCGGTGAAGAAGAAGCGCTTACCAATCGTAAAGGTGTTTTTACCATTTCAACCTGGCAGGATCTGCCGGTTAATCTGGTCATTGAACATCCTGCATTCAAACAAAAAAAGATTCGCATAACAGATGCATCACAATATCAGGTAATTCATCTGGAACCCAAACATTAAACCAATTTTCCGCACCAATTTTTACCGGTTATGAAAGTAAACCTGCTGGCGTTGGCAGTACCCTTTTTTGTTGTATTTATGGCGCTGGAGTTTTTTATTGCCCGGCAAAAAAAGCTACCCTATTTTAATTTACATCATTCCATTGCAAACATAAGCGTAGGAGTTGCCGAACGTTTACTGGATGTATGGGTAACCGGTATGTTTTATTATATATATGATTACCTGCAAAAAAAATTCGGCATTTTTCATATACAACCCGGGATATTGTTGTGGATAGTTTTATTGTTATGCACCGATTTTTTGTGGTACTGGTACCACCGGCTGGCGCATGAAATCAATTTGTTTTGGGCGGTTCATGTAGTGCATCATCAAAGCGAGGATTTTAATTATACCGTATCGGCACGCATCACCGTATTTCAGGCTTTTGTGCGAACGGGTTTCTGGGCAGTACTTCCTATTATTGGGTTTCCGGCATCTATGATCACCGGTATTTTGCTGGTACATGGTTTGTACCCGTTCTTCATTCATACGCGGCTCATAGGCAAACTGGGTATTCTTGAATACATACTGGTAACGCCTTCGCACCATCGCGTTCACCATGCAGCCAACGAACAATACCTCGATAAAAACTATGGCGATGTATTCATTATATGGGATAAACTGTTTGGCACTTTTCAGAAAGAAGAAGATGATGTAACCATTCAATACGGATTAACGCATCCGCTGAAGAGCTATAGCTTTTTGTGGCAGCATTTTCACTTTATCGCCGAACTGATTTATGCCGCCCGTAATACCATCGGTTTTACCCAAAAATTACGGTTACTGTTTGGCAAACCCGACCGGGTAAACCCGGTATACCGGGAACAGGCCGAAGAACGGCTGCTGGTTCAAAAGAACGATATACCGGTTGATAAACCCCTGAACAGATATGTGGTGTGGCAGATTGTATTGAGCATTGCTTTATTGTTTGTATTCATTCTTTTTGAACGTTATCTGCCGGTACATCAACAAGTGCTGATCACTATTGCCCTGTTGCTTACATTGATCAACTGCGGAGCCATTATGGAGCAAAAGCAATGGGTTGTATACCTTGAATTTTTACGGTTGTTAACTGTTACGATTGGTTTAATGATAGTTTATTCAAGCTGGTGGTACAGCATATTGTTAATACCGGCTTCGGTGGGTGTATTTACCTGGTATTTCCAGAATATAAGAAACTGGTATTTGAGATGGGTGTATTTCGGTAAGTAGTGAGTGAGAGATGATGAGCCTGGACTTAGCGTTAAGCATTAAGCGTTCTGCATTAAGCGTTCTGCATTTAATACGAGTTACGTGGCCGAGGTGGCGAGGCGGAGGTTAGCAAAACCTTTTACGGTGGTTCGAATCCACCCGTAACTGCTGTTTTTCATATGGCAAGCAATCATTCATTCATTCCAGGGCGGTGTTTCTACACTGCCTTTCTTTTAAGTCAGTAAAGTCCGAAAGCCGGGAAGTCGGAAAGAAGCACTCCGGCAATGTATATTTCTTTCGGACTTTCGGTCTTCCGAACTATTCTGGCTTTCGCGGCCTTATAAAATAAAAAAGCTCCCCGTTTCGGGGAGCTCGTATTATGATCAGGCAATCGTTATGACGGATGAGAAAAATCAGGAACACAATCCAATTTCACAAAACACTAATTTTTTAATTACAAATTAACACAACAAAGTTTCTTTTTTTAATCGGTTAAACCAAACAACCATCCTGTACCTTGGGCATTTTGAGCCCGGCGAAAAAACATTAAACAAAATAATAATGTTTTATTTTTTTGATTTTCTTATAAATAAATATGAATATTTAGCTTATAAAAATGAATATTTTGTACACATACTGTGTTTTACATAATGCTATATCGTTTTTTGGTAATTAAAATTTGTTTTTTTAAACAGCATTTTTTTCAAAAAAAAACTAAATTTTTTTTTGAAATGACCCTTTTAAAAGGCATTTTTTACCGATTTAAGGCCATTTTGGGGCTACATAAATTCATCTACACATTACTGTTATATAAAAACAAGAGGTGCTGTGAAAACAACACCTCTAACTTCACCAGTATATAATCTGGTACTACAACTTGTCTGATGGCCCGGGGCCCTCTCCGCTGCCGAAACTTTGCCGCAGGCGGTCTAAAGCTCAGGCAAAGGGTCACTTAATTTCAGCGAATAATGCCGGCTGCTTGTTTTGCGCTACTCCGCTTTGAACTACGCCCGCTTACGCTTTCCGCTATGACATTCTTCTTCAATGGCTTTGGTAAGCTCGGGCTGACTAAGCCGGCCATGATAAACCCGGTCGTTGATAAATACAGTTGGCACATTGCGAACTCCCTTTTCGAGCCCCTCCAGTAAATCGGTCCTCACCGTCCACCCATACTTGCTTTCAACCAGGTCGGGCAATAAGTTTTTGCTTGTTACTCCTGCCTCCCGGGCATATTCGCGTAAACTAATAGTACCCAGCCGGCGGTGATGAGCGTATAATAAATTGTGCATTTCCCAGAATTTTCCTTCCTGGGCCGCTGCAACAGCCGCTTCGGCCGCTTTATGCGAATGCTGGTGAATTTGGGTCAACGGAAAATGCCGGTAATTGAACCTGATCTTCCGCCCATGGGTTTCCAGAATTTTTTGAATTACCCGGTGTACTTTGGCGCACTCCTCACTTTCATAATCACCATAAAAAACCAGGTTCACCGGTGCACCGGGGTTACCGGTCCATAAGTTTTTTGTTGGTATAATCTCTTTGTTTTTATCGTTTTTTGTATTCATAATTGCTCCCTGATTATTATAATTTTTTCATGCTCACAGAATTAGGTTGGCAAAAAACCTTTACAACCGCCAACGGGTACTATAAAAAAAGCCACTCCGGGGTAGCAGAGTGGCCTGGTTATACGATTAATTTGCACGTTCACACTAAACCGGTCGGGTTAACCCAACATACAACAACAAAGCAATTCGACCCGAAAGGTTTAGATACATAACAATTTACTTTATATAAAGTTTCAATACCTCGTTCATTTCAATCTTTTAACCATTCTTTTCTCCTCCGCTATTTATCACCCTCACCCCTGCCCTGAAGGACGGGGCTATTTCACCCGCTCCGGTGTTTCATTTCTGAACACCACTACCCCATCAAATACATCTACCATAACGGGATTGCTTCTATCAATATCACCGGCCAAAATCCTTTTACTCAACGGGTTAATGATCTCTTTCTGAATCAACCGCTTCAATGGCCGCGCCCCGAACTGGGGGTCGTAGCCCTGCTCGGCCAGGTATTCCAGTGCATAGTTGCTGAATTGCAGGTCAATGCCGTTTTCGACTACCAGCCTTTTCAGGTTGTTCAACTGTATCTGCACAATATCCATGATCTGCTTTTTCAACAGCGGCTGAAACATTATGATCTCATCTACCCTGTTCAAAAACTCAGGCCTGATGGTCTGTCGCAGTAAATTCATCACTTCAACCCTTGCCCGCCCCGTAGCTGCTTCAACATTTTGTTCCGTTACACCTTCAAATGCTTCCTGTATCAGCTCACTACCAATGTTGCTGGTCATAATAATGATGGTATTCTTAAAGTTCACTATCCGGCCTTTGGCATCGGTTAAACGGCCATCATCCAGCACCTGCAACAGCACGTTCCATACATCAGGGTGGGCTTTTTCAATTTCATCGAGCAGTACAACACTGTAGGGTTTGCGACGAACGGCTTCGGTAAGCTGGCCACCTTCTTCATATCCCACATATCCCGGAGGGGCACCTACCAAACGGCTTACGGTATGCTTTTCCTGGTATTCGCTCATGTCAATACGCGTCATCATGCTCTCATCATCAAACAGGTATTCGGCCAGTGCTTTTGCCAATTCTGTTTTACCTACACCGGTTGTACCTAAAAAGATAAATGAACCGATCGGCTTTTTAGGATCATGTAACCCTGCACGACTTCTTCGAATAGCATCTGCCACCGCTGTAATTGCTTCATCCTGCCCTACCACCCGTTCATGCAACCTTTCTTCGAGATGCAGCAATTTTTCTTTATCACTCTGCAACATGCGGCTTACCGGAATACCGGTGGTTTTGGCCACGGTTTCGGCAATATCTTCAGCATCTACTTCTTCCTTCATCAACCGCTTGTTTTCACTAATGGCATTCAGCTGTTGCGAATACTCATTGATCAACTTCTCCTGCTCCTTGATTTTGCCATATCTTATTTCTGCCACTGTACCATAATCACCGTTACGCTCAGCCTGCTCGGCCTGTAATTTTAACTGCTCAACCTGTGCTTTTGCATCCTGTACTTTTTCAACCAGTTCTTTTTCTTCCTGCCATTTTGCTTTCAATGTATCCCTTTCAACACTCAGGTTGGCGATTTCGGTATTCAGCGCTTTTAACTTGTCTTCATCATTCTCACGTTTGATCGCCTCCCTTTCAATTTCCAACTGGCGGATCTGTCTTTCGAGATGATCCAGCTCTTCGGGCATACTATTCATTTCCAAACGCAGCTTTGCGGCAGCCTCATCAATCAGATCAATCGCTTTATCGGGCAAAAATCTGTCGGTTATATACCGGCCCGATAATTCCACAGCCGCAATAATGGCCTCATCTTTAATTCGTACATGATGGTGCGTTTCGTAACGGTCTTTCAATCCACGTAAAATGGATATGGCATCTTCAACCGACGGTTCATCTATCATTACTTTCTGAAACCGGCGTTCCAATGCTTTATCTTTTTCAAAAAACTTCTGGTATTCGTTTAAGGTAGTGGCGCCTACTGCCCGCAATTCGCCACGCGCCAGAGCAGGCTTTAAAATATTGGCTGCATCCATAGCGCCTTCGCCACCACCGGCCCCAACAAGCGTATGTATTTCATCGATAAACAAAATGATTTCGCCGTTGCTGTCGGTAACTTCCTTTACTACGCCTTTCAATCTTTCTTCAAACTCGCCTTTATATTTTGCTCCGGCAATCAGTTGTCCCATGTCGAGCGCATAAATCACTTTTGTTTTCAGGTTTTCGGGAACATCTCCATTTACAATACGATGGGCAATGCCTTCGGCAATGGCGGTTTTACCAACACCCGGTTCACCTACCAGAATAGGATTGTTCTTGGTACGGCGCGATAGTATATGTAAGGTTCTGCGTATTTCTTCATCACGTCCTATAACCGGATCGAGCTTACCCTGACGGGCCAGTTCGTTCAGATTACGGGCATATTTATTCAACGCATTGAACTGGGTTTGCTGGGTTTGTGAATTAACGGTTTCGCCTTTGCGCAATTCTTTAATGGCAGCCACCAGGCCTTTTTCGCTCAGGCCGGCTTCTTTCAGCAAACGGGCGGTTGAGTCACTGCCCTGCACAATGGCCAGCAGCAAATGTTCGGGGGTAATAAATTCGTCGCCGAATTGTTTTAAAACAGCCCCTGCCCGTAATATCACGTTGTTGGCTTCCCTGCTCACCATTTGAGCAGCATCGCCGCTTGTTTTAGGCAATTTATTGATCGATTCCTGCAGCTTGTTTTCGAGCAGGTTCACCGTCACATTATTTTTCTTTAACAAGTATTCAACGGGTGAATCTTCCTGGTCGAGCAGGGCTTTCAGAATATGCTCCGTTTCAATATTCGGATTTTGGGAATTAAACGCTAATTGCTGTGCCTGTTGAAAAGCCTCTGCAGCCTTTATGGTAAAATTTCCTAAGTTCATAGCGTATTAATAATTTGATAATTGATAATGTTGAAATTTTATTTGTCCAATTTTGCAAATCGTTAACGGCCTGAGATGCTTTACGCTTCTTTTGTTTCAGATTTTATAAGTAGTTTACCAACCTTTTCTAATTTCTAATCGTAAAAAAGTCATTCCGCATTCGAGCCGGTAACATTGTTTCAAATAAGTTGATAATACCTAACAAATCACAATCCAGGCCAAAATTCATGCATTTATGTCATTAAAAACTAACCCTATCTGTCTCATCAGCAGTCTTTTTTGTGCATTTCTGTTATTCTTTCAGTTTTCCTTTGCGCAATCTGATTTTAGTGAAGCAGATGCCCTGTTACAGAAAAATCAAAAGCTACTGGGCAACGATGTAGTAGCGCTTATTTATAAAGATGGAAAAATAATTCATCAGAAAGAACTGGGTAATTTCACTGCCAAAACCCAGGCTCCCATCGCCAGCAGCAGCAAATGGTTAACAGCGGCCCTGGTTATGATGTTCGTTGATGAAGGCAAAATTTCGTTAGATGATCCCGTTGCCAAATACATTCCCATTTTTAACAGCTACATGAAAAGTTACGTGAGCATCAGGCAATGCCTGACCCATACAACCGGCATCGAAAACGACAAAGGCAACCTGCTCAAAATAGTGCAACGGAAAAAATATGCTACCCTCGAAGAAGAAGTGAATGCCTATGCCGCCAAAGAAATTTCGAATAATGCAGGTACCGAATTTCATTACGGAACTATAGGATTGAATATTGCAGCACGTGTGCTGGAAGTGATTACCAAAAAAACGTTCGACCGCATCATCGTTGAAAAATTATTACGTCCGCTGAAAATGCGTGCCACTACGTTTGTTGATGAAGGTGGCAATGCCCCTAATCCTTCGGGTGGGGCGCGCAGCACGGCCAACGACTATATCAACTTTTTGTCGATGATCCTTAACAAAGGCATGTTCGAAGGTAAACGCATTCTGAGCGAAAAAGCCATTGAAGAAATGCAGAAACCTCAATTCACCAATCTGCCGGTGAAATTCACTCCTAAACTGGCCGAAGGCTATCATTACGGACTGGGCGAATGGATACAGGAAGAAGACGCCAGTGGCAAAAGCACGGTTATAAGCTGCCCCGGTTTATTTGGCACATGGCCATATATTGACAAATGCCGTAACTATGCAGCTATTATCTTTGTAAAAAATATATTGGGCGAGCAAAAAAAAGATTTTGCGTTACAGTTTAAAGGCACTGTAGACCAGGTTGTTGGTGGCGGTTGTCAATAATGTGGCATCAAAAGAAACCATTAACATATGCAACCCGCAGCAAAATTTGTGCGACTATTAATGCGTTTAAACACGGGTTTACCCCAATAACTGAAGCCATAAAACTCTTAGGGCAAATGTGAAAATTTTCAAAAATGCCGGGCCCTGCAAGGGTTTGATGGTTGCATAAAAGCCGGATATTGTGTATTTTGGCTTATAGATCAGAAGGGTAAAAGGCTACCGGAACAAAGCCTGAATTATTATTACCGTATGTACTACAAGTTCAATGCTATGAAACTATTTAAATTATTGCCGTTACTGTTTTTTATGGTAACAGCTACGCGCAGCGGGGCGCAAACGCAAAACGATTTCCCGGGCGACTGGAATGTAACCAAAGTGTTTGTTTCAGATAAAGCCGGTGATATTTCACCCGAAACCATTAAGAAAATTGAAACCATGTTCATGCAAACGCAGTTTCACTTTAAAGCCGACGGTGTGTTTGCAATCGATTCGCCTCAAAAAGCACTTCAATTCAAAAAAAGCAACTGGACGTTTAATGATAAAGACAAGTCGATATCTGTTAATGGAACGGATATGGCAGATAAAACCGGACTTTTACTGAAGCTTTTTGTGAAGAACGAAAACGCAAAGTGGTATTTCGAACTCGATGAAGCACCGATTAAATTAGAAGTTGAAAAAAGCGTGAAAAAATAACGCAACTGAAAACAGATTCTATAAAAATTCAAAGAGGCTGTATTTATGATGCAGCCTCTTTTTATTCGTGTACCCGATGGAGACAGGTAGTTGTTCAAGCGATTCTCAGAACCCCTCGTTTATTTTTGTTACTGACCTTTTATTGGCATTGTAAAATAATGACCCTCATAAAAACATCAGGCGCTCCGATACCGGAACGCCGACGTTTTTGTTACCTATCCTGTTAATTCTCCTATTGCATATTTATTTTCTGATCAGCATCGTTCCCGATAAATTTTCATTTCCATAATGCAACGTATAAAAATATACGCCTGCCGGCAACAACGAACCATCGAATGAAACGCTGTAATTTCCTGCATCGAGTTGCTTATTTATTGGGGTGCTTACAGCAACGCCCAGGTTGTTGTATACCTTTACAGTAGCAACACTTTTAACCGGCAACTGAAATGTTATAGTAGTAAACGTTGTAAACGGATTGGGAAAATTTTGCAAAGAAGCCTGTTGACCATTTCTGATAATGATCAGTTGTTTTGAATACGTAAAGCGGCCGTCGGCTTCAACCGTTTTCAACCGGTAATATGAGTGGCCTGTAACCGGCGCATTATCAGTAAAAGAATATTGTTTTATTGCAGTTGTACTGTTGGCATCGTTGGTAATAAAAGCAATTTTACTCCACTGTACCGCATCAACCGATCGCTCTATTTCAAAACCGGTAAGGTTCTCTTCGCGGGCGGTTGACCAGTTAATGATAACCGACTGCTCTTTCGACTGTGCATTGAATGATGTTAACTGCAATGGCAGGGTTACTGCACCGGTTGATAGCCCTGCATTGGTAAAAGATGTAGATACCGAAGCCGATGATACCGTAAATGCAGAAGCATTAGCAATGGTGGGGGTTAGGTTACCGCTTGCACCCGCATTCAGATCAACGGTTATAAAATAATAGGTACCGGTGAGGGCCATAGCAGAACTGAAACTGTTAAATGTAACAGATGAACCATACGTTTTTGAACTCAATTGCACATCACTGGCGCTGCTGAATGCAGCATCGGCAGAGCTCCACAATTTTACAGCACTTATACCGGAACCTGTACCGGCAAACTGAACTGTAGCAGCAGTTAAATTAGAACCTGTTGCTCCGGGATCTAATAAAAAACGGCCAATGGGATTATTGGTGGTATTGGCAGCTGCTGCCGGTGCGGTATAGGATGAGCCGTTGGTAAAGGCAACTAAATTTGAAACAGTTGGGCGAGGATTACTGCCAAAATCATTGTACCAGGTACCTCCAACCGGTGAAGTACCAAAATTAACATATAGATCCCAGGAGGGATTTGAATTGGCCCAAATCTCCCATTCACCATTCTGATATCCAAGCGTGTAGCTACCCATGGTATAATAGGGTTTACTATTTAACGTTCCCGCATAAGTGTAGGTGCCATTAACAGCACTGGTACCAGCGCCGCTTACTGTAATTTGATTCTGGGCATTGATTTTACTGCTTAATATTAAAAGAATGAAAATAAAAACAGGAGTTAAAAAACGCTTCGAGTATATGTTTTTCATATGCAACAGATATTGGAGGTTTTAATAAGAACGTGAAAAGTAAATACAATAATTATCGTATTGAAAGAAGATCACAGCCCCAATTTGCTAAATGCATAAAACCACTTATCCTAAATAGTTATAAACACAAGGGTATTGCATACACACTAATGAAGCTCTTTGTATTTTTGTTTTCCTAACAAGTATTACTTTTAGTCACTAACCCGAAATAGTTTCAGAATAAAAAAAGCTATGGAACCGATCTTTTTTACCAGTCCGAAACAATTGCGCAAATGGTTCGAAAAAAATCATTTGAAAGAAAAGGAACTGATAGTGGGTTTTTATAAATCCGGCACCGGCAAACCAACCATCACCTGGCCGCAGTCGGTCGATGAAGCCCTTTGTTTTGGGTGGATCGACGGCGTTCGAAAATCAATCGACGCTGAAAGCTATATGATCAGGTTTACCCCCCGTAAACCAACCAGCATATGGAGCGCGATAAATATTAAAAAGATAGAAGACCTGACCAGGCAGGGATTAATGTACCCGGCCGGACTGGAAGCATTTAAGAAACGGTCAGAAAAAAAGTCGCGGGTATACTCTTATGAAAATGAACCGGTTTCCCTGAGCAAGCCGTATGAAAAAACTTTTAAGGCCAATAAAAAGGCATGGGCTTATTTTCAATCGCAGCCCCCCTCCTATCAAAAAGTTGCCACCCGCTGGATCATGACCGCCAAACAGGAAGCTACTCAGCAAAGCCGCTTGCAAACCCTTATCACCGACTGTGAAGCCGCCCGCCTGCTCAAGCACCTGAGCTATGGGAAGAAGAAAAGGCAATAGCCAAAGAGCAATAGGCAATAGACAATTGGCAACAGGCAATTCTTCGACCTTCCGATAGCTATTGGGCTATCCTTCGACTACGCTCAGGATCTTGCGGAGGTCCTTCGACTTCGCTCAGGACTCTTTCGCTCAGTACCTGTAAAAAATTATGCACCATTAACCGAACGGCCCGGTTCTTGCTTGTATTTTTTTGGTTAATGCCTATGCTTATGAAAACACTTACCATTCTAACAACTCTTTCCACTTCATTTTTACTAAGCTGTACAACATTAAGTCCCGAACACATAAAAGGCCACCAGTGGCTTTATGGCGAAGGCTACCGAATTGGCGATAAGCTTCAGTTCGACAATAAAAAATACAGCATCGATGGCGATACCATCCTCCGCAGCCAGGTTCCGGTAGCAGTTATTGTTATGACCTCGGGCGATTTGCTGGGCAGTAATAACGATATTACCATACAATCACTGGCCACCGGCGAAGAAGGCCTGTATCACCAGCAATAAATTGCCTGACCGGCATTCTTCTTTCTAAGGCATTGACTGGTTAGTGTTTACGCTAACAATTGCTTTCCATTTTACTTTTCAAATCCAACTACTCTTCAGAAGAATCTGTAAAAATCAGCTTGCCTCTGTTTAATTAACTATTAATTGTACCCAAAGGCTATTGCAAAAGCGGGCAGCTTTTCTTATATTACTATTCACACCGTACATCTTATGAAACTGATTTCTTATATGGTACCAGCTCTCATATTATTACTTTCATTCTTTTATAACAACAATCCATTTGTTGTAAAGGAAGAGGCGAAGCAGGCGTTTACGCTGCTGAATGCCATAAGAAGTAATCCTGAGAACTACTACAAAACTTTGCACCTGAATGCAAAGTTGACGATCACCAAAAAGCCGTTACACTGGAATGATACACTGGCAAAAGTTGCCGAAACCAAAGCCCTCGACATGGCCCGCCGCAATTACTTCAACCATGTTGATCCCGATGGCTATGGTATCAATTACTACATTCAAAAAAGTGGTTATAAACTTGATCCTGACTGGACAAAAAACAAAGCCGATAATTTTTTTGAATCGCTTTCAGCCGGCGCTACAGATGGTAACGAGGCAATTAATAACCTGATCATTGATGCAGACGACCCCTCTTTTGGTCACAGGAATCATTTGCTGGGCATTGAAGATTGGGATGCATCATTAACCGATGTAGGAATCGGGTTTGTAAAATGCGATGCCGGCAAATATGCTTCTTACGTTTGTATAATTATTGCAAAACATAAATAAAACAAACGTGCCACAGCTTTCATTGAAGAAAGCCATGGCACGCTTATCATGTTTTATGTTGTTCTTCGACTTCGCATTCTTCGACTTCGCTCAGAATGCGCCCTTCGATCCTTCGACTACGCTCAGGACCGTTCAGGACGCTATCCCGCTATACCATATGGTGAAAAATACAGGAAAGCAGCAATAATAAATACCAGTACCAACAACGAAAGAATTACATCCATTGAAGTCCAGCTTGCACGCGAAGTCTTTTTATCTTCAGCTACTGTAGTTGCAAAGGTTAATCCTTTTAACTGGGCTTCAGATGGCGGTTCGCTCAATAAACTGATCACCACCATCAGTACAATGGAAAATATAAACAAACTAATACAGAAGTACAGGAAATTCAGTGTGGCAAAACTGTATAAAAATCCGCTCAGGTGCTCTCTGTTCAATTCCAGAATAATACGTACCATGCCAATGATAAATCCTACTACCATCGCGGTATAGGCCCCTTTTGCATTGATGCGTTTTGAGAATACTCCCAATAAAAACACTGCGGCAATGGGCGGCGCCAGGTACGATTGCACACTTTGCAAATACTGATACAATACGCCCGAAATGCCTTTCATGATCGGTATCCAGATCATACCCAGTATTACGGCAATGCCGGTTGCTATGCGACCTACTTTCACCAATTGGTGGTTGGATGCCTGTGGACGATACTTTTTGTAAATGTCCATCGTAAACAGTGTGGAACAGGCATTATATACAGCAGCCAGCGAACTCATCAGAGCAGCCAGCAAGCCGCCTGCGAGTACACCACGCAAACCCACCGGCATCAATTCTTTTACCAGTGTTGGAAAAGCCTGATCGCCATTGGGCAATACTATTTTACCCTGCTTTGCCAGGGTGTAGGCAATGATACCGGGAATCATGAATATGAAAAAAGGAAACAGTTTCAGGTAGGCGGCAAAAATAGTTCCGCGGCGTGCCTGCTTCTCATCGCGGCCGGCTAAACACCGTTGTACAATGTGCTGGTCGGTACACCAGTACCATAATCCTACAATAGGCGAAGCAAACAAAATCCCAAGCCAGGGAAAATTGGGATCAGATAAAGGCGGAAACATGTTCAGCCTTTCTTTTGGAAGCGACGATACAAGCGCATCCCAGCCTCCTACCTTGTGTAACCCCACCAGCATCAGGGTCAGCGATCCTACAATTAAAATAATGGCCTGCAGTGTTTCGGTATACATAACCGCATGCAAACCACCCAATACGGTATATATACCCGTTATAATTACCAATACGATAGCCCCCGTCCAGAAATCAACTCCCAAAAACGAGGTCACTACCAATGCTCCGGCATATATGGTTACCGATACTTTTGCAATGATGTAACTGAGCAACTGAATAATCGACAGCAGCATACGCGACTGGCTGTTATAACGCCTTTCCAAAAATTCGGGCATCGTATACACCATGCTGCGCATATAAAAAGGAACAAATACCCAGCCGAGAATCAGAATGATCCACGAATGCAGCTCGTAATGTCCCATTACCAGCCCCGAATTGGCGGCTGTACCTGCCAGTCCTACTACGTGTTCCGAGCCTACGTTCGAGGCTAATATCGAAGCACCGATCACAAACCATCCGAGGTTACGGTTGGCCAGGAAATAATCCTGCGGTGAATCTTTTTTACGACGAATAGACCAGATAGAAATCGCAGCAATAACGGCTAAGTACAGGCCTACGAATATCCAGTCGGTTACACCAAGAAAATGCATAGCAATCGTTTTTATGTTTTTGAAAAATGAAGTCAGAGGTCAGATGCCGGAAGTCAGAAGAGGTTGATCGTTTAATATACCTTGAATAGCAGTATGACGATTTTTATACTTTCTTTTTCAGACTTCAGACCTCCGACTTCAGACTTCTAAATGTATTGGTTAATAATATTCTCTAACCATTCCTGCTTGCCGCTGATCTGTTTCGGTTCTCCATTTCCGAGAACATATTCGCGCAGGTCTTCGAGCTTCAGCTTTCCATCTTCAAACTCTTTTCCTTTACCACTGTCGAATGAAGCATACCTGTCTGTACGGAATTTTTTGAAGGGAGATTTTTGCAATACTTTATCGGCAATTACCAGTGCACGGGCAAAAGTATCCATGCCGCCGATATGCGCCATGAAGATGTCTTCAAGATCGGTTGAGTTACGACGTGTTTTGGCATCGAAGTTTACGCCGCCACCGCCAAAACCACCGGCTTCGAGAATGATGAGCATGCTTTGAACCAGCTCATTTAAATCGATCGGGAACTGATCGGTATCCCAGCCATTTTGTGCATCGCCGCGGTTGGCATCAATGCTGCCCAGCATGCCTGCATCGGCAGCTACCTGCAGCTCATGCTGAAAGGTATGACCGGCCAGCGTGGCGTGGTTTACTTCAATATTCAGTTTAAAATCTTTATCCAGTCCGTAGTGACGCAAAAAGCCGATCACTGTGGCGCTATCATAATCATACTGATGTTTGGTAGGCTCGCAGGGTTTAGGTTCTATAAAGAAAACACCTTTGAAACCCTGTTTACGGGCATAATCACGGGCCATTGTTAAAAAGCGGGCCAAATGATCGAGCTCGCGCTTCATGTTCGTATTCAGCAGGCTCATATAACCTTCACGGCCACCCCAGAATACATAGTTTTCACCGCCAAGGGCAATTGTGGCATCCAGGGCATTTTTAACCTGTGTACCGGCATAGGCAACTGCCGAAAAATCGGGGTTGGTCGAAGCGCCATTCATATAACGCGGATTCGAAAACACATTCGCCGTTCCCCACAATAACTTAACGCCGCTGGCTGCCTGTTTTTGTTTGGCATAATCAACTATAGCCTGTAAACGGCTTTCGTATTCTTTTATATTCGCGCCTTCGTCGACCAGATCAATATCGTGGAAGCAATAATAAGGCACACCCAGTTTGGTAATGAACTCAAACGCTGCATCCATTTTATCTTTAGCGCGCTGAACCGCATCGCCGGCTGCATCCCAGAGAAAATGTTTTGTACCCGGACCGAACGGATCGGCGCCGGTGTTGCAGAAGGTATGCCAGTAACAAACCGCAAAACGCAAATGTTCTTTCATGGTTTTGCCGGCAATAATTCTATTTTCATCATACCACTTAAAGGCAAGCGGGTTATCGCTTTCAACGCCTTCGAATTTGATTGAACCAATACCTTTAAAAAATTCTTTGTCTCCCGTGATGACTTTCATATTCTATGTTTTGTGTTTTTTGTAAATGGTAATATGGTCAATGGTTATGGTGAATAGTAAATGGTCAATGGTGAATAGTCAATAGAATAGACTACGGATGTTGAGAATACCCGCCTGATTGCAAATTCCAGCCTTAATGTGTCTTATGCTTTATGCCCCGATGCCTTTATGCCTTCTTACTTCCTACCTGCTTTTCCAGCAGTTCCTTCCACTCTTCATACACCACTTTATATTCCTTCTTTTTAGTGGGCTCAATAGTGGTTAATGGTTTTGCCTGTGTAAAAGCTTCTTTTGGAGTTTTGTAAATACCGGCGCCAATGCCTGCGCCCAATGCGGCGCCTACACTGCCATCGCAGTTATACAATTCAACAGGCACATGTGTGGTGTTTACAAATGCTTCGATAAACAAATCGCTCAAAAATAAATTGGCTTTTCCGGCCCTGATGATCTGTGGGTTCATGCCATTTTCACGCATAATGTCCAATCCGTACCGGAACGCACAGGCAATGCCTTCCTGCGCAGCGCGGAACAAATGCGCCTGTGTATGCAGGTTTAAATCGATATGATGAAAATGCACACCGATGATCTGGTTGTTGAGCATGCGTTCGGCGCCATTACCAAAAGGCAATACCCGCAATCCATCGGAACCTACCGGAATTTTTTGGGCTTCGCTGTTCATTTGCGGATAGCTGAAAGCCGGAGAAAAAATATTTTTTACCCAGCGGTTTAATATGCCGGTACCGTTGATACATAACAGCACGCCCAACCGCTTTTTATCGCTGGTATAGTTAACATGGGCAAAAGTGTTTACGCGCGATTCATCGTCGTAAGTGAGCTCATCGCTTACGCCATAAATAACCCCCGAAGTACCGGCTGTTGCTGCCACTTCGCCCGGTTCAAGCACATTTAGTGATAAGGCATTGTTCGGCTGATCGCCGGCTTTATAGGTTACCGGTATGCCGGCTTTTAATAACAGCTCAGCAGCAACAGATTCTTTCAGCTGACCATGATCAGAAAAAACATCCTGTACTGAGGGAATCAGGCTGTTGTCGAAATCAAAATACTCCATCACATCTTTGCTGATGCGGTCTTTTTTGAAATCCCAGAAAATGCCTTCCGATAAAGCAGACACACTGGTAGTAACGTCACCCGTCATTTTCATGGCAATGAAATCGCCGGGCAGCATTATTTTAAATATCTTTTTATAAATTGATGGTTCGTTTTCTTTAACCCACGCCAGTTTTGAAGCAGTAAAATTTCCGGGTGAATTCAACAAATGAGTGAGGCTTGTTTTCTTACCAATTGCTTTAAAAGCCTTGTCGCCAATTTCAACTGCACGGCTATCGCACCAGATAATGGAATTACGAAGTACCTGCTGTTTATCATCTACAGTAACAAGCCCGTGCATCTGATACGAAATACCAATGGCGCCAATATCGGCGGGATTATACGCTTTTGTCGCATGCGCCTTCATGATAGCACGCTGTACGTGTTCCCACCACATGTCGGGCGATTGTTCGGCCCATCCGGGTTGGGGAGATATAATGGCTGATTCAGATTCGGGATACTGAGCAGATGCTTTACACTGTTGCGTTTGTGCATCAACGACAGAGACCTTGATAGACGAAGTACCTACATCAATTCCGAGCAAAAGCATATGGCAGCTTGTTAAATACTGAAGATTGAGTAATAATGCAGATTTTTGTTGCGCAGTTTGAAAAGGCAGCAAGCTGGATAATGTTCTGATTCTACCCTACACCTGCTGCCCTGTTAACCAAAAACCTTTATCGAAGAATCAAAAGTAGCAGATATTTTCAATATTGCCTACCACTTTATTTTCAAAAACATAAACTATTTTAATATAATCAATAACCAATATGTTTATTTTTGCTTAAAATAGTGCTAAACAGGGGTAATTGGGGAAAATGTCGGTTTTGGGTAGCTGCCGGGCCATGCAGTTGCGCTAAGAGCTTAAAGAGAAAAAGGAGAAAAAAAGAGGTTTTGATTTCTTTAAAATTGCCGACTTCCTGGCGCTTCCGCCCCAAATGCAGTAGCGCTAAGAGCTAAAGGAGAAAAAAGAGGTGTATTTATTTTTTAGACGTCGACTGACTGTATAGGCACTGAATTTTTGAAAGAAACTCTTTTTCCTCTTTCTTCTCTTATACCCTCTTAGCCCAAAAAACGTCCCGCGAAGCGGGACTAACGAGCAAAAAGAGAAAAAAACTCTTACCAATGAAACCATTAGTTGAAAAACTACCGCTTTCGGAAAACACTTCCTTTGTGGCGCGAACTTACCGCACGCCTCATTTCGAAGTGCCCTGGCACCAGCATATTGAACACGAGCTGATATTATTTACCGAAGGCGAAGGCACCGCCTTTATTGGTAATCACATAGGCGAGTTTAAAACCGATGATGTGTTTTTTTTGGGCAGTAATTTGCCGCACACTTTTCAAAAAGCGCATAAAGACCTGATCACCGCCGCAGTAGTAGTGCAGTTTACCGGCGATTTCTGGGGCAATGGTTTTATGCAGTTGCCCGAAAGCAAAAACATTGTAAAACTGTTTTCCATTGCCATGCAGGGATTGAAAATTCAGGGCCACACCCGTCAGCAGTTAAAACCACTGATCACCGGCCTTGAACAATTGCAGGGCTTTTCGCGCATCATCAGGCTATGCGAATGCCTGAACCTGATAGCCACCACCCATGAATTTGAAGCCGTATCGACACAGGAAGTAAAAACCTTTCAGGCAAAAAATAAAGACCGGATCGACAGAATATTTCAGTTTACCATCGAAAATTTTCAGGAACCTATTTCACTGAACGATGTTGCCGCTACTGCCGGCATGAGCGTTCCTGCTTTTTGCAGTTACTTTAAAAAATGTACAAAGAAAACATATATCGATTTTTTAAATGAAATACGTATCGGCCATGCCTGTAAATTGCTGATCGATACCCATAAAACAGTGCTTGACATTTCGTTCGAAAGCGGATTCAATACGCTCGCCAATTTCAACAAACAATTTTTAAAAGTGAAGCAACAAACACCTTCGGGGTACCGCAAAAAGTTCAGGATCGAAGAGCAGGAACAGTTTATAAATGACGAATATCGAATATTGAACCAATAAGCAATAAGCAACAGACAATAAGCAATTGGCAATAGAACTACAAACTGTTTTTCATGTACGAACACAAAAAACAACCGCTTGCTCCTAAAAAAGTATTTTACAAAAGGATTATGAGCAACCTGCTGGTAGCAGTAATCATAATGGCAGTGTCACTACTGATAGGCATTATCGGTTTTCACAGTACCTGCGCCAACGTACGCTGGCTCGATGCATTTCATAATTCAGCCATGTTGTTATCGGGCATGGGGCCTGTATTAAGTAACCTTTGCGATTCGGGTATTTGGTTTTCGTCGTTCTATGCCCTGTTCAGCGGCGTGATCTTTATTACCAATATCGGTGTTATACTGGCGCCCGCCATACACAGGTTCTTTCATAAGTTTCATTTAGAAGCGCAATAATTTGAAAATTTGAAAATATGCAAATTTGAAAATGGAAAACCGCAACCTTAAACCTTAAACCTTAAACTGTATATACAAATAGTAGTGAGTAAACAAGCCTACCATACACAACAAATAAAAAACTTTACCCGGCAGCTGGGGTTCGACTTTTGCGGCATTGCAAGGGCGCAACAATTGGATGAAGATGCCCGGCGGCTTGAGCAATGGCTTAAAAAAGGACTGCACGGCAATATGCAGTACATGGAAAATTATTTCGATCTGCGTATTGATCCTGCCAAACTGGTACCCGGTGCAAAATCGGTCATTACACTGCTGTTAAATTATTTTCCACAACAAACACAACAAAGCGATACTCCACATATTTCAAAATACGCTTTTGGAAAAGATTACCATGAGGTGATCAAAAAAAAGCTGCATGCATTACTGGCATTGATCAATGAACATATTGGGGAAGTACATGGCCGCGGGTTTGTTGACAGTGCCCCTGTACTGGAACGCAGCTGGGCGCAACGCAGCGGCCTTGGCTGGATTGGAAAAAATGGCAACCTGCTTACCAAACAACAGGGATCATTTTTCTTTATCGCCACACTGATCACCGATATTGAATTGGAATACGATGATCCTTTTGCAAAGGATTATTGCGGCAGTTGCCGCCGGTGTATCGAAGCCTGCCCTACCGGCGCTATCACTGATAATAAAGTGATCAATGGAAGTCAATGCATTTCGTATTACACCATTGAATTAAAAGACCTGCTGTTGCCCGAAGATAAAAAAGGGCAATTTGCCGGCTGGATGTTTGGCTGCGATGTTTGCCAGGATGTATGTCCCTGGAACCGTTTTGCCAAACCCACACAGGAAGCAGAATTTACTCCCATACCCGAAATACTCAACTTCACCACCAAAGAATGGGAAGCATTAACCGAAGAAGCATTCAAACAAATATTCCGTCACTCACCTTTAAAGCGATCTAAATTTCAGGGCATACAACGGAATGTACAATTTTTGAAAATGTAAAGCAGTTTGCCTTTTCATGAATTAAAATACAATTAAAAGAGGTTGAATTTATGCGGCACTGCAGCCTGCAAGCCGCATTGCTGCTGCTTCTTCGTACAAAATATGTATCTTCGACCATAAATCGATTCCTCCTGCACCTGTTCCTCGATCCACTCCCCTGTTGCAGAACCATGTTCCCAATGTTTTTATTTGATTGAAAGCAATGTGGTTACAGAACTCTTGATTTTTAAAAGTAGCAGAACCCGATGAGTGTACAACAACGACCAATCCATGAGATCACAACTCATAATCAGGCATTTAAAAGTATGGTGCTGGCTGTTCAGCAGTTATCTCTTTCCCGCAACATCGAAACTGTAATGCGTATTGTACGAACCACCGCGCGCGAGCTTACCGGCGCCGATGGAGCCACGTTTGTACTGCGTGATAATAATATGTGTTATTATGCCGATGAAGATGCTATTACACCGCTTTGGAAAGGCCAGCGTTTTCCCATGCATTCGTGCATCAGTGGCTGGAGTATGATCCATCGAATGCCGGTAGTAATTGAAAATATTTATGCCGATAGCCGAATACCGGTTGATACCTATCGCCCCACCTTTGTAAAAAGCCTGGTGATGGTGCCTATCAGAAGCATAGACCCTATCGGTGCTATCGGAACGTATTGGGCACGCCCGCATTTCCCTTCTGATGAAATAGTAACCTTATTACAATCGCTGGCCGACATTACAGCTGTAACAATGGAAAATATAAAAATGTACAACGAATTGGAGCAACGTGTGAAGGAACGCACCAGCGAGCTTATCGATTCGCTTAACCGCGAAAAGGAAATGAGCGCAATGAAATCACATTTCGTTTCTATCGCCTCACATGAATTTAAAACACCGCTTAGCAGTATATTATCCAGCACCTCTTTGCTCGAAGGTTATCAGTTAACCGAAGATCAGGATAAACGAATGAAACATATTGGTCGTATTAAATCATCGGTAAACAACCTGATCGGTATTGTGAACGATTTTCTGGAAATGGACCAGCTGGAACAGGGTAAAACCGAAATGCTGTTACAATCGTTTAATCTTAAAAAATTTGTAACTGACGTCATAGAGCAAATGGAAGGATCATTAAAACCCGGTCAGCATATTCTTTATATACATCGTGGAGATACCGACATCGTGCAGGATAAAAAAATATTACGCAACATTTTGCTCAACCTGCTTTCCAATGCGGGTAAATATTCGCATGAAAATCAGCAGATAGATGTGTATACCGAAGTTACAGCCGGCAATGTAATTGTTAAGGTAAGAGATTATGGCATTGGTATTCCGGAAGAAGACCGTCCTTATATTTCCAACAATTTCTTCAGATCGAAAAATGCCGCCGGTATTCACGGCACCGGATTAGGACTTAATATCGTTAAACGGTACATGGAATTATTAAACGGGAGCATTGCTTTTACCAGCCGCTGTAATGAAGGAACTACGTTTACGCTTCATTTCAAAAGCGGAGAATAAGCACCGTTAAAGCTGCCATCCAACTTTTACACTGAACCTGTTCAAATGGTAGGAATAAACATTTGAATTTTCCAAACAACCAAAAGGATAGCAATATGAAGATGTAAGGCGCCTGATCACATATTTATACGAGAACCCTGCACTGATCAGCAATCCGCCTTTTTTGGTGAAGCCTGCTTTATACCCGGCTCCGGTATCGTAATATAAACCATTATTAAAGCTGGTTACAGTCGGGCCAACTGTTTTATTATTCATATCAGCAAAATGAATTCCTCCATCGGCATATAAGAAAGGCGTATACCTTTTATTGAAAATATCTTTTCGAACATCGATAAAAACCGGGTATCCTTTATCGGTATAATAATCTATTCCAACGCCCAAACCGGCAAACCAGGTTTTATTCCGTATGCCATTTATGGTTTGAACCAGAGTGTACGAACCACGTTCTCCGATTATTAAGCCAGCCTGGTTGATAGAGCTGAATGCACAGGAACAGCTTTTTTTAACCGGTTTTACATCACCACCGGTTTGCGCCATAGATAACATGGCGCAAACCATTATACCAGCCAGCAAAGTTGATTTTAAATACATATCTTAACGCAACCCAATTTTACTCAGTAAACGGATATTATTTACATTGGAATAATCGAACTGGTACAAAGCATCTTTCGCAACCACCAGCGCCCGGTAATTGAAGGCAATAACATCATAGGTTTCCATGTCGTTTATCTGCTTTATTAATTTTATGTTGGCCGGATCAGAAGATTCATATACTTTCAAACCGTCTTTTCCATCACAAACAAAAAGCAGATTACCATCTTTTGATAAGCCATGCGGATTGGTTAAATTATAGGATTTTACCAGGAACGGATTGGTAATACTGCCGATGTTTACAGCATCGAGCTGGTTAATATTTCCTCCACAGGTGGTGCCTGTTCGAAGGGTAACCCAGGCATAATTATCATCGGCTACAACGGGGTCGCAACTGCGTGCATGCGTAAACTGTGACTGCTTTACGGGACTGCCGGGTGCAGATACATCATAAACGAACATACCGGTAGCTGAACCAATAAATAATTTGTTTTTGAACGGATAAATGGTTTCTATCGTCCAGCTATCAAGACTTTTTTTACTGGTAAATGAAGGGTCCTGCGGAGTGGAAATATCAAAAACACTCAGGTCGTTTTGACTTACCGTATATAAATAATTATTCAATATGGTAAACCTTGCCATTGAGCCCCCTGCCCCGGTTGTTAAAGAAGGCGATGCAAAACTGCCCGATTTGTCGGCACTGGAAAGAGAATAATACGCTTGATCAAGATAACTGTATTGCTCGCATGAAACCGAAGTATCTCTTGTAATCCACTGAGCTATCACTTTTATTGAATCGGGATTGGATGTGCCATTAGTGTAATAATAAGCAACTTGTTGTGGAAAAACATTATCAAGAAATTTCTTAGCAGTAACGGCCAACGGGTTACTGATATCGAAAGCTACCAGGTCTCTGTAGCAATCAGCATAAAGAATATTTCCCGATACAGCAAGATCAATGTTACCCGGAATATTAATAAAAGCTACGTTTTTGGGGTAAGCAGGCTGCGAGTTATCGATAATATGAATGCCTTCGTTTACCTCATTCAAAAAAATATAATTACCATATATATAAATTTTACCCGGGTTTTTAATCTGCTTTGCCGGATTGCTTTTCATGTTTGCACGTACTTCGGCGAGTGTTTTGTAAACAGGCGTATACAATGTATAAGTATGTTTACAGTTTTCTTTATCGCAATTGGTTAACAAAAGTAACAGTGATGCAGTTGTTATAAACTGCAAACACAACAGCGTTTGCCGTTTCATATAATATAGTTTTAGGCTTTGACAAACAGATAAGCATAACCGTTGTATGACGGTATATTTTTTATTTATAAAAAAGAACATTGATTCACAGGAATGACATATACGTAACAGGGCCTTTACAAAGAGAACCTGTTTCAATTTGTATACTTTACGAAGGATAAATAGTGCGCGAAGGGGCTGCGGATTTACAATCGGCCCAGCAACATTTTCACTGTGATACCTGTTGACCAAAGATACTGGCCGGTAGACGCTTCTTTTTTAACAAGGCCCGATACAGAATAACGAAGGTCGGGGCCTATCCACATAGGATGTTTTGTTTTTTGCAATATGCCAACGCTAATTCCTGTTATAAAATTCAATTGCGTTTTATTAAAGAGGTTGTTATTTTCAAAATAAATACCCTTAATACCATCATAATGCAGCGCATTCACTTTTATTAACCGGCCTACTGATAAACCTCCATCGAATACAATTGGCGGCAACCTTCGGCCTTTGTTAATTTGCCAGTGAGCCATTACAGGTATTTCAATATACTGAAAAGTATATTTATACCGCTGAATTACCGGAGTCTTTGAAGATGAGCTTCCACTGCCACTACTGCCTGCGTTGGTAATTGATGAACTGGTTACACCAGCGTAATTATAATATTCATACACCATTCCGGCCGAAGCCTGCCCATAGTTTACCAATACAGGTGTATTGCTTGTAACCTGTTCGCCCACCTCGGTGTATACACTCATATAGGCATATCGCACCCCTGCCGATAAACGAAAACGACGCGAAAATGATCGCTCTACAAAAAGCCCTGCCGTATATGAAAAATCAGGCTGAATAGGAGCAGCCTTTTTTTCGGTAGCGGATGATGATGTTTGAAGGTTTATAAATGAGTTGGTACTGGTGTAGCCCGAATTTAAAGTACTACGGGCCGCAAGGTCTTCGGCAATGTATTTGTCCTGCTGCAATAACCCCTTTAAGTGAAACAGATTGCTTGTTGAAATACGCGATAAACCGGCATTGGCCTCTATTCCCCAATGCCATGCCGATATACGTTTGCGGGGTATCGAAACAGTGGCAACAGCAGGCGTATTATTCAATGGTTGCCCCAATGTAAGCCTGATCATTTTTTTATTGAGCGAATCGTTCAATGCTTTATCGGTAGCAATGAGGTTCTCGTTATCATCATAAACAATAGCAGGTATGGAAACTGTAAGATCTTCCTGCGCCGGTTCAGCGCCAGGCTGCGGTTCAGTGCTTACCACCTGCGGTGTGTTTACATTGTTTGAATTATTGTTTGTTTTTTCTTCCCTGTTGCGTTGCTCCTTCTTTGTTTCACTTCTTTCAAAATAAGTAGCTGAAGTATTCTTTTTTCTGCGATTGCCTGTCTGTTTTTCAGCAGCTATAAAATTAGTTGCAGCAACAACTTTTTCAACAACAGGTTTTGCAGATGGAGTACCGGTTGCATCATTTAGGATCCTGTGAAGTGAAGGTGCAGCTTTACCCGGCTGCGCTGTTTTTTGGGACGCAGGATCAGCAATCGATAATGGCTGAGCGGCCTTTTGCACAGCAGGCGCTTCGGCATTTTGCACAGGTTGATTGTTAGCATTACTTGTTACCTGCCCGGCGGCAACAGTTGTTTCGGGTTTTGAATTGCCCGAAACTTTATCATTTACAGAGCTGGGGTTAATTGATTGGGTGGTTTTGGCGTCAGCCGTAAGTTCAGCAGGTTTTGATGATGAAATGGTTTGTGCAATGCCGGTTGTTTTTTCGGACTTAAAATAATTGCGATAAAGTATATAAGCGCTTGTGCTAAGGCATATAAATAACATTGGCGTCCACAGCCAGAAGAAGCGGCGGCGGCGTTTAGTGGTACGGATATTTTTTTCCACCTCCATCCATACGGTATCAGAGGGACGCAGCTTCAGCTCGTCCAGCTTCTGTTGTACCTGTTTCTCAAAATCATGGTCGGACATACGATTCCTTTTTTGTTTCTACGGTCGTTTTTTTTAACCAGCTTATCAATAATGCGCGTGCCCGGGCATATTGTGATCGGGAAGTTCCCTCGTTAATACCAAGCATTTTACCAATTTCAACATGAGAAAAACCTTCAATAGCATGCAGGTTAAAAACCGTTTGATAACCTGCGGGTAACTGGCGGATCAATTCGGCCAGGTCCTTGGCCTGCAGAGTAACTTCCGGATTATCGTCCGACACCGGATGCAGGCTCGTTTCAGGAAAGGATAAGTCGGTTTGGTACCGGCTGTTCTTTTTCAGATAGTTTAAGGCGGTATTCACCATTATCCGGCGGACCCATCCCCCCAGTTCACCCTCAAATTTAAACTGGTGCAGGTTTCGGAATATTTTTATAAATCCTTCCTGCAACACATCTTCTGCATCGGCAACAGACTTGGTATATCTATAGCAAACGCCCAACATACTCTCAGCAAAATGCTCGTAGAGCTGTCGCTGGGCTTCCGGCAGCCCCTTTAAACAATCTTTTACCAGCCTGTTATAATCCATCACTTATTGAGGTTGACACCAGTACAGGTGTTTCCGTTGCATAGATTCTTAATTTATCCGGCACCCTGAAAAGCTGGTTACCAGTTGCCGGTTGCCAGTTTCCCGTTACCGGTTACCAGTTACCGGTTACCGGTTTCCCGTTACCAGTTGCCGGTTACCAGTTACCAGTTACCAGTTGCCGGTTACCGGTTAACCAGTCAACTTGTTAACTTTCCAACTTCTGTCTTCCGTCTTCATCTCTTACCTTTGAGCCCCTTATGACACTTGCAGAAAGAGATAAAAAAGTAGTATGGCATCCATACACACCGCAAAAGTATATGCCCGATCCCATTCCTGTTGTAAAAGGTGATGGAGTGTATTTAAAAGATGCAAACGGTAATGCCTATATCGACGCAGTGAGCAGCTGGTGGGTCACCATTCACGGACACGCGAATACATATATTGCTGAGAAAATATATGAACAGGCCAAAACCCTTGAACAGGTAATTTTTGCCGGCTTTACACATGAACCGGCGGTGCGGCTTGCCGAACGGTTGCTCGATATTTTACCCGGCGCATTTAGTAAAATATTTTATTCAGATAATGGTTCAACAGCAGTTGAAGTAGCCGTTAAAATGGCTTTACAATACTGGTGGAATAAAGGAGATAAAAAACGCAATAAAATACTGGCTTTAAACCATTCCTACCACGGCGATACTTTCGGCGCCATGAGCATCAGCGACCGAAGCGTGTTTACACTTGCCTTTCAGGATAAATTGTTTGAAGTGATCTTCATCGACCCGCCCAATGAGTCCTTCGACTACGCTCAGGACCGGGCAACAGGCCCTTCGACTACGCTCAGTACCATGCAATGGGACGATGTGGCTTGTTTTATTTATGAGCCATTGCTTCAGGGTGCCGGCGGAATGAACATGTATGATGCAGCAGCACTGAACAGCCTGTTAAAAAAATGCCATGAGCATAATGTGATTTGCATTGCCGATGAAGTAATGACCGGTTTCGGACGAACAGGTAAGCTGTTTGCCAGTATGTATGTTGAAGAAAAGCCCGATATCATTTGTTTATCGAAAGGATTAACCGGCGGCACCATGGCCTTAGGCGTAACGGCCTGCACGCAGGAAATTCACAGCGCTTTTGTAGATGAAGACCGTCTGAAAACATTTTTTCATGGCCATTCTTTCACCGCCAACCCCCTGGCCTGTACTGCCGCCTTGGCCAGTCTTGATTTATTGCAGTTACCCGATTGTCAAAAGCAGATTGATATGATTGCTGAACAGCATAAAGGGTTTATTAAACAACTCACAACTGCATTTCCATTGGCAGTTAAAAATGCGCGGTCACTGGGAACTATAGTTGCTTTTGAAATAGAACAGGGCAAAGATGGATACATGAATACCATCAGTACCTATATAACCCAAAAATCGCTTGAGCAGGGTGTGTATTTACGGCCATTGGGCAATACGCTTTATATAATGCCGCCCTACTGTATTACCCGCGAACAATTGAAGAAGGTATGTGATGTGATTATGGATATTTTAAAAAGCATGTAGCGACCCTGAGCGCAGTCGAATTAGCGTAGCCCTGAGCGTAGTCGAAGGGCTGCTCTTTAACGCAGTCCTGAGCGCAGTCGAAGGACTGCCTATTGCTTGCTGCCTATTGCCTTTTATCTATTGCATATTATACTTCGACTGTTCCCATTCCTGGTCGGTCATCTCAAAACGAATTTCGCTATTGGATTGTTTGCCTGTTTCTTTCCATCCGAAACGCCGGTAAAATTGCTCGGCTCTTGAATTGGGGGCGGTGCCCAGCCAGATGGTTTCTTTTTTTTGTGCAAAGTACCAGTACAGCAGCATGATGAGTAATGTTTTGCCTATTCCTTTTCCTTCATAGCCAGGCTGCACAAACAGGGCCCACACATTATTTTTTGGCAGATCGGCAATGGAAAAACCAACCACCTGGTTATCTATAATGCATACCCAGCCTTTGCCGCGGGTTGTTAAATACTCCTTATAATCATTTTCAGTTACCAATGCCGGGTTAGAGAGCACATTCTCTTTTACCGACATGCGTACGACGTTCATTTGTGGAATATCATTCAGGTTGGCTTCTCTGAAAGTCATGCAGTTGTTCTTTTAAGTATCGAACTGAAGATAAGCACTTTTACCGGTACATAAATAATGCAAAAATCCCGCCTCGCGGCGGGACTTTTAAAAAAAATCCTGGATAGTGGATATCTGTAATTTCTTCTTATTTTATTTTGTTTACAACAGTTTCTTCAACATAGCTGGTGTTTCTGTTAATCATATAAACTTCTGTTGTATTTCTTTTCTTTGATTTAACTACTACGTTCAGGTGCGCATCACTCAGTTCATCGTTATTCAACAGGAACTTTTTTGAAATATTAGCACCTACAAACTTATCTGAAAATAAAATGTTACCATAGTCATCACGGAAAGTAACAGTAAATTCTTCTTCTTCGGTATTGTTGAGGTTCAACTGAAACACCGGTTGATTTTCCAGCTTTCCTACATATTTTAATTCTGTAACCGTTTTGCCTGGCACTTCCTCATTGGCTAATGTAACAGTTGAAAATGAAAATGTAAAAGCGATTAAAGTGATAGCCAATATTCCGTAATTCCTCATTGCCTTTTTCATAATTGTATATTTATATATTTAAAGTTCTGTTTAATTATTTTGCTCGTATGGACTTACAATCGTGGCAGGCAAAAAATTCAAAAACTCTGTGAAGAGTAACCCGGGTTTTCAGTAAAACCCTGGCGGGTTATGTTCGTTGCGTTTCGTAATGCAAACATACTACGGGTTTTGGTCCGGTAAAAATCAACTAAACGCCGGTTTTAGGATGCTAAACACTTGTATAGCAGGTTGAACTCCTTTACAGAAGCGGGTTTTCTAAAAAACAGAACATGATGTCCAAGTGCTGTTTAGGGTAGTTTGAAAGCATTCTTTTTTCAAAAAAGACAGTTACCGGCAGTTAAAACACCGGTTTTCAGGAATATATTATACATTTTAATATGCCTCGTTCCCTACTCTTTTTCTTTTTTGATAGAAACTACTTTAATACAAAAAATGATACCCGATAAAGAAGCTGTAATACCATTTGCTATTACCAGCGGAGAGTCATTAATATACAATCCGTAAATCAGCCACATGATGGTGCCGGCAAAAAGCATTGAAAAAGTGATGATCGACAGATCTTTTGTTGATCTTGTTTTGATGGTTTTCCAGGCTTGCGGAATATAAGCGCCGGTAGTAAGTGCGGCTGCGATCATACCAATTACTGCAATAGGTGTCATAGGATGGCAAAATTATTTTTTTCCGGGTAAAAGTTAAAATGGATTTAACACCAGATAGCACAAAAAACCCCACCAGTCCTATAACCGGCAGGGTTCATCTTTCATAATTGCTTTATAGAATACTTTTTAAAACGCAGGATTATCCGGTGTGTTCGGGTTGTTTTGTTTTTCATTTAAAGGATATGGAAAGAAATTACGCTTACGTTCACTTAAGGGCCGGCTAAAGCGACGTTCGTCTTCGAGCTTTAATCCCGACATATATAACTCAATACAACGCTGGCGATAAATCTGCTCCAATATTTGTGCCTGTGTTACCCCACCGGCATAGGGCAACAGATCGGCGCCCACCCCAAATGGATCATTAGCCGGTTTTTTGGTGAGGATTTTATTCAATTCAACCACAGCATTCACCAGGTCGTTCTGCCGGGCATATGCTTCAGCTTTAATTAAAGTTACTTCGCCGGGCAAATAAACCGGAAATGGAGTAGCAGATGCGGCACCAAAACCGTTTATTCTAAACCGTGGTGCTGTAGTTGCATTGATGGCTATATAAAAAGGTTCGCGTTTATCACCGGCATCCGGTTCAAGCCCTGCAGGTAACCCCATGGTTGAATCTACAGGCTGATATACGTTGTTGGTTGAAGTCGCCGTTTCAAAGATGGGGTTCAGGGTAACCGCATCAAAATTAAAAGTTGATTTTTTGGTAAGGTCAACGAGGTTGGCAGCTGCTAACGCATCGGCATAGTTGCCGGCATACAGTGCATACCTTGCTTTTAAAGCTCTTAATGAATTTACCACGTCAATAGCCGCGCCGGTGGCCGGAGAAGGATTTTGCGGTATGGCCGACGTAAACAAAGGGCTGATGGGATTGGCAGCTATAATATTCAAAGCCGAATCGATAATCGTTACCGCCCGCTTATAACCATCTGCCTGCGATATAAAAGGCACATTCTTTCCTATTGAATCGGGTACTTTTTCCCAAAACATGGCAATACTGCCTAATGACAACGCCTTAAAAATAGTGGCATATCCAATAAGACCGCTCGCATACCCTTTGTCATCGAGCTTCCCGGCATTCTCAATTACATTATCAGCATCATAAATGATCTTGTTGCTGCTCGTCCACAAACCGGTTATTATAGTATTTGATGGATCAACTTTTCCCGCTCCCTGGTATAACTGGTATTCAGCTGTATTACCCTGGTTAAGAATATTGAGCTGATTGGTTACAAATCCATCGGCTGTTACAATGTTGTACAAAGAACCGGCCCGCGTAACAGAATACACCCGTTGCAAACCTATGGCTACGCCTGTAAGGCCGCGGATTGAACTTAATGCATCGTCCTTGGGCGCTTTGGTAGGATCGGTATAATCTTTTTTACAGGCAGCGCCCTGCATCAGCATTACTGCCAGTAAAAAATAAGCGGAGACTTTTATATTGATAAGTTTCATAGTAAAATCAAATTTGAAGTGGTTAAAATTTCGCTGCTACACTAAAACTAAAGGTGCGTGGAATGGGTACCGCGCCAAAATCAATTCCGCGTAACACCGAGCTTTGTCCACCGGCATTTACTTCAGGATCGTATCCTTTGTAATTATCCCATGAAATCAAATTTCGCCCACTGGCACTTACCGTGAGATTATTAAAAAATTTCAGTTTACCCAGATTATAACTTAACGATATTTCACGCAGTTTTACAAACGAACCATCGTCTACCCGCCACTGTTCTATCTGGTATACGCTGTTAATATAACCGCGGGGCAGTATGCTTAGGTGTTCCTGCTCGGCTACTTTACCATTGCCTACCCCCTGCCGTGTTCTGAAATCGGCATTCCATACATCAACGCCCTGTACGGCATCAAACTGCACCCGCAAACCGAATTTTTTATAGCTTACTTCATTTACGAGCGTGGCCGTATAATCAGGATTGGGATCGCCAATGATCCTGTTTAAGTTAACATACGCCGCGCTTTGATCTACGAGGCCATTGGCATCTCTTTTAGGTGTATACTCAAGTGTACTGTTTTGAACACCTCTTTCAATCTGAGCCAGTCCGGCCGGTGTTTTAATGGCATTGCCATTGGCATCTACTCCAAAGAAAGTTCCGTAAAACACCCCTACCGGTTGCCCTTCGATAAGCGCAACAGGCGCGCCAGCGTTGGTGCTCAGGCGTGCCAGCGAAGGTTCAATCTTAACCATTTTATTGCGGTTGTGATTGTATATAGCAGTAATGTCCCAGCGGAGATCTTTATTTTGTACAGGTGTTCCGCTTAATACAACTTCAAATCCTTTGTTCTGAAGAGAGCCCAGGTTATCTAAAAGACTGGTGAAACCATTGGTGGGTGCAATTACGCGATTTATAAGCAGGTCGTTCACCTTTTTAATATAGTAGTTGAATTGTACACCAATACGGTTGTTCAAAAACGCCAGATCCGTACCGAACTCAACTTCTTTTTGGCGCTCGGGTTTAATATGTTCATTTACCAGCGTTGTGCCTGAAAAAAAGGCGCTGCGGCCAATATAGGCGCTGGCATTGTATGAGTTGAACCTGGCATAAGGCGTAATGCCGGTGAGGTTGCCCGATTCACCATAGGCAATGCGCAGCTTGGCAAGGTTCCACCATTTCGATACCGGCATTTTATTCCAGAATTCTGATTCAGACAATACATAGCTGCCGCTTCCTTTTACATATACCTGGTTGCGCTGATCTTTTTCAAATACCGATGAACCATCTAACCTGATGGCGCCTGTTACAAACAACTGGTTGCGAAATTTAAAGTTCTGTTGCAGATAGGCGCCTGAGGTCGATAATTCAGTAGGCTCGTCGGCACCCGGTAATACAGTAGCCGTACCGTTCACTGTTCGTATAAATGGAGCCAGGCCGCGGCCATGGTATAAAACATATCCGTTCTTTTCATATTGTACCTGGTAGCCTGCCTGTGTAGTTGACCCAAGATCAGGACTGATATTAAACTGATACGTTCCGTTCAATTCGTGATTGATCTGGAAAAAATTGTCAGATGCTACACTGGCATAACCGTTCAGCGTAGGGTCTAACGTACTGCCACCTCCGAAAAAGGCAGTATTAACATTATAGGTAAATGGCGGCATTATGGTGGTGCCCCGCTGGCCATAGTTATCAACACCAATCGTATAATCGAATGTTAAGCCTTTGGCCGGTTTCATTTTAAGCGCGGCGCTTCCGATAAACCGGTTGGTTTCCTGCCTTTGTTTAATGTCTTCAATCACAGATACCGGGTTTACACGGCCGCGTTCACCAACTGCTTTTAAATTGCCCAGCGGATCACGCTCCCAGATATTATGAAAATTACCAATGATGGTTACCGAGTTCATGGGTGAATAAAATGAATTGCCATCGGGTTTTTCATTGGCAGCACTATTTATATAGTTTAAACCAACGGAAAGATTTAACCATTTCGTCAGTTCCTGGTCGAGGTTAAGTCGAAAACTTACACGGCGATAGTCGGTATTTTTTATAATGCCCTGGTTGAAGAAATAACTACCCGAAGCATAATATTTGGTTTTGTCTTTACCGCCGCTAACCGAAACATTATTATCGGTTCCCAGGCCGGTATGAAAAATATAATCCTGGTAGTCGTAGCGCGTAACAGCGGTTGTATTGGTTGGTAATGCGGGCGGAGATCCTACGGCAGAAATAATATCCTGTGTTAATGCGCCCGGCCCGTCGGGCGGACCGCCAAATTTAACAGGGGCTTCGTTTACATCTAACTTTTTGCGCAAATGGCTCATCATGATGCCCGTTGAAAAATTAATTACCGGCGCTCTGGTGCTTCCCCTTTTGGTAAAAATCTGTATTACACCGGCATTGGCCCTTGAACCATAAATGGCCGCCGCTGCTGCACCATTCAATACTTCAATATGATCAATATCGGCCGGGTTTATATCCGACATCCGGTTTTGTCCAACGCTTCCTACAAAAAGATTACCTACCGTATTGTTGGTTGATGTATTGGGCGCATCGTATGTATTCTGCGTATTGGTGACCCTGTTAGTAGCATTGTTCACAATGACACCATCAACTATATAAAGTGGTTCCGACGAACTGTTCACTGAACTGATACCACGCAGCCGCACCGAAATGCCACCTGCGGGATCGCCTGAGTTTTGGGTAATTTGCGCACCGGCGGTTTTGCCCTGCAGCGCAGCCAGCACATTACCGGTGGCGCCCTTGTTCAGTTCATCGGCTTTAATGGTGCTGATGTAACTACCCAGTTGTTTACGGGTAGTACCCTGCGATGTACCTGTTACAATCACTTCTTCAAGGCCCAGGGCGTCTTCGGTCAGTGAAACGTTTACAGTATAATTTTCAGCACTGCCGATCTGAAGGGTTTGTTCAATAGTTTTAAAACCAACACCAGAAAATTCGAGTGCATATTTTCCCGGTTTCAGCGAAGCAGTAAAAGTAAAATTGCCGCTGGCATCAGTTGCCGTACCGTAGCTGGTGTTTTTGATGGTTACAGAAATAGCGTTGAGTGTTTCGTTTTTTGTGCCGGTTACTTTACCACTGATATGAACCTGCGCAATCGTTAGGCTCATTATCAGTTGACAGAACAGCAAAAGGCCAATAAACTTTAATGACCGGCTGTTCACTGATAAACATTTCGTCATAATTCTTTTTTTCGAATTAATAATTGGATACCATGTAACTGTTTTGAAGGACAGGGTTTGAAGTTTGTTTCAATCTTCAGGTAGTTGTTGCCAGAGGGGCCCGGAAAGATTTAGTTCTTTTAAAAAAATAGCCGTGATAAATAAGATTGAGGGGTTGGGGCATGGGCTATTGTGTTCCTGTTTCCGGTTGAAATATCAGGATGGTTTTTGTTTTCAGGTTCAGCTTGATATGTATAACAAAAGACAATATGGAAAGCGATTATAAGCATGATTTTAACAGTTAGCAATACCAAATTCAGCATAAAAACGCATATATCCAAAACAAAAAGCACACTGATGCGGCTTTTTGCAGTAAATAAATTCTACATATTAGGATTATTACGTCATCCTGCTAAAGCGTGCAAAACAAGAAAAGAAGAGGCCTGAAGTTGGAGGTTGGAGGTCGGAAGTCAGATGTCTGATGTCGGAAGTCGGAAATCTCTGCGAAGTTTCTTTGCGTATTGGCGAAGTATCTTTTCACATTGGAAATAGTTCAGAATACCTGGCGCCGGATCTTTTCCATGGTGCGGTGGTACAATTCTTAGAGTAATTTCCCCCTGCGCCATGGGCAAAGTATTGTTTCCCATGGAAAACACATCATTGTTTATGAGCTAAGGATCATTTCCATTGAACGAAGGATCTTTGCGTATAAGCAAAAGGTTTTTGTTCATGAGAAAAAGTCCGGAACTTACCTGCAAAGACATTTTTCCCAAAGCGCAGAACATAATTTCCAAAGCAATTATCCAATTTACACAAGCAATGACCAATTTCCTGTAGGCGCAGCCTCATTTCATGTAAGCAGAAGCTCATTTACTGTAAGCAAAAGGTCATTTCAAGTAAGCAAAATATCATTGTTCATGGGAAATTATCCTTTATAGGTTGATTTATAACGGTCATTCCTGCAAATCGCGTGATCCTTTAAAGCCTGTTTTTAAAAAAAAGTCCCGCCTTCGGCGGGACATAATATTTTTTAAACCGTTGTTCAGATCAATTTACAGAACATTGAAATCAACTTCTTCGTTACCCCATATCAGTGACACTTTACCGGTTTTGGCAATGGTAAAGGTCATACGCTCTGTGAATGCAGGCGCTTTGGCAGGTTTTACCGTTACACGCAATGCATCGTCTGATTCAGAATAACCATCTGAACCCCACAAGGTCGACTTTTTATTAAAGATAACTACCCACTGGTCTTTTCCGGGAATGGTGTACAGTCCGTATTTTCCGGCAGGCAACGTTTTGCCTTCAACCTTTACTTCTTTACTTATTTCAAAAGTGGTGGCTTCATTGGCGCCTGTTCTCCAAACCTGTCCGTAAGGTGCAATTTCTTTTCCTATTTCGCGACCTTTAACAGCAGGCTGGCTATAGTCGACCGTTATTTTTACGCCTTTGCTGGTTGTTTCGGTTACCTTAGCCGGTGGGCTTGGTCTTTTTGATTTATCACCCTGCGCCATAACGCCGGCCACGCTTAAAACCATAACAGACAAAAACAATAGTTTTTTCATACCTTTTTGATTTTACACGGAAAGTAAGCTATTATGGATTTTTCTCCACCAACTTTTTCAGGTTACCCAGCGATTTTTCCATAGGCGGCCCCAATTGCTTATCAAAGACGATGCTACCGAACTTTTCCCAGGGATACCAGCGTAAGTGAATATCAAAATACCATTGCACCACCAGCCGGTCGCCATTGCCCTGCCAGGTGAAACCGCTCACGAACGACCGCGCATTATGCTGTTGCCAGTTGGTGAACAGCGTGTCGCCGGCCAAAGCCTGTTTGGTAATGGTAAGCTTATCAGTAGTGATTGAGGTTTCTGTAAATTCTTTAGTGGTTAAACCGGTATCGTTCAGCATTACATTCCATTGCTTCCATTGCCGCAGATCGGTTATGGCGGGCAGCAAACTGTCTTTTGACGCCGTAATATCAACTGCTCTTGAAATGCGTATATGCGACGGAATTAGTAACGACATACCCAGTACTAATAAAAACAAAACAACTGCGCTGATGATGGCCAGTTTGATGAAACGCATAAAAACTATTTTTTGATTTAGGGATTTTGAAATTTTGTGATTTGAAATCCAGAAATCCCGAAATCTCAAAATCAGAAATTCAATAATCTATTCCCATCTAAAAATTCTAATCAATACACTATACCCTATGAGGCACCATACTACGAGGATGGTTATTTCTTTTCCTACACCCAACAAATGCATACCCTCGAACGATACTTTACGCATGGCATCGTTAAGAGCTGTAAGGGGAAGATAATTCACTACGGCCTGTACGCCCTGCGGCAACAAACCTTTTGGAAAAAATGTGCCCGATAAAAAATATTGCGGAAACATAAACAGGTTGGCGTAAATGGGAATAACATTCTGATTTTTGGCAATACTGCTGATGATAAAACCAAATCCCATAAATACGGTAATACCTAAAAAGCTCAGCACCAGTAATTCGAGAAAGGTAATAAACCCATGTGCGAGGGTAAAATGATAAAAGAAGGTGCCGAACATTATCAATACGATCGATGTAGTTAACTGAAACAATATGCGTGCAACGCTTTCGCCCAGTACAATAAAGGTTTTACGAACCGGCGTGGCAAACATGCGTTTTAATACCAGCGTTTCGCGCAGCGTAAAAAACACAAATGCCACCCCAAACACTGCTGAACCGATCAGTGAAAAACCCAACATGCCGGGTAAATAAAAATCGATCATCCGGTATCGGCGGCCGGGCATTTCTTCAACTGAAATGGTAGCCATTTTATTTTGAGCCGAATTGACTGTTACTTCATTTATAATACTGCGCAATATCGCCTGCACCGTTGGCAAATCGCGCTGACTGGCCGATGTTGTTTTCAGATGTATGTCATACCGGGAACCGGTGGGATTATTTTTTTGTTCCCTGATCTCGATCATGGCAGTAATACGTCCTTTCTTTAACCGGTCTAATAATTCAGCCTCACTACCCGTATTAATATCGAAAACCGACGCGCTTTTAATAGCGAAATACACAGGGTTCAACGTGTCGCTTTTTGCATCAAATGCCACATCCACCGAAATGCCCCGGTTGCCGCTTAAAGCCCCGAACACCATGATTAGTACGATCGGAAAAAACAAACTAAAAAATATGGCCTGAGGGCTTTTAAAAATGGCCCGCAGGGTGGCTCTGCAAATAGCCCACATGGCGGTCCATTGGTTGTAATTACCTGACATAGGTGACGAGAATTAGGGGGCAAAGCTATCATTTAATATCGAATGTCGAATAATGAATGATGAATGTCGAAGTCAAAACCCCGCACCCAAATCCTTTAATATCAAATGCCGAATATTGAATGGTGAATGTCGAAGTCAGCACTCAGCACCCAAATCCTTCAAAATTCTACATTAAAAATTCAATATTCGATATTTATTCAATGGTAAACTCGAATGGCAAACGGGCCTGGCTAACACCCATCATTTGTTTTACGCGTTTCATAGTTTGCAGGGTTTTCATGCCATCTTCGCCCAGTTCGGCCTTTAAAGCGGAATGGGTGGCCTCTTTTTCATAGTTGCCGAAAAGCAGTTCCAGCACATTGTGCGGCTCGGGATATTCTTTCAGGCGGTAATCGGTTACTTTAGCCATGCGGGCTGCACAGGCTATGGCATCACCCAGTCCGCCGATGCGGTCAACAAGGCCCAGTTGAATGGCACGTGAACCAGTCCAAACACGTCCCTGGCCGATGCTGTCGATATAGTTAATATCTTTTTTACGTCCCTCGGCTACCCGGCTCTTAAAAGTAAGATAGGTTGAATCGATACTATTTTGCAGGTATTTTTTCTGGGCCGGCGTTAATGGCTTGGTGGCGCTTAACATATCGGCTTCGGGTGCTGTTTTTACACCATCGAACGTAACACCCAGTTTTTCGTTAAAGAACTTTTGCAGGTTGGGCAACATGGTAAACACGCCAATAGAACCGGTGATGGTATTGGTTTGTGCAAAAATGCTGTCGGCATTGCACGATAAATAATAAGCGCCCGAGGCCGCCACATCGCCAAAACTCACCACTACAGGTTTTACTTTGCGGGCAAGTGTAAGCTCACGCCATATGTTTTCGCTGGCCTGTGCGCTTCCGCCACCCGAATTAATACGAATTACAATAGCCTTCACTTTATCATCGAGCCTTGCTTTGCGAATAAGATCTCTATAGGTTTCGCTACCGATCAAATCGCGGTCGCCTTTTCCATCAATAATATCGCCCTGCGCATAAATAACCGTGATCTTTTCTTTGCCATCGGCTTTATAGTCTACAGCTTTGGCATATTTTGCAACCGAAATAAAATTCAGCTTATCAATTTTGGCAACGCCCAGTTTTTTGGCAATCTCTTCTTTTACTTCATCATCATATTTCAATCCATCTACCAAACCGTATTTCGCGGCATCGGAAGCACTTTGTATGCGGTATTCATTGGCGTACTGGTGAAGTGTAGCCGTATCAATTTTACGCGTAGCAGCTGTTTGTTCAAGCAGTCTGCCGTACATATCGCCCAATAAAACCGATAACTGCAGGCGGTTGGCATCGGTCATCGACGTTTCGCGAAAAGGTTCTGTAGCGCTTTTAAATTTTCCTGCATAAAATATCTGGGGCTCTATTTCAAGTTTTTGCAATAGGCCTTTTAAAAAGGCGAGCTGAATAGCAAACCCACGCCAGTCAACACCCCCTTTTGGGTTACAGTATATTTTATCGGCCACGTTGGCAATCGAGTAACCACCCTGCGTTATAACATCGCCATATGCATATATAAATTTTCCGGCAGCTTTAAAATCAAGCAGGGCATTGCGTATTTCCTGGCTATTGCCCATACCGTTACCATTGTGACTGCACTTGAGGTAAATGCCTTTTACAGCCGAATCGCCTTTAGCGTATTTGATCAGTCGCAACACATCGTACAGGGCGGGCACATCCCCGTCTTCTTTATCCGAAAGACGTGCAAGCGGGTTTTCGACACCAATTTCGGGGTAATCGCGGGCAAGGTCGATCACCAATACTGCTTTGGCGCCCGTATTTGCTTTTTCCGGGGCTGTGAGACCGGTCACAAGTCCTACAAAAACAAAAAACAGGATGAGGCAAAATACGATCAGCGCCACAAACGAAGCGAGGAATATTTTAAAAAAGCTCTTCATTAACAAATTTATTTTAAACGAAATTCAAAGATATTTGACCCTTCGATGGAGTGCAATATATGAATAAAGTCTTTTTACTGATAGGCGGCAATATGGGCAACCGGTTGCAAAACCTGCGGCAGGCCATAGTATTTTTACAGAACACCTGCGGCCCGGTAGTGCAACAATCGGCTGTGTATGAAACGGCAGCCTGGGGTAAAACCGATCAGGCGGCTTTTTTGAACCAGGCGGTTTTATTAACCACCCCGCTCCCTGCACAGGAGCTGATTGCCACAATTTTAACGATTGAAGAAAAAATGGGGCGCCGGCGGATGGAAAAAAACGGTCCCCGGATCATAGATATCGATATTCTTTTTTATAACGATGCCGTTATCGATGAACCGAACCTTACGGTACCTCATCCGCAGTTGCAAAACCGCCGCTTTGCGTTGGAACCATTGAACGAAATAGCGGCCACCTATGTTCACCCGGTGTTGCTGAAAACCATTGAACAGTTGCTGTTGGAGTGCAGTGATAAGCTGGCTGTTAAGAAGCTGCTTTAAAGAAGCAGGCAGTAGGCAATGGACAATAGACAATTGGCAAGTAGGAAGTGGCGAGTAGGAATTGGGAGTCAGGGAACAGGTATAAGGGAGCAAAAGAAATTTGCCTGAAAAGAACCACAAACTACAAACCACAAACATTTTTATTACCGTTTTACGTTTCACGATTGACCATTCACGATTGAGCATTCACGATTGACCATTCACCATTCACGATGAAATATCACTTTATCACTATAGAAGGAAATATTGGTGCAGGGAAAACCACGCTGGCCCATTTGCTGGCGAAACATTTTAATGCACGTTTAATACTGGAAGAATTTGCCGATAATCCTTTTTTGCCCAAGTTTTATGAAAACCCGCATCAATATGCGTTTCCGCTTGAGTTGTTCTTTATGGCCGAACGGTACAAACAGCTGAAGGAGCTGATCCATACAAAAGATCTGTTTCAAAGTACTACCATTACCGATTACCTGTTTACGAAATGTTTGCTGTTTGCGAAAGTAAATTTGCCTGAAGAGGAATTCAGGTTGTATCAGAAACTATTTGATATCATACATCAGCAACTGGTTCAACCCGATATTCTTATTTACCTGCATGCGCCTGTTAACCGGTTACAACAAAATATCAAAAAACGCAACCGCTCATACGAACAGGGCATTGCCGATGAATACCTGCTGAACATTCAGCAAACGTATACCCACTACATAAAACAGCACAATATAAAAACCCTGTTCATCGATGCCTCCAATGCCGATTTTCTGGATAACCCGAAACATTTACAGGTAATTATCGATGCGCTTGACCAGGACTATGAGAACGGGCAGCATTATTTTTCATTACCTTAATAGCTCGCGCAAAGTCGCCAAGGCGCAAAGGTCCTGAACCTTGTAACCTGTAACTTGTAACCCTGCAACTTGTAACCTGAGCCTGGGCCTTGCTTGCCGCCGAAGCTTAAGCGGAGGCGGGTACCTTATTTTTTCACTTCTTCCTTCGCCTTCACAACCGATGGCTGGGCCTTTGGTTTTATAGCAGCTACGTTATTGTTATTGCTACTACCATTACTACTACTATTCACCACTGCTATGCGATGCATACCCATTTTAAAAGCAACGTACAACAGGCTTAGTGTTACCCCAAACTGAATTACAGTAAGGGAATTTGAAACAACATGCACTGCCGGACTTATAGCTGTTTTCATTTGTTTTTCGCTCATGGCCGATAAGGGAGGAAAAATAGAGGAATCGCCAAAATAAATCATTTCAGATATGATAACCTGCTTATTGATAGTGGCTATTAATAAAATCAGAATAGCGCCTGCAACTATAATAATGATGTTGGAAGCTTTGCGTGTAAAATGATGCCGGATCTCTTTTATGAGATAAATAAAGAAAACGAAAAAAACATATAAGGGAAGAACGATCTTCCAGGAAGAAATGGTGAAATAAGTTTCGTGTAAACGGATGTCGAATTGATTACTGAGGAAAGTCCAGCCAAATACAAATATGGTAACGAATACGGTGGCGTTTAAAATAACAGCCAACCAGATTAATTCAATGAATAACGGCTTAAACTTTTGCATAGGTTACAAATCAGGCTTAGGATAAATATTCACAATCAGACGGCAATTATTGTACCGTTTTGAAGCCTTTCCGGGCCTGCATGCAGCACCCTTGCCACCCGGCTGCATCATGCATGGGTGGCCGCAATCCTGAATGATTGAGGCTGAATAGATAAGGAATCCTTTTAATAATTTAAAAAAATATACTGCCCCTCAAATAATTTCCAACGGCTTGCCATTAGCGGGCACTTTATTTACTTTGCGTAATAACAATGTAAGCTAATGACCTTAACCGAAGCCAGTATCAACGCACAAAACTTTATTCATCAATATAATAAAGGATGGCCAGCCGATTTAAACTTAAAGTTGGGCATTGGAGAAATTACAGAATTTACCGGCTGTTATTATTTTGATTTTATCTTACTTCATCTCAACGGAGAAGAATATGCCGAACCTCCCCTTGCGGGTCCCCCGGGACTTATCGTTTCCAAAGCCGACGGCCACATAAAAATTATTGGTCACGTAGACTTACACTTGCTGCATGACGAGGAAAAAAAGATGGACAACCTATATCAGTTACTCATAAACGTTAAAGAAAAAAAACAGGGGTTAGACACTATTAAAAGCATGTATAATCTCAATTCAAGACAATTATTACTATTCAGCAAAACATTGCAACATGAATCAATTGAAAGAAATACTGCAGAGCACCTTTTTATTACGATAATAAAAAGAATTACCGGCACCTCATAATAAGGATAACTACCCAAACAAATCACTGCTTAAATATCTGTCGCCCCGGTCGCAAACGATAAATACAATAACGCCCGACTCAATTTCCTTTGCCAGTCTGATGGCCGCTGCTGCAGCACCGCCACTGCTCATACCGGCAAACACACCTTCAACTTTCGCCAGTTGCCGTGCCATAACGGTAGCTTCCTGTTGCGATACATCCATAATACGATCAACCCGGCTGGGATCGAAAATTTTTGGCAAATATGCTGCGGGCCATCTGCGTATACCGGGTATCGATGATTCTTCGGTAGGCTGGCAACCTACAATTTGAATGTTTGGATCTTTTTCTTTAAAAAACATACTGCAGCCCATAATAGTGCCGGTGGTGCCCATAGAGCTAACAAAATGAGTAATTGTTTGATTCGTATCGCGCCATATTTCGGGCCCGGTGGTTTTATAATGTGCTTTGTAGTTATCAGGATTCGAAAACTGATTCAATATTACATACTCTCCGGTGGCAGCTTTTTCTTCGGCATAATCACGGCATTTTTCAATGGTATCCAGCAGCGTTACTCTGGCGCCGTATGCTTCCATGGTAAGCGTTCTTTCGCGGGTTGAGGTAGAAGGCATTACCAGCTCTATATCGAGGTTGAACAGGCACGCCACCATGGCCAGCGCTATGCCGGTATTGCCGCTGGTTGCTTCAATTAATTTTGATCCCGGTTTTATGTCGCCACGCTCCAGCGCCGATTTAATCATGTTTAATGCAGGCCTGTCTTTTACACTGCCGCCCGGATTATTGCCCTCGAGCTTGGCATACATCGTTACATGCTTATTTGGGTTCAATGTTTTTATTTCTACCATCGGGGTATTGCCTACCAGGTCGATAATGCTTGCCATTGTTATTTTTTATTCAGAATACTGAAATTACGTTGATTAGTTGAAAAGTTGACGAAAGTTGACCAGTTAATAAGTTAACCAGTTGACAGTTGAAAAGTTCACGACGCATTGACAATCTGACCAGTTGATAAGTTGAAAAGGCAGCAAACTTTATTTTTTTATCATATATCATTCAGCCAGTTACCTTGTCAACTGATTAACCCATCAACTTATTAACTTTTCAACCTACTTTTACGCCTGATCATCAAATAGTAAGTGAATGCCAGCCGATCTGAGTCCCGAAAATTCAGCAAGTCCCTTTGTTTCTATTCGAATAAAAGAATTTCGCCTGTATATCATTCAACGGTTCTTTTTTATCATGGGAATGCGCATGATTGGAACCGTTGTTTGGTGGAAGATGTACCAGATCACCAAAAATCCGCTGGCGCTTGCCTTTATCGGATTGTCGGAAGCCATACCAGCTATTTCACTTGCGCTGTATTCGGGTCATGTGGTAGATAAAAGCGATAAACGCACCCTGCTTTTCAGAACTATTTTACTATACTTTTTGTGCGCATCGGCACTGATGTTCATAACGCTGCGCAATACCGAATTGAACCTGGGCAAACATTTTGTTCAGTATGGTATATACCTGGTTATTTTCTGCACCGGCGTTATTCGCGCGTTTTCGGGCCCCGCTTCCAGCTCTATACTGGCGCAACTGGTGCCAAAAAACATTTTACCCAATGCAGTGTCCTGGAGCTCCGGCACCTGGCTGTCGGCATCGGTACTCGGCCATGCCTCTGCCGGATTTTTAATTGCCTATACCGGCTATACCGGCACATTTGTGTTGATTGTTACTTACATACTCATAGCGGCTATTGCCCTTTACCAGGTAGAACGCAAACCCATTGTACATGCCAACAAAGAACAGGCTACATGGGACAGTGTTAAGGAAGGATTGCGCTATGTTTTTAAAACCAAAGAATTATTGGGTGCATTTTCGCTCGATATGTTTGCCGTTTTATTCGGCGGCGCTGTTGCCATGATCCCTTTTTATGCAGGCGAAATTTTGCATGTGGGCGCCATCGGGTTCGGCTGGCTCAATGCAGCGGCCGATATTGGTTCCATTAGCATCATACTTACGCTTACTTTACGTCCGCTGCGTAATAAACAGGGGCTAACGCTGTTGTATGTGGTGGCAGGTTATGGTTTGTGCATTATTACCTTTGGGTTATCGAAAGTTTACTGGCTGTCGTTTACTGCATTGCTGATGAGTGGTGTACTCGACGGAATCAGTGTGGTAATACGCGGCACTATTCTGCAGTTAAAAACACCCGACGAAATGCGCGGACGGGTTTCTTCGGTAAATTCCATGTTCATCAACTCATCTAACGAGATCGGTAATTTCGAAAGTGGCGTAGCGGCTAAACTGTTGGGCATTGTGCCTTCGGTGATATTTGGCGGCGCCATGACGTTACTGGTGGTAATGACTATGTGGTTTAAAGCGCCAACCCTCAGAAAGTTTGAATATTAAACAATTTGAAAATTTGAAAATGTGCAAATTTGAAAATAGGACCGGCTGGGAACAAATCAGCACATTTTCAAATTACTTCAATAGTTAAACCATTACTTCTTCTGCTGTTACAGGATCTATGACTGCTCTTACACGGCTGATTTTATCGGCCGGAAAGCCGCCTTCTTTTGCGTGCTGTTTAATCATTTCTTCATTGGGCGCATTGTACACGCAATAAATTTTGTTATCTGTTACATAGCTTTGAACCCATTGTATTTCGGGTCCCATATTGCGTAATACATCGCAGGAGCTTTGCGCAATTTCCTGCAACTGGTGCGTTGAGGAATTGCCAATGTTCGGCAACTCTCTTTCAATTACATACTTTGGCATAGCAATTATTTTTAATGTAATTTACTGATTAGTTGAAAAGTTAACAAGTTGAATAGTTGAAAAGTCAGACAACCAATAAACCTGTTAACTGGTTAACCTGTCAACTGATTAACCTGTCAACGCCCTCAACTGCTCAATCTTTTTGCGGTCGCCCACTATCCAAACCACATCATCCCATTCAAACACGGTAAAAGAACCAGGGTTCAATATGCGTTCTCCGTTGCGTTCAATGCCAACTACCAGTCCGTTGGTCATTTCGCGAATGCGTGATGCGCGAATGGTTTTACCCTTCAATCCATTGTGCTCATCTACAATTATTTTATTCAGGGATATCTCTTCATGGCCATCCTGCGAATTAACTGTTTCAGCTTCTACTATTTTCCTGAACTGCTCCAGTTGCACATCGGTTCCAATAACGGCAATTTTATCGTGCGGGAACAGCATATCGGTACGTCCCGGCGCCTTTATGGTTATGGCGCCGCGTTCAATAAAGGCGATATTAATTCCGTATTGTTCACGCCAGGCAAGCTCCTGCAGGGTTTTACCTACCACGGCCGATTCAGCCGTTAAAGTAAAGAAAGCCATATGCGCATCCCAGGGCGATAAATCGCCGGTACCGGAAGTTTGCATACGTTCCCGTTCGTTAAGGTTCGATAAAAAACGCTTTTCAATACGTGCATAAAACGAATTCAGTCTGCGCGAAAAAACAAGCAGCACTATAATGATAACCGGCAAAATGGCCCCCAGAGCAATCATGGTGTTGAACAGCTGGTTCACCATAAACCCCACCAATACCACCAGTATTACATTTCGCAATACTTCGAGCATCACCAGCGGACCATGGTTGTATTTTTTATCGAGCCATAAATTGCGGTAAGCAAGCGAATGCATTTTTCGAATCGATAGCGCCCATAAAAACGGCGCCGTAGCAAACAGGGTAATAACAAATGTTATGACAGCCGGCAATCCGTTATCGGGCAGTTGCGATTTTATAACAGGAAATAAATACCGGACCGATAACAAAATCAGCGCAGCAGTGATCACCGTATTGGTCAACATAATCACCAGATACGATCGTAAAACAATTCTCCAGTCGCTTTCGGCCTGTATGATTTGCGCCCCGGTGCTGTACTGGTTTATAGCTGCGCGCCATTTCATGGGCAGCCTTGGCGATAACCAGTTGTAAAAAGGTTCAGCCAGCCTTATCATATACGGTGTGGTAAAAGTGGTGATCACCGAAACACCAACTGCTATGGGGTACAGGTATTCGCTGGTAACGTTTAAACTCAATCCCAATGTGGCAATGATAAAAGAAAATTCGCCGATCTGCGCAAGGCTCATGCCCGCCTGCAACGATTGCTTTAATGGTTGGCCCGATAACAAGGCGCCTAATGTTACATTCACCGTTTTTCCCATAATTACCACCAAAGAAAGAAGCAGAACCGGAACAATATATTGCATCAGCAGGGCCGGATCGATGAGCAGGCCTACCGATACAAAAAATATAGCGCCGAATAAATTCTTTACCGGTTGCACCAGGTGTTCAATTCTTTCGGCCTGTGTGGTTTCGGCCAGCACCGAACCCATGATAAAAGCGCCGAGCGGAGCCGAAAATCCTGCATAAGTGGCCAGCACTACCATCAGCAAACAAAGTCCCAGCGAAATCACCAGCATGGTTTCATCGTTCATCATTTTGCGGCCCCATTTCAAAAAGCCGGGCAACAAAAAAATACCTGATATAAACCAAAGGCATAAAAAGAAAACCAGCTTCAATACCGATTGCAGCATTTCGGCGCCTGCAAACTCACGACTCACTGCGAGGGTACTCAATAACACCATCAGCAATACAGCCATTACATCTTCAATAACCAAAACGCCCAATACCACGCCGGCAAACTTTTTTGTTTTAACACCCAGTTCATCAAATGCACGAATGATGATGGTAGTAGAAGAAATGGCAATGATACCTCCGAGGAAAATGCAATCCATAGCTGGCCATCCCAGCATTTTGCCGGTAACATAACCTAACGCCACCATACAAATGATTTCGAATATACCGGTTATGCCTGCCGTACCGCCAATTTTTATCAGCTTTTTAAAACTGAATTCAAGGCCCAGGCTGAATAATAAAAATATAACCCCAATATCGGCCCACACTTTTATACCATCCACATCTGAAATGGTGGGTAATAACGAAAAGTTGGGTCCAACCAGCAGGCCTGCCAGTATATAGCCCAATACAACAGGTTGTTTTAACCGTTTAAATATAAGGGTGGTTATACCGGCGATAACCAGTATAAGCGCAAGATCCTGTATGAGTGATGGCAAATGCGACATGAATCAATTGGCAATTAGCAATGGACAATTGGCAACAGGCAATTAGCAATTGGCAATTGGCAAACGTAAGCCTTTAATGACGGTTCTTTTGCTTATTGTCTATTGCCTATTTCTTTCCTACTCGCTACTTACTACTCCCTACTCACCTATTTTGTATCATCGAGCAACCTTTCAAGCACATAGTATACCGCGGGACAGAAAGTAGCATTTTTAAGGGTAAGTTGCGCACGCTTCAAAATCACATCTTCATTGGTATATGGGAACCGTTCGCAATCAGAAGGGCGAACTTCATAAATACTGCAATAGTTATCTGACCCTAAAAATGCACACGGTGTTTGCTTTACCACATAATCGCCGTCTTCGTCTAAACGAAGGTATGTTTCAATAAATTCACCTTCTTTCATTTTAAGGTGTTTACTGATGCGTTTTATATCGGGCGTTTTAAAACGGGGGGAATAGTTTTTACAACAGGCGGCACACTGCAGGCAATCGATTTTTGAAAAAGCCTGTTCATGCAAATCGGGCAATTTTTTCAACACTTTGTTTTTGTCGGCACGCTTTAACAAATTTTTGTACTGCTTCAGATGCTCAGCACTTTTCTTTTGCCAATTGCCATCTTCGATGCCTGTAACATGTTCATTATGATCACTATGTGCTGCCATGGCTGTGTTTACCAGGTAAATGAGTTATTCAATTATACCAATTCGGTTCAATATTACAAATGTCAGAACATTTGTTACTTCATTCTTAAAGGCATCCGATGGGTTTATTTCAGGAAGTTCAATTCATGGAAAAACATCGGATGCATTATCAACCTGCAAGTTAGTCCATACATCAGATACATGGTTTGGTTTTTGTTTTTTTATTGTATGCGCGTATTATACGATCAGCTCATATTGCTTTTGTCGACACCGCTTTATATCATCGTTATTGGCATGGAATTACTGATTAGTCATCTGGATGGTGTTAAAGCATATTCAATAAAAGATACTTTTCATAATTTTTTCCTTAGCATCATAACTGGTGTTACCGATCTGTTAATGCGTGGAGTTAGTTTACTGGTGCTTACATTTTTTTTCAGCTACAATACATTTACATGGCCGCATTCGGTTGCTTACTGGGTGGTACTGCTTTTGTTTATAGATATGATGCATTACTGGCTGCACCGGTTGGGCCATAGCTGCAGGTTTTTCTGGGCTGTACATGTAAACCATCATACCTCAACCCATTTTAATTTTAGTGTAGGATTCAGAACGGGCATACTGGAACCTTTTTACAGTTTTATATTTTTTATACCAGTTGCTGTTGCAGGTTTTCGACCGGTTGATATTTTCTTCATGTATTCTGTTTGTCAGGTGTGGGCTATATTAACGCATACCGAAAAAATAAAAAAGCTGGGATGGCTCGAATATATATTTGTAACGCCTTCGCATCATCGCGTTCATCATGCATCGAACCCCATGTATCTCGATAAGAACATGGGTACGGTATTCATTCTGTGGGATAAATTATTTGGCAGTTTTCAACCTGAATTACCAGCCGAAAAGTATCAGCCTCTACGGTATGGCATTACACATCCCCCTGAAAACGACACTATACCGGTAATTATTTTTCACGAGTGGTCAGCAATTATAAAAGATGTACAACGGAAAGACATCAGCTTCAAACAAAAGTTAATGTATGTGTTTGGCCCTCCGGGATGGAGCCATGACAGTACAAGGGTAACGAGCGAGCAAATGAGACTGGTTGAAAAGCAGTCAGCCACTCAACCGCCCAACCATCAAACAATCTAACCATTTAACCATCTATTAAATTCCCGGTCTATGATATTTCAACTTCTTGATTTACTTTTGCGCATCCATTCATGAACTCTCTTCGTGAACAAATATTAATTCTTTTCGGTACCCCCATTTACGCTATCATTATAGGGGTAGAACTGCTGTTAAGCAATTACCGCCACCGTGCATTATATAGCTGGAAGGATACAGCCGCCAATTTGTACCTGATGTTGCTGAATGGCGCTCTCGACCTGCTGCTCCGTGGGGTTTATTTAGTAATACTCGATTATGTATATCGCTATCATATATTGTCTTTTAGCCATGTGGTAGTATATTGGTTTATGTTGCTCTTACTCGAAGACTTCATGTATTACTGGCTGCACCGGTTCGATCATGAGATCCGCTTTTTCTGGGCAGTGCATGTTACACATCATTCGTCGGAGCATTTGAATTTTACAGTAGGCTTCCGCTCCTCGGTATTTCAGCCTTTATACCGGTTTTTATATTTTATTCCGCTGGCTTTAATGGGTTTTAAGCCGATTGACATTATATTCATCTATTCTGCCACACAGATCTGGGGCATATTTGTACATACAAAGCTGATCAATAAACTGGGATGGCTTGAGTATATACTGGTTACCCCCTCGCACCACAGGGTGCATCATGCTTCCAATGCCAAATATTTAGATAAGAATATGGGCATGTTCCTGATCATCTGGGACAAGCTTTTCGGCACTTTTCAGCCTGAGCTGAACGAACAGGAATATCAGCCTATAAAATTCGGATTAACAAAACCCATCGAAAAAGAAACGCCCTTTACCATTATATTTCATGAGTGGCAGCAAATGTGGAAAGATGTTGCCCGCAAAGACATTGGTTTTAAAGAAAAGTGGTTTTACCTGTTTGGCCCGCCCGGATGGAGCCACGATGGCAGCCGCTTAACCAGTGAAGAAATGCGTGCCGAAGAAGATGGCCGTACCGCGACCCAATTACAGGAAGAACCTGTGGTAATCAGGAAATAGCAGGTAGTTAGCAGCGAGTGGCGTAACTCAACACATAAGAAAAAACACTTAATCAACATCTTCCCTTCCACACAACTTTCCAGGGCTAAAATATTGGCAAATTTGCATATTTGTACATTGATTCATTAGCCAATTGCCTCATTTCCACATTCTATTCACCCTGTGCAACAAACAGGTGTTAGTCTGGCTGGTAAATATTAACTTTGCCGCGCCTTACCTAAAACCAACACGAAGCCTGCCAGCCCTAAAGTTTAAAGAATCGAAAAAAACCTTATCTGCTGAAACTGCTTCGTGCTCCGTCGCTGACAGCCCTGGGCCAAAGCCTATGGCGTCGGACGAAGGCTTTGGCCCAAGCGACCAAAGCATCGCAACCGCGTGCAGGATTGGCTTTTAGCGGGCGCAGCAAGCTGCCAAACAGCAAAGGAAACAATAACTATAAATCAGATACCGGATGAATCTTTTTGAACAACAGAACACGGAATTCATACGTCGCCACATTGGTCCCAATGAAACCGAAACCCGTCAGATGTTACATGCCATTGGCGAATCGAGCCTTGATTCCCTGATCGATAAAACGGTGCCGGGAGGTATTCGTATGGATAAGGATTTGAGTATTCCGCCTGCTATCAGCGAGCACGAATACCTGCAACTGATCAAAGAAATTTCACTGAAGAATAAAGTATACCGCACTTATATTGGCCAGGGCTATTATGATACCATTACGCCCAGCGTTATTTTGCGCAACGTTTTTGAAAATCCGGGCTGGTATACCCAATACACGCCTTACCAGGCCGAGATTTCGCAAGGCCGGCTTGAAAGTTTGCTGAACTTTCAAACCCTGATAAGCGATTTAACCGCCTTACCACTTACCAATGCTTCGCTGCTCGATGAAGCGACAGCCGCTGCCGAAGCCATGACCATGTTCTTTAACACGCTTAACAAAGACCATGAGCACATCACCCGCCCGAAATTTTTTGTAGATAACGATACTTTCCCGCAAACAAAAGATGTACTGGTAACCCGTGGCTTACCGGTGGGTATTGAAGTGGTGTTTGGCGATTACCGCACGGCCGGCATCGACGAGCAATATTTTGGCGCCCTTGTTCAATATCCCAACGATAAAGGGTCAATTGAAGATTACCGCGATTTCATCAATAAAGTTCATCAGGCAGGCGCATATGTAGCTATGGGTACCGACCTGCTGGCGCTTACGCTGTTAACACCGCCCGGCGAACTGGGTGCCGATGTAGCCTATGGTTCGGCCCAGCGTTTTGGCGTTCCGCTTGGTTTTGGCGGACCGCATGCAGCCTTCTTTGCAGCCAAAGACGATTTCAAACGCAATATCCCCGGCCGTATCATTGGGGTAAGCATCGATGCACAGGGCAACCGCGCGCTTCGTATGGCGCTGCAAACCCGTGAGCAGCATATCAAACGCGAAAAAGCTACCAGCAATATTTGTACAGCCCAGGCCCTGTTGGCCAACATGGCTGCCATGTATGCCGTTTACCATGGTCCTGATGGATTAAAAAATATTGCCAAACGCGTAACCGTGCTTGCCAATGCACTGGCCGAAGAACTGGAAGCCGAAGGCTACGAATTGCAGCATAAATATTTCTTCGATACCATTGTATTTAAAGCCTCCAATGCCGAAGTGATTCGTGAAAAGGCCGAAGCGGCACAGATCAACTTCCGCTATTACGGCGATAACCTCGTTGGTATTGCGCTGGATGAAACCACTACCCTCAGCGATGTGCTGGATATATTGTTGCTGCTCGATCAGCCGAACGAACATAATGTTGCCGGGTTTGGTGTAAGTGAAGATGCCGTATTATACAACATTCCCAATGCGCTTACCCGTACCAGTCACTTTTTAACGCATCCGGTATTCAATTCGCACCGCAGCGAAACACAAATGATGCGCTATATTAAACAGTTGGAAAATAAAGACCTTTCACTCAATACATCTATGATATCGCTGGGCAGCTGCACCATGAAGCTGAATGCCGCCAGCGAAATGATACCTTTAAGCTGGCAGCACTGGAGCAAAATGCATCCGTTTGCACCGGCCGATCAAACCGAAGGATACCAGCAGATCGTTGATGAACTGAGCCGTTACCTGTGCGAGATCACTGCTTTTGATGCCTGCAGTTTACAACCCAACAGTGGTGCGCAGGGCGAATACGCCGGATTGCTGGTGATACGCGCTTACCATGCCAGCCGTAACGAAGCACACCGCAACGTAATGCTGATTCCTATTTCGGCCCATGGCACCAACCCAGCCAGCGCCGTAATGGCCGGTATGAAGGTAGTAGTGGTAAAAGCGCTCGAAAACGGTTATATCGATGTGGAAGATCTGAAAGCAAAAGCCGCTCAGTACAGCAATAACCTGTCGGGTATTATGATCACTTACCCCAGCACCTATGGTGTTTATGAAGAAACGGTGAAAGAGATTACACAAATTGTTCACCAGCATGGCGGACAGGTTTATATGGATGGTGCCAACATGAACGCACAGGTAGGCTTAACCGCACCGGGATTAATCGGGGCCGATGTATGTCACCTGAACCTGCATAAAACATTCGCTATTCCGCATGGCGGAGGTGGTCCTGGTATGGGCCCCATTTGCGTTAAAGAACATCTGGCGAAGTTTTTACCCGGCCATGTGTCAATCGGCAATCGTGAATCGGCAATCGGCCGGTTTGATCATTCGCCATTGAATACGCAAGGTGCTGTTAGCGCAGCGCCCTATGGCAGCGCCAGCATATTGCTCATCAGTTATGCCTACATCAGAATGCTGGGCTCTGAAGGTGTTCGCAAGGCCAGTGAATATGCTATTCTGAATGCCAATTATATGCGGGCACGCCTCGAAGGACAATACGAAATTCTGTACACCAATCATAATGGCGAGTGTGCACATGAATTTATTGTTGACCTCCGTCCGTTTAAGAAAACAGCCGAAATAGAAGCAGAAGACATTGCAAAACGTTTGATGGATTACGGCTTCCACGCTCCTACCATGAGCTTCCCGGTTCCCGGCACTATTATGATAGAACCAACCGAAAGTGAAGACAAATCGGAGCTTGACCGCTTCTGCGACGCTCTGTTAAGCATACGCGACGAAATTCGCGCTATTGAAGCAGGCAAGGCCGATAAAAAAGACAATGCGCTGAAACACGCACCGCATACGCAACTGACTGTGATCAGCAGCGACTGGCAACATGCCTATACCCGCGAGCAGGCAGCTTTTCCGTTAGCTTATATTCGTGAAAATAAATTCTGGCCCTCTGTAGCAAGAGTGAATAACACCTATGGCGACAGGAACCTGATATGTACCTGTGAGCCGGTTAGCTCTTATGCTGAGGCGGAAGCGTAAATACTTATAATTTCAACCTGAAGGCGTGGCACAATTGTGCTGCGCCTTTTTTATGAACCTGGCAGGAGTGCCGCTATGAAGCTTTAGTTGCGTCGCACTCTTCGGGTTTCTGTACGCTGCTCAGCATTTTATGGAAGGCTAAAGTCTTTGTTTGTCCACCCATTTTCTATTCTGTCGATAACCCATTTATCGCTCTTCTTTGATAATTTATAAACAAGATTTCCGCCTGTTGGAAAACCGAGTTTAACAGTCGCCTGGTTACCGGAAACGGTTTGCTCAATTACTTTCGATTTATCAATATTCGCCAGATCTTCATCATATTCCTGCGACCACATGACCAGGTCAAATTCAAAGCCATCCGGAGGTCCGTCATTCTCGTGGTTCTTTTTTAAATAATCATCGCATTTCTTAAAATATTTTCGCATGGTTCCGGTATATTTATCAGAAACAAAACCACCCTTTGTAAATTTCGCCAGATACTTCTCTGTTGCTTCGAAATTTACCGAATAGAACTTTGTGGTGTCATCTGTGGGTGGACAATTATTCACCATTCCACGGATATCCAGCAGGTTCATATTATCCCGATACCATTTTAAAAAATCTATTATTGTTTTGACAGGTTGCTCATTGACCGGATTGTTTTTTTGAGTAGCAGTTTTAATGCTGTTTTGAGATGCAGTTTCGATATTATCTTTTTGGGTACCGGCTACTTGCTCAGGTTTACTATTACCCGAACAGGCTGATAAAAAAGCCAACAAATAAATAGCAATATGCTTTACGTTTTGCATTGGGATAGAATTGTTTTTCTGCTAATTCTGCAAAATGTTCTCTATGCCTCGTGAATATACAAACGACGGCAATAAAAAAGCGAATAAAAACAGCTTTTTTTCAATCTGTTTTTATTCGCTTCTAAGCCTGAACACTTGATGCTGAACGCATAACGTATTTTGCGTTCAGTGTTCTGCATTCAGCGTTCAGCATTCAGCGTTCAGCATTTTGCATCTAATCATTCTGTGCCTGATCCAATGCCGAGCGCATATCTTTAATGTCGTCGATTAGCCATTTACCATCCTGTTTTGTGATCTTATATTTAATTCTCCCCACGGTAGGTAAACCGATCATAACAACACCCTGATCGTTGGTGATTTTTTGATATTCTACAGTTGATTTTTCTATGCGGTTCAGATCATCGCTGTAATCTTTCGACCACATGATAAAATCTAAATCAAATTCTTTTACGGGGCCGTCGCGTTGGGCCGTCTTTTTTAATTTTTCATCCGATTTTTTAAAATAATCGCGCCAGTTGTTAATGTATGTATCAGATACAAAACCGCTTTTTTTCAATTCATCAAGATACTGTTCTGTTCCCGGAAAATTAACGGCATAAACACCGGCATCTTTGGGGTCGGTTGACTTATTAAGCAATTCAATTTGCTTAATGTGGGCAACATTGCCACGATACCATTGTAAGAAACTAAGAATGGTATTTGCGGGCTGAAGCTTGAAGCCCTCGTCTGATGGTGGTGGAGCATTACCTATTTTAGCGGTGTCTGAAGAGCATGCAGCAGCTACTATTAGCCACGTACAAATGGTTAAGTGTTGAAGGGTTCTCATAAGGACGTCTTTTAAGGGTGATATTGTGAATTTACAAATTGAAAAATTAAAACGCAACCAAACATGCTTTTATTTTGTTATATCCCGTACTCCTACTGGGTTTCAGGCCATCTAAAGCATTATTTTAAAGCAGTTTATGATAATTATTTTTTTTCTTCATTAACAAAAAAGTATGTAACATTCCGGCGTATGGCCTTTGATTTACTTATAAACTATATCACCCGTTATGTTCAATTAACACAGGAAGAAATAAACCTGCTGCTTCTGAAATTTCGTTTGAGCACCTTTAAGAAGGGTGATTATGTAGTGCAAAACAATACTATATGCAAGTATGAAAGCTTTGTGCTGAAGGGCTGTTTAAAAACGTTTTATATAGATAATGAAGGCGAAGAGCATATTGTAATGTTTGCTATTGAAAACTGGTGGACAGCAGATCTTGGCAGCTTTTTAACACAAACACCGGCAGCTTATAATGTGCAGTGCATTGAAAATTGTGAACTGGCGCAAATCGGCTATAATGATCTCGAAGCGCTTTACATCACCATTCCAAAATTAGAAAGGTTTTTCAGGATCATTATTCAAAAGGCATTTGTTGCTTCGCAACAACGGATCATCAATAACTTCAGCATGCCGGCAAAAGATCGATATGAATTATTCCGGAATCAATACCCGAATATCGAACAACGCGTGCCTCAATATATGATCGCATCCTATCTTGGTATTACAAAAGAGTTTTTGAGTAAGATAAGAAGTGGCAAGTAGTAAATCAGAAGTACAAAGTCAGATGTCCGGAAGTTGACAAGTTAACAGGTTGACCAAAACCGGGGAATTACCGTTTGCCGATTCACGTTTCACGTTTGCCGATTGCCGTTTCACGAAAATGTTTTACATTAGTATCAGCCTTCATCTTATTACTAATCTTCATCCTGGTAATCGCGTTACCTCCTTCTCTGTAAAAACTACATCACTGCCATTCCATTTTATAACCCATAAACAATTGTATTATGAGAAATTTCCTATTGGGAACAATTTGCTTTGCCATGCTCATGGCCTGCAAAAATGAATCTAAACAACCCACACAACAGGTTGCCGGTGAATCAACAAAAAGCCCCGGGCCGGTTGAATTTGCCGATCAGAAATATGTTGATATGGGTAAGAAGGCCCTTGAACAATTTGCAGCTGGCGATATCGACGGCTGGGTAAATCAGTTCGCCGATAATGCCGTTTATCGCTGGTCGGCCGGCGATAGCCTCGCAGGCAAAGATGCTATTACCAAATACTGGAAAAACCGCCGCATGAATGTTATTGACTCTATTCATTTCAGCAATGATATCTGGTTACCGGTAACCGTTAACCAGCCACAGGCAGTCGAAGCCAAAGGCACCTGGCTGCTAAGCTGGTACCAGGTAAATGCAAAGTATAAAAACGGGCAGAAGTTGTCGTTTTGGATACATACCGACATGCACTATAACAGTACCAATAAGATAGATGAATTGATTCAATATATTGACAGGGCACCGATCAATGCAGCCTTATCTAAAAAGTAAAACTCAAGGCACAAGTAAAAGGCATAAGGTTTAAGGTATAAGGTGTCGTTGAGTTTTAGAAATGCTGATTTTTGGGAACAACATAATATTCAAATCCTGTCAATTTTTTAACAGGTATAAGGATACTTGTTGTTTTAATACCGCGGCAACTACCTTAAACCTTATACCTTAAACTTTAAACCTTGTACCCTGGGCTTGTGTCTTATTATAATTTCTTCATGAACCAAAAACCTGCACTTTTGTAGGCTATGGCACTTCCGGTGGCATCGGTTAATTCAGTTACAATTTCCCACTCGCCTTCAAATTTTCCGTTTGCAAACTGACCTGAATAACATACTTCCTGTGAAGGCAATTTTGGTAAGAACCGTGGTCCGTTTTCTTCATTCTGCCAGTAATGCGGATATTTTTTTATAAAACTGATAGAATGCCCAAGAACAGACCCTTCAATAATGGCGGGCTGGTTAAAATGCGGCGTGGCCTCATCATCTGTACAATGACCGGTTACAAGACCATTTTCGAAGGTAATGTCTATTTCAAAAGCAACTGTTTTGCCTTTGAGCGGTTCGGGATAATTTTCACCATACGAGTACTCACCGGCCCATTTGCCGCAAATGTTTTCATCGTTCATAAGATGCTACTTAAAATCAATTAGAAGAACCTTTAAAAATAGGCATAAACAGCCAAAAATCAAAGCTAAACGCCCGCGAATATACAACCATAGCGGCCTGCAATATGATCGCTTAAATGGGGATTTATTCTTCAAAAGTACTTTTCAAAGGTCAATCCAAAATTGATAAGCATGTTTTCGCGTTTGGTTTGATTAAACCGGTTATAACCAGGCGATGTGGTAACGCTCAACCACTTGTTTATTTTTACTGATAAATTATTATCAGATCGAATAATATAATTGCTGATATTATTTAATGCAGGTTGCCCGAAATGTATTCCATCCAACACTATTGTATGTAGTATCTCAAAGCGATATTTTATACGTACTGAATTGCGGGGGCAGCGTATGCAATTCACATACCCTGCATATATATAATTCACTGAATTACTTTGTTATTGAATAATATTGCAAACACTTATGCGGAAACGTTATATCAAACGAAACGCAGCGCTGTTCCGATGCTGCATAATTTTATAAAATCTATAACACTTTTTCGGAGAACTATTGCCCGTTAACAAATGTTAATAAACAGATTCACAAACCATTATAGGCACGTTTGTTATTGAAACGTTATCACCATTTACACTTCTTATACTTTATGTATTTTTTCATGTCTAATAAGGGAATTAAAACGGTAAAAAAATGAAAACAATAACATTAATAATAGTTTGTGCTTTGGGCTTAACGCTGCATGCGTCGGCCCAAAAGGTGGTGCGTGTTGCTCCGCATTATTATCCGCGGACGAGTGTTTCGGTAGGTCTTGGATGGGGTGCATACGGTCCCTATTATCCTTACTATAGCCCTTTTTATGCATATCCACCTTATTACGGCGGATACAGGGCACGCCCAACTAAACTCGATATGGAAATAGAAGATATCCGTAACGATTACAAAGACCGCATCTGGTCGGCACGGCATGATGAAAGCTTATCACGTAAAGAAAGACGCCAGAAAGTGCACGAACTGAAAAGTGAACGTGATAATGAGATCCTGCAGGCAAAAAAGGATTATTATAAAAGACATTAAAAGCTATTCTTAGCAGGTATTGGTTGTTTTAGGTATGTGGACAAAGTCTCCCGGTGAATCGGGAGGCTTTTTATTTTATAGCCGTAAATACCTTCATTTAGCCCATCCCGATATTAAATTATATCTTTATATAGCAAACGTGAGTAATAGTGCATCAGTTTTTTAACTCCTGCGTTTTTCTCATTTTTTTATCATCTCAATTTTTAACAATGAACATCTTTGTTTCCAATTTAGGTTTCAGCTCGCGGGATGAAGACCTAAAACGAATATTCGCAGCATTCGGTGAAGTATCATCGGCCAAAGTAATCATCGACAAATTCACCAACCGCAGTAAAGGCTTCGGATTTGTTGAAATGCCTGATGAAAGCGCTGCTCAAAAAGCCATCAGTGAGCTGGATGGCTCGGTGGTAGATGGTCGTCCGATAAAAGTTAACATAGCCCGGCCAAAGGAAAGTAAAGACAATAATTCTTCGTACAGGAATAAAAAATGGTAGTGTAAATGTTTTCAGTCCCGCCTTCGGCGGGACTTTGCTTTGCGCCCCAACTGTTTCCCCAACCTTCAAGCTTTTTAAATCGCAGGATCGGGCAATATTTTAGGTTCCATAATGTTGCGGGTATCTACAGGTTTGATATTTAAACGCTGGCTCCACTGATTAAAACTTTCATATATCCCCTTCAATACATCTTTTTGCGCAGGCGTAAGCTCCTGTACATAAGCACGGCTGATGGTACGCACCGGCAAACCGCGCAATTGTAAAAAGTATTTGGCGCTCATGGGGTATGCCTGATGTATCAACGGATCAACGCGGGTAAGCTCAGATTGCAGCCACTTCACATCTTCCTGTTTATCGGCATTGTTAGCGTTATTACACATCCACACCAGCACTTCGGGATAAAAGTTACCACTGATCGACGACATACCTTTTGCGCCCATTTGTAACGAATACATGGCATTGGGTGTATGCGCATCAAAAAAGTCGAAGCCCGGTACATTGGCAATCTGCAGCTTTTCTTTTACTTTTTCCAGGTCGATGCTCGTGTCTTTATGATATTTTAACCGGCCCGATTCAAGCAACGTTTTAAATACATCGGCCGATAAAATTCGTTTATACGGGGCCGGGCATTCATAAGTGCCCATGGGAATGCCGGGTGTAAGCGAAAACATTTTATCGAACCGTTTCAGCAATATATCGTCACCGTCATCAATATTTGCATAATGACCGGTGATCAATACCACCGCATCGATACCTGTGTCGTATATTTTTTTACTGAACTCGGCTTTATCTTCAATGGTCAAACCAAACGAACCGGTTGCCACCACAGGTACCCGGCCATTAACATACCGAACAATATAGGCAGTTAGTTCAAGCCGCTCGTCTTCACTGATGCTGTACATTTCACTGCTGAGGCAGTTGGCAAAAAAACCGCCCACCCCCGCTGCCAGGTAAAAATCGATCAGCCGTTCTACCATATCAAAATCAATCTTTGCTTTCAGGTTAAACGGTGTGATCATCACCGGAACAAATCGTTTTTCTGTCGGGTTCATCTTTTTAATTTTTAAAACCGCGAAATGCAGAACGCAGAACGCTTAACGCGGAACGCGGAACGCTTAACGCGAAATGCTTAACGCTTAACACATTTAAGAAGCGTTCGGCTTTAGGCGTTTAGCGTTCTACTTTTTTCGGCTTTCAGCGTTTAGCGTTGAGCTTTTAGGTAAATTTAAAAAGTTATTGCTGTATTTACTACAATTGTTGAGCTTTTAAATGACAAATGCGGAACGCTTAACGCGAAATGCTTAACGCAGAACGCAGAACACTTAACGCATTTAAGAAGCGTTCTGCTTCAGGCGTTCAGCGTTCTGCTTTTTTGCGTATGCCGGCTAAACATTTTCCGGTTAAAAATATGGTCAGTGTGCCTATTACAATGGTCATATTGGCATGTAGATTGGTCCGCAGCCACGCGTAATCATCGGGTAACTGGCGTGAAAATGTGAGCCAGATGATCACCAGCACACCGATGATCACCGCAATTACAGCTTCGATATTTTTGGCCTTTCGAGCCAGTAAACCCAGCAGAAATAAACCTAATATGCCGCCTGAAAATATGCCTGCCAGCTTCCACCAGGCATCAAGCAAACTTTTAACGCCTATCATGCCAATGCCAAAACTAATTGCCATTACGCCCATAACGGCCGTGGCAATATAAAGCACCCTCATTTGCGCTTTTGCCGAAGCATTTTTATTAAAATAACGCAGGTAAATATCTTTCAGAAAAACAGTGGCCGAACTGTTCATACCGCTGCTCATGGTGCTCATGGCAGCCGATAAAATAGCAGCTATGATTAAACCCAGTAAACCGGTTGGCACTTCGTTGCGCATAAAAAAAGGCAATACCTTGTCGCCATAATCGGCAGGGGTAAGGTGATTTAATGCAATATTCTTTTCGGCCGCCACCTGTTGCTGCAACGGAAGTATCAATTCAGGATGCTGATGATAATAGGCATACAGCGATGTTCCTATAAAAAAGAACAGCATGCTCACCGGCACATAAAACAACACACACATCCATATGCTGCGGCTGGCGTCGCGATTGTTGCGGGCTGTATGATAGCGCTGAATATAATTCTGGTCGATTCCGAAATTATTCAGGTTGATAAAAAAACCATATAAAAAAACAACCCAAAATGTGGCCATTGAAAATTGGGATATCTTAAAACTTCCCAGATTGAATTTATCCTCAGCCTTACCTGTTTCAATAATGTAATGAAAACCGCCTTTGAGCTGTGATATGATTAAATACAGAATTAATAAAGCTCCTACTGTTTTAACGATGGCCTGAACCACCTCAGTCCATATCACTGCTTTCATGCCCCCCATCATGGTATATACGATAATACAAATACCCGTACTGATCATAATGGCCGGCATCGAAAAACCGGTGAGGGCTTTTAAGGTCAGGGCAATGGAATAAAATATGGTTCCCATACGGGCCAGCTGAATCAATACAAAACAAATCATGGCATAGGTTCTTGCCCAGGGACCGAACCTTTTTTCAAGATGTGTATAGGCACTGATGGTTTCGCTGTTGCGGTAAAAAGGCACAAAAAATCGTGAAGCAATAAACGCAGCAAAAGGCATAGATAAACTGAACACAAATGAATTCCAGTTGGCGCCGAATGATTTACCGGGATCGCCTAAAAATGTAATGGCGCTTAAAAAAGTAGCGTAAAATGATAAACCCAACGCCCAGCCGGGAATAGCGCCGGAGGCTACCGTGTACTGATCAGAACCTTTGTTCTTTCCGCTCATGTACACACCCACAGCTATCATGGCCGCGAAATATATAACGATAATAAATAAATCAACTGCTGGTAAATGGTTCATGGTACAAGCAATCTGCATCGTGCGACGCACGGAAGTAAATGTAGGGAGAAATAGGCAATCAGCAGCTGACAATTAGTAAAAAGACAAAAGGCAACAGCAAATGGAGGTTATAACATACGGAAACCCACCAGCCATTGCCGTGCCTTTGCCCGTTAAATACTAATTCGAAACTCAAAAGAAAACGTTCAGAAAAGGCAGCGTTCTTTTTATTAATTGTTTTACCAGTTTTTTTCTGCTGGTAGATAATGAATGCATTTCATAATTCAGGGTATGCAATTGCTGTTCGAGGTATTCAACCCGGCTTAACGAGCCGCTGTAATCGGCAATAACCGGCCGAACCCGAAGCTTTGTCATGGTTCCCTTCAATGTTTTAATGTGCACCGGCGCTATATTGCAGGCCAAACTCGTTTCGTATTCGTAATACCTGTCAAGCAGTTTTTCGCTCAACGTATACCCTAAATGTGAAAATAATTCGTACATGATCTGCTCAGCTTCACTGTATTTTATTTCTTTGGGGCAAGCCACACTCGACAATCGCGACAACGAAACATATATTGCACGGAAAATAATATACCCCAGTTCAATATCATTATCAAGATTTATCTCCATATCAATAAACCTGAAACCGTTCTCCTGAACAATCAGGTTAACAGGCAATGCATCGATATAACGGCTGCTCACTTTCAGATCAATGCGCGAAAAATCTTTTATGCTGTATCCGTATAAACTGAATAATTCTTTTTTCAAACAGTCATACCATTCTGTTAACCAGCCGCCCATTTGTTCAATACCCCACTTATCGCGATTCACAATTTCAACAAGCCGGTAATGATGCAGTATGCCTGAATAAGCCGGTTCCTCGGCATCAAATGATACAATACCCTTAGTGAGAAACGGCGCCTGGGCCAGGTACTTTCTGATCACTTTTACTTCATCGTTCTGCTGCGTGAATAATGTTTCCTTACAGTACTCTTTTTTTCGCTCTGTGCGATAAAAAGCAAAAAGAATATCCTCACCCACTTTATGCTGCGGCTTTAGCTGCGAAAAAATACAAAATGAGTTACTCAAATCGTATAACAGATCATTTTGGGCAATTAAAGGCAATGCTTTATCAAGCGAAAACAACGGGGTATATTGCTGTGTATCCTGGTATGAAATATTCGACAGAATACTTTCTATGTTGATGTTGCCCTTTTCGTTCTTTTCGTTAAACCCGGGGTAAAATATCAGCGATGGCATTTTATAATCGGGGAAGGGCAGAAACATATCGTTGTTTAAAAAGCCCGCGTTCTCAAACGTGTTGATCAGCTTTTTTCGCCCCATGGTGGTAGCTTCGCCGGGCCGGTAATTATTGTTGATGCTGTGCATCATCACACCTGCATGGTCTTCGATAAAACCCGAGAAATATTTTAATCCCAGCTGATTTTCAATAGCGGTAATTAAAAAGCCATCCGATGTTAAATAGTTTTTTAAATGAACCAGAAAGTTCAGCGTAGCATTACTATCGTTTGAATACCGGGTAGCGTATTCCAAAACACCTACCTGCACAATGCCATCAAATTTAAGCTCGCTCTCAAACTGCGCCATATCGTCGCAGAAAATTTTTACATTTTTAAGATCGCGGCATCGCTCGGCTGCGATCTTTGCTCTTTGCAGGTTAGGTTCAATAGCATATACAATAGCACCGCACTCACCTAAAAACCGGGTTATTGAACCGGCGCCGCATCCTATTTCAAGAATATATTTACCTTTAAAAAGAGAACCAAAAGGCCGAAGTAAATTAGATCTTCGCTTTGAAAAAAAGTATTGGCTCGTCCAGTCTGTAATATGCGACTCCAGTTCTTCTGATAAAACAGATACATCTTTACATTTCTTTACCGCTTCATAAATTTTTTGTTCAACAGCGGCTCCGTCTGAATACACAATGTTATTAACGTAATCTTTTTTTATCCATACTTTGGTTTCGGGATTGAAAGAATACCGGCTTTGCATTTGATTTGGTTTGTGAATTGAATGAATTCATCGGCCAAAGTTTAATTGTTCAATCAAATAATCAGACGCTCTTTATTATTGTTTCCTTCGCATGATTTTAAAAGTTTTTATTGTTGAAACTACAAATAAACAGTTCATCGTTCCGTTTGCCATGTTCATCGATTATAACTCACGATAAAAAGAATTTTAACAAACGGGTACCAACCCTGCATCATTATTTTTCGTAACTTATGGATTGCAATTCCTAAATCGAACAATTATGAAAAAACTAAGTATAGTTTGGTTATCGTTGCTGTTGGCAACAGGCGTTTCGGCACAGTGGCATCATGGCGGCTATTACAGAGGTGGATTTTATGCACGTCCACGGGTTAGCATTGGCGTTGGCATTGGCGTTCCTGTATATCCTTATTATGGCTACTACTCTCCTTTTTATGCGTATCCTCCTTTTGGATATGGATTTGGTTATGGGTACAGATATCCATATGGTTACGGCTATGGCAATAGTTACCGCCCTTCTCAACTCGATCTTACGATTCAGCAAATCAGAAACGATTACGACCATCAAATATGGGTGGTGAAGCACGATAAAAGCATAAAAAGAAGGGAGCGAAAAAAACAGAGGCATGAGCTGGAACACGAAAGAGATCAGGCCATCATAAAAGCTAAAAAAGATTACTACGAAAAGCCGCCAAGGCGCCACAATTTCAACTCAAATAACAATTGATTAACGAGTCCTCCGATGTATCGGAGGATTTTTTTTTGGATGCATGGCAACGAATTAACTTATTACCAGATATACACAGATTAAAAACAGATTAATCATTATGCCCGGTGAAATAAAATCCCGAAAAGAATTTGTAATCCCTCATCTTCAGTTCAAGCTATACTGGTTAATCTCTCGTTAAGCAAATACCCTTCTCTTGTTACTATCGGCATCAATCAGGTTTTTTGTCTATTATTTACAGGCATTGATAGATTATAACTTTTATAGTGAATGTTGAGCCAATACTTTTGAGCCCTTCACTATATGATTACAAAATTCAATTATTACATGACAAGCAAGCCCTTTAACAAATTCCGTTTCATGCAATGTGCCATCGTTTGCTCAGCCTTTTTCATAACTGTTACCGCAAAAGCACAATCATGGCATTTTGGCCCCAAGCTCGATGTGAATTATTCAAACATAAGCGGCAATGGAATGAAAAAAAGTTTTGCGCCCGGCTGGCAAATAGGAGGATTCGCCGAGATCGTACTAACCAAATCATGGAGCATTCAGCCTGAGTTGTTATATTCATGGTCGCGGTATAAAAAAAGCGATGATTTTACTACCTATTATGTTAATTCGGGAAGAAGTACGGCAGGAACCAATATAAACCTGGCATCGGTAAGCGTACCGCTGTTGTTACGTTATAATGTAAACAAAACACTTAGCTTTTTGGCTGGTCCGCAATACAGTTATGTGGTTTGGGAAGATGAAAATCTGTTAAAAGACGACCACAATGCTTTTAAAAACTATGAACTGAGCGCTAATTTAGGCATGCAGGTAAATCTCGAAAGTGTTAGCTTTTATGCCCGGTACAATAAAGGACTTTCCGACATCAACGATATTGACGAACGCTACAAGTGGAAATCGAATCATATTCAGGTAGGCATCGCTGTTAAGATAAAATAAGGACTGGGATTGTGGGATTTTTGGGATTTGAGGATTTGATTAGAAATCTGGCAGTTCTGCAATATTAAAATTCCGAACATTCAAAAATCCCATCATCCCAAATATCTCATCATCCCCGTCTTTGGTGCCAGGCAAAGACGGGTCGCCCTGGCATAGTGGCGCCCGCCAATTGCACTGGCGTGGGTACGAAAAAACTAATTTGCCAATTTTAAAATTTGAAAATGTGCAAATTTGAAAATGGAAACACGGCCATTGAACAACGACCAACGCATTTGCACATTTGCTAAATGGTTAATTTGCTAATTGATTTTTATCTTGTATACGGATCATAGGCACAAGTAACCGATACGGCAACATTTTCCGAAACCTGTTTGCTTGCCAGCGATGGCACTTTGATCTTATAATCGGCCAGATTCACATCGAATTTCGAAGTTGCACTTAGCTTGCCACCCTGTAAGTTGATAGTTGCCGGCAGGGTTACTTTGTTGGTTACACCATGTACTGTTAATTCGCCTGCAACATTAACTGTATACGACCCGTTGTTCTTAAAATTCACTTTGTTCAAATCGGTAATAGTTCCCTGAAAAGTTGCTTTTGGATATTTGGTGCTTTCCATGTAATTCTCATTAAAATGTTCTTCCATCAACGCCTTTTTAAATTTAAAGCCGGTGATCAAAACCTGAAAAGCCACTTCTCCCTTTGTAATATCTACCATGCTAAAGGCCTCCCTGTTTATGGCATCAATATTTTCGGCAGCAGTAGAAGAAAAAAATGAAATGGTGCCGGTTCGCGTAATGTATTTGTTTTGTGCCTGCAGATTTGCGCATAAAAAAAGGGTACAGATTAAAATCAGTTTGCATTTCATAAGTAAGGTTTTTATTATTTGAATGAAAAAATGCGTGATAAATTAAAGCCCCATCTGAATTGTCCCATCTTCCAGGTTGTAGTGGTATAGGGAATGAACTGGTTTTCGAGTATAGCTGTGCAGTTGGTAAACGTGAGATCAAAAACATGACCGCCTGTTTCAAACTCCAACCCTACCCCCAGCGGATTGTAAAAGGTTAAGCCGCTTTCTTTAAACTTATCAATACTTGCCTGACTGCGAAATACTTTAAAGTAATCGGCCACAAGCCCCATGCGCTTGGTGATCTTTAACCTGCCCGCTACGCCTGCAGCATATACATCGTTTTCATCATTGGCAATAACATAGTTGTTGTGAACAAAAGCCGGTATAAGCATTAATGAAAAGCCATCCGAAATTTTACAGCCAATGAACAGTTCACCGGCAAACGATAACCGGTCGGCAAACTTGTCGAAATGGTCGGGTGTGTTGGGCTTAATGTTCGACGTCATGGAAGAGGCCACCACATTTGAAAAGGCGGTAACTGTTATGGGCCAGCCGCCGTTTTCGCCCTGCCGTATCAATTTTAGTTTAAGCGATGCCTCGTATAATTGTCTTACCGCGGTGGCCCCTTTCGCACGGCCGATGCCGAATGTAAGCCGGTCGGTTATTCCGTAATCAAACGAAATTTTTATATCGGTTGAATTATCTAATCCAAAAAAACGTTTTTCACCGCCAAATTCTCCACCGATATCTCCGAACCGGTGACTTACCCTGAAATCGAGTTCACGCTTTTTTATGGTTTCAATGGTACGGGCGTTAATCAGGTGTGTTCCTTTAAATGTTGCATAAACAAAATGCCTCTTTTTATTTTCACTATCCTTTACTTCCTTGTCGAGCATATCTGTTAACCTGTTCTGACCAAAACTGATTTTTGAAAAAAGAAAAATAAATACACTCATAATGGTAAACCGAACCGCATATAGTTTTCGCATAAGGATTGGTAATGTGCCAACATGCAAATATGCAATGTGAAAATTGAAACAGTCATTTGCCCATTTGCTAATTGGCTAATTTGCTAATTGACTAATTGGTTAATTAAATTACTGAGGCATTCCTTTGTTGATCCAGGCCTGCATCATTGTTCTGTCTGCATCGGAGAAGGGTTTTCGTGGTACAGGCGGCATCGAACCATTAACAATCGTTTCCGCTATGCGGGTGCCAAAGGCTGAAGCGTTTTGGTAAGTGTTGGTATTAAGCCAGTAAACATCTGCAGAACCATCTTTCCCATGACAGGTGCTGCAATTGTTTTTTAATACAGCGGCAACATAATTGGTATATGTTACATTGGTAGTGGTAACGCCTACCGGTACAAAAGTGGCAGAACCCGTAACCACATCGCCCTTTTTATAACAGCTGGTAAATAATCCTAATAAAAGTAACAGCAATACATACCCCAGGCAGGCGGTACTGCGTACCCTGCATACACTCATCATGATAAATCGCTTAAAAAGAGTAAGGAAAATCAGTTAATCAGGTAGCTGTTGGTAAGCACCACATCGCTGAGATAGCCGGTACAAATACCTTTAACAGTAATTTTTTCACCCGGCTTTACCTTACCTGTAGCGGGTTCAATGCTGTTCAATGTGCAGGCTACACCAAACATGGGATCACCGGTGTTCAATACAACCACCTTTCCTGAATTGGGTATGCTTTTAATTTCGAGAACCTGCCCGCTAACCTGCAACACCTTGTTCAGGTATGCCTGATTTGCCTTTGGTTCATTGGAAGTAAACTTGTAGTACAATTCTGTAGCAGTAACAGGGATGCCGGTTTCGGCGGCTACATTTCGTGCAGGTTTATTATAGCAATAAATCAGCGAACCGGCAAGCGCAACCACAAGGGTGCAGCCGAGCGTGAAGAAGATCCTCATAAGGCGAATTTTTTTACGTTAACAAATAGGCCCTACGGTTTGCTGTAAAGGGGGCGGATTAAGCTATGGCTTTCAGAAAAGGGGAAAAAGCGTTTGTTTATGGCCGGTGGAAATAGTTGCAGTGATAAGGCAAAATGAGTTAATCTATTAAATAAGTCAATCAGGTCTACGTGTCAGGAGGGCAGTTGTAAAAAGTATTTTTGGATGCATGTACTTACGGTCTTGCATATGTTACACATAAGAACCTTTAGAAAATTTCAAAAATGGTGCCTGAATTTTTAATTGTTTATAAATTCCAAAACAATATGAACTAATAATCAATTACCAAAGTATTAATTATTACAAAAAAAACAAACATGTATAGTTATGCACATTGGCAGGTAGTTGAAAGTTAACGGGTTGAAAAGTTAACAGGTTAATTAGTTGAAAAGGTATCAGATACTAAGAAAACTATTGAGGATTGACCATTCAGGAAAAAAATAACTACAAACCTGTAAGCCGGATTCTGTTTTATCCGCCGGAGCTTTAGCGTAGGCAGGCGCCTATTTTCTCTAAAGCTACAGCGGATAATGCTATCATTTATCTTGTTCCGACATTACTGTCGGAATCATTCTGCCTACCCACCCAACGTACCCTCCCGGTAAACCGGGAAAGATCGAACGAGCCGCTCTTCAACGCTGGTATACATGGCATTTCAGCATGCAAGGTTTACCCTTCCCAACAGTCGCCTGCCAGGACCGTGGGCTCTTACCCCACGTTTTCACCATCACCCTCCTGAATACAACAAAGTGACCTTTGTGGCATCCCGGACGAAGTTTGCCTATGCCGAAGCTTTGGCGAACGAAGGCTGTAATTTTCTGTGGCACTGTCTGTTCCCCCCGATAAATCAGAAAGACCCGGCTATTCACCGGTACATTGCCCTATGCTGTCCAGACTTTCCTTCCCGACCGAAGTCAGGACGATAGCCCGGTTTGTAGTTGGTGCAAAGTTAATCAATTAATATTCAGGGACGAAAGCACCTCGAGATTGTTCAAATTGGGTTACATTTATTTGTGACGAAACCTTAATGCAGCTTGCAGGCCCATCAATTTGCATTGCAAATGATCAGGATTGCAGTACCAATAGGCGTGATCCATTTTCACCCTATCTGGCAACGGAAACCTTCACAACCAGCGTTTAATACTGAAAATAAATCTCTGTTGCCCCATACCCATACGCAGGATGGTACTGATTTACAAAGGTTTTTACTTCCTTTCGTAAACGGAGTATTTCATGAATTTCATCACGTAGTTTGCCGGATCCCACCCCATGAATTACGATCAGCCAGGGAACGCGGTGCGCCAGTGCCAGGTCGAAGTATTTTTCAAAGGTTTTTATTTGCATCGCAAGAATTTCAATACTGCTCATCGACTCCCAGTCGGGCGTCAGCTTTTCAATGTGCAGGTCAAGTTCCTGTTTGGCTGGCTCAAGATGCTGCCGGGCCTTTGTTGCATCATATATCTTAAAACCGGCCTTTGCCAGGTTGGCCAGCTCAACCGGTTCCTGATAAGGCTTACCGGGATATTCGTCGAACAGTTTATACGAAAACGTGGCCTCGCCTTTTTGCTTTACTTCTTCAATACGGCTGAACACCTGCTTCGGCTTCAGTTTTATCGATGCTTCGTAAAAATCAGCCTTGTTTTTATCGGGCGTCATTAAAGAAAATTCAAAGCTAAAAACCGGACTATCATTCAGGTTTTCAAACGGCACATCGTGCAGGTAAAAATCTTCAAATGCATGCACCTGGTTGATCAGCTCAAATTCTTCTTTTCCAAAATAATTCAGTCGGTAAATAAACTTATAGCCTGTTTCGGTTCTGTTTATAAGATGAACTTTTAACTCAGTTACGATATCATCCCCAAAATCGTCGTTAACCGTAATCGGAATAAAGGTAATCCATATCCCATCGACCACTTTTTGGGTGATTTTCTTTTTTTCGCGCGGAACATCATCAATAAACTTTTTCTCCTTTTTGGGAGGAAACAACTTTTTTTCGGTGAATCGTTTAAAATAGGGAAACTCCAGCTGATCTACATAAGCCGGAAACTTAACACCACGCACATCCACCATCACCATTTTATCGTTTATGATGTCTACCACCTCGCCTTCATCATTGCTATGGGTGACTACCACCTTATCGCCAACCTCAAATTTCATCTTGCTTTAAATTTGATGGCAAAGGTACGAAATCGGAAGCCAGAAGTCGGAAGTCCATAGTCCGAAGCTGAAAGATTATAAACAGAAATTGAAATTCAAGGCTGGCAATAATAGACCTTTTTAAATCGAAACCTCTTCTGACTTCAGACCTCTGACTTCAGACTTCAGTCCCCAGACAGCAGCTCCAGCTCCCGGGCAACATTCTGCCGTGCAACGGCCTCGTACTGATCGCGGAAAATATTAGTTTGAAAAATAAATGACGCCTGCAGGCAATGTTGTAAAAACTTCGTTCTGCCGGGTATATACAGTTTGTTGGGGTATATGCGGTATTCCTTTCGAACCTGTTGGGTATAGGCTTCGTATTGGGGCCAGGGTGCTCCCAATATGCTCATATCAAAATCTAAAAACAATTGAAGATCCTCGATATTGGTAACACCACCGGTAACAGCGTGGGTTTGTGTGGCTTCAATAAATAATTTAACCTGCCCGGTTTTTTGGTCAGGAAAACCTAATGCCTGCAACCGCTTCACTGCCAGCTGTGCACTGCGCGGTTCATTGTCTTTACGCAATACATTATAAATAATATCGTGATAAAAAACAGCAAAGACCACTACCTCTTTATCTGTTAACCGGTTGCTGTAATCATCGCATAATTGCAATAAAGCCTGAATATGCCGCAGGTTGTGATAATGGCGTTTTGATGAGGTATACTTCTTTTCTATTTCTTTAAAAAACCGGTCTGTAAGCTCCTTATCGGAACAATATTTTTCAACCAGTTCATTCCATACCTGGTACAGACTTGCCGTTGGAGGCAAGTTTGCTTTTTTTGTATCCATAACAGAAATAAATGATCAATCCCAGTAATAGCCAGCTTAAAAACCAGGCCCAGTTGCTTTTTGTCATGCCTGTTAAAAGATACAAACAGGTGATAACGCCCATTAAAGGGATCAATGAATATTTTTTAATAAATGCCGGTACAGCCAAAATCAAACTGGTAGTCCAGAAAATGATCAGCGATATTTTAGGCGTTGCCAGGTCCATAAAAGTTACTTTATGTTGCAGGTAATCTTCATTGGCTGAAAAATTAAAATCGAACATATCTTTAAAATAACCCTGCGCAAAAATTCCTATAATTAAAAATGCCGCCAATACCAGTAAAGGATAAATATATTGCGAATTTATATAAGGCATGTTAAACCGGCCGGCCACTTTTTCTTTTCTTGGAATTAAGAGTACGCCCCCACACACCAATACAAAAGCAAACAAAGTAGCAATACTGGTAAAATCGAGCACGAAGGTTTTATCGGTAAAAATGATAGGAACACCTACCACAAATCCTGTTAATACAGTTGAAAAGGAAGGTGTTTTAAATTTTTTATGTATACGCTGAAAAACGGGAGGTAATAATCCATCGCGGCTCATACTCATCCATATACGCGGTTGTCCCATTTGAAATACCAGCAATACACTGGTCATGGCAATAACGGCGCACACCGAAACCAGCAATTGCATCCAGCCAATATTCTTTACTTCGAAAATTTTTGCCAGCGGGTCGCCTACGTTTTCAAACTGCCGGTAGTTTACCACACCGGTTAACACCAATGCCAGCAAAATATATACAACGGTACAAATGACCAGTGAATAGGTCATACCACGGGGCAGATCGCGTTGTGGATTTTTACTTTCTTCGGCCAGTACGCTCACGGCATCAAATCCAATATAAGCGAAAAATACGCCTGAAACGGCAGCCATAACACCACCAAAACCATTGGGCATAAACGACTTTGTTCCCTGATCGGTAACCGGTAACCAGTTAGCGGGATCGATGTAATAAGCGCCCACAATAATTACGAGCGCTACTACGGCCAGTTTAAGAATAACCATGGCATTGCTGAAGTTCCTCGATTCTTTGATACCTATATACACCAGCAGGGTTATTAAGGCATTGATAACAATGGCCGGTAAATCGAATATTATTTTTACAGAACCAATTACCGGAGAATTGTTCCAGGCATTAATTAATTCGGCATTGGCCTGGTTTTTTAAAAACTCCGCTTTATCGGCCGAATCGAGGTAACTCAAAAATGTTTTTTTGGCTTCCTGGTAACTGCAGGTTAAAAAATCGGGTATATGAACATTTATTTTGTGCAGAAAGGATGTAAAGTAATCGCTCCATGAAAACGCTACATAAATATTTCCGATGGAGTATTCCATGATCAGGGCCCAGCCAATGATCCAGGCAAATAATTCACCAAACGAGGCGTAGGCGTACGTGTAAGCGCTGCCTGCTACCGGTATACGGCTGGCAAATTCTGAATAACAAAAGGCGGTAAAGGCACAGGCTATTCCGCAAATAATAAACAGAATAACTACTCCCGGTCCGCCTTTAAAACAGGCATCACCCAAACTGCTGAAACTACCTGCCCCTATAATGGCCGCAATGCCAAAAAAAGTAAGATCCCGAACATTCAGCACCCGCTTTAACCCTACGGCGCCATGGCCATCGTCGTCGTTACCCTCTTTTAAAATTGATTCAATTTTTTTAGTTCGAAACAACGAGTTTGGCATGTTGGCAGTTAGTTTTTGTTGGCGGGAAATTACTAAAAATATCGAATGGCGAATGTTGAATATGGAATGTAGAAATAAGCTGTCATTCAGTTTTGCGATTAAATATTAAATATTCATCATTTAAAGTAGTTCCTGAAAAGAAAACCACTAATAATATCGAATATCAAATAATGAACTTTAAATATTGAAGTTATTTTTACTTCTTCATTCATCATTGAATATTTGATATTCAGTATTTAATATTCTCTTTGCACCAGAAAATGCGCCAGTTGTCGCAGGGGTTCTTTGCGTACCGTTACCACAGCCATTTCTTCGAGGTGTTCAAAGGCTGCGTTGATGTATTTTTCTTTCAGATCAAAGGCCCATTTATCTACCCCACAATCATGAAAAACCGATAACACCCTGGCCACTTTATCATCAGGATTTTCCTGCATCAGCCGTTTTAATTCTTTTAACTGTTGCGGGGTTGCCGATTCCAGGGCCTTGATCATCAAAAATGTTTTTTTATTGGCCATGATGTCGCCTCCGGTTTGTTTGCCGAATATTACCGGATCGCCAAATGCGTCGAGATAATCGTCCTGAATCTGAAAGGCAATGCCGAGGTTACGGCCAAACTGGTACAGGTGCTGCTGGTTACTTTGACCGGCGCCGCCGAGTATGGCGCCCAATTGCAGGCTGGCTGCCAGCAGTACCGAAGTTTTCAGCTCGATCATTTTTATATAGTCATCAAACTTAACTACTTCCAGTTTTTCAAAATCCATATCCAGCTGCTGGCCTTCGCATACTTCTTTAGCCGTTTTGTTGAACAGGCTTAGAATCTGGTGCAGGTAATCGGTTTTGATCTTATTCAGATAATCATAGGCTACCACCAGCATTACATCACCCGCCAGTAAAGCGGTCGATTCGCCATACTTTTCATGCACGGTGGGTTTGTTCCTGCGCAGGGGCGCTTTATCCATGATGTCGTCGTGAATAAGCGTAAAGTTGTGAAACAGTTCAATAGCGGCGGCTACGGGCCATGCATCGTCATTGATTTCATCGAACAATTCGTTGCCCATTAAACACATTACAGGCCGAACCCGTTTGCCGCCAAGGCTTAAAAAATATTCATCGGCATCGTATAAAGTTGCCGGTTCCTGTGGAAAATGACGGATGGAAAAATACTTTGCAAATTGTTTTGATAAGTCCTCGTAACTGTACATGTACCTTAAATGGTTTGATTGCTCGCGCGAAATTATATATTATTCACCGCGTTTTTTCCTCGGTTTTTTGCTTTTGGTTTTTAGCTTTTTTGCTTCATCAGGTTCTTCCTTTATACTTGAGGCAATAACCCATTCATAATCTAACTGCCGTTTTGTAAGGTTTGCGGCAACTACTTTAATGCGCACTTTATCGCCCATCATAAACTTGCGACCGCTGCGAAGCCCCACCAAACTGTAATCACCTTCTATGAGGCGAAAATCGTCGTACTCAAGCAAACTGTTAATGCTCACGAGCCCTTCGCATTTATGCTCGATGGTTTCGACCCAAAAGCCAAATGAAGCCACTCCGCTGATAACTCCCTCGAACTCCTCGCCGAGGAATTCGCGCATATATTCAACCTGTTTGTATTTATTGGCTGCCCGTTCGGCCTCCATAGCTGACCGCTCTTTTTCACTGCAGTGCTTGCATTTTTGTTCCAGCTTTTTTTCGGGTTCAATTTTACCACTGAGCACATCGTGCAAAATGCGGTGCACCAATACATCGGGGTAACGACGTATAGGCGATGTAAAATGACAATAATGCTTAAACCCTAAACCATAGTGGCCTATGTTCTCGGTAGTATAAATAGCCTTGGCCATGGTGCGAATACCCAGTTGCTCAAGCACATGCTGTTCGGGTTTGCCCTGCACATCTTTCAGCATCTGGTTAAACGAAGCGGCAATGCCTTCGGGCGTTTTTGTATCGAAGGTGTGACCGTATTTTTTGGCAAACTCAGCAAAAGGCATCAGCTTCATTTCATCGGGCGTATCATGCACCCTGTATGGGAAAGGAAGATCTTTTTTATTTGCTTTGATCTTGCCAACATTTTCGGCCACTATGCGGTTGGCCAGCAGCATAAACTCTTCAATTAACTGATGCGCCTCCTTGCTTTCCTTAACAATAATACCAATGGGTTTGCCTTTTTCATCGAGTTTAAAACGTACTTCCTGCGACGAAAAATTAATGGCTCCTTTTTTAAACCGCTGCGCCCTGAACTTTTGCGCCAGCGTATTTAATGTCAACACTTCTTCCTGATACAACCCTTCGCCTTTTTCAATGATCTCCTGCACTTCTTCGTAGGTAAACCGGTGATTGCTGTGAATTACCGTTTTGCCTAACCAGTATTGTTTTACTTCTGCCTTCGGCGTGATTTGAAATATGGCCGAAAAAGTAAGCTTGTCTTCGTGCGGCCTTAACGAACACAATTCATTCGATATGCGTTCGGGCAGCATCGGTGCTACGCGATCGGGCAGGTATACCGAGGTAGCCCGGTCGTATGCTTCTTTATCGAGCGCCGTATCGGGTTCCACGTAATGACTTACATCGGCAATGTGCACGCCTATTTCGTAATTACCGTTTTTGAGTAACCGAAAACTTAAGGCATCATCAAAATCTTTTGCATCTATGGGGTCGATGGTAACCGTAAGTATGTCGCGGCAATCTTTTCTTTTATCAATTTCTGATTGTGAAATAGTGTCGGGAATGCGTTCGGCCTCTTCAAATACATTTTCAGGAAAAAACAACGGAAAGCCGTTTTCCATGAGTATTTCCTTCATGGCCATATCGCCTTCATCACCGGCATCCATGATCTGTACTACAGAACCAATGGGCTTTTTTTGTTTTTCCCATTCTGTTATTCGTATAATTACACGATCACCGTTTTTGGCGCCGTTCAATGACTGTTCGGGTATAATAACATCAGGCATGGGCTTTTCGGTATCTGCAGTGAAAAAAGCGCCATTACGGCTTATTTCAAGCCGGCCCAAAAACTCCATTTGCTTGCGTTGCAACACTTCAACAATCTGTCCCTGCTGACGGCCGCTTTTTTTAGCACCGCCACCAAACACATGCACCCGCACGGTATCGCCATGCAATGCCGTATTAAAATCGGCAGGGCGTACCAGTATATCGTTTGGAACATTTTCAACCATTACATACCCGATGCCCGACCGGGTAATATCTAAAACACCTTTTACGGTGTGTTGCTCAGCAATTCCTTTATTCTTTTTTTTCTTCTTTGCTTGTTTTCTGCTCATTCAATCATTTTAAGTCGTGATACTGAATTCAGTAATGAATTTACTGATAATATCAGTAAACTGATGCGCTTCATTAAAAAGGAATTGGATTTCGATGGGAATTACAAATACGGGGTAATCCTGTAAAGCCTGTCCAAATTTGATGAGACGAACGGCATCTTTTTCAGTAGTGAGGATAATTTTATTTTCTGTGGGTATGTTTTTAAACCTTGCTACAATGTCTTTCCAGTCGTCGATGGAAAAAATGTGATGATCACTATATAGTATTTCATAGTAGGTTTTCGACACTTCCTGTAAATACTTTTTAAGCGGCATGGGATTGGCTATACCGCTAACCAGCAATACTTCGGTTGAAGTATTGAGTAACATTTCGTTTTTGTGAATAATGTGATATGGCATTCCGTACCGGATGCTTGTAAAGAATACCTGTTGCCCGGGCAATGGTTTTATTTCGCGGGTAATTACTTCTTTTTCTTCGACCGATAAGCGTTGCGGGCATTTGGTAACAATAATGGCATCGGCCCTTTTGTACGATTTGCGTTCATCGCGCAAATCGCCGGTTGGTAAAAACCAGTCGCGCGTAAACAGGTTATCGTAATTGGTTAGCAAAATATTGAACCCTGCTTTTATTGCCCGGTGCTGAAAAGCATCGTCGAGTACAACCACTTTGGTATCGGGCCGGTCGTGCAATAATTGCGGAATGGCAACGATGCGTTCTTCGCCCACGGCAATGGTAACATCGGGAAATTTGTTATGGAACTGCATGGGTTCATCGCCAATATCAAGGGCGGTGGTGGCAGGCCCGGCCAGTGCATACCCTTTGGTTCGGCGTTTATAGCCCCTGCTTAATACGGCCACATTGGTTTGGTGCTGCAGGTTTTTTACCAGCCATTCAACCATGGGCGATTTGCCGGTGCCTCCTACCGACAGGTTACCAACACAAATAATGGGTAAATTAAAACCGGTTGACCGAAGTATGCCTTTGTTATAAAGCCGGTTACGAATCCAAACCGCTGCGCCATAAATCAGTGAAAACGGGAACAATAATATGCGGAATGGCCGCAGCAACGGAGCATTAAAATTCATATATACGATGCGGTGTAATGCAAAAGTTTAAAGGTACATCAAATTCGTTGATGTCCTCGATGTATTCTACCGCTTCAAAAAATGAAAAACCAATTTTTACTGCATCTGTACGGCACTGTGCCAGGTAGCGGTCGTAATATCCCTTGCCATACCCCACCCGGTAACCGCGTACATCGAAAGCTACCAATGGAACAAAAATAATATCGAGCTGGTGAGGCGGAACAATAGCGCCGCCGATTGGTTCCAGAATGTTAAACCTGTTTTTAATAAATAAACCGTCGTTTTCAACCAGGCCGGCTTCCATGTCGAGCATGTCAACATGAATTTTGGGCCATGCAATACGTACCAGTGGGTTTTGTTCTTTCACGATTTCTTCACATACCGATACTTCAAATTCGTGCCGGCTTGCCAGTGCATTATATGATAACAGGTAATTTACCGGGGGAAGAATTAATTTCCTGAAGTTTGAAGCAATCAATCGGGTTTGTTGCTGAAGCTCTTCTTCGAGGATATTCATCCTGCGTTGCAAAAATTCTTTACGAACGGTATTTTTTATCATAGAAATGCTTTCAGTTGCTTACTAATAGCAGCCGCCTGAGAGTTGATAAATGTCCCGTTTATATGTTCAGAATAGGGAATTGACGCTATTCTGGGAAAGTTGCTCCATTGTACAATCTCTTCTTCGTAATCAAGATACTGGTCATTGAATATCCATCCGATCACCGGTAATTGCATTTCGCGGCAGGCCCGCGCTGTTAGTAAAGAGTGATTAATGCTTCCCAGGTAGTTGCGACTGACCAGGATAACTTTAGCGTCTAATTCTTTTATAAGGTCAGCTACAAATTCTGATTCATTCAATGGTACCAATAATCCTCCTGCGCCTTCTATGAGTAAGGTACGATTATTTATCGGAATTTTTTTACAAATTTCTTTAATGTCAATCCTGATGCCTTCCTCGCGTGCAGCAATATGTGGCGATGCTGGTTTTGCCAGCCGGTATACCTCGGGATGAACAACCGAACCGGTACCGGTAAGCATATTCGCAACCCATTCGCTGTCGGTACCCTCATCGAACCCTGCCTGTACCGGTTTCCAGTAATCGGCCTCCAGCGCTTTGGCCAATATGGCCGAAACAAAAGTTTTTCCGATGCCGGTGCCTATCCCTGTAACGAAAATATTGCTCATGGTTTTGTTTCTTACTACAATGGAAAATGTGGAAGCAGTGACTGACGAAGTCGGATGCCGGATGTCTGAAGAAGCCTAACTTTTCAAACCCTAAGTTCTTATTCATACTTTATACTCTATTCTTCCGGCATCGGACTTCAGACCTCAGACTTCTGACTTCAGACTTCTGACTTCTGACTTCAGACTTCATTCTCCCTGTTTACAAATATGCTAAATATGGTAGTGCCATAGTTACGCGCTGTAACAAACAACGGGTACCCTTCATAATTGTTTCGCGGTGTATGTTCCAGCACGAACCAGCCGCCGGGTGCAAGCAGATTTTTTTCGGCAATTAATTTCGGCAGATCATCAATGGTGCCGAGCGCATATGGAGGACCGGCAAAAATAAAATTGAACCGGCTTGTGCATTGTGCAATGAATTTGAATACATCCATTTTTACCACCGTAAAGTTTTGCAGCTGTAATGCGGCAGCTGTTTTTTTAATGAACTCATACATGGCGGTATCTTTTTCAACAATGGTACAGTCTGCAGCACCGCGCGATGCCAGCTCATAACTGATGCTGCCCGTGCCGCCAAACAGATCGAGGGTTTTTAATTCAGCTACATCGAGATTGTTCTCAATGATATTAAAAAGCCCTTCTTTGGCAATATCTGTTGTTGGCCGGGTATGCGGCATTTTAGCCGGCGGCGAAATTTTTCGCCCCCCTAAATCCCCTCCTATTATACGCATAGCGCCATTTTCAAAAGCGGTGAAAAGTAATGCGATGGAAACGGTGAAAATACGGCATCCAGTGAAACGTTGTCGGGCAACTGATCCCACTGAACATGCAGAAAATATTTCAGTAGCTCCTGGAACAGGCGTGATTGTTCATCGAGCAAACCCGAAACAATCAATGTTACCTTTTCCTGGCTGATCTGAAAGCGGTTACAGATCGACAGCAGGTAGTAAGATACATCATCGGGTGTTTGATATGAATAGGATTGCAGCAGCTGAATGGCCTTATCTTTAAAAACAACTACCAGAAACTGATCGGCGCCCATTACCATTTTTATAAAATGGGTTTCGGTTGATATTTTCACCTGGCCGTCGCTCAGTAACAGGGTGTAATAATGCCAGTAGTTACCTGCTGCAAATTTCCGTTGCAGTAAAGCATGAATTTCGCGGGGCACACGGTAGATATTGTACATATCCCACCCGTTCACCTTTTCGCTTAACAGCAATCCCTTACGGGCATTGCCATACACCAGCTCGGTAACCGATTGATTTAATTCGATATGAAAGACCTTTGCCGGCAGAAAATTACTGTCGGTATAATTATAAATAACAAAAGCTTCTTTGTAAGATATCTGCAACAACTCATCACCCGTTGTTATTTCAAGCAAAGACTCCAGTATGTTTTTACCGGGGGTAAAATCGAGATTGTACTGGCGAAGCCCAATAAAGCGATGTTGCTCTTTATTGTAAATCACAAAGCTGAATACTTTTTCGCCTACTTCGATCAGCAACTGACTGTTTCGAAGCTGTTCGGTATCTCTCGTTTCAGGAACAATATCAAAAGTAGCCTTAAGCATAGTTATCAAAACCTGCAATGTTACTATAAAATCGGGATGTCTGAATCAGGATTTTAAACGATTTTCCGGATTTTCCTGATTCTTTTGCTTCGACAGCTGTTTTGCCCCCCACGTTTTTGTTTGAACACCCATTTCAGGCAATTTTAATTCCAATTCTTCGTGGAAATCTTTTAATCGCACATAATTCTGGTTCAGACAATTTGCCTTTTGTAAAGTACCTTTGCCCCCCTTGTATGGCCACCTTATCTAAAAATATCGGATTACAGGTAGAACTCTCGAACCGGCAGATCCTTAAAATGGCCATGCCCATCAGTTTTGCCATTTTAATACCGCAGATAAATTTCGTTACCAACAACATCTTTTTAGGTCATTACAGCGATCACGCACTGGCCGTTGCAGGCGTAACCGGCGTGTATTACCTCATTTTTTCAGCCATCGGGTACGGATTAAATAATGGTTTGCAGGCGCTGATCGCACGCCGTGCCGGTGAAAACCGGCCCGAAGAAATAGGCAAATTGTTTACCCAGGCGATCATTATCGGATTGTGCATTTCAGTTTTGGGCATTGTGCTTACCTATACGGTTACACCTCAGCTGTTCGGCTTTTTTATTAAAGACACCAGCCGGTTACAACAGGCTATTGCCTTTTCCAAAATACGCATCTGGGGACTTCCCTTTTTGTACGTTTACCAAATGCGCAATGCCCTGCTGGTGGGTACCAATCAAAGCAAATACCTTGTTGCCGGGGCCATTGCCGAAGCCAGCACCAACATTATATTGGATTACCTGTTGATTTTCGGTCATGGCGGATTTCCTGAGATGGGACTGAACGGTGCAGCCGTTTCTTCGATCATTGCCGAAATCACGGGATTGTTTGTGGTGTACCTCGTTATCTGGAAAAAGGGCATCAGCCGACAGCTGCATTTGTTTAAAAATATGCATTGGGATAACTACAATGCGCGACTCATATTCTCCATGTCGACCCCGCTGATTTTTCAGCATGGCATCAGCATCATCAACTGGGAATATTTTTTTCTGCTGATCGATGGCCATGGCGAAATAGCGCTGGCCGTTTCGAACACCATGCGAAATATTCTGGGCATGTCGGGTGTGGTAATATGGGCATTCGGATCAACCACCAATGCCATGGTGAGTAATATTATTGGTCAGGGAAAGCAAGACAGGGTATGGCTGCTGATCAAAAAAATGATCCGCTTAAGTTTTGGTTCGGCCCTGGTGATGGCGCTGCTGATCAACCTGTTTCCCCAATGGCTGTTTTCGGTATACGGACAAAGCGGCGAATTTGTAGCACAGGCCGTTCCGGTTGTGCGGGTATTATCTGTAGCTATATTAATGATGTCGTTTTCGGTGGTATTTCTCAATTCGGTAACCGGGTCGGGCAACAGCCGGGTTTCCCTGATGATCGAAATTTTTGCCATAGTATTTTATTGCCTGTACATATACCTGGTGCTCGATAAATTCTTTTTAACTATTACCTATGGCTGGATGAGCGAGTGGTTATACTGGGTGTGTTTGTTTTTACCTTCGTTTTTGTACATGCGCAGCGGAAAATGGAAGAATAAAGTAATTTGAAAATTTGAAAATGTGCAAATTTGAAAATGGATTACCTCCGAATTTCAGTCAATTTGAATTAACGGAATGAGAATCCACAGTTATTTTGAATCTGAATTCATTTTCAAATTTTCAAATTAACTCATTTTCAAATTAATTACTTGTATTCGTCAAGCAACTTCTTCCCTTTCACCTTAATATTCACATCTTCAGCAATTTTGTTGGGCATTTTGAGCATGGTTTCGAGTAGCTCAACGGCTTTTTTATCGTTGTTTTTTCGATGCCAGGATTTGGCCAGTTCGAGGTAATTTAATAAAAACGAGGGATTGAGCTGTTTACTTTTTTCGTAATAGCGAATGGCATCGTCTAAACTGGCTTTGGGCAGTGCTTCGTAGGCAACTTTTACCAGCCATTTTTCAACCGAGTTCAGGTCGCTTACTTCGTAATGCCATTTGGCCAGTACATGATAACCTTTAAAATTATTGGGGTCGAGCTGTATGCTTTTTTCCGAATAGGTTTTTACGTCTTTTATTGCTTTAATTTTTTCATCACCCGATGAAATAAGCGCCATGCGGCCCATGGCCAGCGCCATCACTACATTGGCATCGGAACTGTTGGCATTTATTTGTAAAGCTTTTTGAGCATATACGCGTGCGTTACGGTAATATTCCTTTTGCTTATCTTTTGCGCCCTGGTGTTTTCCTAATATGCTGTATAATTCGCTTGTTCTTATAAGTGCCGTCAAATTATTGGGTTGATAGCGCAGTACATCGAGGTATTTTTGCAGGGCTTCGGGTTCTTTAAATGAGGTTTCGAGCTGCTGTGCATCTTTCAACAGCCCATTGATATCCTGCGCATTGTTTTCGAATGGCAGGATTAACAACAAAAGACCTAACCATATTGTACATCCTTTATAACCCATCAAACTTCTTATGCAATGTAACGCCAATTTTCCCCTGAAAATTTTCTACCGGCGCTTCTAATTTATAAATAGATACTACTATTTCTGTTGTAAAAGGATATTGCTGCCTGATCTTCCTGATTATGTCATCCGCCACTTTTTCCAAAAGACCTTCAGGAGCCTTCATTTGTTGCTTTACAATTTCGAGTATTTCAACGTAATTGATCGTATTTTTTAAATCGTCAAATGTTGTATCGCCTTCTTCATACGATACCTTAACATTTACTTCGTACAAACTACCTGTTTTTTGCTCGCCGGCGTAAACGCCATGAAAAGCCTGTAACCTTACCTGTTGTAATTCAATAACAACCATAAGTACATTTTGTTTTGCTAAAACAATGCCACAAAAGCTAAACGCAGAACGCCGAACGCGAAACGCTCAAAGCTTAACGCTAAAAGCAAAACGCCATAACGCATAAGTTGCGTTAGGCGTTAAACGTTCGGCATAAAGCTTTTAAACAAGGCCTTTTGCCGATAAATACCTTTCGGCATCCAAAGCGGCCATACATCCGCTTCCTGCGGCGGTAACTGCCTGGCGGTATATTTTATCCTGCACATCTCCGGCAGCAAAAACGCCTTCGATATTGGTTTTTGATGTTCCGGGAATGGTTTTCAGGTATCCGGCCTCATCCATTTCGAGCCAGCCTTTAAATATGTCGGAATTCGGCTGATGACCAATGGCTACAAAGAAACCACTGATAGGAATAGTTTGTTTTTCGCCGGAATTTGTATTTTTTATCCGAACCGAGTCAACCTTGTTTTCGCCCAGAATTTCATCGGTTGCCGTATTCCAGTAAACTTTAATATTCGGCGTACGCTGTACTCTTTCCTGCATTACTTTGGAGGCACGCATTTCGTTTTTACGAATGAACATGTGCACGGTAGTGCATAATTTGGAAAGATATAAAGCTTCTTCTGCCGCTGTGTCGCCGGCGCCTACTATAGCCACCTCTTTTCCGCGGAAAAAGAACCCGTCGCAAACGGCGCAGGCGCTAACGCCAAAACCATTCAACCGTTGTTCGCTTTCAAGGCCCAGCCACTTGGCCGATGCACCTGTTGCAATAATTACGGCATCCGCTTCGATCTGTTTTTCTTCATCAATCCAAACTTTAAACGGCGGAGCAGTAAAATCAACCTTTGTAGCCAGTCCGAACCGGATATCGGCTCCCATGCGAACTGCCTGTTTTTCAAAGTGAACCATCATTTCAGGCCCCTGTACCCCATCGGGATAACCTGGATAATTTTCCACTTCGGTAGTAATGGTTAACTGTCCACCAGGTTGAATGCCCTGGTATAAAACCGGCTTCATATTAGCGCGTGCAGCATAAATAGCCGCCGTATAGCCTGCCGGGCCGCTTCCAATGATCAGACAATGTACCTTTTCGATTTCCATATTTGTGTATTCTAAAGAAAATTTGACAAAATTACCTGAAAATGAGTTACAAAAATGGTAAAGGAAAGAGCACCTGAATTTGATGGGGATAACCGGCCTCCCCGAACCCCTCCGGTGGAGGGGAACTGGTGACTGCAAAATAAATGGTAACATGCCTTATTCTAAATTCAAAACTCCGGTGAATTAATTAGCCTGAGAATTATTCTCATTGATCATTTTGAACTTCGAATACCGGAAAAATGAATTTACTTAGAGAGTTGCCAACTCACCTCCACCGGAGGGGGGCTGGGGGAAGGCCTTACTGCGGAGGAATCACATACGACTTGTACTGTGCCGCGTATCCTCCAAAATAGCCCAGTCCGCCGCCATTGATATTGCTGATTACTTTATTGGGTGCGGCAAAGGGATTGCCAATATTGGAATAACTGTATTCCATGGTTCGCCAGAAATCGAAGGTAGCCTTATCGATATTACAATACTTAACCACTACCGAGTCGCCATGATCGAAAAAGGCATATTCCTGAAGATTGATGCCATTATTGCGATCGACCCCTTTTTCAATCTGAAAATTATAGGTTTTGCCATCTGTAAGCTGGTCGTCAATTACCGAGTTTAAACCGGGATAAAAGCGCAACCCATCTACCTGCGTAAAATAGCGGGTATAATTGCCCAAACCAGGCGGATCGACAAAACGTCCCATCAACACCACTTTTACCGGGTTGGGATGGTTGGGCGCTGGCTCCCACCACAGCGAGTCGATTTTTTTGGTAAGATAAGGAATGGTGGTAGTAGCGGTATATTCCTTTTCGTTCGCTTTTACACTAAGCGAATAGCCTTTGCCGAATTCACCCACAAAAGCAGTTGATAAATTAGAAGAATCCGTTGAATAATAGTAATACGCATAACCATTGCCTATCGGAACAGAATATTCTTTTAACCGGTGGGTTTTTGACCCGTTCGAAATGGTTACTTCGGCATTGCGTATAAAAGAATTGGCCAGCAACTCGGGCGTTATCTGGTTGAAATAATTAAGGCTTTGCGATAATATTACAACGGGTGCCTGGTTATTTTCGATGGATGCTTCTATAACTATTAATGGCTCAGAATTATCCGGCCTGAAATTTATTGTTTTTTCGCAGGAAGTAAGCAACACCCCCAGCACCATTACGACTAAGCCAATGCACTGTTTCATATCAGGGTAAATAAACGTCAAATAATGAACCAGAATTAATAAATAATGAATGTAGAATATCGAATGTTGAATATCGAATATTGAATTTCATTATTCAACACTCAATATTTGTAAATGGGTGAGGAAGCAGGTGTTTTTATAAGAAGATTGTTATATACAAATTACTTAAATGAACGAACAAAAACAAATGCAGTTGAACTTCCCGAGCCTTACTGCCCCGTTGCCTAATACAAAAAATAAACCCCGGAAGGCTACGCCAACCGGGGTTCGTTTCTTTATAGTACCTATACTAACTAACCTAAATATGCTTTCAATGCATTGCTGTAGCGTGCTTTTTGCAAACGCTTGATGGCTCTTTCCTTGATCTGGCGGATACGCTCCTTGGTCAGATCGTATTTCTGGCCAATTTGCTCAATGGTAACACCATTTTCACCATCCAGACCAAAATAAGCATTTACAATTTCAGCTTCGCGCGGACTGAGCGATTTCAATACGCGGCGGATTTCGTTGCGTAATGAATCTTTCATAACATCATCGTCCGTGTCGTCGCCACCTTCCAGTAAATCGCCCATGGCCACATCTTCTGCTTCGTGTACCGGAGCATCGAGTGAGGTATGACGGGTATTGCTCTGGAAAATGTTATTAATTTCTGTTTCGCTCATTTCAAGCAACTCGGCCAGTTCTTCGGTACTTGGCTCACGCTCATGTTCCTGTTCAAAAGCCATGTACGCTTTGTTAGCCTTGTTATAGGTGCCAATTTTGTTTTGAGGCAGGCGGACTAATCTGCCCTGCTCTGCCAACGCCTGTAAAATAGACTGGCGAATCCACCATACGGCGTAAGAAATGAATTTAAAACCCTTTGTTTCATCAAAACGCTGGGCAGCTTTTATCAAACCGAGGTTACCCTCGTTGATCAGATCGCTAAGAGAAAGACCCTGGTGCTGGTACTGCTTAGCAACAGATACCACGAAACGTAAATTGGCCTGCACTAACTTATCCAATGCCTTTTGATCCCCCATCTTGATCCGCTGAGCCAGAACAGTTTCCTCTTCAGGCGTGATCATCGGTATCTTTGAAATTTCCTGAAGATACTTTTCTACTGCCTGCGAATCGCGATTCGTAATCTGTGTAGCAATTTTGAGCTGTCTCATATCTAAATATAAAAAATGACTTTAATCGTCGATTTTACAATCTTTCTAAGTTGTTAAGGGTACAATACTAACATTTGCAAGACAAAGAATGTTCAGGAGAGGTTGCAAATCAGGTGCTAATAACCTGTTAATCCATCCGGTACTGTCTGCAAAAGTAACACTCAATCTCCAAACCTCATAGCTTTTGTGGATAAAATCGAAGTTATAAAGGGTATTAATTGACGAAAAGATATCCTTTAATAAATATATAACTGCTAATGTTCCACTTAAATTGGCCGGCTGCGCCTTTTGTTCCACTTATAAGTACCGATTTTAGGGTTAACGTAACCCTCTCAAAAAAATATTTTGAAAAAATAAATTGAAATTTACTACAACTAAATAAATAGTTATACATTTGACAAACAACTAAAATATTAGTTATAATGAAATCGCTCACCAAGGCCGAAGAACAGGTAATGCAAATTCTATGGCAGCTTAAACATGGGTTTTTAAAAGATATTCTGGATAAAATGCCAGCCCCAAAACCCCATTCCAATACAGTAGCAACGATACTTAAAATATTGATAGATAAGGGTTTTGTGAATTTTGAAGTGCAGGGTCGCAACAACCTGTACAAACCCGCAGTTAGCAAATCGGAATATGGTAAAAAAAGCATCAATCAGCTTATAAAAGGCTATTTCGAAGGTTCACCGGCCAAACTCGTATCGCATTTTGTAAATGAAAACAAACTGAGCCAGGAAGAGCTGGAGGCCCTGCTTGAACAAATCAAAAACGCCAAAAACCACCATCAATGACCTATCTTATGTACCCTGCCAAAGTATTCCTGTGTTCAGGGATCTTGTTTGGCTATTACTGGCTGTTTTTACGAAACCGGCGATTTCACCATTACAACCGGTTTTATTTGCTGGGTAGTTTACTGCTATCGATTATACTTCCCCTTTTTAAAATTCAGGTTTGGTACCGGCCCGAAAGCACCGTAAACCAGGTAGTGTACCAAACCATAGATGTACTGACCGCAAATTATGGCGAAACCGAAACACCGGTAAATAGCATACAGGCAGTGAACAATTTATTTACTGTTGAAAATTGCATGTACGCGGTTTATATCGCCGGAATGGCCGTTTTGCTGTGGATGCTGGTAAAATCAGTTTCATATATTAAAAGAATTTCGGGGAAATATCCTTTTGAACGCATCAGCGGACTGAAGTTTTATACCACGCAGGAGCCCGGTACGCCATTCTCGTTCTTTCGCTCAATATTCTGGAACCACGAACTGCCGTTCAACAGCCGTGAGGGGCAGCAGGTGTTTCGTCACGAGCTGTTTCATGTTCAGCAAAAACACAGCACCGATATTATATTTACCGAACTGATTACCGCCCTGTTCTGGTACAACCCGTTTTTTCATATGCTGAAAAAAGAACTGAAGGCCATTCATGAGTTTTTGGCCGACCAGTATGCCGTATCGGGCAGCGACCGCTATGCTTATGCCGAACTGCTGGTAATGCAAACCATAAAAGCCGGCAAAATACCCGTTACCAATTATTTTTTTCAAAACCATATAAAACGACGTATAGCCATGATTACCAACCTTACCTCATCATCAAAATACGGCTACTTCAGCCGGCTGATGATCCTTCCCGTTTCAATATTGCTTTTTTGCACTATTGTGTTGTATGCACAGCAACCAAAAGCACCCGTAAATGCCGCTCATTTTACCAGCGCAGAAAGCAAACCCATTACAGTTATTATTGATGCCGGCCATGGCGGAAGCGATAATGGCGCAGTAAGTGTCGATGGCAGTGTAAAGGAAAAAGACATCGCTTTGCAGATAAGCCTTAAAATTCAGCAACTGGCGCCATCGTATAATGTAAACGTAATAATGACCAGAACCGGCAACGATCTGCCGGCCAATACAACCGAACTGAAAGACGGATTAAGGGCCCGCACTACTATTGCCGAACAAAGTAAGGCCGATGCATTTGTTTCAATACATATGTCGGCCATTACACCTGAGATGGCTGCAGAGGAGAAAAAAAGTGTGAATGATTGGGCCGGTATTGAAGTGTTTATTGCAAGAGAAAATGAAAAATGGATGGCGCCGTCGAAAGCATTAGGCAGCAGCGTACTGCAAACACTATCTTCGTGGTACACAACCTACCCCTCTTTAAAACAACGTAAGCAACAAGGCATTTGGGTGTTAGACCACTCGCCCTGCCCTGCCGTTTTGATCGAATGCGGGTTCATTACCAATGATAAAGACGTGGCCTTTTTCGCAAAAGGCAATAACCAGGAAGCACTGGCCAAAAAGATACTCGAAGGAATAGCGAACTATAAAAATCAACAACCGGCAACAAATGCCGCTATACCAAATAAAAAGGAAATTCAAAAACCTGTTGCTCAAACACAACCTGAAATCAAAGACCCTTCTTTAACCGTCAATAAAATATCGGTACAGTTTACAAGTAGCGCAACAACAGCTTCGCCTGTTATTGAACCTGCATTACAAAAACCTGTTGCTCAAACACAACCTGAAATCAAAGGCCCTTCTTTAACCGTCAATAAAATACAGGTACAGTTTACCAATAGCACAACAACGACTTCGCCTGTTATTGAACCTGCATTACAAAAACCTGAAGTTGAAAAAACCGAAGATGCTGACTTATTAATGAAACTCACCCGGTTTTTCAACAGAAATACCCGCTACCCGCCTGAAGCATTTAAAAATAATATCGAAGGCACTGTTTATTATTCGGTGGTAGTAGATGAAAGTGGGCAGATCAGTAATTTTCAAACATATTCCAAAATGCCCGCCACCGCCCCAAAAATTCATACGCAAACGGTGATTGCGTACCAGCAGACAAACGCCCCGGTAACAGATAAACTTTCGACCGAAGAACAAACTAAAATTTTTCAGGATGAAGTTAAACGAGTTTTTGAAAGAAAGATAGATCTGTCGGGATCGGTTATTAAAGAACGCAGCGAATATTATTTTAAAGCAGATTTCCGTTTGGAAAAGCCGAAACAGACAACTACTTCCGAACAAAATTTAGATGCTGACCGGCAGCGGGTAGTAATGACCTTTAAAAATTCATCCGATATAAAGTCGCTGCTTACCCATAACAAAGCGTGGTTTATGTACCACTAAGATCAAAAAATATAATATACCTCCTACCCTTTCCTCTTATATCACGATAATTAAGCAGGTCTTCGCTGAAATTTTTGCAATAATTATACAGGATTTTATATAGCTTTCGTGCTAAAATATCGTCCCGCCCCGGCAGGGCGGTATTTTGGTTTTAATGCCCATGTAAGTTTTACACCCTCAACAACATGCTAAAAAAAGAGCGACAAGCGTACATATTACACCAGGTTAATCTTCATAACAAGGTAATGTCATCAAATCTCAGCAGGGATATGAATGTGTCGGAAGACACTATACGGCGCGACCTGCAGGAACTTGCAGACGAGGGAAAGATCATAAAAGTACATGGCGGCGCTTTATCGCATTCTTTCAGCCAGGTCCATTTTTCCAACTCAAATGTATATTCGCACGATCATAAAAAAACAATAGCGCGCAAAGCCGCCTCCCTGATACACGACGGCATGTTTGTATTGACCACGGGGGGAACTACCATTATTGAATTGGCGCGGGCTTTGTCGCCAAGGTTAAAAGCCACTTTTGTTTCGCCCAGCATTCCTGCCATTCTCGAATACATGCAGCATCCTTCGATAGATGTAATTGCCATCGGCGATAAAGTATCGAAAAACTCAAAGATCACCACCGGCGGCGAGGCCATTATTCAAATTAAAAGAATACGGGCCGATCTGTGTTTTTTGGGTGTAAATGCAATCAGTATAAAAGACGGCATTACCGACAGCGACTGGGACGTAGTGCAGTTAAAAAAAGCAATGATCGAATCATCGCAAAAGGTAGTTTGTTTAAGTATTGCCGAAAAGATCAACAGCCTGCAACCGATTCATATATGCGACATCAGTAAAATTCATATGCTCATTACCGAATTGTCGCCCGATGATCCGGTGTTAAAACCGTATCGGGATGCGGGGATTGAAGTTATTTAGTTTGTGGTTTGTGGTTTATTGTTTGTAGTTGCTTCGCGGTTCGGGCTTCTTTACTTTTTTTACTCTCCGAACTGGTAACAGGTAACTGGTAACCGGTAACTGCTAAAACATGAAACCTGTAACCTGAAACTAATAAACAATTTCCTCCCCACTTACTTTGAGGATCAATTCTTTCTTATCACTGGCTTCTACCCTGCCCACCACCTGTGCATCGATGCCGAATTTTTGGGCGGCAGCGATCAGCAGGCTGGCCGAGGCTTCATCGGTAAATACTTCGAGGCGATGTCCCATGTTAAACACCTGGTACATTTCGCGATTGTTTGATCCGGATGCTTTTTGAATGAGCTGAAAAATGATGGGAGGTTCAAATAAATTATCTTTTATTATTCTGAAATTACCGGGCAGGTATTTCATGCACTTCGTTTGTCCGCCCCCGCTGCAATGAATTAACCCGTGAATGGTTTCAAAATAATTTTCGATTAACACTTTTAACAGCGGCGCATAGGTCCTTGTTGGCGACAGCAGCAATTTCCCCACTGTATGCTGCGCTGCACCCACTTTGTCGGTAAGACGGTGGGGGCCGATGTACACTACTTCATTAGCCAGACTGTTTTCGTACGACTCTTTGAAGTTATCGGCATAATGCTTACTCAAAATATCATGGCGGGCGCTGGTCAGTCCGTTACTGCCAATACCGCTGTTGTATTCAGTTTCGTAAGTAGTTTGTCCGAAGCTGCTGAAACCAACGATCACATCACCGGCCTGTATTTTTTCGTTGGTAATGAGTTTATTTTTAGGCCAGCGGGCAGTCATGGTACCGTTCACGGCAATAGTGCGCACTACATCACCAACGTCGGCAGTTTCACCACCGAGATAATGAATATGTACATCAAATTTCTTTAATGAATCGAATAATTCCTGGGTGCCATTGATCACCGTTTCAAGCACTTCGCCCGTTACCAGGGTTTTATTACGATCGATGGTTGAAGAAAACAACAGGTTATCGTGAATACCTACGCACAACAGGTCATCGAGGTTCATTACCACGGCATCCTGGGCTATTCCTTTCCAAACCGACAGATCGCCTGTTTCTTTCCAGTATAAATAAGCCAGAATGCTTTTGGTTCCGGCGCCATCGGCATGCATTACATTTACCCAGTCGTTGTTGCCGGTCAGGAAATCGGGATAAACCTTGCAAAATGCGTAGGGAAATAATCCTTTATCCAGTTTTTCCGTAGCCTTATGAACTTCTTCTTTCTGGGCCGAAACACCCCGTTGTGAATATAAACTCATTTTATAATTTGAAACGGCAAAGCTAAGAAAAGAAGTCAGAAGTCGGATGTCAGAAGTCAGAAGAACCTCCGGTTTCCGGCCTCGTCTTCCATTTCCGACTTCAGACTTCAGACTTCATATTGTATTTTCGCATCGCAAATGAAAGTTTACTATTCAACAGATACAATACCGGCCTTTGAAAAGGCAGTAGTTACCATTGGAACGTTCGACGGGGTGCATACCGGCCACACCATGATCCTTGAGCAGCTAAAGCAGGAGGCGGCCCGCATCGGGGGCGAAACGGTTATCATTACTTTTCATCCGCACCCGCGTAAGGTGATCGTTACCGGCCAGCCGGCTATTCATCTGATCAATACCATCGAAGAAAAAATTGAACTGCTCGATAAAAATGGCATCAACCACCTGGTAGTTGTTCCTTTTACCGATGATTTTGCCCGGCAAACGCCCGAAGATTATATTGAACAGTTTTTGATTGAAAAATTTCATCCGCACACAGTGATCATCGGGTACGACCACCGTTTCGGAAAAGACCGCAAAGGCGATTATAAACTGCTTGAAAAATACAGCGACCGGCTGGGCTTTCGTTTAATGGAAATACCCGCACATTTGATCAACGACAATACCGTAAGTTCAACCCGCATTCGCGAAGCGGTGTTGCACGGTGATATAGATACCTCCCAGGCGCTGCTTGGATACGATTTCTTTTTTGAAGGGACTGTTGTCGACGGCAATAAACTCGGCCGCACCCTGGGCTACCCTACCGCTAACCTGCATATTGAAAACGAAGAGAAGCTGGTGCCCGGTAATGGAATATATGCCGTGCAGGTTGAAGTCAGAAAGCGGAAGCCGGAAGTCGGAAGTCAGAAGACGGAAAACGGCAATCGTCAAACGGTAAACGACCAAAAAGCCCCGGCGCTCCCGCTCCTTACTACTTCCCACTCGCTGTTGAATGGTATGATGAGCATCGGCATTCGCCCAACCATCGGCGGTACCGACCGGGTAATAGAAGTAAATATTTTTGATTTCAATGAAGATATTTATGGTGCTACCCTTCGCGTATACGTTAAAAAATATCTTCGCAGCGAAGTAAAATTCAATAGTCTTGAGGCCCTGACAGAACAGCTGGCGAAGGATAAGGAGGATACGTTGAAAGCACTATCAATTTGAAAATGTTTCAGCTTCAAAATCTCTGTAAAATTCCCATTCCGGCTTTAATTTAAAGATCGGTAGGTAAAAACTGTTTTTCTATTTTCAAATTTTCAAATTATTTAATTTTCAAATTAGTTCACCATCTTCGCTACCATTTCTTTCAGCAACGATGCATCGGATGAGCCGGTATCGTTAACACCTACACTACGCAGATTGTAATGATGCAATAAAAGCAATGCTTTTTCAACGCCGTTATATCCGTAATTGCGGGCTACCAGTAAATAGTCTTTTACAAACCAGGCATTCACACCAATATTGGCGGCAATGGTTTTATCGTCTTTGCTGCTTTGGCCGAATATCATGTAAGTTTTACTAAACAGGTTGTACAGGGTTGGCAATACAAGTTGTATGGGAGCCGCTTTGGGATTGGCTTCAAAATACTGAATGATGCGCATGGCTTTGGGCAGGTCTTTGGCCGCCATGGCCGACTGCAATTCAAAAGGATTGTATTCCTTACTTACACCTACATACTTTTCAATATCATCTTCGGTAATACTGGTACGGCTGCCGAGATTAACCAGCATTTTGTCTATTTCATTATCGATGCGGCTAAGATCGTTACCAATATGATCTACCAGTAATAAAACCGCCTTTTGCGAAATAGTGTATCCTTTACTTTTAACCAGTTCTGTAGTCCACTCAGGCAGTTGATTATCGTACATTTTTTTTGTAGTAAGCAATTCGGCTTTTGCTTTCAGCAATTTTGCAAGGCCGGTACGACCGTCGACCTTCTTTTCTTTGTACGATACTACAAAAATTGTTGAGGTTAAAGGTTGGGCAATATAAGATTCCAGTTTTTCGATATCGCGCATTTGCTGCGCTTCTTTTAGTAAAACTACCTGCCGGTCGCTGAACATGGGGTATCTTTTACATGCATTTATTACCTGTGTCCAGTCGGCATCTTTTCCGTAAAATACAGTCAGGTTAAAACCCGCTTCAGCCTCCGTTAAAATGTTATGCTCGGCAAAATGTACTACTTTATCGATAAAATAATCTTCTTCGCCTTCGAGCCAGTAAACAGGTTTAAACAGCTTTTTTTTCCAATCAGCAATGATTTTTTCTGCAGACATGTATATATACGTGGTTTAAACTTTGCAATATTACCATAAAAAAACAGGTGACATATAGTGAATTATACACAACTGTAACACAATACGATACTATGTTTCAGCGTTTTTCCCCGACTTGTGGAAGGGATAAGTGCCCAATTTTGGCATGGTTTTGGTCAAACCCATATGCGAAACCCAGTACAATCGCTAACCTAACAATACTGAACCCGATTTCATAACCTTTCAAAATAAACATACACTTATTATGAGTACAACCAATTATCCATCCGCCAGTCCGCAAGGTACACCCCCAAAACGGGATTCTAAGAATCTGATCATCGGTTTATTGGCCGTAGGTATTCTTGGAACATGGGGATACTTCCTGTGGGACAAAAACAAATCAGATCAAAAGATCACACAACTGCAAACCCAATACGTTGCAGTAGATTCATCAAAGAATGAAATACAAAAAAGCTTTGATGCTGCTTTAACACGTTTGGATTCTTTAACCGGTTATAACAATGAACTGGAAGGAAAACTGAACGACAGAACCAGTGAAATTTCAAAACTGAAAAATCAGATCGGCGGCATCCTGAAAAAACAACGCTTAACTGAAGGCGAAAAGAAGAAAGCTCAGGCTTTAATCGGCGAATTGAACGACAAAATCGCTAACCTCGAAGCCGAAGTTGCCCGTTTAACTCAGGAAAATACTCAGCTGACTACTGAAAAAACTCAGTTAACAGCCGACAAAGAAAAACTGACAACAGATCTTCAAACTACAACTACACAAAAAGAAGAGCTGGCTACAAAAGTAGACATCGCTTCTACGCTGAATGCTACTAACATCACTGTTACTCCTGTTAACGAAAGAAAAGGTGGCAAAGAAAAAGAAACTACCACTGCAAAGAAAGCCGACAAACTGGTAATTGCTCTGGATGTTAGCAATCGTATCGCACAAACAGGTTCTACTGATGTTTATGTTTGCATCACTGGTCCCGATGGCCAACCTGTTGCTGTAGAAGCACTGGGTTCTGGTAAATTCACAACCCGTGAAGAAGGTGAAAAAATCTTTACAGCAAAAGTTCCTGTAGAGTTTGAACAAGGCAAACAAAAACACATTGAATTTGCCTGGAAACAAAACAGCCCTTTCAAAATCGGTAACTACAAGATCGAAGTATACCATAACGGTTTCAAGATCGGTGAAGCTACCCGTGAACTGAAGAAAGGTGGTCTCTTCGGATAATCTTTTCTCTAATATACTTTTAGACGAAATCATCCCGGCATACGCCGGGATGATTTTTTTTGTGCAATGAAAGAGGAAATGATTTTAATCAAAAAATTACTTTGTGGGGTTGAATGGCAATGGACTTTTTGAAATTCCTTAAAGAATGATGTAATTTGGTACAATGGAATTAAGGGAACCCGCTATAGTATACGGTAAAAAACGGCTTACCATAGAAGAATACCTGGAGTATGAAAAAACTTCTGATCAAAAACATGAATACTACCAGGGTGAAATTTTTGCTATGGCCGGAGCGAAAATTGCCCACAACAGAATTGTAGTTAGGCTAACCGGCCTCTTAAGCCAACAGTTACGAGGTAAATCCTGCGAACCTTTTAACAGCGATCAACGTATACACATACCTGTCAATACGCTATTTACCTATCCCGATATCTCTATTGTATGCGGCGAAGTAAAAACCCTTGATAATGATGATTACAATATTTTAAATCCATCTATTATAATAGAAGTATTATCACCCGGCACTAAAAATTATGACCGTGGCGAAAAGTTTCAGTTGTACCGGGATATTCCTACCTTAAAAGAATACATCCTCGTTGATTCACAATTTATAGATGTTGAAGCTTTCCGTATTAACGCCCACGGTCACTGGGAACTCGAAGAATATAAATCACTTAAAGCTGTATTACAAATCCCTGATATCGATGTATCATTGCCGCTGTCTGAAATTTATGATGGAATGAATTTAGTCAATAGGCAACAGACAATAGGCAACAGACAATAGGCAACAGACAATAGGCAATGCTCCAACGCTTTTAGTACTAACAAAGCTATCAAGGTCGATTGCATATTGCCAATTGCCTGTTGCCAATTGCCCATTGATTACAACAGCGCCCTGATCGATGCCCTGCCAATGTGCACCACCCGCGAGGTACCTGGCTTACGCCCTTCGTACTGCATATTAAACTCCAGGTTGTTCGAAAGCCTTTTGGTAAGATCAAGCGTCCATAAATAATTTTTACCGGGTTGTAACCCTTCCAGAATTATGTACGCCGATGATGAATTGGTGTTGGGTGGACTGTCGAGCGAAGTGAATGTTATATCGTTGTAAGTGAATTTCGCCTGAATAGATGTGCTTTGCAGAATATTGTACTTTATATCTGTAGATAATGAATTCGATTTTGACCTTTCTTCACTCCCCTGCTCATTTTTTTTATCACTGTACTTATAGCCAACCCCAAATCTGAAATTGGTTCCTTTGGTAAAAGTGAATCGCGGCTCGGCAGAATACTGATTGATCTTAAAATTACGGTTGTCGAACTTGGAGCTGGTGCTGATGAGCTGGTTGATACCCGTACGCCCTGTTAGTTCAAAGGCAACCAACCGGCTGATGTTCCACCGCGTGCGAACCGTATAGTCGTTTAGTTTGCGGCTTTCATACCCATACGTCAGCAACGATTTATTGTTGTTGCGGGCATTGGTAATATCCAATCCCCACTTCGTACTAAAGCGGTTAAAAGAAAACGTATTAATAAAATTTGAGGCAAGCGTAATTAATGACGTATCACTTAATGGCGATTTAAAGGGATTAAACTGCACGATGTTATTGGCAATTTCTTTTTTATTGATCTGTAACGACGATTGCAGGTTCAGGCGCGATATAAATTTGCGCATGCCGGTAGCGGTGGTCAAATTAATGGCCACACGGGGATTTATACTGATGCTATAGTTGAACGTATTGTAGCTTGCTTTTACATATTGGTTGGTGGGCGTAAATATGCGTATATATTTTGCCTGGTCCTGAAACAAGGCTACTTCAAATTCGTTCAATTGCTGAATACCGTCGTTGTTGTAATCGATCCAGGTATATTCACCCTGCCCTGCAGGCACTTCGAGGTACGAGTAATCTCTTTTTTGCTCCTGCCCCGCCCCTACTTCATACAAAACGTTTCCGGTAAACAATCCCTTTAACGCATTTGCCTGGTATTCGGCCCGTCCCAGTAAGCTTTCATCGGGCAACTGGCTGTTCAGCGAACTGTTAATGATCTGCAATTTGCGGTAGGTAGAGGTGAACCGGAACTGATGCTGCGGGCTTTTTAACAGCTCGGTGGTAAGGGTAATGTTCTGGCTTTTATCGGCCCTCACCAGGTCTTTTCCCAGCGGATAGGAATTGGTACGCGTAAACCAGGTAATACCCCATTGGTTGGGTTTGTTTTGATCTGACTTCAGAAACAACGAGGCGGTGGTAAATGAAAAACTTTGCACCGCCATGCTATCATTCAGCTTATTTTTTATGGCATTGTGCTCTACCGAATAAGCGCCGCCCAACGTATAATTCCACAGTTTTGCAAAGCGGCGCGAAATATTAACGGTTGGCCGCCAGAAATACCCCTTTTGATCGGTGGAATTTATATTGGATAAAGAAAATTGATTGTTGAACGTCCAGCCGCCGGCGGTTTGGGTATGCGTTATGCTGTTCCGATAGCCGGTGAACGAAGTACCACGATTGTATTCGGTAAACTGATAGCGTAACGAGTTATTGGTTTTATCGGCCAGTTGTGCGCCTGCAGTTACAATCGTTTCGTGTTCGGTAGTCGCTAATAACAAAGGCAGGCCCCAATCGCGGGTAAATTCAATGTTACGTAAGCGTTCCAATGGTTTAAAGCGGGCATCAACATATTCATAACCGACAGTTGAAATCAAACGCATGCCTTTTCCGGAACCTTTGAATGGCATTGTATTTTTAAAATCAACTTTGGCAGCATATCCTTTATCGTTGCTTTTATCGATGGTTGAAAATGTATTTACATCGTAATTGCTCATGGCCACCTCGGTATTCACCTGGGTATTTTTAGAAACGTTGTACTCCACACCAAGATTTACGATCTGTTGTTTTTTGGGCGTTACCAGAAACACGGCCGGTTCATAATACCCCTGCTTCACTCCATTTAAAGGAGCCACCCAGCGGTATACTTTACCATTTGCGCCATTCAGGTCGGGAATGTAATTACCATTGTTTGTACCCACTTCAATAAACGATAAGCGATACCGCGCGCTATCGGAATTCGTTGAATACACAAAAACCGAATCGTGCGTACCACCGTTATACAGCGTATCGATCTTTTTATACAAAATAGTACCGGCCGAAAAAGTATCAACTGCTGCATACGGATAATATGCATGCGTTATGCTATCGCCCAGGTTCTTTAAAAACAGTTTCTGATCTGTATCCAGTGTTTGGTTAATAGGCGAACTTTTGGCATCGGCGTTACTGAAATACCCCAGCTTTACCTTTACCTTTTCATTGATATTGGTTTCATTGGTGAGATAAATATTTGAATTGAGGAAGTTGCGGTCGGCATATTCAAACTCCACCACTATTCGCTTATCCTTGGTGACCATTTGTTTGGGCGTAAACGTTACTTCGGCGGTATTGTAATTGATCACATAATCGCGGTCTTCGCCACGCTGCATTAAAACGCCATCGATATATACCCGCTCGGTATTAGCAAGCACCACAAAATAAAATTCGTTGTTGGCTCCCTGCAACCGGTACGGGCCCTGGTTGCCTTCCTGTGGTGCAAGTATGTTACGGTTAAACTTTCCTTTGGCAATGGAGCCGCTTACCATGGTTTTGTTTGATATTTTATCGGTAATGGCCGAGGTAGTTTCAAAAGCCACTCCCTGCAATCGTTTGTAAAAGCTCAGAAAATAGCTTTGCTGCTGGCGGATATCGATATCACCCAAACTTAATTGCCAGTTCTTTTTTCTGAACTGTAAAAAGATGCGGTCAAATTCATTTAGCTGCTGGGTGGTTCCGTCGGGTTGAATGGGAATGTTATTATCGGTAATGGCGGCGACAATTTCAATACTGTCGGCAAGGTAACCGCTTATCTGCAGGTTCAGGTTACTGGTAAACACGGCATCCTGACTGTTTCCAAACGATATGCCGCGACCAAAACTACCGTTGTAATTAATGTTGCCGAAATTGAAAAAGTTATCGGCCTGCCCTATCCCGGCATAATCGGGTATATAGGTTGTGCCCATAAAATTATTCATTACGCTATCGTACTGCAAGCGGCTCACCACCGAATTTAAACGCGTGCGAAATACCCGGTAACGGATCAATACACTGTCCATGGGTGGTAATTGCTTCCAGTTGAGGCGGGCATTTACAAAGTCGATATCAAAAAGGCTGTCGGGAATACCGGCTATTGAAACAGTTCCGGGAACAATGCTGAGGCTGTCTAACAGCACCGGATTTTTTTTAGCGGAGATCATCTTTTTGCGCAGGTTCGACATAGCATGGCCTGCCTGCGGAACCTGTGCGGCAGTCATCAGCCATCCAACAGAAAAACAAAAGCACAGTATCAGGATTTTCCCGATCAACAATTGGTTATTTGATTTGGTAAAACATCTTTTCAAAAGAGGGTAACTCGCAGAATCTATTGAAAAGACCTTTGGTTTGGTAACCGGGCTGATTTTCACTTTGTTAAGCAGCTATCAGCAAACAGTTTAAATAGCGCTTAAAGTTAGTATTTATTGCATGAACCACTGTTTTTATCGATTTAACAACTGTTTACACCGATCACCTGCAACGAATTCGAAAAACAGCTTGTCTGACAGCCGTGTAATGGCCTGGCAAATTTGCGCCAAAACACTACTTTTATCGCATTTAACCAAAACCTGCATGAAAAAATATCCATACCTGATCTGGCTGCCCTTTTTAATCTTTTTATTGAGCAGTTGTACGAGATACGCTTATTTCCAAAGCCCTTTTCAGGCCAATACTTCGGGCTATAAAACCATTCCGCTGCAAACCGATAGTTCACACAGTGCCATATATGCCACCGGCATCCTAAGTGCAACCGGTGTAAACGACCAGTACCGCGATGGGGCGTTTGTTTTTCATGGTTCTATATATCGAAGCCATTCAACCCGGCACTTTCAGGGATATTATGGGCTTACCGGTTCGCTTGGATCATACCAGGTAACCAAGTCTAACTCACAGGGCAATGTATATAACTATAATATGAACGATTCACTGATCAATACTATGGCAGGCAGCAAATTTTTTGGCGGATGGGGCGCATCGGGCGGTTTTAACTTTGTAGCTCCTTTTCCCAAAAGCGAGTGGCGCTTTATAGGTTTTGAAGCAGCCTGGCAACAGGAATTTGGCAGTTATCTGTCGTTCAGGAATAAATTACCCGATACAGCAGCCAACCTCAACAGCCGTTTCAGGAACAATCTTTCCATGGGGATAAATACGGAAATGGTGTTGTATGACAAATATGGTTCAGCCGGATTAAAGCTTGCCTTTATATGGTTTACTCACAATGTAACGCTGTACGACCGACATCGTGAACCAGGCAACTTTAAATCAGCCTATATGTCGGGAACTTTTTTTCGAACATATAAGCATTATACCGGTTTTATGCAATTCAATCTGGGCAGCTATGCTATAGGTGCTCAACTGGGATTGAATTACCGGCTGGGGCGGTGAGTCCTTTTCTACATTTAATTAAATAGAATGGATAATTCTCATTAATCTCCATGATCTCAAATAATCCGGCTTTGTCAAACTCTGCGTGGATCGACTCTCTATCATAAAAAAACATTTTAACACCCCCAAACATTTCATAACGGTCCTTACTAACGAATTTGCCCTGACCATAGGTTTGAGCCCGTTTAGAAATGACTGTAAAAACCATGTAACCATTTTCACTCAGTTGCTGATAGCAATCACGAATGAGTTTCTCCCTTTCGCTGCTGTTCAGTAAATGGATTAAAGCATAGCAAAATATCCCATCATATTGGCACGTATCAAATGGCATATCAGTTACAGAACCATGATAGATGATCATATCTGTTCCGTAATGCTTACCAGCCATTTCAATGGCAGTTTTCGATATCTCAATTCCTGTTACGGCTATTCCGTTGTCTTTAAAAATCTGCGCGTTCCGTCCGTAACCGATTCCGGGTATCAGGATATTTTTTACGGATTGCTGCACAAAAAAATCCTTTGTCAATATCGCAGCATTAGATGGTTCGAAGCCCCACATTTCCTGCTTTTCGACAAATGCCGATTCCCAAAATTCTGTTTTTTCGATATTATTTTCCATCCGGGGTTATTTACTCAACACGTAACTGCAACGGGTTTTCTGAATGGTAAGTCCATTTACTTTTTCATACCGCAGTGAATTGCTTGCCGAAATTTCACTGATAGCCTGTTCGGGTATCATCAGCAATGGCATCTTTCCCGAAACTTTTCTGTAATCGGAGAACATCAGGAACAACATAAACCGTACAAAAGTTGGCACCTTGCCTATTTTAATATAATGGAACAGTATTGATAAGGCATCTTTAACGGAAGATGTATTTTCATCAATGATATCGGCTAAAATGATCTTTCCGTTTTCGGCCATGTATGTGCGAAGCATACCGATCAGCGACTGCAGTTCGGCGGTGCTTTTAAAATATTGGGCTACACTTAAAATAATAATGTAATCGAATTTTGTATTCTCTAATAGCTCATCGAGTATCTTTTTATTTACTAATATATCTGTGGTGATATGAATAAACGTTGAGCCGGGATGATTTTCGCTGCATTTCTCTATATAAAATTCATTGATATCGGCGCCTGTAACAGATATATTTTGTTTGGCCAGCGTATCGGCTACAAAACCGGGACCACAGCCGTAATCGAGAATGGCATGAGTTGCATTTAGCTGAAATCGCTTTTGTATCTGTGCGGCGAAAAAACCGGTTGCGATTTTCATGGCAGCCAAAAACGATTGTCGCTGATCCTTCCAGAAATTATCCCAGCCGTATGAACTCATATCTGATTCAAATTAAAAGTACAATTTCAAATATAAGTATTAATGCCCCTGGTACTTTAAAAAATAAAAGCCGTGCCACACTTTGGAACCGTGGCACGGCTTACATATATAAATCATTTACAACGGCGTTATACCAGTTGCAATTTATTAGCCTGCTTTTTTTCGATGTATTCATCAAAACTCATCAGCTTATCTACGGCCCCGTTAGGTGTAAGCTCAATGATGCGGTTGGCAACTGTTTGCATGAATGTATGGTCGTGCGATGAAAGCATTACAATACCTGTAAAGTTGGTCATGCTTTCGTTGAACGACTGAATTGATTCCAGATCGAGGTGGTTGGTAGGCTCATCAAGTATTACCATGTTAGGGTCCTGCAGCATCATACGGCTGACCATGCAACGCACTTTTTCACCTCCGCTGAGTACCGATGTTTTTTTCATGATCTCATCGCCGGTGAATAACATCTTGCCTAAAAATCCACGCAAAAACGGTTCATCAACATCGGTTACATGTGATGGTACATACTGGCGCAGCCAGTCCATCAGGTTATAGTTGCCTGTAAAAAATTTTGAGTTATCGTTCGGCAAATAGGCTTTGGTAACAGTGCCGCCCCATTCATATTTACCGCCATCGGCTGCCGCTTCGCCATTGATAATTTCAAAGAAAGCGGTAATGGCCATATGGTCATCGGCTACAATGGCAATTTTATCGCCTTTGTTTACAGTAAAGCTGATGTTGCTGAACAACGGCCTTCCGTCTATTGATTTTGATAATTTTTCAACGTTCAGGATCTGGTTACCCACTTCACGCTGTTGTTTAAAGATAATGCCCGGGTATTTACGGTTTGAAGGCGCAATATCTTCAATAACCAGTTTTTCAAGGGCTTTCTTACGCGAAGTGGCCTGTTTCGATTTGGAAGCATTGGCGCTGAAGCGGGCAATGAATTCCATGAGGTCTTTACGCTTTTCTTCTGTCTTCTTATTCTTGTCGCTCTGTTGGCGGGCTGCCAACTGGCTGCTCTCGTACCAGAAGGTATAGTTACCGGTGTATATTTTTATTTTCTGGCGGTCAACATCGGCCACGTGGGTACAAACGGCATCCAGAAAGTGACGGTCGTGCGATACTACAATTACAATGCTTTCATAATCAGCCAGGAAGTTCTCGAGCCAGCTAATGGTTACCACGTCGAGGTTGTTGGTAGGCTCATCGAGGATCAGAATATCGGGGTTGCCAAAAATGGCCTGCGCCAGCAGAACACGCACTTTCAGGGCGCCACTGATATCTTTCATCAGCAATGATTGCAATTCTTCCTTTACACCCAGTTCGCTCAGCAAACTGGCCGCATCGCTTTCGGCCGTATAGCCACCCATTTCGCCGAACTCGCCTTCGAGCTCACCGGCACGGATGCCGTCTTCTTCGGTAAAATCGGCTTTGGCATAAATGGCATCGCGTTCATGCATTACTTCCCACAGCTTTTTGTGGCCCATCAGCACTGTATTCAGTACGGTGCATTCGTCAAACTCAAAGTGGTCCTGTTTCAATACGGCCATGCGTTCGCCGGGCGTAATATCTACAGTTCCCTTATTGGGCTCAATTTCACCGGATAATATTTTTAAGAAAGTCGATTTCCCTGCCCCATTGGCGCCGATAACGCCATAGCAATTGCCTTTGCTGAAGGACAGGTTTACTTCATCAAATAATACCCGTTTTCCAAATGATAGGGTCACATTATTCACTGTAATCATACGTGCGCAAAAATTTTGAGGCGGCAAAGGTACAACAAATTGTGGGTTGAAATGGTATGTGATTTCACCCAAAATATCGAAAAAACCGGCTTTTTGCAGGCCTTTGTACCCCTATGGTTAATAATGGTTTAGAACATTCATTGCATAATAGCCTCAACATTTACCAGTAAAGTATTGCTATTTACCACCTCGCCCGATCGCTGAAAACTCTGGAAATTTGGCCAGTATTTAACAATCACCTGTTTGGCCAGTTCGCGGTCACCGGTTGCTTCATAAACCATTTGCCGTACAAATGGGTCAGGCACCCATTCCCAGCAACTCGAAGGAACACCAAACTCGTCCATCGATTTGGGCACGTGATACTTTTGCGACATAAACTCTTCGGCCGGGCGTATAAACAAAATGGTTTTGATATTACTGTGATAGTGCTGCTGAAAATAATTTTTAAGAGCAACGGTTTCTTCATGCACAGGCTTCAGAAAGGCAGTTTGAAAATTATACCGGGCGCTTACTACAAATACAATAGCGATGGCAATGCCTGATATCTGTAACAACAACCGGTTCCTGATAAAAAACAACGCCATTTCAAGCATAACCACAAACACACAAATATTCAAAGCAAACAGAGTCCTGTTCGAAGCAAAACTTTCCTGTATAAGCAACGCGGGTAAATAAGAAACCAGAAATATAAACCCGGTGCCTGCGAGGTATTTCACGGCATCAGGCCGGTGAGCCTTACCAAACCGCACAAACGCCAATACTACCCAGGCGGCCAGCATCATGGGGTAATACACTTTCGAAATGGTACTGTCTTCATTAGTTAGTATGGTGAACCGGAAGCTTCTTTCGAGCGGGCGCGCCAGAAACCATTTTAATTTTCCTATAGGGTCAAAGTAAAGTGAGTTACGGGGATCGGCGGGAACATTCAAAAAGCTGAAACTTAGTTTATACACCACAAAATAAACACCGCAAACAAAAAAGTAATACACCAGGCCGGTTATCAGTACCGTGTTCTTTTTGGTTGTATAGGGATTGATAAAATTTACCAGAAAAGGGATCAGGAAACAGGCAAACGATCCCTGGTATAAGAAAAGCGCCATAATGCCCAGCAGCAACGTTATAATGGTTGCAACAACCGGAATGCGGAATTTACCTTCATTGATCCGGATGCTGTTTAGAATAATAGCGCCTGCCACCAACGAGGCTGTATCGGCAATAAAGAACTGTAAGCAGGTAGCCCATTGTACACTTACCGCAAAAGGCAAACTGGTTATCAGGTACAGGCACGAAAAAAACGGCAGGTACGCATACCCGGTCGCTTTGGCCACCTGTTGTTTTAAAACCATATACCATACAGGCAAACAGGCAAGCCAGCCGGCTAAAGAAAATACACGCAACAGATTTATATCGTGAATAGTATTTACAAATGTTTTAAACAGCCATTTTTCCAGTACTTCTGTCAGCCACCGGCCTTCATCTATCAGCATATAAAATTTGGGATCCGATTTATAGCCCCATATCTGAAGGGCTTCATCCATAAACAGGTAATCGGTATAAAAAAGCGGATAGAAGATCAGTATCGCTACAGCAAATAAAATCCCCAATAGAATAATGTCTCTCCTTTGCATACTAAATATATTGAAGCCCATTATTTCCCTGTAATCAGTTCGGGAACATTAACCAATAAAGTATTTTCAGTGATCGCTTCGCCCGAAGCAGTAAAACTATGCATGTTGGGCCAGAATTTGATCAACAGCCCGGCTGCCACTTGTCTGTTGCCCGTTTTTTCATATATCATTTGCCGGGTGATGTCTTCGGGCACCCACTTCGGAAATGTCGACGGCACGCCAAATTCATCCATAGACGATTGAATATGATATTTACTCCGGAATGCATCTTCGGCCGGTTGTATAAAATAAACGGTTTTAATGTTTTTATTATAATGCTGCTTTATAAAATCACTTACTGCAATATATTCGTCATGCACAGGTTGTAAAAACTGTTTGTTGAAATTGTACCAGCCCAATAGGGTTAATATAAGTGCCAGGGCAATGCCTGTAATTTTTCGAACCTGTACATTTTTTACGAGATGCAGCACCATTTCGGCACAAACCACAAATACGCAAACATCAATTGCCTGAAGGGTTCTGTTCGAAGAATAATTTTCCTTTACTACCAGCGAAGGCAGGTAGGCAATCAAAAGTATCAACAGTACAACAGCAATGTATCCTATTGCTTTTTTCCCGTTCGCCTTTCCAAAACGAACAAATGCCAGTACCATCCAGCCTGTGAATAGCATTATATAAGCAACCAGGCCCATTTTGTTATCATTGCTCACCACCACATTAAACCAGAATGCTCTTTTGAGCGGTTGCCACAAAAAGAACAGCAATTTATTGAACAAGTTTATATGTATATCGGCCCGCGGATCGTTGCCAATATGATTCAGCTTTAATGTTAGCTTAAACAATACAAAATATACAGCATACATTAAAAAGTAAAATGCCAGCCCTTTGGCAACAACCAGCTCCTTCTTAATTGTATAAGCACTTACATAATGTAGCGCGAAGGGAATTAAGAAACAACCGAAACAGCTTTGATAGGTGAATAACGAAAGCTGCCCCCACCCCGTTGCTACCAATGCCCCAACCACCGGAACGGCCATTAACTTTTCTTTATCCCTGATATTAAAATACAATACAGCGCCCGACAATAAGCCGGCCGTATTGCCCAGTGATAATTCCATACAGGTGGCCCATTGTACACTTACCGCAAAAGGCAAACTGGTGACCAGGTATAAGCAGGTAAAAAAAGGAAGATACTGATAGCCTGGGTTGTTGGCTACGATCCGTTTAATAACCGTATACCAAACCGGTATGCATATAAACCAGGCCAGCAAAGCGATTATTCGTATGTAGGTAATTTCATGAACGGTATTAATGGCGGCATATAAACGCGAAAGCACCAGCTCAGGTATCCACCGGCCCTGTACGCCATACATTAAAAAATCGGCGCCCGGCCGGTAATGCCACAACTGTGTTATTTCATCGGTATAAACATAATCAGTAAAGCAAACGGGATAAAATATAAGCAATACGACCAGGAACAGGATCCCTTTTAAATAGATATCTTTTTGCGGCATACTACATGGCGGGCTTAACCGGTTGCCCAATTAGTTTGGTTACATTCGGGAGGCGTTTACGGTCAAAATATAGTAAGATAAATCGGAATCAGTACGCTTTTCCTATATAAGATTTAATAAATCGTTCAGGTTGAGCGGTTCGGTTACCATTTGCAGGTTGCCATCGGCATCAATCGGCCATTGTTCGCGCGGACGGTCCCAGTACAATTCAACGCCATTGCCGTCGGGGTCGTTTAAATATATAGCTTCCGATACGCCATGGTCGGCGGTGCCGGTTAGCGGATAACGCGCATCGATCAGCCGTTTAACCAATATTGCCAGATCTCTGCGGGTTGGATACAAAATGGCTGTATGAAATAATCCGCATGACCGCTGCGGAGCCGACGGTGCATTTTTGCTGTACCAGGTATTTAAGCCTATGTGGTGATGATAGCCACCGGCTGAAATAAACACCGCCTGTGTGCCATATCGTTGCATGATTTCAAAGCCCAACAGGCCGTGATAAAATTCCAGCGCTTTATCAAGGTCTGAGACTTTTAAATGCACATGACCAATGCGTGTTCCGGATGGTACTTTATATTCCATGGATGTTAGTTGCTAAGTTTTTTCTGAATTGCTGTGTTTCAAGTGGGCAGTGGGCAATAGGCAATGGGCAGTTCGCGTAGCAAGTCTGCAGCCTATTCACTACTGCCTACTGCCTATACTTATCATTCAACCTGCGGCTCCCGGCGCACGTGGCAACTGCGTAGCTTCGGATTCTTTGGCGGCCATAATGTAGGTTTAATTTCAGTTTAATATACGTTGAAAAGTTAATAAGTTGACAAGTTGATCAGTTGAAAAGTTGATCAGTTGAAAAGTAAAAAAGTTAATCGGTTAACAAGTTGACGAAGTTGACAGGTAAAAACGAAAACAGGTTTATAAATTGAAGGGGTAACCTGTCAACTTATAAACCTGTGAACTTTATAAACTAATAAACTACTTCTCTTCCGTTAAACCGGCAATCAGATATTCTTTATTGAGACGGGAGATGTTGGTAACAGAAATTTCTTTCGGACAAACCGCTTCGCATGCCTCGGTAAATGTGCAGGAACCAAATCCTTCTTTATCCATTTGCTGCACCATGTTCAATACACGTGTTTTCTTTTCGGGTTCGCCCTGTGGCAATAATGCCAGGTGCGATACTTTAGCCGACAGGAACAACATGGCCGAACTGTTTTTACAGGCCGCTACGCAAGCGCCGCAACCGATACAGGCAGCAGCAGCAAAGGCAGCATCGGCCTTTTCTTTTTCAACCGGAATGGCATTGGCATCAACCGGGTTACCGGTATTTACAGAAATAAATCCACCGGCCTGAATGATGCGGTCGAAAGCACTGCGATCAACCACTAAATCCTTTATAACAGGGAATGAATTGGCGCGCCAGGGTTCTACAACAATGGTATCGCCATCTTTGTACGCACGCATGTGCAACTGGCAGGTAGTATTGGCATGCCAGGGACCATGCGGACGGCCATTGATGTACATGGAGCATGCACCGCAAATACCTTCGCGGCAGTCGTGATCAAACGCAATAGGGTCTTTCCCTTCTTTTATCAGTCGCTCATTCAGCACATCGATCATTTCCAAAAAAGACATTTCAGAGGAAATATCACTTACCTGATAAGTCTCAAAACTGCCTTTATCCTTACAGCTCTTTTGTCTCCAGACCTTCAGCGTAAGATTCATTGTATAATGCTCCATTATTAATGTGTTAATTTGAGAATTTGAGAATTTGAAAATTTGAAAATTTGAAAATGTATAGATCAGCATCCAAACAAATCCGGGAATACGTCCCTTTGCAGTTGAAATAATTTTTGATAAAATTCTAATTATCTCATCTAAATCACTTCTTAGCTTAGGATTAAACTGATAGCTTTCACTCTTCTCGCACAATATCAACCAATACAAAGTTTCACTGGCCTCTTTAGCTGCAATTTTCATTTTATGAATGAAATCTGACTTGCTTTCCCCGTTCTGGGCTTCAAATACATTTGCACCTATTGAGGTAGCAGAACGCAACAATTGTTTTGCTATCACATATTTCCGATCCTGTTCAAGAGCTTCACAATATTTTATAACCGACAGAGAAAATTCTATTGTTTTGTCTACAATAACATTTCCCTTATCATTTCTCATAATTTGAAAATTAATGTGAGTAATCGAAATATCATTTTCAAATTACCACATTTTCAAATTTTCAAATTATAAAAATTACTTATAACTTCTTTGCGTTGGCTTCGCTACTTCAAATGTCAGCTCTTCTTTGTGTAACTGCCAGTCGCTTTCGCCTTTGAATTCCCAGGCAGCAACATAACTGTATTTGCTATCATCACGCTGTGCTTCGCCTTCATCTGTTTGCGATTCTTCACGGAAGTGACCGCCACAGCTTTCATTGCGATTCAATGCATCTTTACACATCAGTTCGCCCAGTTCAATAAAGTCGGCAACACGGTTTGCTTTATCCAGCTCGGGATTCATTTCATTAATGCTGCCGGGTATACGCAAATCGCTCCAGAATTCTTTTTTCAGTTGCTGTATTTCGGTAATTGCCTGTTGCAAACCTTCGGCATTACGCGCCATACCGCATTTATCCCACATGATCTTTCCGAGGCGTTTATGAAAGCTTTCTACTGATTGCGTTCCTTTAATGCTCATGAGCTTCTCAATACGATCGCTCACGGCTTTCTCTGTTTCTACAAATGCCTGATGATCTAACGAAATAGCTTTGGTGGCAATTTCATCGGCCAGGTAGTTACCCATGGTATAAGGAATTACAAAGTAACCATCGGCCAGTCCCTGCATCAATGCCGAAGCACCGAGGCGGTTGGCGCCGTGATCGCTGAAGTTGGCCTCGCCCAGGGAATATAATCCGGGAACGGTGGTCATCAGTTCATAATCAACCCACAAGCCACCCATAGTATAGTGCACGGCCGGATAAATACGCATCGGCACTTCATAGGGGTTTTCACCGGTAATCTTTTCATACATATCGAACAGGTTACCGTATTTTTCCTTTACTACATCAACGCCGTGTTTGCGAATAACTTCTTTTGAAGGGTTGTCGATGCCCAGCTTACCACATTCTATTTTACCATAACGATCAATTGCATTAGCGTAATCAAGGTAAACGGCTTGTTTAGATGACCCTACACCATATCCTGCATCGCAGCGCTCTTTGGCAGCGCGGCTGGCTACGTCGCGCGGAACGAGGTTACCAAACGCGGGGTATCTTCTTTCGAGATAATAATCTCTTTCTTCTTCGGGTATTTCGTTCGGACGGCGGTTATCGCCCTGTTTTTTCGGCACCCAAATGCGGCCGTCGTTACGAAGCGATTCAGACATCAGCGTTAATTTCGACTGATGATCACCGCTCACCGGTATACAGGTAGGATGTATTTGTGTAAAGCAGGGATTGCCAAAATAGGCTCCTTTGCGGTGGGCTTTCCAGGCAGCGGTTACGTTGCTACCCATGGCGTTTGTACTTAAATAGAATACGTTGCCATAACCACCTGAACATAACAACACGGCATGTCCGAAGTGACGTTCCAGTTCACCGGTGATGAGGTTACGAACAATAATACCACGGCATTTTTCCTGACCACTTTTTTCATCCTTAACCAATACAATATCCAGCATCTCGTGGCGGGCATACATGGTCACATTGCCCAGTGCAACCTGTCTTTCAAGCGCCTGATAAGCACCGATAAGCAACTGCTGACCAGTTTGGCCGGCTGCATAAAACGTACGTTGCACCTGTGTACCACCAAAAGAACGGTTGCTGAGCAAACCGCCGTATTCGCGGGCAAAGGGAACACCCTGCGCCACGCACTGGTCAATGATATTTGCGCTTACTTCGGCCAGGCGATGTACGTTACCTTCGCGGGCACGATAGTCGCCCCCTTTTACAGTATCGTAAAACAAACGGAAAACCGAGTCACCGTCGTTCTGATAATTTTTTGCAGCATTAATTCCTCCCTGTGCGGCAATAGAGTGCGCACGGCGTGGTGAATCCTGGAAACAAAACGCTTTTACTTTATATCCCAGTTCACCCAACGATGCAGCCGCTGATGCACCAGCAAGACCAGTTCCCACGATAATCACTTCGAGCTTGCGTTTATTGGCCGGGTTTACCAGCTTGCAATGCCCCTTATATTCAGTCCACTTCTGATCTAACGGTCCTGCAGGAATTTTTGAATTAAGCATATCTGAAGTTCTTGTTTTTAGTTAATTATTTTCGGTCCCAACAAAGTCGGGATGAATCGGCAAATCGGCAATGCCATTTTCAATTTTCAAATTAATTCATATTCACCCAACCGAAATACATGCTGATAGGCATCAGGGCGAACAGCAAAGGAACTATAATTGAAAAAGCAACGCCGGCCCCTTTAGCCAATGCAATATATTTTTTGTTATGCACGCCAACTGTTCTGAAGGCACTTTGAAAGCCATGCAACAAATGCCATGCGAGAGAAATACATCCTATAATATATAATATAACGATCACCGGGTTTTGAAACACATCGATCATTTTGGCGTATACGTTATGAACAAGAATCGAACTGTTATTATAGGTAACTTCCTGTAACGTGTCGGTAGTAATGCGCGAAGGCACCCAGAAGTGAGAAATGTGCATGATGAGGAACAAAAAGATGAGGGTTCCCAGCAGGCCCATCGACTTTTTATACCAGGCGCTTCCTTCGCTGCCCATGCTAACCTGGTAACCGGTTTTGCGGCGTGCCCGGTTTTGGAATTCCAATGCAAAGCCCTGTACAATGTGAATGATAAATCCGATGAAGAGGCCTACTTCTGCAATACGTATTACATAATGCGCCCCCATGAAATGGGCGGCCAAATTAAAAATTTCGCCGTTGTCGCTATCATCTAATACATCGGCAAAAATACAGGCGTTTATTCCCACATGCACTATCAGAAAGATAATGAGGAATATTCCTGTAAAAGCCATTACTAACTTTTTACCTACCGAAGACGTGAAGAACTCAGACCATTTCATGCGAAAAAGAATTAATTGCTTTTTAAAAGCCACACCGCCTGCCTGCCGGCAAACAGTGATCTTGCCCGTGCATAATTTTCATTGCCCTTTTACATAATGAAAACCTGCGACGGACGATTTCCGTGAAATAAATTTTAGGGCACCAGGTATTATTATACTATTCAGGAAGTATAAAGAAGACCTGCATAAGATAGGTTATATTACCAAAGAGCTTATTATTTATCACTGAAGGTTGCAATAAATTTTGCGCAAATTTATAGCAGCAAGGTTAAAAACCAACGTCCTGTTAAAATTTTCCTTAAAAGTTCGACCTGATATCAATCAGCAACAGATTTTCAAAATAATTCTTTAATTCAATCCGTTTATTTAGAGATTATTCGATTTGAAGGACTTATCACTATCAGAATAGCTCATTATGCTAAAATCGCTATCTTAGCCGCTTTAAAACTACTCAATGAAACAGGAAGAGGATTTCGAAGCCAACTTAGCTGGTGAAGAAGGCCAGGGAGAAGAGGCCAGAAGAAGCTGGTTCAAACGCATTAAGAAAGGCATCCTTACCAGTACTGCAGAAAAAAAAGAAACTCCGGAAGGATTATGGAGCAAATGTCCGGAGTGTGGCTATATATGCACCATGACCGAACTCAGGGAAAACCTGTTTGTTTGTCCGAAATGCACCCACCACCACCGTATCGGAAGCGCTGAATATTTTGAAATTATTTTCGACGACAATAAATTCGAAGTATTAGGCGAAAATATACGTTCCAAAGACTTTTTGGGTTTTACCGATCTGAAATCATATGCCAAAAGGCTCGAGGAGAACTGGTCGAAGACTGATATTACCGACTCGGTTCGCATCGGAAAAGGAACCGTAAAAGGACTGGGGCTGATGGTGGCCTGTATGGATTTTGAATTCATCGGCGGATCGCTGGGCAGTGTGATGGGCGAACGTATTGCACGCGCCATCGACGTTTGCCTGGCCGAACATATTCCGCTTATGATCATATGTAAATCAGGCGGCGCCCGTATGATGGAAAGCGCCTTTTCACTGATGCAGCTGGCCAAAGTATCGGGCAAGCTAACACAGTTAACAGATGCAAAAATTCCTTATATCTCTTTGTTAACCGACCCATCTTTTGGCGGTATTTCGGCCTCCTTTGGAATGTTGGGCGATTTGAATATTGCCGAACCCGGCGCTTTGATCGGCTTTGCGGGTCCGCGGGTTATCAAAGAAACCATTAAAAAAGATTTGCCCGAAGGCTTTCAGCGAAGCGAATTTTTACTGGAACACGGATTTCTCGATTTCATTGTTCCCCGTAAAGAATTAAAAGACAGGCTGGCCACGGTGCTTTCGTTATTTAAAAACTGAAGACTGATGTCAGAAATCAGATGTCGGAAGAACCTTAATTTTCAAACTTCTTACCGCTGACTTCTGACCTCCGGCTTCGGACTTCAGACTTCGGGTATTACTAAAGAATTATGTCAGAGATCAGGAACCGCTCGGCTTATCACGATTATTTCATCGAAGACAAATACGATGCGGGTATGGTATTGGTCGGAACCGAGGTAAAATCACTGCGGGATGGCCGGGCCAGTTTTAACGACAGCTATTGTTATTTTCATAAGGGCGAGCTATGGATCAAAAGTCTGCATATCGCCGAGTATTCGCATGGCACGGTTAATAACCACGATCCTTTGCGCGAACGGAAACTGCTTTTACAAAAACGGGAGCTGCGAAAGCTGGAGACCAAAATAAAAGAAAAGGGATTTTCAATCGTACCCCTGCGTATGTTCTTCAGTGAAAAGGGGCTGGTTAAAATGGAAATCGGCCTGGGGAAAGGTAAAAAGCAATACGATAAGCGCGAAACGATTAAACAGCGTGATTCGGATCGGGAATTGAAGCGATATTTGAAATAATGAAGTCAGAAGTCAGAAATCGGAAGTCAGAAGAACCCCTGGTGCAGAAACCATACTTCAGACTTCAGACTTCGGACTTCAGACCTCCGACTTCAGACCTCCGACTTCGGACTTCAGATTTCGGGGTTGTGCATAAGAACATTAGTATAAATACGCAGTTTCGACTGATTTCTACCAGTTTACCTACGCAACTACCCGTATTGAAAATTTATTTTCCACAGAGGCTTCCAATTACTCTGAGATTTGAAAACTGCAATATATTTTTGTGGATAACATCACTTATCCTGAAACACAAATAACCCTTGATTCGTATCCATTCTATCAATATCCGTTAGAAAAACACCCCGCTCAGAACAGAACACAAGCCACTACACCGTACAGAAAATACGTTAAGTTGCTATATATAATATGCATACTATTAACGGTTTCAGCTCGTATCAGGAATTTCATTTATTAACTGGCTTGATTTTTTCTATTTAAATTAACATATGTTACGAATTATCTTCGTCCTCTTTTTCCTTATAACCGGGCAGTTTGTTATTTCCCAATCAATTTCCGGTTCGTGGTATGGCAAGGCCGACGTTATAGTACAGGGAGTATATAATAACTATCTCACCGAATTGGTATTGAAACAAAAGGGTAGCGAAGTTGAAGGTGTTTTCGGCTATTACTTTAAAGATACCTACCAAAGCTTTTTTGTACGGGGAACCTACGACAAGGATACCAGATCGGTAAATATTAAAAATTTACCCATGCTGTTCTATCAGTCGCGCAATACCCAAAACGGAGCAGAATGCCTTATGAACTTTGAAGGACTGTTGCGGGTAAGTCAGGTTAAAAGCTCCATGAACGGATCGTTTCAAACCATCGACAAATATAAATACACCTGCCCCGAAATGCGGGTTAATTTTACCCTGGATGTGGCTACCAAAAACCTCGACAGTATGCTAAGCAGCAGCATCGTTGGTAAAAAGTTCTGGATGCCGCAACGTGAAGATGTTGTAGTGAATGCAGGCCCCACTCCTACTGCTACCAAAGTCACCGGCGGAACTGTTACAGGCATCGTTCCAACCAAAATCAGCGACAGCGCCATTGAGGAATACAGCGAGCGCAATCTGATAGCAAAATTTACCAGAAGAAAAATAGTATATACAAAAGACCTTGAAGTTGGCAGCGATTCGGTTCGTGTAAGTTTGTACGACAATGGCGAAATCGACGGCGATACGGTTACCGTTTTTTTGAACGGAAAACCAGTGCTCTCCCACCAGGAGCTTACCGCCCGGGCATTGAACATCTATCTTACGCTCGATAACAGTAAGGATGTTAATGAAATAAGTCTGTTTGCAGAAAACCTGGGTAAAATTCCGCCAAATACCGCTCTGATGGTGGTTACCGACGGCATTACCCGCTTCGAAGTATTTTTGTCAAGCAGCTACACACAAAATGCTACCGTGCGAATAAGGAAACGAATATCGCGACATTAGCGGATGGGTTAATGTATCATCTTATTTTACAGAATTTATGCAAGAGGGGCCCGCAAAGGCCCCTCAATTTTTTTCAGTCCTCCTATTCTTGCATCCGGGTTCACCCCCCGAAAGGTGATCAGGCTTTATTTAATTGAATAATCGGTAAGATTGGTAGTGGTTAAAAACCCAGGCATAATCAGCGGATCGCCTGTGGAAATAGTTTTTATAATACCTATATTCTTTGCCACATAAAAGTCGTAGGTAATGTATGAAAGAATACCAAAACCGGGCATGTCGTACTGCAGTTCAACGCGGGAATGAATAACATCATTATAATTTTTGCCCTCTACTGCCATCGACAATCCCTTTTCGATAATGGAGCCGGGCGTATAAGCCGTAAACCCGTTGCCCTGCCCGGCATTATGTTGCCAGGTATAGCCAACCGATGCTGTATCGTTCAGGTATAAAATATTAAAGCTGAAGCCGGCGCCCTGTGGCGACTGACCTTCGGCGTAGGAATAATAATTATGGTCTTTAATACCAAATAAGGCTTCACTTGCAGGCTGGCCTGTGTTAACACTATTGAAAATAGTATAATCTATTGAGTTTACTGTTTTCTTTGTTCCGGTACTGGTGGTGGTATTTTCAAGATCGTATGAGCCTGTTGTTTTATACTTCCAGTAGCTGTTTTTGGTCATTGGCTGGTAGGTATCGGTTCCGCTATTGCCATTGTTGCCTCCGCTACCACCATTATTATTGCTATTATTGTTATTGCCATAGGTTGTGGTATCAACACTTTTTTCTTTTGAACAGCCGGTGATCAAATAAGAGCAAATTACAATACATAACCAGGGCAGGGATAAGCGCATTTGCAGTTTCATGATAATCTGGGGTTAATGTTTAGGTATAGCGATTAATGTTTAACTGAATTATTAGTAGCATCAACAGTTAGATGTTACAGTTACGGGCAAAAAAATAGGGAGTTTGGCGACGAATCGCCAACTCCCTATGCCTTTATAAAGCAAAGTTAATTAAAAAAGCGGGTTGTTAAAACAATTCCGGTTGTTCGGGATCTTTTTCCTGCTCTTTCATCACCCACTCAAATTCGGTACTCTTTGTAAAATCGGCCAGTTTATTACCTACCGCCTTCCAGCCCATCACTTCTACAAAATCGGCGATTTTAATCTTTTGCGTGCGAACCTGTGCGCCCCTGCCCGATTTGATTTGTATAATGGGTTCGGGATGCGTGGTCACTGCTTCGAGGTAATTGCCATCACCTTCTTTTATCATCATGAACTTGCTACGCAGTGTAGTGGTTTCGATCTTGAACCGTTTTACATTAAACTGTTGCTTATCGTTATCGAGGTAAATAGCCGTTAGTATTTTTTCGGGATTGAATTTTTCAATTTTTATTACTTTTTCTATATCAAACTTCTGTGTTGACTCATGGTCGGTGATCTCGTAATTACCATCTTTATAAGCTACGAGAATTTTATCATCGGGTTGAAAACTTCCCAGGTATTCGCCTTTCGAATCGGAGTTCAAACGGCCAAACTGGTCGTCGAACCAAATTTTACGTCCACCTAAAGTTGAACGGCCGGCCTCTTTAAACTTAACAGCTTTGATGCGAAACTTGGTAACCTGGTTGCCCATGCTGTTACGGCTCTTGATCTCGAGCTCTTCAAAATAAAAATCAAACTCTTTTTTCCTTGCCGAACTGTTGGGGTCAAGAACAATCCGTACCACTTCCGCTTCTCCATTGGAATTGGCCGAGAAATAATGGATTTTACTTTTTTCGGATCCCTTTGTAAGATCATATTCTTTATCGCGGGTAATACCTGTTACATTAAACCGCTTTGCATAGCTAACGCCCGTTTTAGCGTCTACATAAACCATATTATACGTAGTACGCTCATCATTTTTCTGAAAAATGGCAACGTGAATGATATCTTTTCCGATGAAATTCTTCTCAGCCACTTTCACCACTTTCATTTTACCGGAGCGGGTAAATACGATAATATCATCGAGTGAAGAACAATCGGTTACGAATTCATCCTTCTTTAAACCGCTTCCTATAAAACCATCGGCCCGGTTCACATACAGTTTGGTATTGGCAATGGCCACCTGTTTTGCCTGAATGGCCTCAAACAATTTAATTTCTGTTTTGCGCTCGCGGCCTTTTCCATAGCGTTGCAGCAGGCCTTCGTAGTAAGATACGGCAAAATCAACCAGGTTGGCCAGGTCGTGTTTTACCTGCTTAATTTCTTTTTCAAGCCCTTTTATCTGCTCGTTCAGTTCGTCGATATCGAGTCGATAAATACGGCGTACGGGCTTTTCGGTTAGTTTAACAATATCTTCGCGGGTAATATCGCGTTTGAGTTGTTTGCGATACGGCTTAAAGGCTTCAGCAATAGCCTCCAGCACTTTTTCCCAGGTGGCGTATCTTTTCTCAAGCTCTTTATAAATCTTTTCTTCGAAGAATATTTTTTCAAGCGAAGTATAATGCCATTTTTCCTGCAGTTCGGCCAACTTGATTTCGAGCTCGCGTTTCAGCAGGTCTTTTGTTTTTTCGGTCGAAATACGCAACAGCTCATGAACGCTGATGAAAGTAGGTTTTTTATCTACAATCACACAGGCGTTGGGCGAAATGCTTACTTCGCAATCGGTAAAGGCATACAACGCATCGATGGTAATATCAGGCGAAATACCCGAGGCCAGTTCAATAATAATTTCAACTTCGGCAGCGGTATTATCGGTTACTTTTTTGATCTTGATCTTTCCCTGCTCGTTGGCTTTTACAATTGAGTCCATCAACTGGGCAGTAGTAACGCCATAAGGCACGTCGCGAATAGCCAGTGTTTTTTTGTCTACTTCTTCAATGTGCGCTCTTACGCGCACTTTACCACCGCGTTTGCCTTCGTTGTAATTGGTTGTATCAATCATACCGGCGGTCTGAAAATCGGGATAGAGCTCAAATTTCTTACCGCGCAGGTGTTTTATCGATGCTTCAATCAGTTCACAAAAGTTATGGGGTAAAATTTTAGTAGCAAGCCCCACCGCAATGCCTTCGGCCCCATGTGCCAGCAGCAAAGGAAATTTCATGGGCAGCGTTACGGGTTCGTTTTTACGGCCGTCGTAGCTTAATGCCCAGTCGGTGGTTTTGGCATTGAAGGCCACTTCAAGCGCAAAGCGGCTTAAACGTGCTTCAATATAACGGGCTGCTGCGGCATCGTCACCGGTGCGTACATCGCCCCAGTTTCCCTGGGTTTCGATCAGCAGGTCTTTTTGCCCCATGTTTACCAGCGCATCGCCAATGCTGGCGTCGCCATGCGGATGGTACTGCATACTTTGCCCGATGATGTTTGCAACCTTGTTAAAGCGGCCATCATCCATTTCTTTCATAGCGTACAAAATGCGTCGTTGTACGGGTTTCAATCCATCCTCAACAGCAGGTACGGCTCTTTCAAGAATCACATACGAGGCGTAATCGAGGAACCAGGTTTTATACTGACCGCTTACCCCTGTTTCGCTGTGTTGTTGTAAAAAACTATTGTCTTTGCTCTTTGCCATCGCTGGTTTGTGGTTTGTAGTTTGTTGTTTGCGGTTGTTGCTCAGTTTTCACTACTCCTTATCCCATTTAACCACTTCAACATTTAAAATTTATTATTCGTTATTTTTTCATTTCACATTATTCATTTCTTATTCTTCATTTCCTTCCCTATCACTCCCAAATGGGTATTCTGAAAACTATCCGGATATTTCAGTCCATATCCCATCATACGGTCCATACTTGAGTGTCCGAACAAAATGATACCGGTTAGCTGCAACACTTCATTATGAAAATAATATCCGGCAATATATACTGCAATAGCTACTGCTTTATGATGAAAAAAGTTATATACCATTGCTCCGGTGCGTGTATTTGCCAAATATCCCAGCATGCTCAGGTCGGGCGCCAGTATCAGCAGCACATACCACCACCATGCAAAAGATAGCTGACTGAAAAGAAAGATGCTTAACGCAAACATCGCAGCTTCTTCGAGAGCGATCGTTTTTTTCATAGTAAAGCTATTGTGGTGATCCTTCAGTTACAGGTGCAGCCTGTGCCGATTTGCCTTTCACCTCAAAATCTTTCATGCCTTTTAATTCGCCCTGTATATCATACTCCCCTGCGGCCAGCATTTGTTTCAAACGCCACAATACATAGGCATCGCCGGTTGTTTGTTTATTCTTATTCAGAAAATTATGAATGATCTTACTGGCTTTTTGCCAATCGGCGGTAATGTACTTTTTCAGATCTTCATCATAAAAATCATACTCCCGCTGTGTAAGTTTTTTACCGCCTTCGAGCAACCGAACCCCTTTTTCCTCATTCTGTAAACGGGTCCATTCATCGGGGTCAACTTCAAATTCGCTCAGCGTAATAGGACGCGCCAGTTTTTTTGCTTTTAAAAATTCCTTAGGCGGAATATGGCTTAACCATTCGGGATAAAAGATCAATCCTTTTTCATTGATAAAAGGCAGGTTGTTCAGATAAAGAATGTACAACCGTCCCTGAAAATCTTTTAACTGGCTCATGAGCCAATAGTAGCCGCTTACATCGTGTTTGTTCTGGGCGGCCCAGATGTACACGATCTCATCAGAAGTACGCGCCAGCCGCACTATTATATCAACGACGGTCTTCATATCATCTACCTCGCCGGTATCAACCTTTCCATCATAGTCGCCACCGGCCAGCACATCGCGCCACCATTGTTTGCGGGCTTCCATGCCTTCGGTGGTATAAATATCTTTTATTGGTCCAACGGCATAATCGTCTTTAATCTGAATCACATCACCCTGCAGTGTTTCGTCCAATTCAATGGCTTTTTGTAAAACACTCACATCGGGCTCGTTAAAAACAATATGAATCATTTTAATTTGTTTTCTATCTGCGAATTGTAAAGTTGCTGTTATTTATTTCTTTTTTGTGATTTATTCCCTGCCCCTTTCACTTTTTTAACTTCATCATTTTTTCTGTTTGATTTTTTAATACCAGTCAGAATATTCTTTTCTTCTTTTTCCAAACGCCTTTTTGTTTTGTTTATATCTTCCACAGCCGGCAATTCTTCAGGTTTTACGCCACGTTCCAATAACATGTTCCGCACTGCCTGGTTATTCTCAACATGTTCGTCTGAAATAGCCCCTTCTCCCTTCAAATCTTTTTCAATTACATTATGGCTGGTTAATTCTGTTGCAAAATCTTTTCCTTTTATAGTAAGTGTTGGCAGAAAATCAGCCAATGCTCTATTCTCCGGTACCCCTATTTTTCTTTTCATATCATTGGTTGAAAAACCACCAAACAAAGCCTTGTCACCTCTTGAACGAATCATTGCAAAACCTTTGCTATCTACACCCCGTTCATATATAATACCAGATAATTTCTTTTCAGACTTCGATAATTTTTCCCGTGCCATCACCCGCGCCACATCAAGCAGTCGTTGTTCAATGATCTCCTGCTTACGGGTTTGAACTGCGAAATAAGTTTGCGCAAATGCTATTTCAAGTTTAGAAGAATCACCGTTCTGCGCAATCAGGTAGCAGGCATATCTGGTTAAAGCTACATTTTCAATTTCCCGTTTTGCTCCCTTAGCCAGATCGATCATTTCGGTGATATCAACGAAATGATCAGTAATTGCCTCACCTGCATTTTTACAGCCCATTTTCGCCTTATCAATTACTTTCAGGAAATTCCTCCAGTCAGAATAGTTAAACAAAAACTGTAATTCCCTGGCACTCCAGCACTCTACTTCTTTGTACTCATAACAGGCTTGTTCAAATTTTTGAAACAATTCATTGATCAACTCTTTTTTCATATAGCATGCACCACTAATCTTTTATAGCCGCTCCACGTTATTAAAAAAAGTCCTTGTAACCATTTTGTTGAAACCAACAAAATGGTCTGTACCTTACTACTATTATCATTTTGCTGATATCAGCAAAATGATCCAAACGCTTATCCACTCTACATTTCAGCCATTTTGTTGAAACCAACAAAATGGTCTGTTTTTCTTAATTTATCATTTTGTTGAACCCAACGAAATGATCGTTTCTCTGCAATTTCTTTATTTTGTTGCTTCCGCACTTTCCTCTACCAAATCAAGCTCAACACGCAGGTTGTCGATAATGAACTCCTGCCGCTCCTGGGTATTTTTGCCCATATAATATTCAAGCAACTGCTGCACATGGTCGCCCTGTTCTATGATCACAGGCTGCTTGCGCATTTCGGGACCAATAAATCGGGCAAACTCTTCGGGCGATATTTCACCCAATCCTTTAAACCGCGTGATCTCGGGTTTACCGGTGAGCTTCTTTATGGCTGCCTGTTTTTCAGTTTCATCGTAGCAGTATATAGTTTGCTGCTTGTTACGAACACGGAACAACGGCGTTTCGAGTATATATACGTGCCCGTTCTTTACCAGATCGGGGAAGAACTGTAAAAAGAAGGTCATCATCAGCAAACGAATGTGCATTCCATCCACATCGGCATCTGTGGCGATAACGATGTTATTATAGCGCAGTCCTTCGTATCCTTCTTCAATATTCAGCGCATGCTGCAACAGATTGAACTCCTCGTTTTCATACACTACTTTTTTGGTAAGCGAAAAGCAGTTGAGCGGCTTACCGCGCAAACTAAATACAGCCTGCGTTTCAACATTGCGCGATTTGGTAATAGATCCGCTGGCCGAATCACCCTCGGTTATAAATATGGTACTGTCTTTTTGCTTTTCAATAACCGCTTCCTTATCACGACCTGTAGGCTCATCGTTCAGGTGAAAACGGCAGTCGCGCAACTTGCGGTTATGCAGATTGGCTTTTTTGGCGCGTTCATTGGCCAGCTTTTTAATACCGGCCAGCTCCTTGCGTTCGCGTTCGCTTTGTTCAATTCGTTTTTTTAACGAATCGGCCACCGTTGGATTCCGGTGCAGGTAGTTATCGAGCTCTTTTGCCAGAAAATCGGCTACGAAATTTCGCATCGATGGACCGCCTTCGTACACCACCTGCGATCCCAGCTTGGTTTTGGTTTGCGATTCAAAAACCGGTTCCTGCACGCGTACCGAAACAGCGGCGCAAATGCTGGCGCGTATATCGGCCGCATCATAATCTTTTTTATAAAAATCACGCAGGGTTTTTACCACGGCTTCGCGAAAAGCGGCGAGGTGCGTACCACCCTGGGTAGTATACTGTCCGTTTACGAATGAATAGTATTCTTCACCATATTGGTTCTCGTGGGTAAGCGCCACTTCAATGTCTTCGCCTTTGAGGTGAATGATGGGATAGCGCAATTCATCTTCATTGGTTTTGCGCTGCAACAGATCGAGCAACCCGTTTTTACTTACATATTTTTTACCATTGAAGCTGAGTACCAGCCCTGCATTCAGATAACAGTAGTTCCATAACTGGCTGTCGAGGTATTCGTGAATAAAGTGAAAGTTTTTGAATACCGTTTCGTCGGGAATAAATGTTACCAGCGTTCCGTTGCTTTCGCTGGTTTTATTTTCCTTATGTTCTTTTATGAGCACGCCACGTTCGAATTCGGCTGTTTTTTCCCTGCCTTCACGAAAAGCAGTTACTTTAAAGTACGTACTCAGGGCATTAACCGCTTTGGTACCCACCCCGTTCAAACCCACGCTTTTCTGAAACACTTTACTGTCGTACTTGGCGCCCGTGTTAATACGGCTTACTACTTCAACCACCTTACCAAGGGGAATGCCACGGCCAAAATCGCGTATAGTAACCGATTTTTCATTAATAGTAATCTCTACCTGCTTACCATAACCCATGGTATACTCGTCGATACAGTTATCTATCACTTCCTTGATCAATACATAAATACCGTCATCAGGACTTGAACCATCGCCCAGCTTACCGATATACATACCCGGGCGCAGCCGGATGTGTTCACGCCAGTCGAGCGATTTAATGGAGTCTTCGGTATAATCAAACAGGTCGTTTTTTTCTGTCTTTGCCATGTTTATACGGATTCTTCTATGTTCAGTGTTTTAAAAGTACTTAGTTCTGTGTTTCAGCGCTTTACAGGCAGGCCGGAATTAAATGCCTTTTTTTATTATTTAACCGGCTTTTGTACCTCTATTTGGCTTCGTTGTGTCACTCACTTGTACGCCTTATTCGCTGTTCAGCAAGGCGCACAAATCATTAATCTGCTATAAATCAGCCACATACGACTAATTTTTATATAATCTTTTACGCCTGCCATTTGCCAAATCGGGGCACAATCTACAAATCATACACCAAAAACGCCTTAACGGGCAAATATAGCCAAATGACGGCAACCCTTTTTTTGAAGAGTTATTAACGCATGTGGAAAACGGGCCGCAGCGTAAGCATAGGCTGAACAATTCATAAAAGTTCTGCTTTCTTAGGGTTTTCTTAGGGTATTTTCAGGGTTTTATCAGGGTATTTATTTAGCTTAAAGCCTAAGAATAGCCTAATCTAACCCTGATAATTCCCTGAAATATTATATCTTTAACACAACCCTATAGTAAGGTTGGCTATTATTTTTTTTATCTGTAAAACAGTTTTTATGGCAATCAGTGAAAATTTTCTGCTTAAAATGGTTTCGGGCCAGCTTGGCAAACAAGTCGTATTCAGACAATACGGTGATAAAACATTGATATGTAAGTATCCCGATTTGAGTAACCGTATATTCAGCGACAAACAACGCCGAAATCAGGAAACAATGGAGAAAGCTAATGTCGAAGCCAAAACAATTATGGCCGATGAGCAGTTAAGAATGGAAGCGCAGGCACGGCTAAACGTTACAAGCAACAAACTATATACTGCCCTGATAAAGGAATATTTCAGCAAGGTTCGGGCACAGAAAAAGGCACCAGGTAATGATGATAATGTATAGGTTCTATGTCAGGCTGCCATAAATGTGCATTTTCTCCCGACTGAGTCGGGACAAATCTGCACATATTCAAATTAGCATTAAGTTGCAGCCGATTTACAGAAAACATGAGCATGATTCCTGAACTGGCGAAGCTTACCGGCGTTTCGGTAACAACCAATGGCATAAGCATACTGAAGGATATTAATCTTACAATTTATCCGAACGAACAATGGGCTATTATAGGTAAATCGGGCAGCGGTAAAACAACCCTGGCCAATACACTGGCCGGAAAAATATTTCACAGCGGTAACATATCGTTCCATTTGCCCGATCATCCTGCGCATGTGCATGCCCATCGCATTTTACTAATTGAACAACAGCACCATTTTAAAAACCGCTCCAATACCAGCGATTTTTATTACCAGCAACGATATAACTCGGTTAATGCCGAAGATACCATTACCGTGCAGGAAGCCCTGCAGCCGTTTATGACCGCATCATCCAAAAACTGGGTCGATCTGCTGCACCTGACTCCCCTGCTGAACGAACCGCTGATTCAATTATCGAACGGCGAAAACAAAAGACTGCAACTGGCCAAAGCACTGTTCCTTGATCCGGCGGTGTTGATTATGGATAACCCTTTTGTTGGCCTGGATGCAGAAGGCCGGCAAACCCTTCATGGCATTTTCGATACCATTGTAGCCGGCGGTATTTCAATTATACTCATAACGCCGCCCCAGGAATTACCAAAAAGTATAACACACGTGGCCGTGCTTGAAAATGGCAGCCTGGTAAAAGCCGGTAAAAAAGAAGATCTGCAACCGGCCGGGCAGGTATTACATACGACCATACCGGCCGGTATCATCCAAAAACTGAATTCCTATGGAGAGCAGAACCATTTTACCGCAGCCGTAAAAATGGTGAATGTGACCATCAGGTATGGCGATAAAATTATTCTGAGCAACATTAACTGGCAGGTAAAAAAGGGAGAACGCTGGAGCATTTCAGGCCCTAATGGCGCCGGTAAAAGTACCTTACTGAGCCTGATCACGGCCGATAATCCGCAGGCCTATGCCAATGAACTGTATCTGTTCGATCAGCGGCGCGGCAGCGGCGAAAGCATCTGGGACATCAAAAAACGCATTGGTTTTGTGTCGCCCGAACTGCATTTGTATTTCGACCGCGGCACCTCCTGTTTTGATGTAATTGCCTCGGGCCTGTTTGATACTATTGGATTATTCAAACGATTATCGGCCAAACAACAGGAACAGGTTGGCGCCTGGATAAATATTTTACAGCTACAATCGCTGCAGCACCGGCCGCTTTTTCAATTATCGCTCGGTCAACAGCGCATGGTATTACTGGCGCGTGCGCTGGTAAAAAATCCACCGCTTTTAATTCTCGATGAACCCTGTCAGGGGTTAGATGATGATCAGATCGATTATTTTAAGCAACTGCTCAACCAGCTTTGCGAAACCTTCAACACTACGATGTTGTATGTAAGTCATTACAGCAAAGACAGACCTGAATGTATAACCCATGCTGCTTTGCTGCAGGATGGGAAATTAGTTACCAGTTACCTGACACCGGATCCCGGTAACCGGTAACTGGCAACCGGTAACCGGCAACCAGCTACCGCTTAATTACCTTCTGCGTAACCACCTTATCGCCTGTTACTACCTGCACTACATAAACGCCGGCAGGAAAACGCGAGATATCGAAGTAATATGAACCCTGGCCCGCGCTGTTAATGATTTGTGTAGCAACTTTCTGGCCCGAGATGTCGAATATATTGATCGCTTTTACATAAGAAGGATTGGGATAAAATTGTATGGTGATGCCGCCTGTGGTAGGATTAGGCGTGATCATAAACTTTTTATCCTTCAGGTTTTTACTGAGCGTAATGCTATATACGTTGATATCGTCGAGATAAATATTGTTTTCGTTTTCGCTGGTGTTCAAAAATGCAATCATTACCGAATCGTTTATATAACCGGTAAGATTTACCGAATCTTTACGCCATTCACCGGCATTGGGCACAAACGTTGAATCAAAAGCATAGTTGCGCGTGATAAGCGAACTACCCCATTTTTTATACAGGCTTGTATAAGTAGCACCGCAATCCCTGCTTACCAAAACCTCCAGCGTATCGAACGGCACCGAAGATGTCGGACTGCTCGACACGGCTGCCGCTACCTGAAAAGTAAGCCAGGCCGAATCGGCTTCTCCAATTTTTACAACCGGCATGCGCAGGTAATCTTTCTGACCATTTACCAGGTAATTAAGGTTACGTATCATCACACTCGCATTTCCGCTTTTTGAAACATTGGTTACCCTTTCCCAGGTGTACGACTGATCGGGGTTTATGATATCCCATCCTTCGGGCGGAAAGGTAGCAGATTCAAAGCCCTGGGTTACTGGTGGTGAAACCGCCGGTAAATACTGGTAAACTGTTGTAAGCGTATCGTTCGAACTGTTGTCGTCGGTAGTGCCGTTGGGTTTTGATACAATAACGGTAAGGGTATGTTTGCCCTGCGTGGTTGTAAGCGCATTGAGGGTTACGGCAGTTTCAGTGAATGTTACCAGAGAACCCGTCCAGCTGGTAACCGAAGTAGCTGTTCCCCCATCTATACTTGCATAAATTGTAGCTGAGCTAATGGTATTGGCCCCCCGGTTGCGCAGTGTAATAACCGGTGAAAAAGTTGCACTGCATACGCGTTGTATAGGGGTGTTGATGCTTTTGGCCGAAGCATCGAGGGTGAATTCAACAACAGGATCGGCTCCATTCGAGGTAAATAACGAAGACCGGTCGCTACTCAGCGAGGCTTCCATACGCGTTACCTGGTCATTGGTAAACATCACCATACAGGCATCGTCGGTATAGTCCATATAATCTTCATACAAAATGCCGGGCAATGTGTCGGTACACTGGTCTTTCACCGGTGCACCGGGGCAACCGCTGGTAAAGGTGCCCTGGTTGGGGGTATCTTCTACAAAATCGGTTCCGCTACATCCGTTTTCATCGCCCCAGATATGGTACAGGAAAAAATAGTGACCCGTTTCATGCACGAGGGTACGGCCTTTATTGTAGGGCGCTGTACCGCCTGGTAAACTGGTATAGTGAATAACCACACCATCTTCGGCAGCTACGCTGCCGTTGGGAAAAGTGGCATAACCCAGGTACCCCTGCGACAAATTGGTGATCCACACATTAAAAAACCGGTTATGGTCCCACGCATCGGCACCGCCTGAAGCGGTATATTTAACGCTGTTATCGGTTATTGAAAAAGATGAATGGGTAGTGGTTGTACGGGTGATCCCTGTTGCAGGCGCATCATCGGGCGTTCTTTGAGCCAGCTTAAACTGAATATGGGTTTTTGCGAACAGGGGTTTAAAGGCGGCGGGTATCAGGGTTGAATCGGCATTGAGACCGGCATAATCCTGGTTCAACTGATCCAGCTGCGCCTGAATCTGCGCATCCGTTATCAGGGAAGGATTGGTTAGCACAATATGAAATACAACAGGCACATAGGTAATGGAACCCTCGGTACGAAGTATATGGGCCCGGCTTTTTCTTTCAATAACAGCTTGTTGTATGGCCAGTTTTCGCTGTTGAAAAGTTGCCTCGAGGTTAGGATTTCTTTTAAAAGTGTTTTCCATCACCTCAATCACACCGCATCTGCCTGCAGCTTTTTGCTCCTGCGCTCTTAACCAGGTAACGCTGCCCGACATCAACAGGATGCAGGCTGCCAGGCAACGTAAAAATTTTATCATCATACGCTTTGTTAGTACTAAAACCTACGTAATATCGAACAAAAATGTTGGTTCCAGGCAGGAAAAATAGATGTAATGCCCAATTTTATCGGTAAATGACATATTCTCCTGTATCTTTCTGTAAACGTAGTTCTTATAAAAAATAGTATTACCATTTACAGGTTCATGTTTCCCTGCTCTTTCTGTATTAAATTCCATCAGTATTATATAATTATTTTTTCATAATGATTTGTTAACGGCCTTTGCGGCTACCTTTAAATATTATTTCATTTACGCAAAAAATAAACATCAGTCATACACTCAACTACTAACTATATTAAACAACCGAAATTCAGGTGTGTTGAATTAATTCTACAGAAGAAACAAAAATATTTTATGCCATCCCCACCCATAAAAACGTTAAAATAATTTATTATAATCATCGGTTTGTTCTGGCACAGTCCTTGTCATCGCATTCACGTTCTCCTATTCTAACCGTATTATATCTTACCCTTGGCAGGCTACAGTTCTTACAATTCCCGTGTAAAACAAGTTACCATTTTGTTTAACCTATAATTTTTGTTGAGTTATGAAAAATGCCAGGATGAGTTTGGCAGCAATTGCATTTGCTGCCGCCGGATTATTTGCTTTTAGCGGTGTAAAAACAGGTTCTATTAAGGGATTGATCAATCCGGCTGATGGTGCAGTCAGAGCATGGGCACTATCGTCGACCGACACCTTAAGAGCAGATGTGAACAAAGGAACGTTTGTGATTACAGATGCCAAGCCAGGCACTTACCGTGTAATTATTGAAGCCAAGCCTCCTTATAAAAACGCTGCGAAAGACGGTGTAACAGTTACTGATGGCCAGGCTACAGATGTTGGCGAAATTAAACTGGAACAATAGAAGTTTCAGGCAATTGTTAAAGTAAAAAACAAAAGCAGCCATGCACATGCGTGGCTGCTTTTGTTTTTCATGGATTATAGTTGTGCACTATGGGTTATATGGCCTTATGGTGAATGATAAACCGGCGGCGCTGGTTGGTATATAATATTGCGGCAGCGGTGTAGGTCCGCAGCTTGCATTGCCAATGCCCAGTTGCCGGTAATCGAGGCTTAGTATTGTTTCTTTACGCGGCTTCAGCTGATACAAATGGCCGGCTTTGCGCAGATCCTGATCGGTAAAATGAAGTGCCGTGAAATTTAATTTTTCATTGGCCACGATCATAATGCCACAATCATCGGCATTGGTGATCTGCAGCCACCGGGTTTCTTCGCGGTTGCCCATTCCCTGCGGACGCTCATAAGGTTCAGGCATATCAGTAACCGATTTTTTGTATTCGCCAAAAGCCGCCGATTCCTTTCTGTCGGAATAATTCTCATGCGGCCCGCGGCCATACCACCGCACATTTTCAAGTTGTTCATTCAATGTCATACGCAAACCAAGGCGGGGAATATCAAGATCATTTTTACCGGGATTGAAGGTGGCCTTTACGCCAATGGCGCCATCGCCATAAACGGTATATTGAATAGAAACACCTATCCTGAAGCCCGAACGGGTTATCGCATCAGTAACAGTGGTTATTTCAACTGCTTTTTCGTTTACCGCATGAACTTTAAAATCTTTCAGCTCATAAACAAGACTGTCGTACCCTGCTTTTTCCCATTCTATAGCCGGCCCTCTTTCCTTTGTACGGTCATTGTCGAGTGTAGCCCGGTATAAATTAAACAGGGGTCCGTTTTGCGCTCCTTCGATAACTGGCATGGTACCATATGTAAGTTTAGCAATGGTACCGGTATGTTTATCAAAAGCAACCGTAAATGATTTACCATTTATGCTTACTTCGCTGCTGTTATCAACAACAGTAACAGCCGGTATAAAGGCAGTTGAAACAGAAGGCTGCGCAGGAACGGCAAACGGAACCGCCAGCTGTTCCCAGGCTACTTCATGCCCGCTGTTCGCCCAGCACTCGTCGTTTCGCAGCTGAAACGCTACCCTGCACCAATAGTCGGTACCTGCTTTTAAAACAGGTTTCACAAAAGGAATATTGATGATAGCAGAATCACCGGGCGCCAGGTTCAATGGCGGCAATATGCCCGATTGCAATATGCGGCCATCTTCTGCCAGCGACCAGTGCAATTCAAACTGACTGAGATTGGTAAACCCATACCGGTTTGTTATTCTTATTTTTCCATTTAATACATCTTCGGGGGTTATTTTTATATACTGGTATACTTTTTTTACTTCTTCCAGTTCGGGCTTTACTTTTCTGTCGGAAGTAACCAGTCCTTTTATACTGAATGAACCATCGTTTGGCTGGTCGCCAAAATCGCCGCCATAAGCAAAAAACGTGCGGCCCGTGGTATCGCCCGGTATCCCTTTATTAACGCCCTGGTCAACCCACTCCCATATACAACCGCCAATAAGCCGTTTATGCGATTCAATAGCCTGCCAGTATTCTTTCAAATCGCCCACCGCATTGCCCATAGCATGCGCATATTCGCACATAAAAAAGGGTTTGTCAGTACTTTTTCTGCCTTCGGCAATCAGCGTATTTACCGAAGGATACATGCTCGATTCAATATCGGCAATCTCATTGTATCCTTCATAATGAATGGGCCTCGATGAATCAATTGCAAGAATGGCTTTCTTCCCTTCACCAAAATTCAGTCCGCCCCACGACTCATTGCCCATCGACCAAATGATCACCGAGGGATGGTTCTTATCGCGTTGCACCAGGCTTACTTCCCTGTCAACAAAAGCGGCCGTCCATTTGGGATCTTTGGTAAGCATATCCCAGGCGCCATGCGTTTCAACATTGGCCTCATCAATCACATACAATCCATATTCGTCGCACAACCTGTACCATTCAGGATCATTGGGATAGTGGCAGGTTCTTACGGTGTTGATATTGTATTGCTTCATCAATTGTATGTCCCTGATCATGGTTGCCAGCGGAACCGCTTTGCCATACGCAGGGTGCACTTCGTGCCGGTTAACCCCTTTGAGCAAAACGGGTTGTCCGTTCACAAACAGCCGGCTGTCTTTAATTTCCACTTTTCTGAAACCGAATGATGAACAGGTGGTTTCGATCACGTTGCCTTTTTCATCTTTCAATGTGAACACAGCTTTATATAAATGGGGCGTTTCGGCTGTCCATAACAAGGGTTGCGTAACACTACCCTGTCCTTCTATCACGGTTTCTTTATTGGTATTCACTGAAAGCACCTTCATTGATATAAATGGCTTATCGGTTAATTGATGGCCATCGGGACCAAAGAGGGTTACTTCGAGGGTATGCGCACGCGACTTTATTATATCATTGTTGCGGATGGTAGTTTTTATTTTCAGCAGGGCCGAAGTAAAATCAGTAGATAATACCGGCTGCAAAAACAAATCGCGTATTTGCAGCTTAGGGGTGGCATACAGGTATACGCTGCGATGAATACCGCTGAAGCGGAACATATCCTGGTCTTCGAGATAACTGCCATCACACCATTTGTATACTTCCACTGCTACCAGGTTCTTTCCGGGCTTTACATAACGGCTGATATTAAATGCTGCGGGGCCCATGCTGTTCTGACTATAACCCACCTTAATGCCATTGATCCAGATATAGAATGCACTGATAACGCCCTCGAAATGAATAAATACTTCTTTACCGTTCCAATTGTTCGGTATGTCGAAATACCTGCGATAACTGCCCACGGGATTGGGTTCTTTATGATTGGTCCAATCATTATGCTCCTGCCCCATTACACGCGGCGGATCAAGCTTAAAAGGATACGTGATATTCGTATAAATGGGCGTACCGTACCCGTGCATTTCCATGTTTGAAGGTACCGGTATCTGTTTCCATTGCGAAACATCATAATCGGTTTTGTAAAAATCTTCCGGTCTTTCTGAGGGCTGTTTCACCCAATGAAATTTCCAGTTACCGTTTAATGAACAATAGTATGGTGATGCAGCAGCCACGCCACGCAAGGCCTGTTGTACATCTGCATAAGGAATAAAGCTGGCATGAACCGGCTCCTTATTTATACCAATCACCTGTTCATTTTCCCAGTCGCGGGGTTGCGCCTGTACCATGCTACCGGTTATCATTGCAATGATCACCCAAATTGCCTTATAACTTCTCATGTATGTATGCTGATTTTAATTCCTTTGCTAATGCAGATTTGCCTTTATCAGTTTTACAAATGCGTCGGGCGTTACCACCCTTACATTGGTATTGAAGCCTGCGATTACCTTTTGTACCGATGACAGATCTTTCGTCCACACATGCACAAATACCAGGGAATAGCCTGCTGCAATATGCGGGTTGGCCGGCCGGGCATTTACATTGCTTATTACTTCGGTCTCCTCTTCAAGCCCCTGCCATAAATTATCGCGCTGTTCTATAATGGGTTTGCCATTGGCCGAAAATTGTATGGTGCCATGCGGCGCTTCGCCATACCCAGTATAAATCAGGGCCTCAATATTCGGTTGTGCCAGGTATTTATTCCATAGATCCATACGGCCTATGGCGCCCTGATCGAGAATATTACAAACACGAAGACCAGCCGCCCCCATAAGTGCATTCAATTTAACGAGGTAGGCATCCAAACCGGCGGCAGGCATCTGACTGGGATAGGTATAACCGCTGCCACTGGGACCTGCTACAAAATAATCATAGCTGGTACCAGCAGATGCTTTTTCATAATACCACCGCAGCGCTGAAGGAGCGAGATCTGCCAGGGAGGGACTAATGGTATAGCCCATATTAAAGGAACCGCGCACCGGGTTGTTAAAGTAGTTGTTAAGCGACCACAGGTTAAAGGCAATATTATCACCATCGCTGGTCATAAAACATACATAATGAACGTTCTCTTCTGTTACCGGATCGGCTGCCGTATGCTGCTTAAAAGCTGCCGTATCATACACGCTGCAAAGCGGCGCCAGGTTAGCGGCAAGATCGGTGGGCAACATGGGTACTCCCTGCTGCGCGGCATTCGATACCATGGTAAATTCATCCTGACCGTACCCAAAACAAAATGCCCCTGAAGCGAGTCCCTTCAAAACCGTAGTTCGCCAGGATGAATTTCCATCATAAAAAGCAAATGCATTTGTTAATGTAATGTAATCCCTGAGATGATGATTGATTGAAGGACTTTGCTCGGCAGCCAATTGTTTACTGAATGCCGAAGGCGCATTTGCATACAACCATTTTTCGTCCTTTGTACGAACGTCGGCCCTTTGGGTGGTTATTCCCAGCGACCGCACCGTTTTTTCGAGATCGGCTGTTACAGCTATTGCACCCAACGGGCCGCAAACAGATGTGGCCGCCGTTAAGGAGCGGGGGTTCCCGCTCCTGTTGTACAGTACATATCCCTTTACGTTGCTTTTGAAATGCGTTAACAGATCCGTCAATGAAATATAGTTCGTAACGGTGATACCATAATGACTGGTCAAAAAGCCTGTCCATACGGTGGAAGGCCCTCCTTCATCAATATAAACCTGTTCAGATGATGTTTTGGCTACCAGCCCCTGTAAAGTAGCTACCAGCACTTTTTCATCATCCGAAAGCCGGCTGCCTGCAATAACAGCCAGTTTTTTGAGCGGAAATCCTTTGCTATGAATAATACCGGTACTGAGCACCTGCCTGTTTGTAAGGGTATCTAACAACACGGTGTCTTTGCTCGTTGAAGGAGGCGAGGATGTATCGGTACCGGTTGCCATGCTTTTACTTTTAGCACAACTATAGCTCAACACCACTACCAATGCGAGCCTGATACCTGTTTTATAATGCATAAATTTCTGCTATGTTAGTACTGTTAGTGGCCCAAACGCCGGTTACTGTTATTCTGAAATACCGTGCTTCGGAGAATACGGGAAGAAAAAACCTGATCTCTTCCTGCGGTTCTACGATCGGCACCTGAAAGCTTCCGTTATCCGTGTAGTTAATGCCATCGGTACTTATGGCAACGGTCATTGCTTTCGGTTGTCCATGCCCATAAATGGCCCAGTCGCCGCTAAAATCGCGGTCAACGACAGCTACGCCATGGATCGTTTGCGTTTTACCCATATCGATGGTAATATAATGCGGAGGCGCCGGTTCATTACCGGCCCACTGCGATTGCCAGAAGGTATCAAAGTCGCCGTCGATGGCAGCCTTTGCAAGGCCGTTGCCATTTCCTTCGGCAGGTTCCTGGGTGCTGTATCCGGCAATGGTCCATGCGGTACGGTCAAAAACGGGCAGGTCTTTTAAAGCGGGTGAGCGGGTAATTACATAGTAAGTTGTTTTTTGCATATTGCCTGCCTGACCGCCATTTACCTGGTCAATGCTTACGGGCAACAGATAACTTGAAAAAGGCTGTAACTGATCGCCGTTTTTTATGATTAGTTTCAGCGGGGCTGTTGTGGTATTTCCTTTGGTAATTACGCCTGTTGCATCGAGCGAATAATTAACGGCAGGTAAAATACTGTATGAGGTATTGTTTTCCTGGTTAAATGTATTTACCAAAGCGGCATCTACCTTAAAGCTGATGGTGATGTCGTTGCCGGCCGATGAAGCAACCGTGGGGTAATCGGCCCCTATCAGCGAGGCGGTATACAGAATAGTATCGGTTATATCGAAATTGGCGCTTACCGTTTTATTGCCTGCCGGCATATATACCGTGGTATTGCCATCGTTGTTTTTTTTGCAGCCGGCCGCCAGCGCCAATAAAGCGCATATATAGTAAAGTGAGATTGGTTTCATAACTGTGTTTTGATTTGTTAATACCCGGAGTTTTGTCCGTTTACCCAACCGTCGGTTCCCGTTTGCTTTCTGATGGCGGGGTTTTGGTCCAATACATTCTGCGGAATGGGCATCGTGTACATTTTTGGCAAAAAGATGCGGTCACGAATATTGGTACGCGTGTAGGTTAAATTGCCTGTTGTACCGGTGATCACCATACCCGTTTCAGGACGGTTCAATACACCGGGCGACCCATCGGATAGTTTATCGGCAATTTTCCAGCGCAATACATCCCACCAGCGCTTGTCTTCAAAACATAATTCAATGCGGCGTTCCCTGCGTATAATATCACGCAGCTGCGACTGGTTTACGGTTCCGTAAGTAGCATTTATACCGGGCAGCTTGCCTCTTGTACGAACTTTGTCAACAGCGGCCAGCACATTGGCTGTAGGGCCATTCACTTCGTTTTCGGCTTCTGCATAGCTCAGCAATACTTCAGCATAGCGAAAGAACATATAGTTCTGATAACATATACCGCTGAAATAACTACCGGGGTCTATCGTAGGATCAAGCCTTTTGCGGGCATGGTAGCCGGTATGCGTTTTATCGCTTGCATAACCCAGGTCAATTGCATTGTTTCCTCCTATGCGGGTATAAACGGTATAGTCGCGCCAGGGTGCGCCATCATACAGGATCGTTTTGTAAAACCTGTCTTCACGGTTGTCGTACGGGTGCTGCGCGTCGTATCCCGAACCTGCTTCTGTTATCGTTTTGCCATTGGCCATTGAAAAATCATCTACAAGTTCCTGTGTTGGCTGAAAATTGCCCCAGCTTACCTGGGCAGCGACCCCGTTCATAGTCGGTCCCTCTTTGCCGATTATGGTTGAACCCTTATTGGGGCCATACTGGCGGGCAAAGATCGATTCAATGCTGTTGTTGCCGGTAACCAGAAATAATTGGTTAAAATCGCTTACCAGGTCATACACGCCCATGTCGATCACTTTTTTATTGGTAGCTGATGCCGCTTTCCACCTGCTTACATCATTGCCGGGGTTGCGCAAGGTACTTGCCTTAAACAGCTCACACCATCCTTTCAGGGTGAGCGCAGCGCCGCTGGTGGGCCTTCCATAATCTGCAGCGCCATAACTTTGAGGCAACACCCGTGATATCGTGTCCAACTCCTTATCGATGAAATCAAATGTCTCCTGTTCAGTGTTGCGTGGTCTGTAAATGTTATCGCCCTGGGTAACATTATCCAACACATCTGTAATTACCGGTACGCCGCCATAGGCCATCCATAACCAGTGATACAAAACCGCCCGTATAAATCTTGCTTCGGCTATACGTTTGGTTTTATAATCGTCTGCCAATTTTGAGGCTGCTACCTTCTGAATAAATAAATTACATCTTCTTATTTTCTGGTAATTCACTTTCCAGTTCCACATATCCCACGGGCCGGTTGGAACACTGTTAGCGTTTACCTGTGCCGTTGCTATAGAGGCATATCCTTTCATCCAGAGCACGCCTACATCCGAATTATCGGTGTATTGGTCAAGATGTTCGGTTTCGTTGTTGATATCGGGTAGTTGATTGTACACATCATTCAAAAAAAGATCGGCATTGGCTGCAGTTGCCCATACGGCATCATCTGCCAGAAAATCTTTCGGAGCTATATCGAGGTAACTTTTTTTACATCCGAATAAGCCAACGATCGTGAGCACAATGCCTGCATATATATTGAGAACTTTCATATAGTGCCAGGAATTTAATGTTAGAATGTTACGTTTAAGCCAACCGAAAACACCTGCTGCTGGAAATAGTATTGTCCATTGCTTGAGCGGGCTTCGGGATCAATCCGTTCTTTCATTTGCGGGGTCCACGTGAACAGGTTTTGCCCGGCCACATAAGCCCTGACGCGTTGCATACCATAACGCTTTATGAGTTTATTGGCAACAGAGTATCCTACCTCAAGGCTTCTCAACTTCAGATAGCCCGCTTTCCGCAACCACCACGACGACCATCTGGTATTGTAACCGGGCTGGTTGCTGTATACCCTGGGATAAAGCGCGTTTGTATTAGCGGGCGTCCAGTGGTTGTCATAAGCCAGTTCAGTGGCAGAACCCTGCTGATCGAACGGAAACACCAGGCTTCCACCTACAGGCAGGGTTACCTGGGCTGCGCCCTGCAACAAAAAGTTCAGGTCAATTCCCTTAAAGTATAGCGTGGGAGCTAATCCAAAAATCATTTGCGGACTACCGTTAGGTTTACCGATAACGGTTTCATCATTGTCGTCGATGATGCCATCGGGCTTTCCATCAGGACCGCTGAGGTCGGCATACCGTAAGTCGCCGGGTTGCACCGGCGCATCGGGAATGGAAGCAATGCCGGATTTCAGCTTTCCGTTTGCCGTAAAATCATCGGCTGTAAAATAACCAAGGGCCTGTAAGCCAAATTGCGTTCCGTTTGCACGGCCTGTACGTCTTCTGTTGGGATTGTTATAGGTAGCCTCGGTTTCATACACCTGCAACAACTTGTTTTGTGCGTAGGTGAAGTTGCCATTAACATCTATTCGCAGGCCATTCGCAAAAGTATGGGTTGTTCCCAATGACAATTCAATACCATGGTTGCTCATAATACCGCCGTTCACTTCAGGCAAACCAATACCATATTCAACCGGCACTACTATATTCGGTCTTACGAGCATGTTCGAACGCCGCTCATGAAAATAATCTGCTTCTATTTTCAGCAATCCTTTCCACAATGATGCTTCAACGCCTATATTGAATTTCTTTGCCCGTTCCCAGGTGATATTGGGATTGGCCTGTGAATTTTCGTATACGCCGGTTGTGGGATTGCCGTTAAAAATGGCTGCATTTCCATAAATGCCATATCCTGTAAGAAATTGATAAGGATCGCCTGCCAGGTTGCCCGACTCGCCGTAGGAAGCCCTGATCTTGAGTTTATCCAGTTGCGCAACATCCTGTAAAAAGTTTTCCTGGCCGATATTCCAGCCTAATGAAAAGGCAGGGAAAAAAGCGTATTGTTTACCGGGCGCAAAATAATAGTGCCCGTCGTACCTACCCGATGCTTCAGCCATGTATTTACCGGCAAAAGCATAACTGAGGCGGTACAGGTAACCTACCTGGGCCTGCTTTGACGATGAACCACCGTTGGTCATCTGTCCTGAAGCAACGCCTCCCTGATTCAGTTCATCAATATTGATCGGGAATGAAGTTCTGCCTGCGCTAACACCCCAGTATTTCTGGTTGCGGGCCTCTGCTACCCCCAAAAAAGTAACATCGTGCTTACCGAATGTATTGTGGTAATTGATATATCCCTGATAAGTAAATGCTTTATTCTGGTTTACATTCTCATCGAGCTGGGGATTCGAAAATTCGGTATAACCGGGCGTAAAGGTGTAGGGTGTGGTAGAAAAATCGGCAGCGTAAGAAAGTACCGGCGTACGCCATATTTTTGAATGCGAGTTATAAGGATCATAACTCACTACCCCTTTCACGCTCAGTCCTTTTACAAAAGGCAACTGTTGCTCAATAGAAAAAGTGGTGAGCAACTGGGTATTTTCGTTGAAGGCATAGCCGCTGTTGTAAATATATCCAACGATCGACCGGCCGATATAACTGCCCCAAAGACCATTGGAGTAATAAATAGCCGATGTAGGCGGTGTGCGAAAAGCCTGGTACATGATACCACCATTGGCCGCTCCGTATTTATCATTTGCATCACCAGCAGTTTGATCTACTTTCCCGGCATAATGCTGATCAACCACATACCCATTCAGCGCCAGCACCACGTTGGTACTATTGGTAGCTTTTACTTCAACGCGTGTATCAACATTGTATTTTTTCAACCAGGTGGTGGCAAACTGGCCCTGTTGCGATGTATATCCCAGTGCGGCATAATACCTGATCCTTTCGGTTCCACCCGAAAGTTCAATATTGTGATAGGTTAACACCGAATTGCGTTTCAGCACATCCCGCAGCCCGTTACTGTTGGGATATTTATCTTTATCAGCATCAGCCGCGCCTTCAACTGTCTTTTTGTATTGGGCAATGTCTGCATCTGAAAAAGGCATATTGGGTAAACCACTGTTCTTTGCACCCTCATTCTGTAACAGTGCATACTGATACGAGTTCACCATTTTGGGAATGCGGGCAGGATTTTGAAAACCAACATAGCCATTGTATGATAACGTAGGTACGCCGGTTTTACCTTTTTTGGTAGTTACCAATATAACGCCATTTGCACCGGCGAGCCCGTATGGCGCTACAGCTGCGGCATCTTTCAGCACGGTAAAGCTTTCAATTGAATTGGGATCTAATTGGGCAAAGGACCTTGGAATGCCATCGACCACCAGCAGCGGATCGGCATTGCCGGTTGTGGAGCTTCCTCTTATCCTTATTCTCGATCCATCGAGGCCGGGCTCTCCGCTGCCCTGGTCGGCGATGATCCCAGGCACCCGGCCAACGAGGTTGTTCGACAAATCGGCCACCGGCTTTTGTGCCACATCTGCTGCCTTTAAGGTCGATACGGCCGCAGTCAAAGAAGTTTTTTTCGTGGTACCATACCCGATAACCACCACCTCATCCAGCTTACCCGGCCCCTCTCCTTTTAGGGTAACAATTATATCGGTTCGCCCGCTCAGTTCAACCACCTGTGTTTCATAACCAATAGAAGAAATTTCAAGTACGCCGCCGTCGTTGTTGGCATTAACCGTAAAGGATCCTTTATTATCGGTGCTGGTGCCTGCTTTTGTTCCCCGCACAATCACCGTTGCACCAGCCACAGGCTCGCCTTTTTCATTAATCACCCTGCCCGTAATTTTAATTCTTTGCAATACGGCAACAGGTTTTGATGTAATGGCGATCACATCCCCCTCGAGTATCCGGTAAGTAAGCATGGTATTCACAAGCACCTTATCGAGCACCTGCGTAACTTCTTCGTCTTTTACCGACAGATCGATTTTCATACCGGCTGGAAGCAGATCGTTATTAAAAATAAAACGGTACTTTGTTTTCTTTTCAATTTCCAGCAACACCTTGCTGATGGGCATTTTTTTTACCGTAAGGCTTACGGTTTGCGAATGCACGGTTGCCGAAGCCTGTATACAAAAAACCACTGTTAAAATGAAAATCAACTTCATAAGCAGAAGAATCTTCAGTATTGGGTGATCCGAAAAAAAAGCATAATGCTCTTCTTTATTTTGCATAATTTAGTCATTAGTAATAGTTAGATAATAAAAGTCACGCACAACTTCCAGGGAGTATGTGACTTTATGTTTAACTGACTTAGGAACGGGGAATGCGTCAAACATTTCCCGTTTTTTATTGCGGTGGGAATATTAAGTGTATAAGTTCATATGTAAGCAGATCGTTTTGTTGTTATGAAATAGTTGTTGCCAATAAGGCTATTCAATAGTAATGGTATTGCTGTTCTTATTATACTGGTACCGGAAAGGATAAGTTACTTTTAGTTTGTCGAGCGCTTCCTGTGCAGATTCGTTATAAAAAATGCCGGTAAACCTTCTTTGCATCAGGCTACTGTTTTTAATAATTATACCCACGTTGTACCATCTTTCCATTTCCCTTGCCAGTTCTTCGAAGGGTTTATTGCGGAAGATCAGTTTATTCTTAACCCATGCGGCTTCAACAACCGTGCTGTCGGTACTATCGTAGGTTAGTTTTGAAACAGCGATCGCAGGTGCCGCAGCACTTTCTTCCTTTTCTTTTACGATGCCTGAGTCGCTGTTTTTAAATAATTGCGGATCGTCGTTACGCACGGCGATTTTTTCGTTAGGCTTCAAAAATATCCTGTCTGAAGGCCGTGCAGCCAGCGATATTTCAATAGATCCCCTGAGCAATGCCGCTTCTGTTGTTTTTTCGTCGGGATAAGCCCTTACATTGAACACGGTACCCAATACCTTAATGTTCATTGTTTTTGTGTGAATGATAAACGGGTGGGCGGCATCTTTGGTTACATCGAAAAAGGCTTCTCCAACCAGTTGCACGTCTCTCGTTTCTTTGCCGAACGATTCATTATAGGTAAGGTTGCTTCCTGCATTTAGCCATACTTCGGTGCCATCGGGCAGGTTTATTCGCGAATGGGAACCATTCTTTGTTGTTATTACATTATTATGCGCTGGCCCATCGCCCTGTGCACGATGCGTTACCAGCCACCAGGTACCTGCACCTGCAAGCAGTATGAAGCAGGCAGCCACGGCCGCATAGCGAATGATTTTAGTAAGTTTTAAGTGTGTGGTGCGAAGTGCAACCGGCTGCTGATCTTTATTTGACCATCTGTCTCTTGTTCTAATAAACCTCTCTTTCACATATGCTTCCGTAACCTGCTGTTCCGTATCAAGCGGCATATCCCATATCTTTTCAACCAGGTTCAGCAATTCAGCGTTGGCAGGGTCTTCATTGATCAGCTTATTCAGTTCGATCATCTCTTCGGGAGATATCTCGCCGGCCTGCTTCTTTCCCATCAATTCCAATAGTCTTTGATCCTTCATAAATAAGGATATATACAGGAAAGGCAACTTTTTTTGCATTTACCCTGAAGCGGAACAAAAATTTTTTTTTGATGCTAAACTTTAGCGGGGAAATATATAGGGGGCCTACGGAGCCGGTTCGGGGTTATTGCCTGAAACTCATTGTGAAGATCTGCGGCGTTGATCATTCATGTGAAGCGCCAGCGCTTCCTTTATTTTGCGAAGGGCAATAGCCATTTGTGTTTCAACCGTTTTTATTGAAATACCCAGTAATTCAGCCACTTCCCTGTATTTCAAACCTTCTTCCTTCACCAAACGAAAGATAAGCCGGCATTTAACAGGGAGTGATCCGATCGCTTTTTCAATATCCCACATTACTTCTTTCGAGATCAATCTATTTTCGGGGTTGCCCTGAAATTGCAATGACGACATCACAACATCATCAAGATCAACCGTTTCATTGCGGCGGTTCTTTTTCAAACAATTCAGCGATGCGTTCTTCGTAGCTACGTATAAATAGTAAGTGAGATTTTTTATGGCAGGAAGTACTTTTCTGTTTTCCCAAAGATTAATCAACACATCTTCTGTTACCTCAGTTGCCCAATCGCGGTTTTTACAATAAGCCAATGCAAAAGAAAATAAACCGGGATAAAAGTGAAGGAATAATTTCTCAAAAGCAGCTTCATCGTCATGCTCGGCAACCTTTAGCGACAATGTTGAAATATCTTCGGCAGGCATTCACACCCAGTTTGGCCAAAAGTAAATAAAAAATAATGATGTTATTAAACATTATAACAGAAAAGAGCATGATTTGCATCATTTGGGTTACTAAACTTATTTAGCAAATTATCCGAAACCGATTTCGGTTTACCTGATAATTAGCTCAACTGATATTTGAACTATAACGTTCATCAATAATTGTAATTAATGACGGCCTTTCCATCTTTAGCTGAACCTTTACTCTTACTCTCACCCGCTTAATGCAGCAATAATACAATTCTTTTGTATAGCTCGGTAAACTCAAAAGGTTTGGTCATATAATCATTCATGCCCGATTCAAAACATTGCCATTGCTCGTCTTTCATGGCAGTGGCCGTCATGGCAATGATGGGTGTTTGCAGGTGCAGGTTATTGCGAATGTAACGGGTGGCGGCATAGCCATCCATCTCGGGCATCTGAAGATCCATTATGATGAGATCGAACAGCTTGTTCTTTTGTAAAAATTGTACGGCCTCGGCTCCGTTATTAGCCATTGTTACGCTTCCACCGGCATTGGTGATCACATAATCGATCAGCTTCTGGTTTATTTCATTGTCTTCGGCCACCAGAAAATGTTTACCGGCCAGCAGTTGACTATTATCCTGTTTGATGTGGTTTACCGAAAGCTCCTGAACTGTTGTTTGACTATAGCCGAAAGGCAGGTAAAATTGAAACTCCGTTCCTTTTCCTACTGTACTTTTTACGGTAATATCCCCACCCTGCAATTGCAGCAATTGTTTACAAATGGTAAGCCCCAGCCCCGTTCCGCCATACCTGCGCGATATGTCGCGCCCCGCCTGTGAAAAACTGTCGAAAATATGATGCAGATTCTCTTCTGCAATGCCGATGCCAGTGTCGGTAACAAGGAAGGATACGTTCACATTGTTTGTTGTTTTTTCCTGCATTCGTACTTCAACCTGTATATGACCGGCCGGGGTAAACTTTATAGCATTGCCAATTAAATTAGTGAGTATCTGGCTCAGCCGGTACGGGTCGCCGGTAAGCCGTTCGGGAATATCGGTAGCCACTACCAGATGCAGTTGCAGGCCTTTTATCTTCAGCTGGTGGTCAAACAGCGAAGCAACACTGCTCAATACTTCCTGTATACTCAAATCAATTGTTTCGATGCGCAGCTTGCCGGCCTGTATTTTCGAAAAGTCAAGAATATCGTTAATGATGACCAGCAGGTTATTAACTGAGCGTTTGATCATGCCGGCCATTTCAAGTTGTTTTTCTGAAAGGGGCGATTGAAGCAACAGGTCGGTCATGCCTTTGATGCCGTTCATGGGCGTTCGAATTTCATGGCTCATATTGGCCAGAAATTGTTCCTGCATCTTTTTTGCTTTCTGCGCCTCATCAATAGCAATGATCAGTTTTTTCTGGGTTTCTTTATGCCGGGTTATATCGCGGTTGAGCTGAAGCAGTATGATTACAACAACAAGAAAAGCGAACGTTCTTCCGAATATAAAACGATAAGCTGTACGGCTGTTGGCCAGTTCGTTTGCCTGTATGCGCCAATCAAGCAGTTTTTTTTCTTCCTGCAACATGGCCTTCAGTAGCGCTTTTTGTTGGGCGCCCGGTCTTTTTTCTTCTATGTATGTACCAAATTCTTTTATAGACTTTTGCAGATCGTGGTTTTCGCGGGTAAGCAGCTGCAGGGTATCTACATCTTCCACGGAAGCCGTTCCGGTTTCTGATACTTTGTTAATGGCCTCCTGCACCTCACCGATTATTTCATAGGTTTGGTTAATGCGCCTGTTGGTTCTGTCGATGTTTTTTTTGCTCAGGAATATCAGCCAGCTTGCCAGCGCGAGGGTAATGATAGAAAATAGCAGAAGCCAGGTTATTTTTCGATGTATAATGAGCCCGGACAGGAAAAATGACTTCATAATGGGGTTAATTCAGTGCTGACATATGTAAATAACGCATGAAAAATAAAAAAATGATTCAGGAGAAACTATTACTATCGGTTAAATGCAGTTTTATTGATTTGAAATAAGATACAGGCCCCGGGAATCACCGGCTGCCGTGAAAACAGGAAAGGGTCCTAACTCTTTCAAGGTAAAGCCTTTCCGGTTCAAACTTATTCCGAAACCAGCAGGCTGTTAGCCACCTTATGGCTCACCACAATCTCTTTTTTGTTTTTCAGTCGAAGAATAATGCTTTTATCAAACTCTTCAATGGCTTTTACCTGAATGGTGTCGCCCAGCACAATGCCGGTCTTATCGAGATAATTTAAAAAAGAAGGCGAGTGATCGGTTACGCCAACAAATTTACCCTGGCTGCCACTGGTGAGGTCAGATAGTAACACGGCCTTCGACTTGGCGAAAACACCATTCGAATCAGGAATAGGATCGCCGTGCGGGTCGCTTTTGGGAAATCCCAGGTACCTGTCTAATTTGTCGACCAGCAAATCACTGTGAATATGCTCCAGTTGTTCTGCAATCTCATGCACTTCGTCCCAGCCAAACTGTAATTTGTCGACCAGAAAAACTTCCCACAGGCGATGTTTTCGAATGATATTAACGGCAATGGATCTGCCGGATTCTGACAGCTTCACTCCTCTTGATTTTTGATAAACAATCAGCTTCTTCTTTGCCATCTTTTTAAGCATGTCGGTAACAGATGCCGAATGAATACCCAGTTCTTTGGCAAGCATTGAATTGGCTACAGAGTCGCCGTGCGCTTCCTGCAACTTATAAATGGCTTTCAGATAATTTTCCTCGGTATGTGAATGTTCCAATGACCTTGTTTTTGGGGCAATTTAGATAAACCGGCCATAATAATAAATTAGATATATCTAAAAGATGTTTTTTGTTCGCCTAATTTTATATTTTTGCATCCATAACTACTTATTGCTTATGTCACGAAAGATTTTGGTGGTGGGTTGTATAACCCTCTTCATTGGCGGGGTTATTGGCTGCGACAAATTGCTGGTAAAAGCACCTGCCGGCGACCAGCTGCTCGATGGCCCGGTTGAAGGGTTAACACCGGAACAGCATGCTGTTTTTCTTAGGGGTGATGTAGCATTCAACGATGTAATATTTACACCTGAAACCGGATTGGGGCCATTATTTGTAGCCACTTCCTGCGGCACCTGTCATGCCGGCGATGGCAAGGGACATCCTTTCACTACACTAACAAGATTTGGCCAAACAGATAGTACGGGCAACCAGTTCATGCATTTGGGCGGGCCTCAATTGCAATCACGGGCAATTCCCGGATTTCAAAATGAGCAAATACCTGCAGGAGCAACATCTTCGAAGTTTACACCGCCTGCCAATACAGGACTTGGATTTCTGGATGCGGTGCCCGATGCCGCCATTCTTGCCATGGCCGATGAAAACGATACCGATGGAGATGGTATATCGGGCCGGCCTAACTGGATACATATACCGGCTTATATCACACTACGGCCAGGTACTATAGAACACAACAATAAATACATAGGCCGGTTTGGCAAAAAAGCAGCCGTGTATGATCTGATGCAACAAACGGCCAATGCCTACAACCAGGATATGGGTATCAATTCATCGTATGAACATTATGATACGTATACCGGACAGGAAATTGAACCCGAAGTTTCCAATAAAACCGTGCTGGATGTGGTATTTTATTTAAGAACGCTCAAAGCGCCTATACAACGCAGTCAAACTAATGAAGCCATAAATAGCGGCAAACAGATTTTTGTAAATATTGGCTGCAGTAAATGTCATACCCCAACATTAACAACCGGTACATCATCCATAGCGGCATTATCAAACAAAACATTTCATCCTTATACCGATTTGTTGTTGCACGACATGGGCAGCGGTCTCGACGATGGCTATACCGAAGGATCAGCAACAACTCCCGAATGGCGAACGCCACCGTTGTGGGGCCTGGGGCTTTCGAAAAATTCACAAGGGGGGCAGTATTTTTTATTACACGATGGCCGGGCGGGCAGCATTGAAGAAGCTATTACACTTCATGACGGAGAAGGAAAACAAAGTAAAAATAGTTTTCAGCAATTAACAGCCGACGAAAAAAAGAAATTGATCAATTTCCTTGAATCACTATAACCAACAATACATTCCTTCATGAATCGAAGAGATTTTTTGGTCAATACCTGTGGCGCCTGTCTTGCTTTTGCAGGTGTTTCCACGTCGATCACCGCCTGTAGCTCCACACGATACTTAGCAGGCAATCTGGGCAACGACGGTCTTACATTCAGCAGGAATGAATTTAAGACAACGAAGAACGGCAAAACGGTTTACCGTTCATTTGTGATCGTTCGTAACGAAGCATTGCAATTCCCCATTTGTGTTTACAGATTAAGTGAAGATAACTATACCGCCTTATGGATGCGTTGCAGCCATCAGGGAGCCGAGCTGCAGGCATCAGGCGAATTTTTGCAATGCCCGGCGCACGGCAGTGAGTTTAACAATCATGGCAAGGTAACCACCGGGCCTGCTGACCAGGATCTGAGAAATTTCCCCGTATCTGTTATGAATGATGAATTATTTATTGATTTAAGAAAGAAATGAAACATTTACTATCCCTGTCGTTGCTGTTATTTGTTTTAGCGTCAACCTGTCTATCACAAATTGACCCATCGCTTTTGCGCCGGGTGTCACGCGACACAACCGGCCAGCAGTTAAATATGGATGCCATATATAACCGTCCTTTTTTACAGGTAGGCAAACTACCTGTTGCATTAGGCGGTTATGCCGAAGCGAATTACCAATACTTAAGTGAGAATGGAATTTCAGAGGGGCATCAGTTTCAAATGCGACGCTTAACGTTGTTTGTTTCATCTTCTATATATAAACGGATTAAGTTTTTGTCGGAAATAGAATTTGAAGACGGCACCAAAGAAATCAATATTGAATTTGCCTCGGTTGATTTTGAATTTGCACCATTATTAAATCTTCGTGGTGGTATTGTTATGAACCCTATTGGCTCCTTCAATCAAAACCACGACGGGCCGAAGTGGGAATTTGTAGACCGACCTATTTCTGCCACACAAATGTTGCCGGCAACCTGGAGCAATGTTGGGTTCGGACTTTTTGGAAAGAAGTTCACCAGCAACTGGGTATTTGGATACGAAGCCTACCTGACCAATGGGTTTGATGATAAAATTATTGCCAATTCAGAGAACAAAACATTTTTACCGGCCAGTAAAGAAAACCCCGATCGCTTTGAAGAAAGTTTTAACGGCTGTCCTTTGTTCACCGGTAAGATCGCGGTACGAAACAACAAAGTAGGCGAACTCGGATTATCCTACATGGGCGGCGTGTACAACAAGTTTCAGGAAGACGGACTGACCCTGGATAAAAAAAGACGGGTAAATGTATTTGCTGTAGATTTCAATACTACCCTCCCCCACACCAAAACATACATAAACGGTGAGTGGGCATGGGTGAGCGTAGATGTGCCGGAAACGTATACCGAGCAATTTGGAAAAAAACAACAGGGAGGGTTTGTTGATTTTGTGCAACCCGTTTTAAAACGAAGCATGTTAGGATTTGAAAAAGCAGTATTAAATGTTGCCTGCCGTTTGGAATATGTTGACTGGAATAAAGGCACATTCAAATCAACAGGAGGAAATATTTCGGATGATGTATTTTCAATAGTACCCGCTATCAGCTGGCGACCGACGGCACAAACCGTTCTTCGTTTTAATTATCGTTACAACCGGCAGCACGATATTTTAGGAAATCCGCCTTCAAAGTTATCGGGTTTTCAGTTTGGGATATCGACGTATTTCTGAGGTAACAATAAACGTCAGCGTTTCGTACATTACTGACCCCAGGTTTGCAGGATATTTTTATTCCAAAGCTTCAAAGCGAAATCTCTAAATTCTTTCGGTCCGTCGATAAATGCTTTATCAAACTTGTACTCACCACCATAAACTTCTGTTTTGGAAAGCTGCACTTTGTTTTGTCCCCGCATGGCAAACTTTTGCGGCCCCTGATACATAATAATTTTCATGTTGCTGGGGCTAACGTCACCATGACAAACGGTTTTGTACATTACCCAAACTTCAGCAATGCCATCATTATTGAGGTCTGTTACCTGAAGTGTATTTTTAATAAAATTTGCTTCAATGTCAACGGGGCAATCCTGTATAAAGTCATAAACCCTCCACGCCTGCAGCAATGAGTCTTTTATTATATAGCGACAGGCAAAGATTTCTGCATCAGCACCATCATTTTCGTGTTTGAATTTAGGGTTATGATAAATCCCTGTTTCTGATTCTATCACAATATTATCTCCAAGTTTGTCAGTCCACCTGATTGCAGCTTTAAACTTTCCGGAATATTTAATTCCTTTCGGCAATTTAGCACTGTCGGGTCTTGTCGCTTTTAAGTCACTTTGAGCAAATGCTGTCAAAGTCATAAAAACAAACAATAAGGCAAAAAGTAATACAGGCTTGATCATTTAAATTTATTTAGCGCCAACAATAGCATGACTATTAATGGTAGTATTTCTGCTAAAATACAGTCCTTTTAGCAGGAAACAAATTTTGCAGGAAACGATTGATTGGGATATATCAGGGAGCGTGAGAAGAACCCGGATCAATCATAATCGATTGACTGCCTTCAACTAAAATAAAATAACGGAAATAAATATATTGAGATCACAAGTTGCTTAACTCGTTTTGCAAAACGTTAGCTTAACAGAATATCTGCTAAAATAAATATTTATTATACTTTTGAATTCAGCGTATTTGCATCATTAACGATTGATAGGTTACATCTAAATCTTGCCCAATATGAAGGGGACATCTGATATTGACTTACTGAAACGCATCAGTGAAGATGACCGGCACGCCTTCCGTGAATTTTATCAGCGCTACACTCCTGAGCTGTATCTGTTTATTAAAAGTTTATGTAATGATGAAGCATTGTGTGAAGATATTGTACAGGAAATATTTATTAAACTTTGGGATAACCGGGCAAATGTTACAAACATAAAACAGGTTAAATCCTATTTATTCAGGGCTGCAAAGAACAGGTTTCTGAATGAATTAAGAAAACAGAAAAACGAACGCAACCTCGTTAATAACAAAACATACAACGAAATTGATCCCGATACTCCTGAAAAACAATTAACGCTTAAAGAAAAAATGCGTTTTGGAGAAGAAGCCCTTTCTAAACTATCGCCTAAAAGAAAGCTCATCGTTGAAATGAGTACACGCGAAGAGCTCAGCCTTGACGAGATAGCCTCCAAAGTGGGCATTTCGAAAAACGTAGTGAAGAAACTACTTTACCAGGGTTTAGCTATCATGAGAAAATATGAGGGTATAAAATATTTTAAGTAAGCATCCTGCCTGCAATCACCTTCCTAACAACCCGGCTTTGATTCATTCTCAGGAAAATTTTAATTATTTTTTTCCGGAGGGGTCCTTTTACCGGCCATGTGTGTCTTAAGGATAATATGGACCCAAAGCAATTCGATGACTTTCTTCAGAAAGTAGCACAGCATACACACTCACCTTCAGAATTAGCCGACTTTCTTGCCTGGCTGCAGGAACTGCCTGAAGAGGAGGCGGCAGCAGCGCTGGACCGGTATGAGCAGGTTTTCAACGCCGTACAAATAGTTGACAAAGAAGTACTGCAACGTATAGAAGAAGGTATTGAAAACCGGTTAGGTTCGTATACTGTTCACAGGATGCCGGTTAAACGCACCCCTGCTTTCTTTTACCTGAAAGTTGCCGCCATTTTCGTGGCAGCAGCCATGTTAGTGACCTTTTTTCTTTACAGAAGCCATTTTAAGAACAACCAAACGGTAACGGGTCATGCACCTCTTGCTATTGTTCCGGGTAAGAACCAGGCCATACTGAAATTGCCGGGAGGTAAATCTGTTCTGCTTGAGGAAGTGACTAACGGTAATATTGTTATCAACGATAAGACCACCGGTTTTGAGAAAAAAAACGGCCTGCTGATTTCAAAAGCAGATGCAAAAACACTAAACGATCCCGGCGAAATAAATATACTCGAAACACCTAAAGGCGGACAATACCAGGTAGCGTTGCCCGATGGCTCGCATGTATGGTTGAATGCATCAACCCGCTTGTACTTCCCAACAGTTTTTAAACCCGGCGAAAGAAAGGTAAGGCTTTTGGGCGAGGCTTATTTTGAGGTAAAACACGATACAAAGAACCCTTTCATCATTGAAACTTCAAAGGGCGCCGCCATACGTGTGCTTGGAACAAGTTTTAACGTGAGCGCCTACCAGGATGATGCCCGGGAAACGACTACACTTTTAAAGGGCAGCGTACAAATTACGAAGGGTCAATCGCAGGTACTGCTAAAACCCGGACAACAGGCAGTGGTAAATACAAAGGAAATAGCAGATGTGAGCGATGTGGAAACCAGTTATGCTGTAGCATGGAAAGAAGGCTATTTTATGTTTAACAGAGAACCGATCAATGAAGTAATGGATAAAATAGCACGCTGGTATGATGTGGAGGTAGTGTATGAAGGGCAGGTTCCCGAAACCCGTTTTTGGGGCACTATATCCAGATTTTCACGGGTAAGCGATGTGCTGAACATGCTGCAGGCTACCGGGCGGGTTCATTTCAATATAGAAGGAAAAAAGATCCATGTGAAAAAATAACAAACCATATCTATGACTTTAAATTTATGTTTTGAGTCAGTGCCCAAAATGAAGCTGCTTAAGAAACTGCTATTGTTAATTTTTTTATCCGCTATGTTGCAGGTAAATGCAAACGGCTTCGCGCAGGGTATAACTCTCAAAGGCAGTAATATTTCCATCGAGCGCATTTTTCTCGAAATCAGGAAGCAGGCCGGAATAGCGGTATTATGCGAAAGCGAGGTGCTTGAAAAAATAAAACCGCTGACTGTAAATTTTAACAACACACCGGTTACAGACGTACTTGCGTTTTGCCTGAAGCAAACTTCATATACCTGGCAGCTTGAGAAAAATAACATTGTAATTAAACCGGCTACTTCTACTTCGTCTGAACAAAGCGCTTCTGCTATCGCGGTACAACAAAAAGTAATTAGCGGAAAGGTTACCGACGAGCAGGGAAATGCGCTGGAAGGAGTAAACGTACAGGCTAATAATAACAGAGGAACAATTACAGCTGCCAACGGAACTTTTAGCCTGCAGGTTTCGGATGATGTAACAAGACTAACTTTCAGTTCTATCGGATATGAGTCAAAGACCGTTACATTGACCGGACAAACCATCCTGAACGTTACACTGCGCAAAACCCCGGTCAACCTGAATGAGGTGGTGGTAATCGGATACGGAACGAAACGAAAAGGGGATCTGGTTGGCGCCGTAGACCAGGTAAAGCCTGAGCAAATTGAAGGGCGGCCTGTAGGCAATGTTATGCAGGCGCTTCAGGGGCTGTCGCCCAGTTTGGTTATACAGCAGCGCAATATGAACCCCAATAACAACTCGATGAACATCAACCTGCGGGGGATCAGCACTTTTGGAAATAACTCACCATTACTTGTAATCGATGGGGTCATCAGCAATGATATTGGCGATATGAATAACCTGAACCCCAATGATATTGAGGAGATTTCCATATTAAAAGACGCCGGCAGTGCAGCCATTTACGGATCGCGTTCAGCCAATGGAGTTATACTGATATCTACTAAAAAAGGAAAACCGGGAATGAAACCCGTTGTCAGGTTCATTGGCCTTGTTGGCTCACAAAACCCGGAGATATTGGTTAAGCCGTTAAAAGGATACCAGAATGCGCTGCTTCGTAATGATTCCTATATCAATTCAGGCGCCGACCCGATTTATTCATCGGAACAAATACGGCAATTTGCCACCGGCGACAGCGAGTATTTCCTGAAAGGAATTTTAAAAAACGCCCTTCAACAAAATTATGACCTGAGCATACAGGGAGGATCAACGAATACCAATTATATGATCTCCTCGGGTTATTACAACCAGGAAAGCAATTTTAAGGGTCCGGATTATGGGTTGAAACGTTATAACCTGCGCTCGAATGTTACTACCCAGGTTGGCAGGTTAAAACTGGCCGCCATCCTTTGGTATAACAGAACTGAAGGAACTGCTTACCAGGGCGATGAAGGGTTCCTGATAGCCGATGCATCGCGTTTGCCGGTATACAACACGTATATTTTAAAAGACAAAGATGGCCGTTATTATAATAATGATGTGCTTACCGGTGGAAATCCCTTAGCCGCGTTGGAGCATGGAGGTTACATAAAAACAACTAATGATAATTTTCAGGGAAGCCTGAACGGCGAGCTCAGGTTGATGGATGGATTAAAAGCAAAAGGTTTGATAGGTTTGGATGTTCGCCCCGAAAACCGGTTGATCAGAAGGTTTTACTGGCCTGTTTACAGCTTATCAGGAGGCGAAACACCGGTTAATATAAACTCCTCAAAAGATTACCATATAGAAGATTACAGCGGTAATTCAACACTGCTGAATGTACAGGCAATGCTTGAGTATAACAAAACCTTTGCAAATGTGCATACTATTTCTGCACTGGCAGGCTTTTCGAACGAATCGTACAGGCAAAAACGTCAGGAAATCAGAAAGAAATATGTTGATCCGGTTTTAGGCATTCCTATCGAAGGCACTATTATAGATGAAGGCAGCTATAATACCGTTGGAGGCACTACGGAAAGAAGCATTTATTCTTATTTCGGAAGGTTGGGCTATTCTTTTGCCAATAAGTATTATGCAGAAGGAAGCTTCCGTTACGATGGATCTTCAAAATTCGCAAAGGAAAACCGGTGGGGATTTTTCCCTTCCGTATCGCTTGGATGGCGCATTACCGAAGAGCCATTTTTTGATTTCTGGAAAAGCAACATTGGCGATCTGAAGATAAGAGGTAGTTATGGCAAACTGGGTAATCAGAATATAGACGATTATCAAACCTTTACCACCTACGATATCTATGTCAATCAATACGGCTTTAACAATGTTTCGGTGCCCGGAACGGGTTATACATTCGGTAATCCTGAACTGAAATGGGAAACCACCACATCCTTTAATATTGGTGCAGATGCCACTTTTCTGAAAGGAAGCCTGAGAGCCGGTTTCGACTACTTCCATAAAATAACGAAAGGTATTTTGTTAACGCCGCAAACACCGATGGTACTTGGCGGGGCAGTGCCTAAGGCAAACTTAGGCGAAATGAAGAACCAGGGATGGGAGCTCAGCATAAACTATTATCTGCGTCATAACGAGTTCAATCATTCGTTCGGGTTCAACATAGGCGATTCATGGAATGAGGTTACAAAATTCGAAGGATATGAACAGATCAGCCAATCAGATGAAATTGAACGTATCATTCGTGTAGGATTGCCTTTGTACAGTTATTACGGCTATAAAACAGATGGCCTGTTCCAAAACCAGGAAGATGTTAAAAACTCCGCACTTCCCATTGGGTTTTCTCCCAAACCGGGTGACGTAAAATATAAAGATCGCAACGGCGATGGTATTATCGACGATAATGACCGTTACGTGCTTGGTCATGCGTTTCCGCGGCTAACCTTCGGGTTTAATTATGTATTACAATGGAAAGGGATTGAGCTGAACATGCTGTGGCAGGGCGTTGGAAAACGCGATATGGCACTGAGAGGAGAAACCATAGAACCTTTCCATGGCGGTTATTCATTCGTGATGTTCGAACACCAGCTCGATTACTGGACGCCTGCCAATCCGGGTGCACGATGGCCAAGATTAACTGCCCCGGGTACAGCTTCTACCATCAACAATTACGGTAAGGGCAGTGACTTTAACATATTTAACGCATCATATGTGCGATTGAAGAATATTCAGATTGGCTATACACTTCCCAAAGCACTGACAACAAAGTTTGGGGTAAATAAACTAAATGTTTTTGTGAACGGGCAAAACCTCCTTACGTTCAGTAACATTCATTTTGTTGACCCCGAGTCGACCGAGTTTGGAAACAACATGAATGCCAGCGGAGCAAACAGTGCCCGCAATTATCCATTGCTTAAATATATAGGAGGAGGTTTACATGTTGAATTTTAAAGCACATCAATACAAATCAGGAATTATGAAAATAAAAATACTGTTGATGGGATTGTTGCTTTCAGGGTGTGTTAAACTGGATGTAATTCCTACCAATAAGTTCACCGACGAAACCTACTGGACCACAGAAGATAAAGCCAACTCGGTTTTAAACATGGCCTACCGGCAAATGTTTACAAGCGATTATTTCATGTTAAATGAAATATTGAGCGATAATGTTTACAATGGTTATGGCACTACCAACGAAAAGGTCATCGCCCTGGGGCTGGCAGATGCTTCGAACGCACGCTTTGCCGGCGAATGGCAGGCCTGTTATGGCGGTATAAAAACCTGTCATACATTTTTAGCTAATGTCGACAGGGTAACCACCATGAGCGGGGAACTGAGGAATAAAAGAAAAGCCGAAATACGGTTTATCCGTGCATGGCTTTTTCTGGAACTGACCACCTGGTTTGGAGATGTTCCTCATTTCACACAGGACATCACACTGAATGAATCGAAAACGGTTTTCCGTAAGTCTCATGCTGAGATCATGGCGTGGATACATCAGGAGCTGGATGAAGCGGCCGCTGTTTTACCAAAACGCGAAGACTATGCAGCGGCAGATAATGGAAGAATTACCAGTGGCGCCGCCATTGCGTTGAACGCACGCGCGTATTTGTATGAAAGCAACTGGGCTAAAGTGGCAGAATATTGCAATAAACTGATCAATAGTACCGCTTATGGCACTTACAGTCTGTTTCCCAACTATGAGCAATTGTTCTGGGTGAAAAATGAATATAACCCTGAAATCATTTTAAGTCTGCAGTATGTGCCTGTAAACAGAACCTGGGGAAACCTGGTCGACTATGCGCCGATGAGTGCCAATGCACGCTTGTGTTTGGCAGGGCCAACGCAGGAACTGGTGAATAGTTACCTGATGAAAAATGGCCATAAGTGGACGACCACTGATCCGGATTATACAGGCCGCGATCCACGTATGGGTGCAACCATTGCCTACGACGGCTCTACGTGGATCGACAGATCAGGTAACGCATATACTATTGTCATACACCCCGATGGCACTACCCCTGCCAATAAAATATCGGATAAGTACACGGGAGCGGGAACTGCGCAAACACCAACAGGATATTACTATCGAAAACTCTGTGACCCTGACCCATCATCGTATACAGGTGGTGGTTGGGAGTCGAGTCTGAACCTGCCTTTGATCCGTTTTGCCGATGTATTGCTGATGTATGCCGAGGCAAAAAACGAATTGAATGAAATGAACATTACCGTTTGGGATCAAACCATAAAAAAACTAAGACAAAGGGCCGGGTTCGATAACACGGCCGAAGCGATGGACCTTCCCGGCAATGACCAGGATGCATTGCGCGAAGTGATCCGTAATGAGCGGCGCGTGGAACTGGCATTGGAAGGATTGCGCATATTTGACATTCGCCGCTGGAAAACAGCCGAAACCCTATTGACACAGGAACGGCATGGAGCTAAATTCGATAAAAGCAGTGGCAGTTATGATTATATTAAGATCCCTTCAGGAAACTTTAACCGTAACCGTGACTACCTGTGGGCAATTCCAAGAGCAGAACGATTGCTTAATACGAATCTGACCCAAAACCCAGGTTATTAAATATTAATCAGCACAACATGAAAAAAAATAAATTATCAATAGCTCTCTTTCTCACAGCGTTTGCAGCCCTTGCGGGATGTTCCAAGGACAACAAATTCAAAGAAGTTAAGGTAACGGAAGTAAATACATTGTATTCACCCGACAACGCACGCAATATTATTCTGCAATCTTCCGGCTCGTCAACTTTATACTTCGAGTGGGAAAAGGCGGTAGCCGAAGACAATGGCGTGGTTTATTATGATGTTCTGTTTGATAAGGCCAATGGCGATTTCTCCAATCCTGTATTCGTTGTTCCGGCCGATAACAATGGTACCAGTACAGGATCGAGTATTACCCATAAGGTGTTGAACAAAATAGGGAAACTGGCAGGTATAGCTGCTGCTGCAGAAGGAACACTGAAATGGACGGTAGCCTCTTCAAGGGGATTGACAAGGGTGGTTTCAAAAGAAGTTCGTACCCTTAACATCACCAGAACAAATGGTATCGATGCACCCGATGCGCTGTTCCTGACAGGTGAAGGAACGGAAGGCGGCGCCGCTCTGGCTCAGGCATTGACCGTTAAAGCGCTTGCCGGCGGCAGCGAGTTCGAAATTTATACCAGGCTGCTGGCCGGTAAAAAATATTCTTTTGTCGATTCGAAAACGAATGTATCCCGAACATTCACCACAGATGGTACCACATTCAGGGAATCGGCAGATGGCGCCACGGTGGCCAAAGATGGTATATATAAAATTCACCTCGACTTTAGTACGACATCGGTTACTATATCGGAAATCACGAACCTTGACTTTTTCATGTGTACACCCCAAAAGCGGGAAACACTTACCTACCAGGGCAAAGGTGTATGGCGAGTGAATGACATTGTTCCCGACTTTACAACAAACTGGAGCGACGACAGGTATTTCTTCTGGATGACCATTGCAGGAGCAGAACAAAAAATAGGCAGCGTTAATAAAGACAACCAGCCACCGACCGCTACAACAGGATCATTTTTTTATTTGTATTTCTATCCCGCCGACAAAAATCAATGGGATTATAGTTTCAAGTTCCCGAACAAATCGGTGACTAAATGCAGTATCGTCGTTTCGTTCAGCGCCGAAGCGCAAAACTATAGCCATGAAGTGGTGTACTGAGCGCCCTGAGCGTCCTGAGTCCCGCAAGTGCGGGAAAGGATCGAAGAATCGAAGCGTTGAGCGTAGTCGAAACGCTATATAGTATCATGGTCAGGTATTCAACATAAAAATTTGCAAATGCAGAAAATCGTATTAATTGCCAACGTTGCGTTTATGCTTTACGCGTGCGGCAAAATAAATGACGTATATATCGACAGAAGTACAAAATACAATATCGATTGGTCCTCTGCTGCAGACAGCAGCAGCACCAGCTTCATTAATGTGTACTGGAATTCGACCAAACATCATTTTAACAACGACAATTTTGGCACCGTTAACCAATTCGATTACTGGCCCGAAGCCCACGGGTTGGATGTTCTTACAGATGCTTATATACGAACAAAAAGCAACTTCTATAAAGACCGTATTTACGATTTTTACGAAGGGGTAAAAGCCAAGAACGGCGGCAGCTTCTATAATAATTATTACGACGATATGGGTTGGCATGGCATGGCGCACCTGCGTGCATTTGAAGCTACGGGAGATGCGCGCTTTGAGGCTTCCGCAAAGGAATTATGGCAATGGATCGTTACCGGCTGGAATGAAGACGATGGAGGCGGAATACCCTGGAATCATGAAAATACTACCGAAGGACGAAGCAAGGGCGTTCCTTCCAATGGCCCTGCGGCTATCATAGCAGCACGCAGATGGCAAAAATATGGCGAAACGGAAGTGATAAACGGACTGAACAATTTGCAATGGCTCGATAAAATTTATAACTGGATGAAGGAGCATCGTGTTGTACAGCAATCGGGCCGGGTGTATGATAATTTCAGCGATACCAGAGGTGATTGGACATACAATGCCGGAACTTACATGGGAGCAGCGTTGGAGTATTACAAGATTACGGGTAATAAAGTTTATTTAAACGACGCCATCAAAACAGCCGACTGGACAACCAGCACGCTGATCAATTCGAACAACAAAGTGCTGAGCGACTGGGCAGAGCAACAAGATCATGATGTAAATCTTTTTAAAGGAATTTTTGTACGCTATCTTACCCTGTTGATCAGGCATAAAGACCTGCCGGAAACAAACAGAAAAAGATATGTTTATTTTTTAAAGAACAGTGCGCAGATATTATGGACAACAGGTTGTGTTAAAAGCCCGGTTATTTTATTCGGCTATCATTGGTGGCAGGCACCAACAGAGGGAAAAGCAGCCTTACGCACACAGTTAAGCGCCTGTATGTTGATAGAATCCCTGGCCTTACTTAAACAGGAAGGATATCTGGAATAGTATATTTCTCCTAAGCAAAACAGCCTTCAGATTTAATAACCTGAAGGCTGTTTTATTTTTGATTCTTTAGCGATTAAATCGACAATGCTTTTTTTAACTGGCCGGCAAACTGATAATCATTTCTTGCATGAGGTACTTTCTGCTGCAGGCCGGTTTTGCCGGATATCTTTAAAAATGTTTCAAATCCGCCTTTCGGCACTACTGTTATTTTTAACGGTTCAATAGCTTTATGTGTTACCACATCTTTATAGGAAAAATTACGGGTGCAGATCTTTTTGTCGAGGCGTTCTGCAAAATCCTGTATATTATCCGGCGCCTGGCCAAACTCAATAAACCATTCGTGAAAAGGCAGCGTGCCATCGTCTTTTATGTTGGGAGCAACCGTATATTCAACTATAGTAGCGCTGCATTCCATTGCTGTTTCAGCGATCGACTTTTCGGTTTCCTCCACGGTTACATGCTCTCCAAATGCAGAAATGTATTGGGCAATTCTTCCTGTGATTTCAATACGGTGCGGAAAAACTGTTTTAAATCGTACCGTGTCGCCATTGATATATCCCCAAAGGCCTGCATTGGTATTTAGTACCAGGGCATAGTTAATGCCGGGCTGCACATCTTTCAAAGAAACTCTTTTTACATTTTCTTTGAATAAAGTATCTACCTCTACAAATTCAAAAAATATTCCATTATCCAGAATCAATTGCATCCCTCTTTCTTCCAAACGGTCCTGGTAAGCCAGCAGTCCTTCAGTAGACGGATACGTTTCGAATGCATCAAACGGCATATTGATGTATTTCTTTATTTCCGGCAAAAAGGGTTCATAATCCATGCCGCTTAGTATGAGCAATTGAAAATTCGGAAATAATTGTTTGAATTCCTTTCCTGTTTTTTCTTTTATTGCTCTGAGAAATACCAACAACCACACCGGCATGGCCACAATGATGCGGATATCATTGACTTCCGCAAGCTCAATCATTGCCTCAATCCTTTCTTTATAATCGGGAATAGCATTAATTTCATCAGAAGGCAATCGCAACCATTTATACCACCACGGAACACAACTGTTTCCAATAGTAGAAATGGGAGCTGCTTTGATGCCATTGATATCTTCAAAAAAATGACCATCAGAAAAAAACAATGATTTACCTTTCAGAAAGGCAACTTTTTTATTTCGATGGGAATATTGTAAGGGGGAATATTGCCCCCCACCTATATGGTTTTTAAGCGAATCTTTGGTGACCGGAATAAATTTCGTTTTACTGGTGGTGCCGGAAGTTTTACCAAAGAATGCCGGCCTGCCTTTCCACAAAACATCACTTTCACCTGATTTTATTCTTTCTATATACGGCAGCAACTGCTCATAATTTCGCAGGGGTACCCGTTCTTTAAAATCTTCATAGGTTCTTATTTTATCAAAGCCATGGTCTTTCCCAAAAACAGTATGTTGCGCCTGTTCAACAAAAGAATGCATTAACCTGGTCTGACAGGCAATAGGGTCGGCAAGCATACCGGCAATCCGCTTATACTTTATACTAACAAATGACGCAAGAAGGGAGTCTAATAATTGCAATGGTACCGTATTTATAAGTAAAAAACGCTTTTGACAAAGGTGAGCCTGCATCCCACATCAGCAGATTCCCCCATAAAAAACCTTCAAATGTAAGAAACTCAAAGCGCTCAGGATGAAACAAATTAATTAATTATCGAATAAACGGTATTGTATATATTAATATTGAGGCAACCGGATGCAAATTTTGGAAAGAAAAGTCAGTGGAAGATGTTGGGATAATGATAGTCAGGAACCCTTAATAAGTTGCTCCAGCTTCCCTGTAGATTGGCCATGAACTTCAACTTTTGTGAACGTGTTTGTGTAATAGGTGCAAATTACAACAGGATCAATTTTTATTGTTGTTGTGCCCGTTCCTGTTTCTGTTATCTGAATGCTCCACTGACCGTAAATTGTTTTCGGATTCCATCCCTTTTCATCTACTTTTTTCAAAACCACCCAGGCATCAGTTTCATTCAATTGACCATTTTTATCTTCGAATGTATAAGCAGGAATAAACGAGGTTTTCTTTGAAACAATGAGCCCTTTCTTTTTATCGACCTTGTCAATAACCAAACCCTTTTCTGCAAACAATTGTGTCACCTTTAACCAAAGAGTATCGATTGATTTATTTGAGGTGATTTCCAAAGGGCTGGTTCCATAATTTCCTTTAAGAGCAATCATACCCGGACTACATGCATTAATAATTACTAATACAATGATTACTGGTAACGAATATACTTTAGTCAGACTTTTCATAAGTTGATGTGAAATTAAAAAGTACTTTAATATTTCAGCATTTATACACAGGGGCAATTGCAATCTAAAGATAACGACTACAGTTCAATGTTATTCCACTTTTTTAACGCTTACTGCGCTTTGTTTCGCGGGGTTTGTTTTCGCTAACTGAATTGAATAAAAAGCCAACATATACCCCTATTCGTTACAAATTTATTCGTTAGTTAGTATCACAATAAACGATTGCCAGGCACTACTCATCTGCACGGTCTTACCATTCCAAAGTACAACACGGTTTGCTTCATTATTCCTTATTTCCTAATCATTAAATATTATCAAATGAACAATTTCGATTGCAAATGCCTTTGTTACAGGATCTCAAAAATATTTTTCCCGCTATTAAAAAGAGGGTGCCTGCTGCTTCTGTTTAGCATGCTGTCCTTTTATCTTCATGCACAATCCACATTAACAGCCACAGCCAGTTCGGGCAGTGCCTACCCGGTCATTTCAGCGGCCGGCTTCGGCAATGAAAATCCCGATTGCGTACATACCTCTTTCGGACCGCATGTTACCCAGGCCTTCGATTCGGATTTGGGAAAGAATGTATTTGTATTCCATAGCCATATCGTTGACGACAACGATCGATGTATCAATCTTGATCGCGTTCGCATGGAAATCAAAGGAGGAGGCAGCGCAGAAGAGCAGGCACAGGGAGAAACAGGCTATTTCAGATGGAAATTTAAGCTCGACGCCAATTTTATCGGCGGATCTTCTTTCTGCCACATCTTCCAGATCAAGGCTGTAGGCGGTGACGATACCGGCTCTCCTTTGATTACCATTACACCCAGGGCCAGTATCCTCGAAGTGATACACGACGGGGGCGATGAAGCTGGCTCGGTTGATCTTGGACGACTCGTGTCGGTTGACCTGGCGCCGTTTAAAGGTACCTGGGTAGAAGGCTATATAAAATATGTAAGCAGTGATAACGGCTCTTTCGAGATCACTTTGAAAAGAATAAGCGATGGCGCTACCCTTCTCAGCTATAGCAAAACCAGCGGCATCGATCTTTGGCGAACCGGCGCATCACGCAACCATCCCAAATGGGGCGTGTACCGTTCCAAAAACAGCACGGGCCTGCGCGATGAACAGGTTCGCTTTGCCGATTTTTGCATATCAGAAAGCAGTGCGTCGCAATGTCCGTCAGATGCAGGTACAGGAGGCAGTGATATTTCGGGATTTTACAGGTTAACTCCCCGACACAGCGGCAAAGCCCTGGTGGTACAAAATGCTTCAACAAGCAATAGTGCAGCAGTTATTCAATATACTTATGGCGGCAGCGCTACCAACGATGAATGGCAGCTGAGCAGCATTGGCAGCGGCTATTACAGGATCATCAATCGCAACAGCAGTAAAGATATGGTTGTTCAAAATGCTTCAACCAGTGATGGGGCAGCCATTATTCAATATACTTACGGTGGCAGCGCTACGAATGATGAATGGCAACTGGTCAGCAACGGCGAAGGGTATTATCGCATTGTAAACAGAAACAGCGGCAAGGTGGTAGAAGTAACCGGCAGCTCTACAAACGATGGTGCAACCGTTGATCAGGCTACCTGGAATGGTGGCGAAAACCAGCAATTCCAACTCGAAAGTATCAGTAGTGCACGTATAGCCCAATCCGAAACCAACGTATTGCCTGATATCAAAAAAGAAACAATTGCATTTCAAAACCCTTTAACAGGCGCAGGCGTAATAAATATTTACATTGACCAGGATGGACCTGTTAGCCTTACACTTTACGACATGACAGGGCGACCGGTATCTGTACTGCTGAACAGCCATTTGCAAAGGGGCAATCATTCGGTTCTTTTAAACAGTAAAAATCTGGCTACCGGGGTGTACGTACTAACGCTGTCACAAAATAATAAGCGGATTTCAAAGCGTCTTATAGCTCCATAGTTGAATCAAAAAATGCCATTATAAGGAGATGTTTACATATTAAAGCCATTTAACAGGCGACATTTCATGAACGAATTAATGACCGGGTCATTAATTCGTTTTTTTTTTGATGGGGATCGAAGTAATCTTCCTATCGCTTAATCACCTTCTGAATAAACTTTTTATCGGAACAAATTGCCTGTACAAAATATACGCCGCTGGCAAAACGGCTCATGGTAAAAGTGTAACTGCCTGCTCCATTCCCTTTAGCGACCTGCTCTCCTACTTTTTGTCCGGAACTATTATACAAAACAATAACTTTTAATGTAGACGGATATGGATAAAATTGTACGGTAATGACATCGGTAGCAGGATTCGGTGTAACCATAAAACCTTTTGATCTGAGATTGGGATTTACGTTTTTACTATAAACAGTAATGTCATCGAGGTAAATATTGTTCTCATTTTCTGTTGTATTCATAAAAGCCAGCAAAACGGGACCAGCGTTTATATAAGGAGAAAGATTAACAGAATCTTTCCGCCATTCTGAAGGGGCAGGCACAAATGAAGATGTTGAAGAACTGCTTCGTGTAATGAGCGAACTGCCCCATTTCTTGTAAAGGCTGGCATATGTAATACCACAATCGGTGCTTATCAATACCTGCAAAGTGTCCCGTAAATATCCGGCAGTTGAAGGGTTGGTCTTTACACCGGCGGCTACCTGAAAAGAGAGAAAAGCCGAATCACCATTGGAAATACTTTCAATGGGCAGGCGCAGATAATCACGCTGACCATTCACCTGGTAATCAAAATTGCGCATGACCACACAGGCGTTACCGGTTTTTGCCACCCCGGTTACCCGTTCCCAGGTAGTAGTATTATCAGGGTTAACAATATCCCATCCGGCAGCAGGGAAAGTATTGTTTTCAAATCCTTCGGTTAAAGGCGCAGCAGCTGACTGATAAAATTGAAACGTGCAGGTATTGGTATCATTAGCGTTATTCAGGTCTGTATTACCGTTAGGCGATGCAACCATCACCTTTAATACATGGCTCCCTTCATTAGCTATAGTAAGCGCATTCAATGTAACGGATGTTTCTTCGAGGCTAAGCAGAGAGCCTGCCCAATGGGTCAATATTGCAGGTTCATTATCTATACTGGCATAAAAATCCGCTGACTCTACTGTTTGGAGTCCCCGGTTGCGCAGCGTAATAACAGGTGAAATGGTTTCAGTACAAACCCGTTGAGCCGGGGCTTTAATTTTTCTCACAGCGGCATCCAAACTAAATAAAGGCACCGGATCGGCGCCATCGGAAGTATAATAGCCCGCCCGGTAATCGCTTAAAGCCGTTTCCATGCGAGTAACCTGACCTTTCGTAAACAAGCACATACAGGCATCATCCGTATAATCCATATAATCTTCGTACAAAATACCCGGAGCAGCAGGACTACAGCCATCCGTTATCAGCGCTCCTCCCGGACAACCGCTGGTGAGTGTTGTTTGATTTGGAGTATCATCTACAAAATCGGTTCCTGTACAACCATTTTCATCGCCCCAGATATGATACAGATAAAAATAATGACCGGTTTCGTGAGTGAGCGTACGCCCCCTGTTGAAAGTAGTAAGGGAGTCGGCGGGCAAGGTTTTATAATGAATAACTACTCCCTCTTCGGCAGGTACGCTGGCGCCAGGCAAAGTGCTGTATCCTAAAACATAGCCAGCTGATAAATTGCAAATCCATACATTAAAAAAACGGTCAGGGTTCCAAGCATCATCGCCACCCAGGGTGCTGTATTTAAGACTTTTATCAAAAGTACTATATACAATGCGCGAAGTAGTGACGCGTACAATACCGTTAGTTGGCTCATTATCGGGTGTTCTTTGCGCCATTTTAAATTGAATTAAACTTTTGCCAAACAAAGGTTTAAAAGCAGCCGGTAGGTTCGCCGAATCACTGTTCATACCTGCAAAATCTTTATTTAACACATCGAGCTGAGCCTGTATTTGTGCATCGGTAATTACAGCCGGATTGGTGAGCACAATATGAAATACAACAGGTACATATATAACGTTTTGCTCAATACGAAAAGTGGGATCTGTTGTTTTTCGTTTATTTACAGACTGCTGAAAATCGACGGTTTGTTTTTGAAATTTTGCTTTCAGTGACGGTTTGCTTTCAAAGGCTTGTTCCAATACCTGCATGGTGCCGCATTGCCGAACCAATGGCTTCTCCTGTGCAAATGAGTAGTTTCTGATACCCAACAAACAGATACTTACAATTGCCAAACGGCTGATTACTTTTACATATATAATCATTTTCCGAAAACAGAAACTCAGATATGTCAATAGAATAGGTTTTAAATCTTAAAAAAACATACTCGCCTTCATTTCAGTGAAACTTTAAATATGAAATGTTACCCGGGGTTGACACCAAAACTTTGAATAGTGTTGTATGAACCTTCATCATTATCATTTCCTGATAAATTTACAATGATTATTGCAGGCTAATTGCCGCAGAAATTGAGCGGTGTGTGCTGTTGAATGAGTGGCAGAGAAATTGGGGTAAGCGGTTGAGGGAGATCAGATAAAGAAGGGACTCAATGAAATTTTGGTTGGGAAGTGTTTTTTATTTTTTCTTTTGTTTAAATTCTATAAATGCTTCCGGATCACTAATATCATTATCTTGTTTAGTGAATCTCACTATAATATTATCTATATTTTTCAAGTCCGGGTTTTGACTTTTTATCCTTTCTGTCACTTGAGAGGCTAGTCTTTCAAGTTCATTATATGATTTATTGTCTAAATCATATTTAAAAAAAGTGACAACTACATAATTATCTTTTTCATCAGTGCCAAAGCTAATTGAAGTATGAACATCTTCATGTTTAAATGTCGTTGATATATCTGAGTTTATTTTTCCAGCCTTGTCGATAATGTGTTTTAGACCGCAAGATGTTAGAAAAATAAATAATATCAATAAAGTGTTTATTTTCATTTTGTGCTATTCTTCTCTTGTTATTTTCTCCCATTCGTCAGCAGTAATTTTTTTGCCTTTTCCATCAAAATATTCTGTAGTGTCAGTAACCGATTTTGTATACTCCCTTCTTATAGTATCCCCTTGCATATTAAAATGATACCACCAGCCTGTATCTTTGTCCAGGTGCCGGTTACCAATGAAATTTAATTTCCCATTTTTAAAGTACCATTTACTAAGCCCCTCAAATTTTCCATCAATTGATATGCCTTCAAATGCGATCTGTCCGGAAGGATAAAATTCAAATGCTTTACCATTTCTTATCCCATTTTTAAAAGTCAGAAGTGCAGCTTTGCTTCCATCTTCCCTATAATGAATTTGTTCACCAGATTGCTTCCCATTTTTGAAACACTTTATTTCTTTTAAATTACCATTTTCATAATAAGATTTCTCGCAGGTGCTGTCCTCATAATGCTCAATTATCTTAGCTGGTTTGCCATTAGCAAATTTGTCTACAATTTCAGTTCTGGAATTGCAGGAAATCAGGAAAAGCAGGATGAAAAAATATACCTGTCGCATAGCTATCTTTAAAATTTAGGGGCGGATGGTATTTATAATGTACACTTTTGTATTTCCGTTATTAAACGCTACCTGAATCAGGAAACAACTTTATCAAGTTATTCTTTTTATGCTACTTAACAAAAAATGCGCGGCTTTTACTATGTAGCGCAAATACAACTCACGTTAATATTATATCATTCAGAAATGCCATATGTGTAAAATTGGAATGATATTAGCAGAAAGGTATACGCGTTACAACCACCATACCCATTGAATATGACTATTCCCAAACAAAAAGGCCTGATCCTGTTAGCTGTGCTGCTTTTCGTACACCCTTTTATTACCTGTGCTCAGGAAGGTATGCCGGTAGCTGTACGCCCCTGTGGTGCAGACAAACTATTGGAACAAATGAGAAAGAATCCCTCTTTCCGGGAGAAGGAGCGGATGCTGAATAAGGTTCTTCTGCAAAAGCATTATTTAAATGTTTCCGCCGCCCCGCCCGCTATTGTTACACTGCCGGTAGTGGTACATATCATCAATGAAGATCCCAACGCCTATACAGATGCAGCCGTTATACAGGCAATACAGGCGCTCAATGACGCATATAGTGCTTCAGGTACTTTTGCCGGCGGACGTACCGATACAAGGATCCGGTTCTGTTTGGCCAAAACAGCCCCTGATGGCAGCCGCACTACGGGCATCCTAAGAACCCACTCCTATCTCTCTGATTTTGACGTTGATATGGAAGGTGACGAAGTCACTGCGCTGGGAGCGTGGGACCGAAGCCGTTACATCAATATATGGGTGGTGTCTGCTATCCGATCTGAATTTATGCAGGATTTTAGTTGTGGTACCTGGACCCGCCTTAGCGAGGCCGGATATGCCAGTCCCGGTGGCGATGTGGTTGTAGCCGGACTGGGAGTGAATTTAGTAGCGCATGAGATGGGGCATTATCTTAGCCTTCTACATACTTTTGCCGCCAGGGACTGTAAGAACGATGACTGTCTTACCGATGGCGACATGGTATGCGATACACCTCCCGAACGAACTATTACCGGAGGTTATGCCTGCAGCGCACCGCAAAACTCATGCAGCACAGATACCCTTTCAGGATTTAGCACAGATGTGCCGGACCTGCCGGATAATTTCATGGATTATGGTTCCGGAACAGGCTGCATCCTGGGCTTTACATCAGGGCAGGCTGAAAGGATGCAAAACTTTATTTCTACTGCATTGCCGCTAATGGTTAACAGCACTGTTTGCAATGATCCCTGTGGCGCTGCTGTTACTGCAGCTTTTACCCGTGACATAGAATATCCAGTAGTTGGCGACGTAGTAACATTTACTGCTGCCGCAGGCGCCGGGCAAACCTTCCAATGGCTGGTAGATGGTACACCAGCTGGCACCGGTGCAACACTTGCATTAACAGTAACCCAAAAGAAAACCTACCGGTTGGAATTACGGGTAACCGATATTGCAAGCGGATGTAAAGCTTCCACTACCGACGCGCTACAGGTAAGCTGCGGCGTAGTAGCGAGATTTTATCCCGACAAGCGCAAGATCGCTTCCAAAAATGGCATTGAGACCGACCACGTTGTTTTTACCAATCGCTCCCGCAATGCTACTTCCTGGAAATGGCTCTTTAGCAACGACAAGGGCATGGCAGAACAGGTCGTGAGCACGGATGAACAACTGGACTACACATTTAAAATTCCCGGCATATATAAAGTTCGCCTTTATGCAACCAATGGTAGTTGCGAAGACACCACCAACCCGGTTACCATTGTGGTGGATGATCCCACTGCCGATGGTGTGATACATGTAGAAAGCGTAACGTGTTATCAACAGGATAAAGTAAGGGTACAGCTTTGGTTTGAGAACAGGGGCTACGTGACCATTCCCAAAAACACCCCTGTATCTTTTTATGACGATGATCCCCGCACCGGCAAAGGGAAGCTGTTGGGAAATCCGTTCCTTTTACCGGATGATCTTCCCGGCAAATGCGCTTCTTACCTATATACGGCAACAGTAACAACCGGTCGTGCTTATTTGGATACACTGGTGACGGTAATGAATGATAACGGCAGTACTTTGCCATTGGCGTTGCCGAATACCGGACTGCAGGAAGTAACTTTTAATAATAACGTGAGTATTAAGCAGGGATTTGCGTTCCGCGCATCACTTAACCCAAATGAATATACGTTGATGCCGGCCGAACAGGTGGAGCTAAAACCCATTGTTGTGAGCGGTGGCGCTATCACTACTGCTACCTGGGAAATTTCGCCTTATCTCAATTGTACCGATTGTATCAATACTATGTTCACTGCATTGTACCGCCAGGATACCATTACTACGGTGAAAGTGCGGGCCTACACGCAATATGCATGCTACAGCGATGCAACGGCTACCATCCATATCCCAGTAGTGGACGATTACACGGTAAAGCTGAACAGCCTGGATTGTTCCGGGGGCGACAGTCTGCATGTGGATTTCTCCCTGTGCAATGGGTATGCACAAGGAAATATACCTGCTTCTCTGCAGGTTGATTTCTATGACCGTTTACCGGATGACCCGGCAGCAGTGAAGCTGGGTAACAGCTATCTTACACCCGCGACTTCTACCGGCGCCTGCAGTAATTATGAGCAATATATCCGGAGCACCACAACAGGTAAGGTGTTTGCAGTGGTTAACAAAGACCGCAAGGTATATCCGGTGGCAAGCGGTTTAAACGAATCTGTCTATGACAATAATACCATTAACCGCAATTATACGCCTCCGGTATTGTTGGTTTTTCCAAAAGATACTACCGTGTTCCGAAAGGCCCTGTTCAATCTGTATTACGATGTAACTGGTTTTACACCAACGTCTGTGCTATGGAATAGCAGTAGTGCATATACGCTCAGTTGTACCACCTGCCCCAGCCCGGTAGCATCCATGCTCGATAGCGGCATGGTGAGCCTGCAACTCACCAACCAGTACGGATGCGTATTAAAGGGACAGGAGTACCTGCATATATTTCCTCCCGATATGACAATAGAATTGTTGTCGGCAGATTGTTACGACAATTCCCATATCATCGTGAAGTTCCGTGTGTGTATGGGAAATGGTTATGATTCTGTTTACAGGCAGATACCCGTATCCTTTTACAATGGAAATCCGGATGATGCACAGTCTGTATTATTATCGCCCGGGTATTATACACCAGCTTCCATATTTGGCGCATGCCGTGAATTTACACATGTACTCACCGCTCCCGGTACCAGCCAGATAGCAGCCCTGGTGAATGACCAAAAGACGTTTAAGGAAACAGATTATACCAATAACCAGGGCAGCCTGAAATATACCCCCTTTGACATAAATTTCACGCCCGAAATTATTACGCTGGCGAGGCCGGCCAGTGTAACCTTGCATCCAACCGTTAGTGGCGGTACCGCCACTGCGTATGTATGGGAACCATCGTTGGGACTTTCCTGCAACAACTGCGCTGAACCGGTAGCTTCGGCAACATCTTCGATGACGTATCTGGTAACTGCCACTAACAATTATTATTGCAATGATACAGCTTCTGTACACATCCAAACCTTTGTGAAGACCGGTATCGCCATGCCCAATGCCTTTTCGCCAAATGGAGACGGTAAGAATGATTATTTCTACGTGATAGGTGGTCAGGATATCCGGAAAGTAAATCTGTCGGTATTTAACCGTTATGGACAGAAGCTATTTGAGTCGGGCAATTCACCGGCTAACGACCGCAAATATGGCTGGGATGGTACTGTGAAAGGGAAACGGGTTGATCCCGGTACTTATGTTTACTTCGCTGCAGTGGAATATCTCGACGGTTCTGTACAGTACATTAAGGGGACTGTAATACTGATACCATAGTGGGTTGATTGAAGCTGCCAGAAGGTTCCGTGAAACATTTGATCTCATCTTTGGAGCTTTCTTCCAGACGAAGTACTATATTTGGCCGTTGGTAGTAATTACATTAATAAATAATTCCAGTATAAGTCAATCCTTGTTAAGATGTGTCTTACAATATGGTATTCGGTAATTTTTAAATTTGTCTTCCATTTACTCCATAATACTTTTTTTTCTTTCTTCTCCAAATGACAATATTTAATCTTTATTCGGCAAAGTTTCCAAAGTTCAGTGTACATGCCTAAAGATTCCGCTTTATCAATAGATTCTTGAAGCTTTTCAAAGGGAACTTCATTAGAATCCCATCTTCCATAACGAATTTTATCTCTATAGGCAATAATGGACATTCCTGTAAGTCCTAAATTCTTATATCCCTTGTAAGAGGGCAAAGACAATAATGATCCATTGTCTATTCCCAAGCGTTCTAAATTATGTTGAATAGATTGACGGTCATCCCATGAACCAGAAGTAACAAGCTCTTGTGCCTGAATATTAATCAATCTTATTTTATTATTTATAAAGTAACGAAGTATAAAAAATAACTTTAGTCTGCATATTTGATTCATTCTCATCCAAAAACTCGTCTCTTGATTAATTAGCGATGCGTTGATTTCACTATTGGATTGGCAATATTTATTAGTTATTTTTTTTGCAAGTACTAAATATTTATATGAACGAATATAACTACCGTGATTAAGCCAAAATCTCGAAACAGAGTTTAATGCAAAAATATGTTCTTTTGTATTATTAGGATAAAGGGTTGAAAGTAATAAACTGGTTTTAGCGGCCTTTGAATATTCCCCTGTATGGCCATACATTTCACATAAGGCATGAGTTGATTTTTTGATATCAAGTTTTGAATTTATTGCTTTTAGTAAAGGGATACCAATGCTTGCACATGCAATCCTATTTAAAATATTTAGCTGCCACTCGTATAATTCAATTTCAGATAACAGAAAATATATTGACGGGTTGAAATCAATCTTTTCAAGAGTTAGTTTAATTTTCTCTTTAAAAAATAGTTCAATAAACTTTTGAAAATCCCCTATCAATAACTCATTCTCCGATTTTGAATTAAGTAAGAAATCGGCATACGCAGTTAATTCCTCCTTTACATTGCCAGTGGCAGAATAATGAATCCAAATGATCTTCTTGTAGTTATTCAATTGTGTAATTAAAGGGCAAATATCAAAGTCCCGACCACTATACCCTATAATTATAAGAACTTTTTCAGATATTAAATTCTTTAGCAACTCTACTTTCCATTCTTTTAAACTTCCTTCCTGGTTAAGTGTATAAATTAGCGTGTTTTCATAATTACTTTCAGACGTTCCATGAATTTTAAAATATATCCCATCGATCAATTCCTGATTAAGATTATTATAGTCGTCTTCATCTCTGATTAGCTTTATTAGACCAAGTTCTTTCAATGCGGCATCAAAGGTAAGATCATAATTTGGTGTTATTATTCCCCGCAATACTCCCTCCATTAACTTTTTCGATATGCTCTGATGAATTGAGTTGAAACGATCAGTTTTAAATATAGAATTAATGATAGCTGGCAATCGGTGTTTATTAGGAAAGCATTCCATTAATGCTTCAAATGGAATATCTGAAAATTCTTTTTTTAACCATGCATAAGATTTGTTCTGAAATATATTATTACTGAAAATATAAGAATACATTCTTTCACAGAAATTCATTCCTGACAACAAGTTTGTGGGAGCAAACATAGAAATAGCAGAACCTATAAATAACACAGGTCCTGATTTAATTATTTCTCCAATTTCATTAGGTGGAAACTCTTCAATATTTGATATAGTCACATTATGAAGGATTAGTTTGATGTTAACGTTTATGACGTTCTAATGTGCTGGCATTCCTCGTTTCATCAGTATCCATCAAAAAAAGTTATATCAATCATCGTCATATTTCCCAGTACCACGACACTTATCGCATTTTTTTCTTCCATTGCCACCACATCTATAACATTTTACCCAATCATTAGCCAAACTGGTTAATTCAGAAAGACCAAACATATAGGACGAGTTTCTAATTTTACCAGTACCGTTACATTTGTCACAACGGATTGTTTTATTACCGGCGCATTTATTACAATTGTTCATTTCCTTTGAATGTTAATCATTTTGTTCGCAGGTCGGAATTTTCTTTTGTTACACAACTGTTAGTAATCATTAAAAATTAGATTTTACATCGCTTAATTCTGAGTATAGATAGGATAAATGAAATAATTCTTCCTCTGTCATTTCGTTAGGATTCTTAGTAATTAATTCAGCAATATACCAATCGGCAGCGCCAGCGTAATAGTTCACCTTTTGTTTTACAACTCCAACAAGTTTGTCACCAACGAATGCTTTTGCTAATTCAGTAAGCGGTAATAAGATGACATATTTTACTATTTTTGCAAATAAAACCGGGACCCTAATTAAAAGAATTACCCAACCTTTTGAAGAAGTTTGACCTTGTTCTTCCGCCCAACGATATACACCTAAGCCAAAGTTTATAAATTTAATCATCACATCGCTAATTAATGGTGGCAACCAGAATCGTGATAGTGGCGCAAAACCAAGGCAACAAGCTAAAACATGGAGTATAAAAATGATTCCAATTATTGTACCAATTACAGGGCTAATTGCGCTACCGACTGCTGTCAAAATACCAAGAAGAAGCACCCCATAGAATAGGGAGACAATAGATAGTATTGAAATATCTTCCTTAAAATCCTCATTCAATAAATCTTTTAACTTAAAACCATCACTCAATACAACTTCGTTTTCTGTCCATTTATACTTTTTCTCCTTAATAAAAGCCCATAAATTTTTAAGTATTGATTGAATTTCAGGTGCATTTTTTCTTATTATTTCTTCTGGTTCTTCACGAACTGTTTGTTTTTTATCTGTGAATGAAAAAGCATCACCAGCTTGATATGTTCCTTTCAAGTAAGAGTAAATCATTTGACATGCTGCTTCAACCTGCTGAAAGTTAACTGTATATTCTTCAGTAATTGATTGGTCATTTAAATGTGTTACTTTGTCTGGGTGCCACCTTTTTTTTGCTTTTTTTTCAAGTTGAGGAATGTCTTCAGTCTTAAGTTTTGAAATGTCAGCAATTTCTAAAAGCTCAATAGCTTTATCAAAAGTAAATTCCATGGCAAGTCGTTTTGGTTATGGTTATTTATTTGTTCTAGCCTAAAAGGTCTTTACAGCTTTTACATCTTTCATGTTTACAATTATTACATACCCATTTGTCATAATAATTTTCATGTCTGCATTTGCAACATCGCCAACTGTTAGTCATTGCAACTGGGGTTGTTGTATTTATTACATTGAGTGAATCAACCATATTGGGCGTATGATTAATTAAACCATCAATTGTCAGCTTAATTTTAATAGCATGGGCTGTCATAATAGATTTATTTTAACGTATGATAAAAACCGATCCGGCTTCAACTATAGTATATTGTTAGCAGCCAGCTCCATTCTTCACGGCTCTTTTTCTTTTAATGTCTCATCCTGGAAATTAATAACTACTTTCAATATTAAAACTCATCAATAATTTCAACGGTTGCTTTAGCATAGGGGCTTCTGTCAATTTGTATTTGAAGCACTCTTCTAAAATTGTTCAATTCCCGTTGTTCAATAACCTCTTGCATTTTGGTCCGTCCTTGAAAACACTCGGAAAACCTGTTTCTCTCAAACAAATATCTTTTTTGGCAAAAAGCTATACCACCTTAGTCACAGCGCAGTAAATGTCAAACAACATTTTGTTGACATCAGCATGTAACAACCTAAATCAGAAAAACTAGGGATTCAATTAAATGTATTGGTTGGGGTAATAATGGCTCAAACAATGACCATCATAAAATTTCAACGGGTGCGAGTTGCCGTATTATCAATATTAGGGATAAAACCCGATACCAATGTAGAAATCCTTTTTCAAACTCCCAAATTCTTGCATGTAAACAACTCTACAATAAAAACCTTCTTAGATCATTAATACAGTATAGTTAACAGTCGTGAGAGTTAAATTGATAAGAAAAATGGGATAATATACGGATCAAGTCAAATTCCCGGGGGATAGGTAACACACTGACTACCGCCCCATCAAAACGTTTGTACAGAGAAGTAATGAAATGATATTGACCATTGCGATGGATAACAAGACCGGCTGTATTCTTTTTAATGGCTGGTTGCCGGCAATCGTCCCGTTGCTGCAGTGTGGATAACAGTTCAGCTATAATATCCGCTTCGTCCCATTCGTCTCTTAATAACTGCATAGCAAAAGCAGTTAATTGCTGAAAGTAGCTTCGACACTTGTATTGAAACGGGATCCGTGCGTGTAATTTTGAACCAATTTTTGATGCCCGGGCCAGCAGGCCGGCATTATATAGCAATCGCTGCCTGTTGGCTTTGCGGCGAACACTCTTTATTGATTTACCCTCCCAGTAAGCGCTGTTCAATTTTCGATAAGCGCGTTTAGGCTCAGCAGCAGGCAAAGCGGCAATGGCTTCCTGCGTAGGTTGTTTATTAATCACCGCTTCTACATATCGCTGATACAATAGCTGTTGAATCTCCTCTTCCTTCTTCCCTTTTTTAAGCAGGGTATATGCTTCGCCGGTGAATGACCGGTACATCCACCCCTGCCGCCAGTATTCTGGCAATGCATTATATACCCGGGAGCCGATTTGGGAAGCTTTTGCCATTACACGGGCATTATGCCGCGTGCGTTCAAATTGAGGAGCATAAAGTACTTTTCTTCGGGTGAGCGAGCTTTTTTTACGCACGAAGTTCCTGCCTTCCATAACATAGAAGGTAAGCTTACCGATGGTTCGGTTAATAATGAATGGTGCAAAAGCTTCGGCCATGTAATAAAGTTACCGACTATATTAAAACGCCGGATGCCGGCACCATGATTTTGACTTTTTTCAATATTTAGCCCTATTGCGGTAGAAAGTTTGCAACCAATATATGACCGCCACTGAACAAACTTAATGCGTTGCTGTTACAGGAACTACTATACATGTACCGTACATGCGCCGTTGCAGGTCCGTGGCACATCGGTAGTTGAACGCCGCCAACTCCATGGATGCGCCCACGATACAGAATACTTAAAGCGCATTTTCTAAAAAGTAGAGTCAGTCAAAAATGGCGTACATGAAACACAATTCATAAGATTTATTTAGTGCGGTCAGTATTTTAAACATCCTCCAACAATTTGACTTGATTCACGATAAGAAGTACCGGGTGTGCCATTCAAGTTGATGATCATGCCGGGCACACACAAAAAAAGGCTTTAAGTTCAACGACTTAAAGCCCGACGAAGCTTAGTTGTTACCTGCATAGCCTTTTTTGCCAGAGTTGTATCCATTGTCTCTGTAAAATTGTTGGGGTCAGCAAAACATTACCACTTTGGTTTTATAAAATATAGAGCAGTTCCGTCAGGGTCGGTAAAGTGTAAAAATTGCCCACCTTCTTCTTGTCTGTCAGTTGCTTTTATAGATATTCTTTGTAATAAGGATCTTGACTCTTCAAAATTATCCACTGTAAAACCTATTGAAACGTTACCTGAATTGTTTGTCAAATTTGCCTCAACTGTGGATGTAATCCAATAATAACACCGGGTGCTGTCAGTTGAGCGTAATAGTTCCCCCATCGATTTTTTATTGTTAAACCGATGGACTCATAAAATGAAATTGACTTATTCAGGTCTTTTACATTAATTGTGATATTAGCTTCTTTTATTGACATATAAAGCCGGGATTATTCTGTCTTGAAATATTTATATACTATTCCTGCCAGCGCTGCACCAGCAACAGGGATTAAAATAAAAAGCCAAAGTTGAGACAACGCCCAGCCTCCCACAAACAATGCCTGGCTAATACTTCTTGCCGGATTAACGGACGTATTTGTTACAGGAATGCTTATTAAATGAATCAATGTCAAGGCAAGTCCAATTGCAATACCAGCAAATCCTTTTGGTGCCTTTTCATCAGTTGCACCTAAGATTACGAGTAAAAACATAAACGTCATTACAAATTCTGTAATTATAGCTGCAGGCATACTATACTTACCTGGTGAATGTTCTCCATATCCGTTAGCAGCAAAGTTGCCAATAGAACTTTCATTACCGGTTACAATCAGGTAAAGAACAGCCGCAGCCGTTATTCCACCGGCTACTTGTGAAATAATATATGGCAATATTTCTTTAGCACTAATTCTGCCACCCGTCCATAAACCAATAGTAACGGCTGGATTTAAGTGAGCTCCGGAGATATGTCCAAATGAATAGGCAATTGTTAATACGGTCAAACCAAATGCTAAAGAAACACCTAATAAACCAATCCCAACATTTGGAAAACCCGCCGCCAGCATTGCACTACCGCACCCGCCCAGAACAAGCCAGAAAGTCCCGATAAATTCTGCAAGATATTTTTTCATTTTTTTTGATTTTAGTTTTCCTGCTCTTGTGATTATTCGGTGATACCCCGTTTTTTTTATATGCCGGTTATCCACTGCTTTCTATAACAAATGAGGCTTGATAGTATATGGCTTATATTAATATACTAAAACTTAATCCGGAACAATGATGGGAATCAATCAAAACTTTGGTTGGGGTACAAATGGCTTAGACAATGCCATTTACAAATTTCAATGTGTGCGGGATTATATAACAATATAGCATTCCTTCTTCAGATTCCCAAATTCATGCCTATCGGGCTTAAAAGGCTTTAAGTGCAACAACTTAAAACATTTTAACAGAGGTAAGTTATATTCACGGCATTTTCCAAACTCTGCATTGAAGTGAGCAACCACACTCTTCGCTTTACCGTGGGCAACTCCGAATTCATCTTTGAGTTTTTTAACAGCATAAAGTTTTGATTCCTGAACCATAAGCCCCCATAATTCCAGAAGGATATCTTCCGGCAAGTCAGGTTTTTCTACATGCCATGAACATTTTTTACAAATTGAAGTGCTTATGTATTTACCAGGGGCGGTCTAACATCCCAGACTCATTACTCACTAATTTTCCTGCAAATGTAAGCGCTGTTTTGTGACATATTTCATAAATAGCCATCAATCCGTAAGTGCCAAGTAGGCCACAATCTTCTATGCGGCAGACTTTGCCATTGTCGTAAGTAATTGACAGAAATCCAAGGGGTTGATGAAGTAAATCGTAATATTCTTTCAACCCGGGAAAATTCATGCGATTCAGCAGGCCAGTCAGCCGGTTCCAACAAGCGGTATCGGTGCCGCCTACATATTTTTTAATAACTACATGATTACAAGTTGAAACCTGCCTGGTTAGGCGGGTGGTATCCCGGGAAAGTGTCAACTCAAAAGAAGAGCTGTCAACCATGGCATAACCAAAACTTAAACAGGAAAAACCAATATTTTCAATGGTATGATGAGCAGGTTGGGTGTTTTCAATAAATTCATCGAAGGCATACAACAACGTATCAACTCTTTCGATTTGATGCACCGGAGAGTTATACGACTCTATTTCATGACCCGCGTACGCTATTTCAATCATCGGTCGCCCGCCTGTTTGCACCGTCCTCGCGGCCAAATAAATCCTAAATTTTCTGCAATAGATATTCTTTATCCGGAAGGAATCATTACCAAATGAAAGTACCACCAAAGGCAGGGATTCCTCATATACATTCCCATAGCTGCACCCTAAACAGCCATTAAAAAGCAGGTCTGTGTAGCCATTGTTATCAAAATCTGCCTTTTCGTAATAATTCACTCGCCTTAAAACAGGAAACAATGAATCCCGTGTATGCCTGAATTCAGCATCTGGCATCATTTCCTCAAAACCATGATTTACCTTTTTTAAAAAAACCAGCGCTTCTTCATTACTGTTAATAGCTTCTATGTTCTGGGCATAAAAGGTAATTGGAAAAAGGAACAATAATAGCATGAGAAATCTTCCCATTATAAATTTTTAAAAATAACGGCAAGGCGCTGTTTATAGTATTGCAGGGCTTTATAAATAATTGTGAAAGCAGAATCAAGTCAAATTTCCCGGGGGATGTTGCAGACCATGTTGAAAAGAGGAGCATAAAGTACTTTTCTTCGGGTAAGCGAGCTTTTTTTACGCACAAAGTTCCTGCCTTCCATAACATAGAAGGTAAGCTTACCGATGGTTCGGTTAATAATGAATGGTGCAAAAGCTTCGGCCATGTAATAAAGTTACCGACTATATTAAAACGCCGGATGCCGGCACCATGAATTTGACTTTTTTCAATATTTAGCCCTATTTCAGGGCTTTGCGCAGGTGCGGTACTGTTGCCTTAGTTGTTAGCAGAAGTACTGTTTTTTTCTTTAATCAATTTTCTAACAAACTCCAGTTCAACATCTTTTCCAGCCAGGAAGTCCTGAATAGTGGGCCGAACTTCATAATCTGGAAGTAACCCTCGTCCGAAAGGTATTGAATTGTTTTGTGTTTCCACCACAAACTTGCACAAGGGTACTCGTCCTTTTAATTGTGTATTGGGTAGCGTGAATTTCAGGTAACTTCCGCTGGTATTTCCATAATACCCACCACCCGTTTCTTCGCCTATAAAAATTGCATTGGTATAATTTTTGGCTAAGGCAGCAAATTCCGAACCGCCGGAAAAAGTCAATCCACTGATTAAAATATAAATGGTACCGTCAAAATGAATTGAGTTGGGGGTACGCCCTTCATAAAACCCTTTTTTATTCAGATACCGGCCATCGGAGCTTTGATAGAATTCTTCTGAAAGTTCACTTTTTAGTGTGTCCTGTTCACCTTTATAATCGGTAAACTTCAGAAAGGAATAGGTAAAGGAAGGAATTTCTACATACCTATATTTATGGTAATTATCAGTTATCAGGTAAGAAAGCAACATATCTTCCATCCCCTGTGTGCCACCTTCGTTTTTTCTAATGTCAATTACCAGGTTTTTTATATTTTTTTCTTTCAGTAATGTAAAAACTGAATCTAAATATTTTTGAAAACCTTTTTTTCCTCCATCATAATTTCTTGTTCCAAAACTATTGATAGTTAATATTGCTTCTTTTTTCAAAGTATCTAAAGAAAACAAAGCAGGAGTATTGAATTTATAGCCAGGATGCTTTTTTATAAATGCCAGATATAATTTTGAGTATCCTTTATAAGTGAGTGCCGGAATATTATTAACTGTTTTCTCTTTTGTAACGGGATTAATACATTCAATAGAAAAGAAATTGGATGAGCCAAAGAATCGTAAATAATATTTTGCAAAAGAGTCTTCAATCCAATGATACTTGCTTGTAAGGTTATAACCATCAGATGGTTCAATATGCATAAACCGGGTTAAAATGCTATCCGCACCTATTCCATTTATTTTAGCAATCATGAGTCCTCTGGTATTATATCCTGCAACATCATTTAGGATATATATTTTTTGATCAATAATTCGCACAAAAAAAGGTAAATAACTTCCGTATTGTTTCAAATAGTTATTCGTTTCATCGGGTATACTCACAAAGCAATGGCCTTCTTTGGTAAATGTTGTAACCGGGGCAATAATTTTGTAAAAATCCAATGCAGTCATTTTATCTTTTAGCTGGCTTTTTTGTGCCTCGCAAATACTGTCAAATTGGGCATAGCTATTATACCATAACCCTATCCGTGTTTCGAAGTATGCTTTTTTTATAATCTCAAAATCCTGATTAAGTTGTTCAAGATTATACCTGGTCAGTTTTTTGGGTATTGTCGAAATGCAGATGGTGTAATCGCCTTTTTCGGGATTGGCTTTTTGTTCCAAAGGTTTTACGGAAATAGTGAATAGGTCTGAAGTATCAGGCGAAAATGTAATTGTTTCAGTGCCTTTATTTCCGGTAGGGCTGTCTTTTTCTTCTATAATTTTGTTGTTTTTGTCTTTTACATAAACTACCACATCAATTCCCTGTTGCTCAACTGAAATATTGTAGTATATGTCTTTGGTAAATTGTGCTCTAAAATTATGTTCCTGTTTTTGTGCTATCGAATATTGTAAAGCTTTTGCATCGATTTTGAATGCTTTATCGAAATTTTGGGCAGAACAAATGTGATTAATGACTAATAGAAAAATAGTAATACCCCTTCTCATTTTAAATTGGTTGAATAATTATAACAAAGATATCAGGATGAGTTGAAATTCTAACGTTGGTATTTATACTAATATATAGTTACCGCGCACATACAAAAAGGTGAACCGGAAGAGAACAGGCAGTGTATCATTATCGAACAAATTCCTCCAATAAAAAAATATAAATTTCTGATTATTAGTATCGTATAATTACGGCATATATCTGGATGCCCTGAAGAAGCGTATGCGCTTTACAACAAATCTGAATATGCTTAAATATCACGATACATGTTACAAAGTTTCTTAAAAATAGCTTTCCGGAACCTTACCCTACGTAAAAGCTATGCTTTGATGAATATTGCAGGACTGGCCACCGGCATTACGTGCTGCCTGCTAATATTTGAATATGTTGCTTATGAAAGAAGCTACGATAGCTTTAATAAAAACGCAGATCGTATTTTCAGAGTGCAGGATGAAGAATATCAGAATGGAAAATTGGTTGTGCCGTGCGCATCAGCAATGCCAGGGGTTGCACCTGCTATGAAACGCGAATTCCCGGAAGTTGAGGATGCCGGCCGTTTATATAAAGTTGAGCCTTTATTGGGCAATGATGTTCGTAATATAAGGTTTAAGGAATCTGATGTTTATTATGCCGATGAATCGATAGTTAATATCCTTCAGCTTTCATTAGAGAAGGGAGATTCGAAAACTGTTTTATCAGAACCGGATAAGGTTATTATATCAGCAGAAGAAAAAAAGAAATATTTCGGAAATGAAAATCCATTGGGAAAAGTGCTGACCGTTCATTCGAACGGTCATACACGTTCGCTGCAGGTAACAGGGGTCTTCAAAAATTACCCGGCAAACTCACATCTTAAGTTAAGTATTCTTATTTCGTACCCCACCTACAGTAAAGTAATAGGTACTTATGGTATGGCCAATGATGTGCTGGAGACGAGCTTTGGCTGGACGGACTTTTATACGTATATTCTGTTGCGTAAAGGAGTAAACCCAAAGCAGGTAACTGCAAAGCTACCAGACTTCATTGACAGACACTACAACAACCTACCGGAAAACAAGAATCAGGGCGACCGTTATTCACTTAGCCTGATGCCACTGAAAAGCATTCATTTATATTCACATTATACGGAAGAAGCTGAGGCCAACGGTGATGGGCAATCGGTAAATTTTTTATTTCTAATTTCCTTTTTCATTATCGGCATTGCGTGGATAAACTATATTAATCTTGCTACAGCCCGTTCGCTTGAGCGTGCCAGGGAAGTAGGTTTAAGAAAAGTGTTGGGCGCCCTTAAAAGGGAATTGATCTGGCAATTTATGCTGGAAAGCCTGATGCTGAACGTGCTTGCGCTGGTGTTTGCCTGTGCTATTACCCTTGCGGTCAATCCTTTATTTGCCGGTCTTACCGGCAGGCCGTTACCCACGTTGATATCCCTACCGTTAAATTATCAGGCGTACTTTTTAGTATTGTTAGCTGCCGGCACCTTTCTTTCGGGAATATATCCGGCATTGGTTCTTTCCCGCTACCAGCCTGTAGCTGTGTTGAAAGGTCTTTTCAAAAATGCCGCTGGTGGCCAATGGCTACGCAAAGGACTCATCGTAAGCCAGTTTGCCATTTCCATAATCCTTATAGCAGGAACGATGATCGTTTACCGGCAGGTGCATTATATGCAAAGCCAGGAGCCCGGAGTTAACATTAATGAAACGCTTGTGATAAAAGGCGCATTGGGGAGCTTAACAGATTCTGCATATCGTGATGTTTACGGAGCATTCAAAGGAGAAATGCTTAAGGTGAGCGGGATAAAAAGTATTACAGGATCTTCAGCAATAATGGGTAAAGAGATTTTGTGGAGTACAAACTGGAATAGGTTGCGTAGTGGAAGTAAGCAGGCAATTAATTTATTTCACTTAGGCGTAGACGATGATTTTATAGAGAGCTATGGATTAAAAATGGTGGCTGGTGAGCCTTTTTCCAGGGGTTTGGGAGCCGACCGGAAGAAAATCATCCTGAATGAATCGGCCATTCGGGTCCTGGGCTTCTCTTCTCCGAAGGCTGCTATCGGGGAATTAATTTCCGGTGGCCAGAATGATATGGATTCGCTGGAGGTGAAGGGCGTAATTGCCGACTACCATAATGAAGGTCTGCAGAAATCCATTCAACCCCTTGTGGTTTTCGCCAACCGCAAAACGCGCGAATATTACTCTGTTAAAATGCAGGGAAAAAATGCCGTATCTACGGTCGCTTCTATCAAAAAAATCTGGGACCGGTATTTCCCGGCCGATCCTTTTGATTATTTTTTTCTTGATGAATTTTTCAACCGTCAATATGCCGAGAACAAGCGCTTTGGAGAAGTGTTCGGGCTTTTTGCCATACTTTCAATCGGTATTGCCTGTTTTGGATTGCTTGGATTATCTGCGTATAACGTTCTTCAACGTACAAAGGAGATTGGTGTGCGTAAGGTGTTAGGAGCTTCGGTCAACAGCCTGGTGCTTACATTATCAAAAGATTTCCTGGTACTCGTGGCTTTTGCTTTTGTAATCGCTATCCCTATAACAGGGGTGGCCATGAACAGCTGGCTGCAGGACTTTGCTTACCGAATCAGTATTCCCTGGTGGATATATGCGTTGGCAGGTGTTCTTGCCATTTTGATTGCGCTTTTAACCGTAGGCTTTCAGGCTTTAAAGGCCTCTTTAGCTAACCCCATTAATAGTTTAAGAACGGAGTAATCAGATAACCTTGAATCATACTCAGAATACGGGCACCTTTATAATAGCCTGATGATGCAGCGAATGGTCCTGTGCCAGGTAAGTACTGCGGATGCCGGCCTCGAAAGGAATCAGGAAACGCATAAAATTTACATCTGCCGTTAATTCCATTCCTACATTAGTATAGCGGCGCAGATGCCCGTCAACCAGGTCATTATACAAAGATGTTCCGACCGCCCATTCGGAAAACACATCCAGTTTCAGCCGCTGAAAATAGAGGAAGCCATTCAATACAGACAAATCAGGATAACACAGTGGTAGTTTATAGTCAATTGAATAGATCTGCAAATGATGGAACAACTGATCTCCCACATTCCGCACAAATAAAAAGCGGTTTTCGAAATGATAATCAGTGCTATCATCACGCTGCAGGCAGGCCCTGAGCGTTGCAGCATGATGTTTGAAGAAGCCTGGTAGATACACGTTTATATTTACCGCAGTTTGCGAAGCGTTGAGAAAGCTATGGAAGGGTGTGTTCCGGAAACTGTAGGCGGTGACGACGCCTACCCTTGGCCCCACATCCCGGATACTTTGCCGCAGCCGCCATTCAAATGATATATCATGTTGAAGAGAAAAAAAATTCCCAAAGTATTCACGTTTATATTGATTTTCATCAGGCTGGTGCACCAGCTTGTTAAAAGAGTTGTATACAACCTGTGATTTCAGAATCAAATTCCGGATATACGGACCGCTTGAAAAATTGAGCGGCAAGGCTGTCCCGAAATTAAAATTCCTGAATGCGATGAGATCGTAATAAACGGAAGACGCCAAACCGGCCCCGGCTTCTCCCTTTGAAAAAATGGCCTTTCGCTTTCCATCGGTATAAGAAATAAAAAACTCCGGATAAAGACCATTATAACTCAGCTTCGCATATTTTCCCCACTGTTTTTCATTATTGTCATAACTAAACCCCGCTTCCAGTACCGTTGTGCTCAACATATCCTGCGATTTAACGCCGATGTTCAACAACTGGGGCAGATTGGACAGGGGTTCGGCACCCCAGCTGTAAATATTAATGGCATGTTTAAGTTTATTATACCGTGCAGAAGGGTACACCGAATCGGGAATGCGGGATAATATATTGCCTGCTTCCTGCTGCGCAAATCTTTTATAATACTCTACTTTGTTCGCAGCATTCTCCGTAGTATCTATCTTTTCCCATGTACTTACATCTATGGGCATGGTAGCGACACGAAATCCGTCGGGCATAAAATCCTGAAAGCAGAGCATTGTATTATCAGGAGAAACACAGGCATTAAAAGCGCCGTATTTTCTGTTTGTTACCTGGTATTGCTGACCTGTAATGGTATCAATGGCATAAATGTTATCGGTGCCTGATCGCGGAGAATTGAACAATACGTAATTCTTATAATCTGCCGGGGCGGAAATATTTTCCGGAACAGAAGGCAGCACTGTTGAAACAATTCCGGTTTCGAGGTTTACTTTTACAATACTTTTTGATCCTGCTTCTGCTTTTATCAGCAGAATATTTTTGCCATCCCTGGTAAAATGTGGCTGAAGCAATTGCAGGTTTTCGGGGTTGGGAAATTTCCTGATCAGTGCACCGGTATTCCCATCCATCAATACAAGAAAATATTTGCAGGCAGTAGTGTATTCAATGGCTGCAATTAATGTTGCATCCGGTGAAAAACAAGGGGCATGCAGGCGGCTGCGGTGAGTGAGCTGTTTTTGTTTATTGGTTTTTACATCCAGCGTTTTTATAACGGTATAGTTGCGGGCGCCCCACCGCGGATCGTAAGAATATTCTGTCCATACTACTTTGTTACCGGCACAGCTCATTATGCCATTATCATCAAGCACACCCGACATGCAGATCCTTTTTTCTTTGCCGTCATTCGTGAGCAATACAAAAGCCGACTGATCTACGATGCTTGACTTGTAGGCAAGAAAGCTTCCGGTTTCCAATCCTGCTTTTTGCGTTACAATGCTGCCGTCTGACAGGTATTGCGGAAATTTATAATTGGAAAATACTTTTTCCTGCGGCTGATGGAAATATGTTACCGGTGTTTCTTTAACGTTGCTTACCTGTTGCCCCCACAGGTCTTTCAGTTCTTCTGTCATGGCAGCATAGGTTTGATTGGCGTTAAGCCCGGTGATTTTTTTCATGCTGCGCGAAAAACAAAAAGGCAGGGGTGGCGTTCTGTAAGTGTGGTCGAGGATTTTTTCCCATACATCGGCGCCATAATGGTTTTTGACGTAAGTGGTCATCAGGTATCCGAGCAAATAATGATTTGGAATAGCATTTTTCATTGAGCCGCAGGAGGCTTTGATGTAAGAGAAAGCTCCCCGGGAAAGCAACTGTGTACGAAATGTTAAATCAAATGCAGGAATGCGGCCTCTGCCGCCGTAGCCTAAAACGGATTCTATTCCCACGGCATCGCCTTCCCAAAACCACCAGGGATTGGTAAGCCCCTGCATAACAGATGTTCCGGAATTACCAAATAAATAAAAAATGTATTTTCCCCAGCCCTGTATGGTGTGATCCATCTGCACTACATGCCGGTACTCATGCAGCGATAACTCATCAAACCAGTTGTTCATCCCCATATTTTGCGGGTTTTGGGGAGGAGTGGAAAAAAATTCGGCCCTCCTTCCTTCTGATGTCACAAAGGCATTGTTATCTGTTGTCTGGTTTTGTAGTACTATGGGTATTTTCCTGGGCAGTACGTTTAAAGATTTGGCCACATCGCCGTATGCATTCATCATGGCATTGGCTGTTCGCTGTGCTACCGAATCCATTTCTTCCGGATAGATAATACGAAAATGAGGTGTCTGGATCTGCCGCCACTTCAGCTTCCAGGGCGATTGGCCCAGCGACTCGATGATTTGTGCCTGAAGTACAAACGGACAGAACCAAAATACAAGAAAAGTGTATTTCAAAAACATACCTGAACAAAAATAATTGAATTTACCAATCACAACAATGGTAATCATTAAGGCATAAATGCTATAAGCAATGCCTGAAGGTATATTCAAATCCTGAATTAATTCTTTCAAATTGTAGCAAGGGGCAAAATCAGCATAAAACAAAAACCTCTCAAAAAGAGAGGCTTCCCCTCATCTCAATAACATCACCACACCTTTCAGTATCCTTTTGCCATTGCCAATGTTAAGCATATATGCATATCCACCGGAGGGTTGATCGATGCCATTGAACCGTCCGTTCCAGCCCATATCATTGTTTTTAGTATGATATATCAGTTGTCCCCAGCGGTTAAAAACGCTTAATTCAAAAACCGGAATGGCCTTTAAGGCAGGAATATGCCAGGTATCATTATGCCCATCTCCATTAGGCGTAAATGCATTCGGTATATAAATACCGGGGAAAACAAATACATGCACCGTATCGCTCACGATACCGCAAGCGCCATGAGGGGTGGTCGATAAAATGTAATCAATATCCGCTGGAGGACTAACCTGCGGTGTAAGCGAGGTAACATCCGTTATATAGGAAGCGGGCGTCCAATTGTATGTAATGTTCGCGCCATTTACTGTACCGTTCAAAGTCGTAGTTTCTCCTTTTAAAATGCTTTTGTCGGGACCGGCATTCACGGTTACTCCGGAATCCACATTAATCACAACATAAGCGGTATCTCTACAGGTAGGGTCTGTGGACACAATTACCATATAGCTGGTTGTGTAGACCGGCGTAGCTACCGGGTTGGCAATATTATCTGCAGATAAGCCGGTGGATGGCAGCCATTGATACGTGGTACCGCCGCTGCTGGTTAAATGCACACTTTCATTTTTGCAAATGCTGGTATCCGCACTAACGGTTGCCACCGGCGCCGGACTGATGCTCACTGTAATAGAATCCGAATACGGGCAGGCGCCAGCGGCGCTTGCCTGCACATAATATTTACCCGATTGAACTGCCTGGGCATCGGGAATGGAAGCAGAGGTGCCGGTAGCGGTAAACCCATTAACGCCCGTCCACTGATATTGAGCATTACCTGTAACTGATAACAGCAGGGTATTGCCCGCACACAAGGGAGCATTACTGCTTACGGTGCCTGTTAATCTGGCACCCACATTAACAACGACATACGCGGTATCTCTACAGGTAGCGCTGGTAGACACAATTACCATATAACTGGTTGTATCGGCCGGCGTGGCTACCGGGTTGGCAATATTATCTGCAGATAAGCCGGTGGATGGCAGCCATTGATACGTGGTACCGCCGCTGCTGGTTAACTGCACACTTTCATTTTCGCAAATACTGGCATCCGGACTAACGGTTGCCACCGGCGCCGGATTAATGCTCACATCAATAGAATCTGAATACGGGCAACTGCCGGCAGCGCTTGCCTGCACATAATATTTACCCGATTGAGCGGCCTGGGCATTAGGAATGGAAACGGAGGTACCCGTAGCGATAAACCCATTAACGCCCGTCCACTGATATTGTGCACTACCTGTAACTGATAACAACAGGGTACTGCCTGCACACAAAGGAGCATTACTGCTGACGGCGCCGGTTAGTGTTGGCATAATCGTTACCGACAATACCTGTGAAGTAGTTCGGCATATGGTAAGGTTGCCTGCGGCTACCGCGCTCAACCGGTACTGGTAGGTGCCAGGTGTTTGAGTAGCAGCGTAGTTCTGCAACAAAGTAGTGCCTGTTGCACCTGTTATATCCTGCCAGCCGCCGCCATTGATATTCTGCTGCCATTGCATAACCGGGTTAGCCAGACCCGACATCACATTGCCCGTAAACGTTACAGCATTTGAGCTCCCTGCGCAAAAAGACAAGCTGGTAGCCGGTGATCCGTCAATACTCGCCATGATGGTGGGACCGCAGGGACGAAACGTAATATCATCCAGCGCCAGGTCGTTACCACATCCTCCCGAAGCATTGTTTACGATACGTAATACAACATCCTGGATACCCGGGGGTGTCGTAAAATAAAACCCCATCTGTTGCCATGTGAAGGTGCTTTGTTCAGGAATACCACCGGTATTATAAGTCTGTAATACCGTACCATCTGTTTTTTCTATAGTAAAAGTAAGATCAGGTTGTATACTGGGCTGACAACCCTGGCCAGCCATCAGCACATTGGCTATCCAGGCGGCAAATTCAAAAGTGGTATTGCTGCAAAGTCCATGCACGGTATCGAGGTAAAAGGCGCTGGGATTGTAAGAGGCGTTGACCAGCATAAAATAACCATTGGGATCACCGGTGTGGTCGGAAGCGATCGTATGCCAGGCGCCAAAACAGGCATTGGTGCTGTTGCGGATAGCATAATAACCATCTGTAGGACAATCAGCCGATGTATACACGTAGGTAGTAGTAGCTGCAGCAAATGGTTGGCCCGGGTTAGCGCCGCTTCCAAAGGTGATGTTTACGATAGGATCTCCCAGACTGCCCTGGCAAAGCTGTGCATTCGCCAGGTTGGTGATCAATAGGAATATAACGGTTATGGTATAGGTATGGATAAGCGTTTTCATATGATATAGGTACGGATAAGCGAATTAATAGAATCATTCACTTCAACAATTTAAACGCCAGTTTTACCTATAGATCAATTATGTTAAAAACTTTTGAACAAAGAGGTCTATTTTATCAATTCACTTTCATTAATAATTTAATACTAAGAAAACGTCTATTGAAATAAGATAATAGGTTAGATATTTTTTCTGCTAAAGGCTGTTAGCATTAACCCCGGGAATTGAGTCAGCCATCACTCCGTACGGAGCGACTTCACCGGGTTTGCTATTGCTGCTTTTATTGCCTGGAAACTAATCGTTGCAAGTGCAATAATTATTGCAACAAGTCCGCCTGCAGCAAATAACCACCAACTGATACTGATGCGATAAACATAATCCTGCAACCATTGATGCATGTAATACCATGCAATGGGTGTAGCAACTGCAAAGGCAATTGCAATGAGTATGATAAATTCTTTTGAAAACAAATAAACGATATTGCCTGCAGTAGCACCAAGTACTTTACGAATACCAACTTCTTTTATTCTCTGCACTGCCATGAATGAGACTAAACCATACAACCCAAGACAGCTAAGGAAAATAGCGATGGTTGCAAAAATTTTATATAGTTGCGATAGCTGATTTTCCTGTTTATAAAAGCTTGCTATTTTATCATCAAGAAACCTGTATTCATAAACAAAATCGGGAAACGTTTGCTCAAATATGTTTTTAACAGATTGCAGTGTAGAAGAAATGTTTTTCGTTTCAAGTTTTATTCCTGCCTGGTTGTACATTGTGTTGTTTGTGGTAATAAGCAATGGTGCAAGATCATTTCGAAAAGATCTGTCATTAAAATCTTTCAATACACCAACAACCGGGCATTTTATTCGATCGCCCCATATGCTTATTTCTTTGTTCAATACATCTTCCGGTTTTTTAAATCCTAAACTTTTCACCAGCGACTCATTCACTAAAAATTCTCTTGTCATTTTAGAAGGCTGCAAATTTCTTCCGGCGACCAGTTGTAGTTTGTAAGCCGGCACATATGCGGTGTCGGCGAATTTGGTAATAACTTTAAAGTTTGCTTCTTTTATTGCATTATCAAATTTGAATGTGCTCCATGTATCATTACCATCTTCAACCGGGGTGTTGGAACTGAAGCTTACTGCCTGCACGCCATTAACCTGCAATAACTTGTTCCGTAAATAATCCAGCCTGCTAATGCGAAGACTATCTACACGGAAAGGAACATTTATGATTGCATCTTTATCGAAGCCTAATGGCTGATCCATAAAATAACTCATTTGCTTTACAATAATGAATGTTCCGATGATCAGCGCCTGTGCAATGATGAATTGAAATACGACCAACCCTCTTCTTAACGAAACTCCCTTTGCAGTATTTACCGTGAGTTTACTCTTTAAAGCATTAACAGGATTGAAACGTGATAAAACAACAGAAGGATAAAAACCGGCAAGTGCGGTTACAACAATTGTTACAGTTAAAAGTAATAAAATAACTGCAGGGTTGTTCAGTATGTTGAAGGAAAGCGAAAGTTCTAAAAGTTGATTTACAAACGGCAATGCAAGATTTGTAATAACTGTCGCAAGTATTACAGCACTTGTAACTATCAAAAATGTTTCAATGATAAATTGGGTTTGCAATTGAGATTTATTACTGCCCAAAACTTTTCTTACACCAACCTCCTTTGCACGGTTAACAGCTTGTGCAGTAGAGAGGTTGATAAAGTTTACGCAGGCAATTAATAAAATGAATGCTGCAATCAGCCACAATACATTGAGTAATTCCTGACTAATTGTTTTGTTGCTGTAATTACCGGTTTGTGTGTCGTAATGAACAGCACTCAACGGCTGAATGATATGGCTATCCTTATTTTCAGAAGATTGAACCTTTACTGAATATGCTCTTAGCTGCTGATTAAAATTATCAACAGAGGTATTCGGAGGCAACATAATATAGCAACCAAAACCAGCATTCGTTCTATCCTCCCAATTGGTAGATTTCGCTATAATACTTCCGGTAAAACCTGATCCATAAGCCACAACAAGTTTTAGCTGAAAGTCAGTATTTGCCGGCATGGTCGCAAGAATGCCTGACACTTTCAATACTTCAGTGCCATGTTCGAATAAATAGCCGCCAACTTCCAGCTTAATGGTTTTACCCAGCGCTGTTTTCCAGTCACCAAAATATTTTTCTGCCATCTCTTTTGTAAGCAATACATTGTTCGGTTCTTTTAATGATTCATACGAACCTGCGAGCAGCGGGTAATCGAACATTTTAAAGAATGAAGGCGATGTAAAAAATACGCCCCGTTGCTCTTTAAATGTTTTTACAGCAGTTCCATTATTACCAGGTATCAGCAACTGATCATCGTGGCTTGCAAAAATCGGAGCTACTTGTTCTGTTTGGGGAAAAGCTGTTTTCAATCCTGCGGGCATTGGAAAAGGAACGTCTTTCCCGTAAGCAATAGTTGCTGCATCTGCATGATGATATTCGGTTAACACACGATAGACCCGATCTTTCTTTGCATGAAAATTATCGAAGCTTGTTTGAAATTGTATAATGATAAAGATCATCATACAAACGGCAATACCAACAGCCATTCCGGCGATGTTGATAATAGTGTAATTCCTGTTTCGGATCAAACTTCTGAATACGGTTTTGAAATAGTTTTTAAGCATTACTATTTTTTATTCTGTTCACGAACTTTTCACAGATTCGCTTCCTATAATACAGTTCTATTAAAAAAATATCAGAGATGGTAGAGTATACGGCATTTAGTATTAAAAAATATGCCGAACGAGCAATTGAATGGTCTTCAATAGCTTAAGAAAAAAACGATACGAAGCTGTTCGCTTTTGATACAATGGGCTGACACAATCCGATACAGTGATGATTCAGAGAGAAGCTTCAGGTTTATTTTATTCGTTTTTGAATTGCTGAACCTTTTTGGTGAGTTCAACTACATTCGAAACATCCAATTTTATCATAATATTAGCCTTATGCGTGCTAATTGTTGATATATGCAGAAAAAGCATCTCAGCAATTTCTTTAACATTTTTTCCTCCCACCAGGTGATTCATGATCTCAAGTTCCCTGAAAGTAAGGTTATCAAAGGGAGTGCTTGCCCCGTCTATATTCTCCGAGGTTAGTATATGCTTCATATCAGACCCAAGATATTTTCTATTGTTCAGAATGGCAACAATGCCAAGCCTGACCTCTGACGGCTTAGCTTCCTTATTGATAAATCCTTTTACGCCCATGGACAGGTATTGCTTTGCATAAATGGCCACAGGGCTCATCGTGAAGATCATCACTTTCTGATCGGGTTTTAGGGTAAATATGTTTTTCAACAGGCGAAGTGAATCCATCGCTGGCATTGTTATGTCCAGGATAATTAGGTCGTATTCTGTATTCTGTATTTTTTTCCACACGCAATCGCCGTTGCTGCATTCATCTATTTCCGCGTTTGAGAACTCATCTTTTATAATAAGGCTAAGTCCCGTTCTTAATATATGATGATCATCCGCCAGTAAAAATTTTTTCATAGGCTATCCCTTATTTTCAAAAGTTATGGTTATTATATTACCCTGGCCATTATTGCCCGATACTATGTTGAGCGTACCCTGTAACCTGCCCAAAATTTCAATAATGATCTTGTAGCCCCACCCCATTCCGTGGTGGGAAGGATTATAGCTTTTATCAAGGATCCTTGCTACCAGTTCCTTATTCATGCAATCGCCTTCATCGGTAATAACGATCCGGGTCGTGAATGCATCCCGGATGCCTTCAATTGTTATAGCTCCTTTGGAAGTATATTTATTGGCATTGTCGACCAGGTTTCTCAGCACCAGGCTTAACAGGCTGGCATCTGTATACAGCGTAATAGCTTCAGGCACGAGGTTGCTAAATGTATTTTTTTGGATTTGGGCCCCCACTTCACATAAGGAGATAATTTGATTGACGAGATACCGCAGCACTATTTCTTCCTCGTTGATCACAAATCCTTCTTTTTGCATTTTGGTAAACACAAAAAAGTCCTGGGTAAAATCGTATATTTCATTGGTTGCGCTCTCGAATTGAAACAAGCTCCGCGAAAGTTCCTTATCTGCCGAATCTTTATGATCATTGTATATTCGCCCGGCTAAAATGTGCAGGAACCGTAACGGCGACCTTAGATCATGCAGGATAGCAGAGATCATTAACTCTTTTACCCGGTTGCTCTCGGATAGTTGCGCTGTTCTTTCATCCACCTTTTGCTGCAGCAATTGCGCTCTTTTTACCTGGTAGTTATAACGCAAACGGAAAAATAATAAAAATACCGCTATTGCCAGCCCACCCAACAGGCACCTGAACCACACCTGTTCATACCAGTAAGGAAGTACGGTTAAATGAATGGTGTTATAGGTATAGCAGGCATTGGGGTTCTGACTTCTCACGGTAAGGGTGTACTTACCGCTGTTCAGGTTTGGTATTATGAGTTTACCGTCGTCATTCACCGGGTACCATCTATCATTCAACTCCTTTATCGCATATTCAAGGTGCAGGTTGAACCTGTTGCCGAAATAAGGAGCCGAAATTTCAAAAGTCAAATGACTGGAATCCCCTGATACCTCCAGTTTGTTTTTCAATAGCAACCTTTTCTCATCTGCTTTTATAAGCTCTACAAATATTGGTTTATCGGGCAAACTGATATGTACGCTATCGGGGTTAAACCGTACAAGGCCATCCAGTGAGGGTAATGAAAAAAAATGATCACTTGTTACAATACCACAGGGCGTGCACCGGCCATTAAATTCATTGGTACTAAATCCATACGATTTATCAACATAGTAATAATAAACCTGCTGCTGTTGGCCGGCGGCATAATTATCCAATTCTTTTTTCGCAACCCTGAACAACCCCTTATTGGTGGGTATCCAGAAATAACCCTGATGGTCCTCCATGAAACAATGAGCGGTAACAAGGCTCTTCCTGGAATCCAGCGGCATTTTGATGAAATGACTCTTATAAAATTTGTAAAAGCCTTGTCCATAGGTGCCTATCCAGATACTGCTATCTTTTGCTACGTGGATAGTTTCTATATTCATTTTTTCAAGGCCCTCAACCCGTCTTAATGCCGCGCCTGCGCGGTACTTCGACAAATCATATACAAACAAACCTGCCGACGTTCCAATCCATAAATTATTTCTACTCACTTCCCTCAGCGTTTGGATCTCTGCATGCATCAGGTCGTTATCATTGATTAATATAGTATCTTCTGTTCCATGCCGCCTGAATACCTGGTGCTTATTGCTGTAGATAATATCTTTATTATCCCTTTCAATAATGCCGGTAAGATAATATCCCAGTGGTTTTTGGGTTACAAAAGAGGTAAGATGAATATCGGTCCTTTTTAAGGAATCAAATTCCGACAGCCAGATGGATCCATCGGAGGCCTGCATCCATGCCTGTTTGCCGAAATTGTGAGTGTCCGGAAAAAGGATATGATCGTTATTGGAATAATTGAGGATGCCGGTTGGGGTGAGAATGCGGGAGCCTGGTAATTCAATCTGCAAGGATTGGCTATTGGCAATAAACCTGGTATCGTTAAAAAAAAGCCGTTCAAATTCATGTAGCTTCAGCACGTACAATCCATTCGTAAGGGTACCTAAATAAAGCGCCTGGTATCCTTCGTCATAGATCATGCATTTGATATCTTTTACAGGAATACCGGCTGCCAGTATTTTAAAGTCCAATACATTGTTAACCGACTGAAGCAACAGGATCGTATCCTTACAAAGCATTAAAGTGTGATTGCCATCTCTTCTTATTTTTAATGAAGCCTGTACCGGATCGGCCAGCGCTTCAGCGGTCTTAATAAAAAATGGAAGCAGGTTGGCGGCACACCTGATATTTTTTTGCAATACCCCGTTTTTGTACGCAAACACGCGATATTGATCATCTATATAAAAATAAATATCGCCTGTTATGAATTGAAGCTTCATCTTATGGCCGGTAATTTCCGGCAGTTCCCTAATGCTGCGGGTATTTTCATCGAGGAAGTAACAAAAGCCGGCATCACTAAAGTAAGCCTGCCGTTCATTCACCGTAACCGGTGCATAGTTGGTAGCCAGCTTATCGAACAGTTGTTCATAGACAACGCCATATGTGTTGTAAATACCATTATAAAAAAACAGGTGGTTGTTTGATGTCATGAACTGGCGATGAGGCGTGGCCGAACGAACACTATCCGTCACGATTTGGTAATCATCGGTGATCGTTAAAATGTGAGCGCTGTCAAAAACCGGTTTAAAAAATAGCCGATCGGTACCAGGCTCTCTTTGTGGCAGCGAATATTCATTCCACAATAAAGCCGCACTATTCTCCGAGTTATATTCCCTGAAATTTTTGCCATCAAACCTGACTATACCCATTTTGGTGGCCAACCACAGAAATCCGTTTTTGTCAAAGGCCATACCATTGATGCTGTTCTGCGGAAGGCCATTATCACTGTTATAATGGGTGATGTTATACCCGTTAGTGAGAGCCTGCTCTTTCGACGGCAGCCATTGCAGCAAACAACATACAATTAATAATAGCGGCCTTAACCGGTGGCTCCTCATGGTGTTAATCAGGTCAATAAATGTTGTAACAACAGTTCAAATATTATAATTTTTTACTTATAAAAAAACCCCTGATAATATTTTTTAAAAAATAATACGAGCCATGCCTGCTATTCAATATACAAATAACGAATTGTTTTAATACAACTAATACTACGAAACAGCTTTTGAGAACGATCCATTTTTACGCTGCTATAATCTGTTCCTATAACAAAAATCCGTTACCCGATGAAATTCATTGTTCAAAAAAGCAGTGTCAAATGCATCCTGTTTACAGGCATCCTGATGCTGCTGCTTATAACATTTGCGGATGTGCAGGCACAAAGCCCGCAGTCCCTGAAGTCGATCTTAATTAACCATGGGGAATCTTTCTGTGGCAGTGGATCGCCGGAGCAACAGTTGTTTACAAATGCGCTTAGCACGAACCCGGCTTTACTGCAAACCTGTAATCCGGGGTTGCCTCTGACTTATGCATCCATTGCCTACAATCCCAAATACAGGAAAGTTTACTTCTTGGATTACAGCAATGCAGATTCGGCCCGCATTTATATGCTGGATTACAATTTTGCAGGAATAATGAGTTGTCCTGCGTCTGTTTCTCCGCTATTCATTTACAAGAACCACTTAAATTATTTTTGTTTTGATGAAGACGGCTATAACCTTAGCCTGGCCAATTATAATAGTACTACAGCACAGGGTACCGTAAAAAGGATCGATTTTTCGACCGGCATCGATATTCCCGGAACGAATAAACTGATTGACTTCCCCGCGGGCAATACACCCTCTTCATTTGTCGACGGCGATATTGTTATCCTGCCCAATGGGCGTGTATTTGCCGCGCTTGGCAGCGGCCCATCGCGTTTGTACGAATTGGTCAATTTAGACGGTCACGGCAACGCCTCGGCTGTTTATTTAAGTACGCTGCCGCGTGACTGCTTTGGTATTGCTTATCTGGATGGTAACTTGATTATGGGTGGCTTCGATGACAGCGGCTGTTATTATTTTTCGTGGGATATCAATAGTAATAGTTTAAGCCCTGCTGTTCCATTTCCCCTGGGTACAAGTACTTATGATATGACGCATATGAACCTGGGTACAGGGGTTTCCCAGGAATTGATTGGTGAAGTGCGAGTGAATGCCAATACGTCTGACATCATTTACAAAGTGTATCTTAAAAATAAAGGGAATTGCGATCTGGTCAATGTACAATTGCAGAGCAGGCTCACAGATGTTTTCGGGGCCGGTAATGTATCGGATGTGCAGGCAAGTTTTTCAACCAACCCGGCAGGGCTGACCCTTAACCCTGCTTTTGATGGAATAACTGATTTTAACCTGTTATCTCCCGGGCAAATATTGCCGAACTATCCGGCAGAGAATGACTCCCTGTCTATTATCGTTAAAGTGCGTGCTACCAACCTCGTCATTAACCGGCTTTATCTGAGTTCTGTGATTGCCACCGGCCAGGTGGGCGCGGCAGCAAACATGCTGTCAGTTACTGATTCTTCCAACAATGGTAATGCCGCTAAAATAGATCCCGACCGCAACGGCGTTTCGGATGATGCAGGAGAAGGCATCCCTACGCCATATATGTTTAATGTTGTATTGGCATCAAATGAATGGCAATTTGACGGCAGCCTTCAAAAAAATACGGTTAGGTTGCAATGGCGCCCTACCGGTGAGGGATCTGCCGTGCGTTCTTTCGAATTGCAGCGAAGTACCGATGGCATGCAATTTACAGGTATTGCTTACAGGGCTGCGCAACCCCGCAACGAAGGCCCGTACACCGAAAGTGATGATGTAACCAATCTGCATGCGGCCAACGTTTATTATCGTTTAAAGATTTCAGATAGCAACGGCTTATATACATACAGCCATATCGTAACGATACATTTAAAAGAAGCAAACAACAACCTGGTCATGTTCCCTAATCCATTTACCGATTACATTTCACTGAAAGTGAATTCCATCCAAAAAGCGAAACTCCGAATAACCATTTATGATGGTTCAGGAAGGGCATTAAAGAAACAACTAAATGATTTGCACCCGGGCGATAATATCATTATTGTCAGCGGACTGCAATCCCTTTCCAAAGGAACCTATATTTTAAAGACCGAAGGTGATAAGCAAACCATGCAGTACAAAATCATAAAATAAGCTTAAGAACAGCTTCGCCGATCCATTTTTACACAGCAATATCTGTTACCTATAACGAAAACCCGTTACCTGATGAAATCCGTTTTACAAAAATGCAGTATCAAATGCTTCCTGTTTACGGTTATATGGTGAACGGGAAATTGGTAATTCATCATAACTTTTAGAATCGTTTAGTGAGTGAACCCCTTCGTTGCAACCCCGGCTGGTAAATTCACTGGTCGGGGATTTTTTTTTGGAAATTCTCCCGCTGCCCAAAAAGAAGCCGCCTCCATGTTTTACAAACATAGCAGACGGCCTTCGGTCTTTTTACCCCAGGGTATTTAGTTAGCTTTTTATCAGTTTCTTCGTTATTGTTTGTTTTCCTGTATTTATTGTAATGATATATAAACCCGACGGCAGGTTGGTAATACTTATCTGTTGTCCGGTTTGAATGTGCGAAGCGGTGTAAACAACAACACCGTTTACATCCCTTATTTTAACATCAAAATTACTGTTGCGTTTTCGATTGGCACAAAAAAACCAAACATTCAAGCCGGCCTATCCGTCAATGATCTTGCCCGGGAACACGGCATCAGCAAAGCCACCTTTTACAACTGGAAGGTAAAGGATGGCGGTATGGAAGCCAATGAGGTCAAGCGGATGAAAATGATGCCATCAAGAACGTATTGGAAAAAAAGTTCGGCGGCCTGACGAATCAATGGGCAGAAAACAATTGTGATTAATAAAAAAGGGAAACTGCTGCGTAAAGCATTTATGTGGAAAGCCAACGAAGAAAAGAATAAATTATCATTACAGGAGAAAAAGTACTTATTACCGGCGACTTCTTATTCAGACGCAAAATAGGGGAATCTCATTTTTAAAATCAGGTGTTAGCTTCAGGGTAATTTGCAACTATATCTATCGAAGTATTGCTTTTTTTCACAAGGGTAAATATACTAATCCAGCCCTGCTCCTGCCAATAAAGCATACTTAAAGCCTTTAAATCCACCGATTGGAAGACAAGAAAATTGTTAATGTATGTCATCACCCTTACATTTTTATGCTTTGCACAGTTGCTTTGAATTTGTCAAGCCATTTTCCCTGTTCACCATCTTCTCCCAAAAACAGCACAGCCTTTGTTCCTTTATGAATAACAACCTCGTATAAAATACTTTTTATATTGCTGGCATCTGTAGCTTCCATGGTTACTTCATAGGCATTATTGCCGCCTATTACAATGTCTTGCTTTTTAACATTGCTCACCTGTACCCCCTGCGCGCTATATCCCGAAATGATATGGTCTAAAAATTCCTTTGCTTTTGAAAAGGAAGGCTCTGCAATGGTAGACAATGTGAAGTTTGATAACATATCCTCACTTTTGCCGGTTGGTGAATAGATAAACATATTATTCGTTGTTGTTGCATATTTAAACCCTGTAATACTTTCGTCGAATTTAATGCTGGCCATTTCAAGTGGATTAAATTCTAATGATTTGTCGTAGTAAGAAGTACTAAGCATCTTATTCAATTCATTGATGGCCGCCTTATCGGATGTTCGACAAGCACCAACAATCATTATCACAAAAGTACTGTCGCCGAAAACTAATCCCAATCTGGTTTCACCTGCTTTTTTAGAAGAGCCCGAAAAATAAATAGCATCGTAGCCGTTGTATTTAACAGGTTTGTCAATATCAACTGTTTCGATATTACGTTCGAGTGCTTCTTTTGTCAATTTGCTCTTATACCCATTGAAATTAGAATAGGGAAAATCAATTTCCGTCAAATAGGTACTATCATCTCTTTTCAAACGAGTTACACTCTCTATTTGCTTGTAACTGTCTGGAGCAGACACAAAAAGCTTTGTTCCCTTTATCCTTTTCATACCGGCTGTTTTTGTAACATTTATGGTATTCGGAAAAGGGGTTTGTCCATTGCTACAGGAGAGTCCAAAAACAAAAAGGATCAGGGCGAAGGCAAAAGCGGGGTATCTCATTATGAATTTTTATTATTTTTAGAATTCCGGTTAATGGCATTGAAATGAATAAAAAATATTGCTGCAGAGAACCAATAGGCCTTATTATGCAAAATAATAATTTCCCGTCGATTTCGCGTAGAGTTGTCCTTTAGCACTACAGTTATTCAATTTTAATATTTTGTAACACATCTGCTGCTGACATTCCGGCTTTATCAGGATATTGATGTAGAGGATGAAGAGGACTACGACCTGGATATACCTTTTATAAAAACAACTTATCAGTTCACGCAGAATCATGCAGATAATACTCTCCCGCAAACTTTCTACCAGGAGACAGGTGCAACAACTAAGCAGCATATTGACAAAGAAAATTGATGATAAAGGCGGCGTTCCAGGAGACCGGTACCACCAAAGCTGCCCCTAAATAGGAAACGGAAAATTTTGGTTCGGGACAAAATGCTGGTTTGTCCGATAGGTGCCGGATAAATAATTTCGTGCAGTACCTAGCCGGTCAGATTAGCAAAACGATATATACGAACAACCACTTAGCAGAGATCCCAGGATGGTTTGCCATGAGAATAATAATTTAAGGATTAATAATTTTGAAAATGAAAAACGCAATTACAGTATTGGTCTATGTGTTCTTTTTTTCGCTGGTTGCAAATGCGCAGCAGGCGAAACCTGAGTTGCTGAAAGAGCCTTCTGCATGGGAGTTTGAAAGATTTGCTTTGCCTCCTGTCTTTTCATCCGGCTTTCCCTATAAAGGTGTCGAAGAATTGCGCTTCTCTCCCGGAATGTTTATGAAAGATTCATCAGGGTACTTTAGTTATGCATTTGTCGCACAGCTTAATAACACCACCCGTATCACGCAAGCTGAAGTAAAAAACTATCTGCTCGCTTATTTTAAAGGGCTGTGCAGCAGTACCGCAAAACAACGCAATCTTTCCATTGACACGTCTCAGATAAGTGTTTCAGTAGAAAAGCAAAATAGTGCTGCAGGCAACGGCCTAATTTATAATAGTGTACTAAATGTATTTGGTGTCTTTACAGACGGTGCGCCTGTAAAACTAAATGCAGAAGTAAAAGTACTGAGTGACACGAATGCACAAAAAACTTATCTCCTTTTTATTGCATCACCGTGTAATAAAACAGCGCTTATCTGGAAGCAATTATATAAAATTCAACATGATTTTACATTGCCCGTTGCTGCTCCTCAATAATTAACCCGCATAGAACTTTCTGCAGAAAAATAATTAATGCCGGCATTTTTATAACAAGTACAAAATATTTTGTTATTGCACCGACCCTTTTCTACAAGGATTGTTGTGCGGCCTGATTTCCCATGAGAAATGATTCATTGCTTACAGGAAAAAATGCTTTTCCCATGGGAAATTTGTCTTTGCTTGTAGTAACTGTGTCTTTGCTTATGGAATTTGGCTTTTTGCTTATGGTAATCGGGTAATTGCTTGAGGTAATTATGTCTGCACCTACAGAAAAAATGTTTTTGCTTGCATGCAATGAACTTTTTCTCATGACAAATGACCCTTCGTACATTTGCGAAGATCCTTCGCTCACGGGAAAAAGCTTTTTCCCATGGTTAATGAACCTTAGCTTCCTGAAAATTATAAAATCCCCCATGACAATGACCGTGCGTCTGCAGAAAAAAGATTCACACCAATAGCGTAGAGCCTTTTCCAATGAGCAATGCGTTTTCGCTCATATGGCAAATGCTTCGCATTATGAACTAATTACCTGCTTCCCCAATTTTTCAATATGATCCCGGTAACGGGGCGATTTGAGCTCATGTAAAAAAGGTGAAAGAGCTGCCCACTAACGTCAAAGTTTCAACAGTCGGAGACACTTCAGGGAGGCTTGCCTTCAATTCAGCCCGAAACTTTTTGAATGAATCAAGATCTGTAAGCATTTTTTCTGCATCCTCGTTATTTACAAGAACAAAATGTACAAATGACCTTTTGTCTTCCAGTTGAAAAGCGCTGTATTTTAGACCGGGATGGTCCAGCCGTTTTAAATCACCCATTACCCTGTTAATATTTTCAACGTTTTTATCAGCGTACCCCGCTTTTACAGTATACGCAACTTTTACTGCTTTCATTGTTCCTGATTTTTAAGAATGAATAGAAATCACTTCCTATGTAAAATGATTTAATCTATAACAGAGCCGCATGTGACATTAATAACAGTACCTGTAATAGCAGATGCATTATCCGAAGCCATGAACACGGCTGTGTTGGCTACTTCCTCCAGCTTGGGAAGCCTTTTCAATAAAGTGAAACTTTCCATTAAGTGCTGAAATTCTTTGTGCGATGGCATTCCAATGGCTTTTGCGTGCAATCCGAATACCTCGGTAATAGTATCTGTTTCTGGTAAACCATCAGCCCGCAAACAGGATACCCGCACACCATAGCTACCCATTTCTGCCGCTAATGTGCGTGTTAATGCTTCTATAGTGGCCCAGGCAGCGGCCATTCCGCCAACCAGCCGGGCGGGAAATTTTACCGGAGTGGCCGTAATCGTTACAATTACTCCCCTGTTTTGAGTAGCCATAACTTTTGCCGCAGCCGTAGCAGTAATAAAATGCGACCTTGAATAATGTAAAACCGGTTGCATAAATGCTTCCGGCGAAAGCATGGTTAATGGAATTCCCTGCACACCAATCTGCGGTATTCCTGCAGTATTAAATGAAATATCAATCTTGCCTTCCTGTTTTATTACCTGCTCCAGATGATGGTTCACCGCCTGTTCATCCAATACATCTACCTCATGCGCTACGGCAAAGCCGCCGATAGCGGTAATATCGGTGGCCAGTTTCGTCACCAGCTCCTTTTTATTACCTGTTAGAAATACCCTTGCGCCTTCACGGGCAAAGGCCCTGGCAACGGAAGACCCGATAGCACCCCCTGCCCCATAAATCACAGCTGTTTTGTTTTTTAACTGCATGCAATTGATTTTAGGAATGAATAATAAAAGATTACAGGGCAAATCTATGACCTAAATACACCTGTTAAGTGCCGCTATTTTGACATTATAGGGTGGTGATTTAGACATTTTTGATCATCTTTATAGTAAAAACATGAAGCATCTTGCGCTTACATGGCCTCAGGGGGGAACCACTTTAAGTAGTATGATCCTTACTGCAGAGGTAATTGAAAAGGCCAACGAATATTTTATTGTAAAAGGAAAGCAACCGGTATTCAACATTTCAATTATCGGCAATGACAAACAAAGCATGGTAGATAACAAGGTATTTTATGTGAAACCTCATAAAAGTATGAAGGAGGTGAGCCATGCCGATCTTATTATTATTCCATCTTTGGGCGACGATATAGAACAGGCATTAAAACAAAATAAGCAGCTCATAGAGTGGATAGCCACACAATACAGGAATGGGGCAGAGATAGCGGGGCTTTGTACGGGTTCTTTTATTCTTGCAGCAGCAGGACTGTTAAAAGGAAAACAATGCTCTACTCATTGGAGTGCTGCAAATATTTTCAGGAGTATGTTTCCTGAAATTGAGCTCACCATAGAAAAGGTTATTACAAGTGCGCATGGTGTTTATACCAGCGGAGGAGCACTTTCGTCCATGAACCTGGTATTGCATATTGTTGAAAAATATTATGATCGCGATACGGCTCTCTATTGTGCCAAAGTATTCGAAATTGATCCTGATCGCAACAATCAATCGGGTTTTATAATTTTTTCAGGACAAAAGAACCATGAAGACAATGAAATAAAGAAGGCACAATTATTCATGGAGCAAAATGTGGGTGTTAAAATAGACATTGAAGTACTGTCATCTCAGCTTTCTATTGACAGACGCAATTTTGACCGGAGATTTAAAAAAGCAACAGGTAATACGCCACTCGAATATATGCAACGGGTAAAAGTGGAGGCAGCAAAGAAATCGTTTGAAACCACCCGGAAAACGATTAATGAAGTAATGTATGGCGTGGGATATTCAGATGTAAGAGCATTCCGCGAACTGTTTAAAAAAATCACCGGCATGTCACCGATGGAATACCGCAGCAAATACAATAAGGAAGCAACGTTTTAAAATCGGCCATTTAACAATGAACAACTTAATATATTAACCTGCTAATACCGGCTGATAACAAAGTGTATAATAAAAAAACAAACCCGCCCATTAATTCCTCGAACCTAAAACGCCTTCAAATACAACGATTTGAAGGCGTTTTCCTATCCTGTGTCCCCGAGGGTGGAAAACTCGAACTTTTTGCTGGCGGATTTGATGAATTTGGGTGAATTTTCAGGCAGTTAGGTGCAAATTTTCACCAAGAAGGGTTCGAGGAAAATATTGGGGTTGAGGTTAAAAAAATGGGGTTGAGCCAGCATTTTTTGTACAATTCAATTCAATACCCCCACTTACTTCCATAATTCTGCATCCAAGTAACTGTTCTAACAGCTTGCAGAGAAAGTATGTAGAAGCAGTTCATTTGTCCCTGTTTAGGTAATCGTCAAAAGTCTTATGAGTTGATTCTATCTTACCGTCGCCATTGATTGAAAAATAGTACCCGGGCATTTTCATTATTTCCTCCATAAGTGTCTCACTTAATCCTTTCATATGTAAGATACCTTTAATTAATGTTCTATTTTTGTAATCCATTGGCATGCAAATACTGACCTCCTCATCGTCATGGCTATGTATTTTCATGTCGTCTTCTAAAGAAAGTTCACAGTCATGTATGTAGTACCTTCGATTATTAACAAAGAACCTATTAAATTCTTCAATTGTCTTAAAAGTTTCCAACACGTCTTCTCCTAAATAGTCGTTCTTATGGTAGGCGACAATCTTAGCGGATTTAATTTTGGTAGTGTCATCCAATAAAGCAGTCACTTCCAGGGTTGTTATCTCAGCAAGATGAAACATTTCCCGCTGAGGTTTTTCTATATTATATAATAATCGTTCTATCATCTTTTCCTAATAAAAGTAACTCGTAGCTTAAATTGCGCCTAACGGCAGCATTTAGCTATTGCTTTCAATTTACTTAGGTTAATTGAATCTCAACTTGTTTGCGTTCGGGATCAATTTTAATCCATTCATCTGAAGAATCTTCGGGAATACATTTATTCAAGTTTTTCCGGTTAATATAATTGTCCAATGCACTTGGTCCAAAATAAATTGTCATTTCGTATTCATCTTGTCCATCTTTTCCAATCCAGGCTTTTGTTTTGATAAATTTTTCCAGTTTCAGATTGTCAGCCGATAGAGATTTTATGTCCATAGGCAAATGGTCGATTCCGTCACACCAAAATCCTTTTACATTTTCATCTTCAAGCTGGTTAAAATCAAGTTTGTATTCTAAAACAGCACAAAAGTCCTTATTAAAAGGCGGTTCTATTTTTAGGTTATAATTGAAAGCTTTGCATTTGGGGCATTCAATATATTCTTTGTCTAACTCTGAATAATTACATTGGTGGCACTTTCCAAACTCTGGATTGAAGTGACTAACCACACCCTTCGCTTTACCGTGGTCAATTCCGAATTCATCTTTGAGTTTCTTAACCGCATAGAGTTTTGATTCCTGTACCATAAGCCCCCATAATTCCAGCAGCATTTCTTCGGGCAAGTCAAGCTTTTCTACATGCCATGAACATTTTTTACAAATTGAAGTCATATCCTTTTTAAATATGTTTGAGCCGATAGCTTTGATTTAAAATTCCTATGCCGTTTGCAGATACCCGGCAAAGTTACAAAAGTTCATCGATGGGTGAATTTTGATGCAATTGGATGCAAATGGAGGGGAAAATGTTCGAGTGAAATGATGGGGGTGTGATAAATTATCTTTACTTGCACTGACTGTAAACTAGATATTTCGTTGTAACTATTTTTTAATGACATTTAATATAGTATACAAAGACTTTCAGGTTTCTCTTTTTAACGATACTGATTATAATCCAAGCTCTGTGGATAATTCAAGAAACTATAATCAGGTTTATATCAACAGAGATCATAGCGATTATCTTTATTTAACTAAACACGGAATTAATATATACAGAAACGAAGAATTACTAAATTCTGCATTAGTCATCAGTAGTGGCGGTGCAGCAGGCATTAATGAAACATCTTTTTTAATTGACAATGATACGTTCTTAATTTGTTGCGCTGACAGCATCTTTTGTTTAACACTTCCAGAACTTAATTTAGTTTGGCGTACAATGGCGGATATGGCAACCTGTTTTGAAATTTTCAAATATCAGCATAATTATATTGTTCACAGCTGTCTCGACAAAAATGGAAATGTTACATGGAGCTTTTCCGGAACGGATATTTTTACTACTCCAACAGGTAAGAATACATTTAGAATTATTGACAATATTATTTATGTCACCAATTGGGACGACGTTACGTTTCGATTAAATGCTGATACCGGGCAATTAATCAAATAACCCCAAAGAGACCCCTCGAACCAAAAACGCCTTCAAATTCAACGATTTGAAGGCGTTTTTTTAACCTGTGTCCCCGAGGGTTGAAAACTCGAACCCTTTGATGCTCGATTTTATAGAACTGATTGAAATTCAATGTACTTTATTTACAAAACCAAAGGAAACAGTTCGAGGAAAATGCCCGGTTACTGATTCCGACCACAAACCTTAAAAATTTATTGACACAACGCCTTCATTAAAACTTACGTATTTTGATTGTGTATGGTTACAAAACCAGGTGTGGCGTTGTCAAATCTATTTATCAATTCCTGTATAATCTATGACTTTTGCTAAAGGCAGTATAATAATGTTGCTGGGAACGGCCGGTTTTTTGTCCTGTAAAAAGCACACCAGCGCTCCGGTTGACATAGCAGGTGGGCCCGACTATGGCGATTCGGTATTATACGTTCCCAACCAGCAGGCCGATTACATCGTGTATCCATTAAAAATCCGCACTGGAACATATAGCGGCTTCCCCGAAGGTATTGTCATTGATGCTAATACAGGCGCCATAAATGTGTCAAAAAGCGATGCGGGCTTAAAATACAAGATTTCCTTTGTTCCGGTGGGCACCACGGATACATTTTCAACTTTTATCGTTATTTCGGGAATAAATTATCTCGATGGATTTTATAAGCTCAATACAGCCGACTCCATTCTGCATCCTGTATATAATGCCAATACAACCAATGCCATTCCAGGGATCAACAACGGAACATTATTCGATATTGGCACGGGCTGTAACAGCCAGGGCTGTAATGTAATTGTAAATAATGGAAACATTAACCTTGCGCAAACCGTGCGTAATGGTGTATTTGGCACGGTACCTCAAAATAACGACCGGCATGAATTTGATTTGAATTACGCTATAAACGACGCCAGCAACAAGGCCATTCAAACCATACGGGTCAAGTTGTATTATTTCAATACAATGAACGACGTTACCCAGGAAGTTTTTGATATTATTTCTTCCCGGGTGGGAACTGTTATGCTGGCGGGTAGAACTGCTCCGGCTCCGCCTGCAAAGCCTGCGCGTCCCCGTCCGCCATGTATTTTTATTGTGAGCCATTAAGATGGGGCTAACAACGGTTTTTCGTATTTTCATATGCAATTAACTGATTGTTGCCCAAACCTTCTGCATGTTAAAAGCCGTATTTTGGATCACTTTGTTTTTTATTGAAAGCGTTTCAGTCTCTGCCCAAACCGGCCGGCATACCATTAGCCCTTTTTTACACGCATGGAAACAAGCAGAAGGGTTTTATAATCGTAATCCGGCCTCATCACAAACCGATGCACGTGCATTGCATAGTTATCTGACAGCCATTTCACTGTTTAAAAAAAATACCGATAGCGACAGCCTGTTGTTCGATTGTTACACAAAAACAGGCATTCTTTTCATGCTGAATAACCAGTTTGAAGAATCACTCGCAAACTTTGTTAACGCAATACAGGTAAAAAAAAGTTCGGCAATTTTATCAGATACACTTTTGTTTAAGCCATACCTGTATGCCGGAAACGCCTCTTATCAGCTTTTTAATTACGATTCGGCGTCATATTATTACCGGCTGGCTGAAAACATAGCCGAACTCAACCCCGCTATTACCGATATAGAACGTTTATATAACAAAACCGGTGTTTTATTTTACGATATGGGTGATTACCGCCAAAGCATCCGCTATTTCAGCAAAGCGCTGGAGCTCACCCGCAATAATTCCGGCAACACAGTTTATTTTGTTTTGAATTATACCAACAATATTGCTTCGGCTTACCGCAAATTGAAGGACTACCCCAAAGCATTGACCCTGTACCAAAGTCTGCTCCCTTATCATATCAACACCTCAGAAATATTGCATAATATAGGAGCTACCTACCTCAACGCCGGTGATTACAAGTCTGCATTGTATTACCTTAAACAGGTAACGTATAATAATCAGGTAAGTAACAACGATATGGCCCGAGTATACCTGGGGTTAAAAAAATATGATTCAGCCTTTTATTTTTTGGAGGCGGCCCAACGCTTATATCAGGGCCAGGCAAATCGCAGAAAAAATTATGATTACGCTATTACTTTAAAATGCCTTGGCGACTGGTATGTTGAAAAACAAAAACCAACAACTGCTTTGGTTTATTACCAGCGCGCCATAATCCAGGCGGATCCTGATTTTAATGATACCAGTATAACCCACAACCCGCTCACTTTTGAAGGGTTGCACCAATACATTTTTTTATTTGAAACGCTTGTTGCCAAAGCAAGGGTGCTGGCAGCGATACCTGCCGGCCATGTCAATAACTGGTCGCTGTTGCAGGGCTACAATACTTACCAGGCTGCCATCAATCTGGTAGAGCACGTTGAACGGGTGTATACTACCGACGAAGCCAGGCTTTTTCTGAAAAAACAAACCGATGTTGCTTATAAAGAAATAACAGATCTGGGGCTTCAATTATACGAACTTTCAAAGAATAAAGATTACCTAGAACGGATATTTTCCAACATTGAACAGTACAAGGCATCCGTTTTACAAACCGACCTGCATGAACTGGAGTTGACCAATTTAAAAGGTGTTCCGCAGGAACTTCTACAGCAGGAAAAAAACTTAAAAACTACTGTTGCCAACCTGCACATTCAATTAAGTCATGTACAGGATCCGCTTCAAACAAATGTTCTGGAAGAAAAAATACGCGATTATGAATTACAGTTGGTACAAGTACAGCAAAAGCTTGATACAAATTACCGTTACCATCAATTAAAGTTTTCCAATAAGATAATCGATATCAATGCTATTACCCGGCAACTGAAGCAACAGGATGGAGCGCTCCTCTCCTATTTCTATACCGATACCCGGCTGATATGTTTTTATATATGCAATGGGCAGTTTGGTTATGTGCATACAGCAAAAACAAAAGAGTTGATTGCGAGCATTATGCAACTGCGAGGGGAATTAGACGCAGGTAACGGCAGCAACCGGGCCGCCGTACAAAACCTGTCAGTTTATCTTTTCCGTCAATTGGTGTCACCGGTATTGAACCGGCTTCAGCATGTGAGCAGGATTGTGATTGTTCCCTATAATGAAATTGGTTATATTTCATTCGATATGCTTATCGATCCTAAGAACGATGCATATCTGGTAAAAAAATTTGCTACCAGCTATCTATATTCAGCCAATTTTTTTTCCGGTAATCAATCAGCCACCCAAACTTACCGCGTGCTATCCGTTGCGCCTTTCACCGGCTCTGTACCCCGAAACATATTGCCTACCCTGAAAGCATCCCGTAAAGAGATCTTTGAACTGCCCGGCAAACAGTTGCTTGATTCGGACGCAACCAAACAACATTTCATAACATCGTTAACAGGTTACCCTGTTGTGCACCTTGCCACCCATGCATTGGCAAAAGACGAGGAGCCAATGAACTCCTTCATCGCTTTTTATCCATTAAACCAGTTTGACACCAGTTACTATTTGTATGAACGGGAAATTTATAACCTCGATTTATCAGGTGTAAAACTTGTTATTCTCAGCGCCTGTGAAACAGGGAGGGGACAATTGGTGAGCAGTGAAGGCATTATGAGCTTATCAAGGGCGTTTTCCTATGCAGGATGCAAAAGCGTCGTTGCTTCTATGTGGAAGGCAGATGATGAAACTACAGCCAACATCACTTCCCGGCTCCATCATTATCTTATGAAAGGAATGGCCGTCGATAAAGCCCTGCAACAGGCGAGGATCGATTTCCTGAATAATGAAACCGTTGGTGCGCACTATTCGAACCCTGCATATTGGTCGCAATTGGTGCTTATAGGTGATTTTCACCCGGTGGCTACTTCCTCTTACCAATACCTGTACTATACGGGGGCAGGGTTGTTACTGCTGTTTTTTATTCTTTTTATACTAAAAAGCCGTATGCTTAAACAGCATACGGCCTGGAAAATGCGGCTTTTCAAATAGGATCATTTGTGTAGTGTAATCGCAGGCAGATGTGTATCATCTTTACCGGCTACTATTACCTGTTGTATAACGGTATCTTTATAATTGCCGGCAGTAGCATGAACCAATACAGCATAGGCGCCAGCTTTCAGTCCAACTATCTTAAATTCACCTTCCCCGGAAGGTTTTGCACTGGCAGTGTCGGCGCCATTAATGGCCAACACCAGAGGAAGGGCATCGGCAGGCAGTACGCGGCCTTCAATGCTGCCCGCATTTTCTTTACGGAAGGCTTTCACATGCGGTTTAAGTTCAAAGTCGTTTCCATGACGCCGAATAGAACTATTGGCATCAAAATCAAGCCACCAGTTTAATTGGCTACCCCTAACCAGCTCTTCCAGATTTATAACAACAATATTGTCTTTATCTTTTACAGTAAGCGGGAATCTGATTCCATTGAGCGTTACACTGTTATTAGCTCCCAGCGTAAGCCGTATCTTTTTCAGCGTTTTGGTATTGGGAAAATCACTGCTTGCCAACAGGGTGTCGAGGCCATTTCTGAACCTGAGCACATCATAAACACCTGCATGGATCGAGAGTGGCATCCACCCGCCTTTGGTGTCGCCACCGGCATCATCGCGACCATGTTCTGTTTCATGCTCGCTCTCATCTTCCAACTCAGTGCTGTCTTCGACTTTTATTTCCAGTTGCCGGATATCAATGAATACATTGTCAAAAACAAAAGAAGGATCATCGGTGAGATGAACGTTCACTGTACTGGTCGTGCCCGAACCACCAACGCTTTTCTGGCAAGCGCAAAGCGAGCACAATATTATTGCGGAAATGAATAAAAATGCGAGGGCGCCATATCTGATACTTTTCATACTACAAATTTTTTGGGTGAATAATTATTGTCGCTTTAATTATTGGACAAACTCACATTTCAATTTGTAACCACCTTCACCCAAAAAGTAGCAGATTATTTTTTACGGATAAGCCAATGTAACTTTTGCAGAAACCAGCCACTCACCTGTTTATTATAAGGATGCGATTTATCGGCTTTAATTTTTTCAAACAAAGGCAGCGCTTTATGAGGTTGATCGCTTTGCAGATATGCCATTGCGAGGTAATACTGTAAATCATCTTCAAAATAATGCGAATGGTTTTGCTGGTTTTGTTGCTGGGCCAGCAGAAAACAGGTTATAGCAGTGTCAGCTTTATTCAAACGCATCGCTGCATTCCCGGCAAGAAAACAATCCGTTGCTGTTGGCCGGTGCAACTGATTAAACAATTGCAGTACCTTATTATAAGACCCGGCATTGTACAGCGAGTCAATAGTTGATGCACTTGAACTTCCCCTGCTCTCGTGCAATACAAAAGTTTGGTATTGATCCCTGAACAGGGCGCTGGAAGACAATTGTGTATATTGATATAAAAGACCTATACCAAGCGCCACTATCAATATAGCAGCTATACGTACCCAGGGCTTCGCCATCCGCCGGACCACGCCGGTTTTCATAGCCGGTTGCCCATGCAGTTCCTGCATCATTTCGGAATGCAGCGTAGTGACTTTTTGTTTCAGCCCATGTAATTGAACAACCAGGCGGCTCATCCGAAGGGCCTCCAGTTCCTGTTGCATCGCTGTATTAACGGCAAGTTGTGATTTAAATTCTTCCAATTCATTGCCGCTTAATTCGCCATCGAGGTATTGAATTAAAAGTGCAGTATTTGTAGAGTTATCGTTCATGCGTTAAAAAAGATTGAAGAGTTTCCCTGATCGCTTGATTGCCCGCAATAATTTGCTCCAGTTGTTTCATACACTTATACTTTTTATTCCTGAGCACCTGTTCGTTTTCGAAATGCATCATTTTTAGTATTTCTTTCATCGAAAGGTTGTCGAAATAAAAAGCCAGTAAAATTTTTTTACAATTATTACCCAGGGCCTGTAACAGGTTTTCAATTTGCGCAGTAATTTCCCGGGTGATCATATAGCCACTGGCGTCTGTTTCAACATCCGGTTTTTCGTTGTGAAATTTTTCATCCCGGCGTTTTATCCGTTCTCTTTTTTTTACTTCATTGATCCAGGCATTCCTGGCCAGAACGCTTATGAAAGTGCTGATGCTTGATTCGGCCCTGAACATACCGGCCTGAACGGTTTTTACAAAACTGATCACCACTTCCTGAAAAATATCCTGTGCATCAGCGTCGCTGCCATTGTTTTGTTTGATATAATAATTCACCATCCTGTAATGAGAACGGTATAAATTCCTGATCACATTATCAAGATCGCTTCCTGCCTGCAGTTTTTGTAATACTTCCACATCGGAATAACCTGGGCCTTTTTCCATGCTGATATATCTTTTAAGACAAATGCTGAATTGAAAACGTAATCAAATTATTTCTTTTTTTTTACAAAACACCTGATCTGAAGCATCCGGTGCAGTACCAACCCGGCGTGACATTTACAAATTAAAAACGCCTTCAAATTCAACGATTTGAAGGCGTTTTCCTATCATGTGTACCTTAAGATACAGATTTCGAACTTTTTCCTACCGGATTTGAAACTTTTAGCCAATATGATTGCTTGATTAGAATCACTATTTTGGTTGATAATCAATATAATATATTATCCTAATAGGCATGCCAGCCAGGTGATGGCAACCTCTGGTTATTTTCCTTAATTGCAAAAGGATGGTGCGGAGCCTGAGCTGGAAATGGGGCTGGTGAAAATATTAAAGTAATTTCTGGCAGATTATAATATCCGGTTATGGCTGGATTTAAAGGGCAGTATTCGCAATTACGTTTGAATAATTCTCAGGTTTTTGGCCGCGAAACAACAAGATTACCGGAAATGATAAACCTAATCATTTGAAGCCACACGCCCATTATTAGTATCGGGCGTTGAATCAGAATACATAGTTTAACGGCGCAACATATTAACGGCACTTCCATAAAACGGAAACCAATCTTTGCTTCAGAAAGTGTAACCAAAAGTGTAACAAAATCGGTAACTGAAACTGTAAAATCAGGCAATAATGTGAATTGATACAGAAAATAAAAAACGCCAAAACCAGCCATGGTGATGTTTTCGGCCATAGTAGCCGAATATATGTTGAATTGTCATAAAAACAAAAGGTCATCGTATCTTTAGCAGCTTAAAACTCCGCTTTAATGAAAGGAGAAAACTACCTGCTATCGATTGCTATTGATAAGTACACAGGCCCTACTTACGGCTCATTGAATAATGCCGTTCATGATGCTGAAAGATTAAGAGGTGTTTTGGAGTTTCGTTATGGATTTAAATCAATTCGTCAGCTTTATGATGAGCAGGCAACCAGGGAAAATATCATTGATACATTAGATTGGCTAACATACAACATTACCGAACATGATAACTTGATTATCCATTTTGTCGGACATGGTGATCAACATCCTGTGTCAAAGCAGGGTTTTTGGGTCCCTTATAACGGCGAAACCATGAGCGGTCGTATAATGAATTCCTCAATATATGACGCCATAGAGGCGATTGGAGCGAGGCACATCCTTCTTATTTCTGATTCCTGTTACTCGGGCACTTTTATAACAAGGACTCGGGGCCGCCAGGAAAAACTTACACTCGAAGAATTGGAAAAGCTGGATTCCAGATGGGTGTTTGCTTCTTGCGGTGAAGAAACCGCAGGAGACGGACGAGCAGGGAAAGGAAGCCCGTTTGGCCGTTGTTTGTGCGAATTTTTTGATACAAATCAATCGGAGATAATATCTGCAGGGGAAGTTTTTGAAGCAGTCAGTCGTGCAACCAACTCAATATCCCAACAAACACCCCAAGCCGAACAGATCAGACGAGAAGGCAATAAGGGGGGCCAAATGATATTCAGATTACATTACACAAGAGGAGGAATCCCCAGACCAGTAGAGCCATTGCCTGACCATGCGATAGAAAATACTATTGAGAAGCCTTCATTTCCTATGCCTGAATTACCCGACAAGGCAAATTATATTACGCGCACTGTAACCTTTTACGAACACCAGCAAGAGGAAATTGCGTACTTTTTTCAGCAGGAAAGGGGAAAGATTAAATTATCCGAGGCTATTTCGACTCATAAACGCATCGTCCTATTAGGTAGTGCAGGATCGGGGAAATCGGTTGAATTACTTAAACTCGCTGAGGAACTTTCCCTACCAAATGTACCAACAGTTCCTATCTACAAACGATTAAATCTATATACTGGTCAAGACATTGAATCTTACCTTCCGGATGGATGGAATATGATCCCACCAGAAAACCTGGTAATACTACTTGATGGATTGGATGAAATACAAAGTCAACACTTCTTAACAGCTGTTAAAAAGATAGTTGATTATAGTATTAGATATCCAAAAATGAAATTAGTGATCTCCTGCCGTACCAACTTTTATGACCTTCCGACAAAAAACTTTTCAGGAACCCTAGAAGGGTTCAGTGTCTATACCTTAGATGATTTTTCGCTTAATGCTATTCAAGAATACTCAACAAAAAAATTAGGCATTGATGGTAGTAAATTCATAGAAGATATTTATGAAGCATCCTATCTAGATTTAGTAAATAAACCCTATTTTCTTCATTTACTAGCGACACACTATATTGACAATCGAGATTTTCCATCAAATAGGTCTATAATATTAGAACAATCCGTTTCAAATTATTTTACCATTGATAGGGAGCATTTTAAAAATTCTGGCCTACCATTTACAAAAAGAGAGGCCCTTGCTATTCTCGAAAAAATCGCTTTTATAATGGAGGTTATGGGCAAAAATTTCTTGTCCGAAGATGAATTACAAGAACTATTTCCAATTTCATCAGAGTATGAAAAAATTAAATACCTGCCTACATTTAAAAAACGTTCGGTAAACAATCTATGGATGTTTGAACACAATAACATTCAGGAATACTTAGCTTCTCGCGTTTTGGCACATAAACCTCACAGTAAATTAATCGATATAATTTCATTATCTACCGGTGGAGAACAAAAAATCAAGCCAACCTGGATGAATACTTTGTCTTTTCTTATAAGTATTGGGAAAGAGGATGTTGTTCAGCAACTCTTAGATTGGATCATTCAAAATGACATCGAAGTTCTGATTAAATTCGATCCGGATAGAATATCTAAACAAAAAAGAATAGAAGTATTTAAAAGAATCTTTAACTTTTATAGTGACAAACAAATATGGCTATCTTCCAATAAGTTTACTGATAATGATTTAACTCGATTTGGGTACTATTCTGAAATAATTGAATTCTTGCTGAATCAACTACAAGATCCGAACAGTTCCCGAATCATTAAGTTTAATGCTCTCCGTGTGTTAAATAATTTTAGAATTGCTGATTTTGAACAATACAAGGATTCAATTAGAAATACATTGTTCCCTTTGTTGTATGACCCGCAATTGACTCAACATGATATTTATTATCTTCTTAGTTCTATTGCAAAACTTGGGTTCGCGGATGAGACTACAGTGGTTACTATTGTTTCAAAGTTTAGAAACCGAAAGAACCAATACATCAGAGCTGGCCTTTACAAAATTTTACATACCTCAGAATATATAAATGACTTTGTTGACGTTCTAATTGAAGGACTTGATTTAAGCAGAATAAATAACCCAATAGACGATAGAGACTCCATTAATTTATTAGACGAATCGCATCATCTAAAAATTGCGTTACAGAAAATTTCCAGTCCTGATTCCTTAAAGAAAATTATCAATTATTTTTCAGAGGAAAGAACAAGAAATTTTTATCTTTCTGATTACAGAGAAATTGTAGCTTCATTTATCGAGCAAGCGGTTTTCTTATTCCCAATTGATCGAACCATCTATTTTTCTATTAAAGATTTGTTCATTTCGTCAGAAATATTCCATGAAAAAGGTATTGTAGAGCAAATACACTCATTTTTTAAACAAACAAATACAAACAAAGATTTATTCATATCCATATGGAAAGATGATGATATTACATCCTACCATAAAAGTGAATTAATCGAAATTATATTAGATTCAGATGTGGTTAGATGGTTTATAGAACTATATCATAATCATCATTTCACAAATGAAGATATACAGAAAATACACCAAATAATTTCAATCAATCAGTCTCAACATTCTAATTTCCCAGATTTCTTAACCCAAATAGAGAGCGCTGCAAGAATAAGTGGCTTTATAATTGAAAAGCTTGAATTTAAAGATTGGAATGAAATCATTAGGAAAAGAACCCAAGCCAGTTTTAACCTGCTTTTTAAGCCTACAGAACTGCTTAGGGAAACTAACTCAATCTTCGTTGAAATAGAAAAGGACATACTAACCCATCATGACATCTTTAATTATCAAACATCCCACAACCGTTATCTTGATGAAGCCTTCCTTACTACTGCAGTCGAATTATTAAGAGACTTCACAATGCGAGGTAATGTTGTAAAATATGAAGAGGTTCAGGACTTTGTTAACAACAAGGATTTATTCCCAAATTATCAAATACAAGAAATCCATGATTACTTGACTGGCTCATATAGTCATTACATCAATTTAACAACTAAGCAAATTGAATTCATTCAAGAATGGTGCATTTCGGATGGAAGGAATTGGCGATTATTGTGGTTCTTTATACACCGGTTTAATATTTTGTTGCCAGAGAATAAATTGCTTGAATTGACATTGTACTATGATTTTAATGCCGAATCCAAACTTAATGACCCAGGCACAATTGAACAACTTGACAAATTTTTATCCCGGAATAAATTAAATAAACGAGTTGCTGAAAATTTTAAAAAAGGTATTGAGAACCCCTTAGCATGGATAAGTAATGCGGGGTATGCCATCCGAAATAATCTTGCCCACTGCTATCCAAGGATACTTCAATATCTGGAAATTGCACCAGACAATGACTATAAATTCAATGAAGTTTTAGAGCTTTGGTTTAAGAAGAGTAAAAACAGCGAAAGACTCGCAACGTTCGCGAAAAGTGCTTACTCAGAAACATTAAGATGGAAAGCAATACACTTACTCGTTGATAGCGCAACAGAAACTGCATTTTTGAAGACATTTCTAAATCAAATTTTAATTAACGAACAGAATTCTTTAGACAACCGTTTTACTGCCGCAAATTTTTTAATGGAAATGAATGATATAGATGGTTTAAGATTCGCAACTGACTATATATTGGAGCACAAAAATCCAATCTTTGATTTTCGGCACTATTTGCACAGTATGACGCAACTCACAAATGTAGATAGCTTACCACTTCTTATGAAGTTATTGCGTCTCGGAAAAGAAAAGGAATTTCAAAAAGACAATTTCAATAATTTAGAATCACTGGTAATTGATACCATTTATCGAATTGGAATTGAATCTGACGAAAACTTTAGTAAAGTTCGTGCCGCAGTTGTTAAATTTATAGAAGCATATAATGCAACTATAAAACATCTTAATTTTCTTCACTTCACAGTCGCTAGAATTGAACAACAACTAAATATGAACAAATCAAAAAATTACAACATTCACGAAGCGATTGCAGAGTGGGAGAAATCCGTATACGAATAATGGAGCCAGGCCTTTCTCTGGTTACCCAGCGCAACCGTGTTCAGCGTGTTATAAAGTTCATTAATAAACACATGAAGGAAATAGCGGGTGAATTAGAAATAGAGATGGGAGCGAACTATGAATTAACAACCTATGTAGCCCGGCACTCTATTACTACTAGGCTTAAGCGCAAAGGTGCTTCAACCGATGAGATCAGCGAATACCTCGGTCATGCCAGTGTGGAAACAACTAAACTACCTGGATAGTTTTAAAGATGAGCTGTTGAAGAAAAGAAGTCAATGGCTGGCGGATGATGCGTAGAAAAAGTTGAATAGTTGGAATTTTTCGCTTGTCAAATTCACAAAGTAATTTCTTCTTTTTTCATGTGAGTAGCATAATTATTTAAAACTCTTTTCGTGGCATATTCGAATATCTAAATAATAGTTTTAAAACAAACAGTTCATGTGTCCACCTAATAAGGGAGTAAGCTTCGCTTTTTCTTTAATAAATAAGAAGAATTTTTGCAAGAGGTATATTATTGTATTATTCTCTACGTTTTTGTCCTTATATAATTTTTATTATTCGTTTTGAGAATAATTTCTATTGTCAAATTAGCAACTTGCAAATTTTATTAATTCATTAATTCTTATGTCACTATCTATATCAGAATTGAGATATCTAATTAGCGGTAACAATTTGTTAAATCCTTTCTCTAAAACGTTTAGCAAAGATTCTCTTCAAGATTTAGTAAAGAGCCATGATTCTTTGGATAGTAACGCAGAAAGTTTTATAAGATTCATTGAAATTTCAAGTGAAAGTTATTTGCAATTGATTCAAATGATATGGCACACATTTGACAAGCTTTCTTTAACCAAGGAGGAACTTATAGATGTTCTTTTTCAAACATGCAATGAAGAACATTTTAAAAGTTCTATTTTAATAGGGAAAGCTATGTTGTCAGACCTTTTGAACATATAGCTCAAAAGCAGTTTAATATTCACCAGGCTTATAAGATAGCGATAGCAAAAGGACTTGTATGTTCTCTGAACAATTTTTGCCATGCTTTACGAAACCGGAGGCGATGACAACTGCTACTAATACAGATTTTCATCAAATGTATGGCGTCTTAGAGCTGGCTGGTATACGGGTTACAACCTCTTTTGTTTTTTTAATAAAGGAAACAGTTACGGAATAGAGTTTTGCATTTAATAGAAAAAGCAGGTAGCAAAGAAACAATCACTACCTGCTTTGCGGTGCCGTATTAAATATTAAAGTGGGCTACAAAGCCAATTAATAAACTTGTCCAACCATGTAGGATTTCCAGAATCTGTTGTCATAGAAAAGTGTTTTTAAATTAAGTAATTAATGGTTTTAACTCTCCGCGTAAGAGTATCTGTGGAAGCTCAACTTTGGAATATTCCGTAATAAAAATATTCTACACTAAGAAGAAAAAAATTAAAATATTTTAAGAAAAACTTCATCAATAAACCCTCTAACTTATTTGCACTTCGTTTACGGGATGAAAAAGATTAAAAAATTAATTTAAACAATTTGCTCTTAGCAAAACAACACAATACATTATAACATTTTTTAATCTCATGTTATTTATACGACATCCTGAGAAAAAAACTCATAAAAACATGTTGTTTTTCCCATTCAACTATTTCATTTATAACATTTCATATTAATAGTTTTTTGGTAATTTAATTATTATTAGCCGGCATTCACGCCGAAAGCAAAAACATTAAATAATCTTATCAAATGAAATTACTTGATTTTTTAAGCGCAGTGCAGGCACCCGGCCCCTCAAGAATCAAAATTCAACCACTTTCACCTGCCTTACAAGAACATTTAAAAACAGTTTTAAAAACAAAAGCCCTTTCAAAAGGAGAAAACCTTTTGTCAGATGGGGAAATTTCAAAACATGTTTTTTTTATAGAAAAAGGTCTTCTCAGATGCTTTTACATTTCAGATACAGGGAAAGAAGTAAACAGGTGGTTTATGCGTGAAGGAGATGTAGTATTTTCAATTTCCAGTTTTTATGAACAACTACCCGGACAAGAATTCATACAAGCTCTGGAACCTTCCAGTGTATATTATATCACATACGAAGAACTTGATGAGATTTATTACCAGTATCCGGAATTCGAAAGAATTGGGCGGTTACTGACAATTAAATACCACATTTTATGGGATAAGCAACTTTCCTCGGTTTTGACTAAAACGGCGAGGCAGCGATATGAATGGCTAATGTCAAATCACCATGAATTGTATATGCGGATTTCAGATAAACACCTTGCAAGCTGGCTTGGAATTACCGACGTCACTTTTAGTCAAATAAAATCGAAACGATAATTTCTTATGAAATTTTAATTTTTTTGTGAAACCCTGATAGTAATTTACAAATAGAAAATTATCCCTTCTTGCCGTAGAAAGCCGCAACCTTCAGTTGTTACCATTTCATTTTTATAAACTAAATCTTATCACTATGAGAAGATACACAATAACGATACGGAAGGAAACAAAACTTATTGACGATGCAAGACGCTATTGTGAAAGGAATGAGGCTCGAGAGATCAAAGGTTGTATATGGGAGAACAACAAATATAACCTTATTAAAAATCAATTTGACCTTTTTTGGGATTTAGCCTACACGATTAACATATCAGGAGTATACGGAATAATTATTCCATTACAGAGTAAGGTGATTGTATTTTGCGATAAGTCTAATTCTAAAACACATTTTCCAGATAGACAGCTACTATTATACAAAGATTACAATGGAGAATATCATACGGAGTTAATCGTGCTTGTTCCTGATAATAATTTTCTCACTGACCCATTAACAGGAATACTTTTTTCCGACAACTGGATCGGAAATACACTTCGTCAAATAAAGTACAAAGCAAATAAGAAGTGGGCCGGAAGCATTGGTTTACATTATGATGAAATTCAGCACAATGATTTTATTGAAAATGGCAGCAAAAAACCAGTTGAATTAGTAAATACATTCTCGGTTACAGGGGGGCATAATGGGATTGGTAATATTAAAGATTACATCAAATGCTTTGATAATAATCCAGGCAATGACCATTTATATCAGGTAACTATATGTGTATGTCAGCCAGTCCCTGGTTCCAGAGATCCGTGGGGATTTTCAGGTAGCAATTCTTCGAATACTGGCAATCCTGTATCTGTTGGACATACGTTCCTTATATTGACCGAAAAAACAACCAACAAAATTGTTACCCGTAACATAGGATTTTACCCGGCAGGCAGTGTTTGGCCGTATGATCCCATTGAGCAGGGCCAGTTAAATAATGACGCCTACCATGATTATAATATTTCCTTAACTATTACGACAACCAGCAATCAGTTTACGCAAATACTCCAGTATCTGTCAAAAGGTAATGATCCTGGATACCGCTATAATTTAAATAGTAACAACTGCACAACATTTGCACTAGATGCATTACGTAATGGAGGAGTAACTCTGCCTAGAACTGTCGGGCAGTGGGTACACGGAAGTGGCCTAGATCCGGGAGACCTTGGCGAAGATATCAGATCGCTTAAACTTTCTTCCAAAATGACAAGAAGTATTGTTTATAAGGACCATCCAAATGAGGGCAATTGTATTTAATATTACAGTTATGAAAAAAACATTTGTTACTATAACTTTAATTATTAGTGTCGCTTTTTGTTACTCCCAGCGCATCAAATGGACCGAAACGAAGAACTGGAAACTCTATCGTTTAAATAAGCAAGCTGCTTTTTCTTATCCAGTGGACACTTTGATGAATTTTAAAAGTATTAATTTGGATCAGAAAGTTATTGATTCATTTTTGTCACAGGCGACGATTTGGCAAAACAAAGGAACAACGTGGATGGGGCTTTTTATCGCTACGTACGAAAATAAGGACAATAAAATTAAAAAAGTGGTTTTAAGTAATTATGGTGGTTTCTTTTATGATGAATCATCAAAGCGTTACTATGAACTGCCAAAGAAATTGAGAAATCAATGGATGGACTATTTAAACAATTGCATGGAGAAATTATTTGAAAATTAAATTTTCCGTCGTGGAGAATATTCGCAGGTATAAAAATTTATTAAAAGCATTTGCTATCATTTCCATATATGCACTTTTGGTATTAATATTTTTCCATTCAGACACTATTGGTTTGGGAAGCTTTTTCAATGAATTTATAATTCTAATTTTAACACAATTTATTGGATTGGTTTTAGGCGTTATTATGGTTTTACTACGGATTTCAAGGTTGTTTAAAAGCTCGTCATCTCTGTTATATATTCTGGCAGGGACATTAAATATATTTATAGCAGTTACAGGAATAATTTTATTTCTGGTAAACAAGGCTGACATGTCCTGGCTCCATAAAAGCATTGCCAATTTGTTTGTTGGATTTTTAATCTTGGCTGATGCTTTTATTATTCCTGCAAAAACCGAGAAATAAACGTCCCCCCTACTATTTAACCCTTCTATTTTAACGTATCAAGCTGTACCACAATTCGCCTCGAATTTGTGTGGTCTTAATTTGCCTATTTGCAAAAACATTCCTACGCATGCTTAACCAGCTTTTTTATAATTAAAAAGTCATTCATATGAAAACTTTTATCGACAATTTACATAATCAGATGAACAATACACTTGACGAAATTGCAGGAACCCATGACAATAATCCAATCAAAAAGGCCCAACAAAGCATTACGGTAGTAAAAGAAACCCTCCTTCAGTTAAAAGGCTTTATTATCTCTTTTACATTTACTGATATAAAAGATGAAATTAATTTTTTTAAAAACACTCTTCCTGATTACTATAGCTTGCTTATTTATTATGTTCGAATTGCTAACATTGAAACAAGATTACCAATTGGCAGTAATGAACAAAAAGAAAGCTTTTATCGAAAGGAACTAAAGAGAATTGAGGTATTTTTTTATTTAAATCAGGACGTATACCGTTACTACCGGCTTGAAGAAAATGACAGAGATGAAGAATATTTTTTACGTGATCAGTTCGATAAAATTTTACCATTCGAGGATTCATATCTTTTATATGACACTCGCTTTGCTACCGAAATGAGCTATTTATTTGCTCGCATAAAGGCAAATGAATTACTTATAACTTATTTGCAGCAAAAACTCATGGAATTAAAAGGGCATAAACCAGTTCAGCTAAACCCTTTAATGTGGAAGGGAAAGAAAGTCTTTTTGGCTTTATTGATATATGCACTTTATGCAAGCGAAGTTTTTGGTAAACAAACATTGAAACTCGTAGCTGATACTATTACAAGAGATTGGAATTGCCCACTGTCTAATATATATAAAACAATCGAAGAAATAAGTATTCGAAAAAAAAATCGACTACAAGAACTGGAGCAACTTATAATAGACACTGAGCGTAAAATGGACGAGGCGGAAGAATAAGCCTGATAGGTGATACTCCAAAGGATAGGAAAAGAATTTATGAAAGTGATATGTGGAAATTCAACACTGCATTGGGCTTAATTGAGGAAAAAAAGCGCTCAAAACAATAGATAAAATACCGCATGCCGGGATGAGAAGTGAAGCTGATGGCTTAGTTACAGCCCGGCCACTTGGTGAAGCCGTTTCTTTGCTTCTTTCTTTGTGGAGGTCAAAGAAAGAAGGCCGCGAACAGGCGCGGCGTTATGGGCCTGCCAGCAGGCCGGATAAGGTGAATAAATAGCCTTACCATAATTAAACCTTTAAGGGCCGCCGTTTAAATTCCCTTATATCAGAGAATACACCTCTGTTTTCCGTCATTCCATACCGGAATAAGCTCCACAACAATGCACTGCAATCGTTGGCTATATCAGGGTTGATAAACAAATCCTGCTTTGTCAACGCTTCTGCCAATGAGCAGCTTGGTGTATCGTTTTCTGTCGCTTGCTGTTCCAGCAACATATCTTTAAATTCATCAGTAATGAATGGCAGTTCCTCTACCGTGGTATATTTGTCAGATGCTGGTTGCTTGCTTTTTCCCACTGTTGCTAATACCACCTGCCCTGTATGTTCACTATTGCCACAGTCCAGCCAGTAATAAGGCTCATCACGCGTCCGTACATACCGTTTCTTTATTTGCTTAATTAATGAGGCAATTTCAAATCTTGGCCTTATTTTGTCTACACAGGTAATGTAAATATTAGCAGCGGCGCTTACTTTTATATAGGACCCGCTTTCTTCCGAAAAATTATAGGGAACGGCTTTCCAACTTGTTCCTTCAAAACGATTGATCCGTAAAATAAGTGCTACTGCCTTTTTGAGTCCGATTTCTGCCTCGCTGAATAGTTGCCGTCCGGGGCTTGCATCCGTAACTATATCTTCATCAAACACACGAACGTGCAGGCCGGGATGGTTAAATGCTTTTAAACAATGATGGATAGCAACCAATTTGTGAAGTACCTGGCTGCCAGTGCCACCGGCGCCTATAAGATTCACAGTTACCGGATTGGTAGGGTCAAGCAAATAAGGATGGGTAAAATGCATACGTGGCTTTGTCATTGTAAAATGTCTTTAAGTTTTTTTGATGTTTTGATTAATTGCTCAGCCGGGAATGGTTTGCCGGTAGCAATCAACTCCTTTAGCAGATTTGACAGATTTCCTTTAATACAGTTTCTTTCAGATATTGCATGGCTGAAAAAACTATTGAAAAAATAATCTTCCCATAGTTTCATAAACTTTTGCAGGGAACAGGATGGTGAAAATGTAATGTCCACAGTACCCATACACACTTTCCCATCGTTATGCAAATTGAAGAAAGGTGCATGATACAACAAAGTGCCTGACACCGGCCTTTGCTTATGGGATAGCGCATATATGTACAGATCTTTTTTATTCGCTTTCCATATCATCGTCGGCACCTGCATTTTTCCATCGCGTATTTCCAGATCATCAATAAAATGTAGCACTCTTTCCTGTGCTGGAGTATACCAGATAGCATATGCATTTGCACCAGTCGAAGTGTATAATACTTTTTCAGGCAATACCCCGTCCGATTGTAAAAAACCGGCATTGCATTCATCTGAATACCTTAGCAATGCCGCCAGATCCGCCCCTTCTTCGATGGTCAGCGGCCTTCCATTGAGCGGAAAGCCATCGTGTCCTATGTCGTAAAGCTCCACATATACCTGATCCTTCCGCTGGCTTTTAAAAAACAATAGTGCATGCACTGGCTGGTATACTTCTTTAAATAGGTTCGTGATATTTTGCATACAATTGGTTTAATAGTTGACAAACTTCTTCCATGAGGCTGAAAACCTTTTTTTCAAAATGTAGATTGTGAAAACTTTTCCTTTGTGGCCGGTCAAATAGCTGATAGGCTGTTGGATAATCTACATACTGTAGCTCTCGTAAATGTGAGTTGATATAATCCATGAGAGAATCATAAAGTAACCCGGAATAATCGTAAATAAAGGATATGTAGTGTTGTAACTCCATTAAGGTTTCCTCGCTCTCATCCGTGTCTCTTTCTTCCAGATCGGTAGGAATAGATTCAGCAAGTGAGCGTGCCGGATATTTCTGGTAAAAATCCAATGTCTTCCTCGCCAGTTTATGCACCTCCTTCCCTAATGTATCTGAAGGCCGGAACGCCTTCAGCCTATTCCCAAACTGCTGAAGGTTACCGGGATTACTGATTTCCTTAAATATCCATTCTCCTTCTTTTTCTAACTCTTCCATTTCTGCCGGTTGGTCGCCTGTATCTTCCCCGTCAAAGATCGCAGTATCCAGCCAGTCTTTTATTATAGCATAGCAATTTTCAAGATAACTGCCTGCATGTTTAAAATAAGCGACACCAACAACCTGATACAGGTAGGAAAAAATGGAAATTAACAAATCTGCTTCCTGTGCACGTTCTTTGTCGGCTATTAGCCACACCAGCGGCCTCACCGGTACATAATACAAATTATACTCAGGGTAAAAAGGTTTGGCAGTGGCAATGCACACCGATTGTTTATCACTTACAGTAATTAAGGGCTTTACATCTGACTTAGATTTATTTAATGTATCTACCAGCTTATCGAACGCCTGCCCGATGTTCAAAGGGAACGGCAGAGCGCTGGTATCTTCAATACTGATATTATACAGTTTAGTGATATACTGCAATGACTTATAAAAGTCTGCCGCTACCTTGTCCGGGTTATCCAGAAAAGCAATCCCATCCCTGCGGGGAGAAAAACAAGTCTTTAAAAACTGATATGAAGCAGGTGCAGGGGCGCAGTTGTAGTCGTTTGCTTTTTTACAACTGCGCTGTCTTGTACTTCGCTTATTCCTTGTACGAACTCTGCCAACTGTTTGTGTAATGTGCATTGATTATCATTTGAGATTACTTCCACAGTCTTTAGCGGTGGAATAGTCATTGTTGTTTTTTTATTTTTCATGTTAATACTTATCCTTTTGTGCCCAACGTCGGAACAAATTTGTATTGCACTTCGTCGTTTTCCAACTCCGGGCCTTTGATTGTAGCGGTAGTCAATACCGTATAAGTATGCGAATAAAGATCAAGTACTGCCTCCGGGCTTAAAGAATCATCCGGGTCTGAAAGTCGCATCACTTCACCTTTATATTTAAAAAGGAAAATTCTTTTTAGCTCTATTGCTATTAATTGGTCTGTTGCTGACATATACATTGCTTTTTTTTGAACATTGATTTATACAAACAGTTCCCCGTGCTTTTTGCGTAGTTCTTCCAGCTTCGCCTTAATTTCTTCGGCGAACTCCGGGAATTCTTTTTCCTTCGGCATCTGCCCAATAGCCTGCCCAAACGTGCCTTTGTCTTCCAGTTCCTTGACCTTTGCCATCTGTGCATCATATTTCTTTTTGCGTTCTGTTTCTTCTTTTTTAACCGTCTTATCCTTGTCTAGTTCCTTCTTTGTCTTTGCTGTGGCTTCTTCCAATGCCTTCAGGTAGTCGGCTGAGTTATCAAAGGCTGTTTTTGTTTTCTGCATAGGCACTGAAATGGTAGCAAAAAACTTCTCATCGAGTATTTCGGGTGTATTGGTCAATGCCAGCGGTACCAGTTTTTTAAATGCATCGTCATTTGTCTTCTCAGGCGAAAGCAGGATCGTTACATTCATTAACCCGGTGCCGTTTGTTTTAATTACAAGCGTCCATGTGCCTTTTATTTGCAGGTCTTGCAGTGTTTTAAAAAAGTTCATATACATAATATTTTAATTGATTAGTTTAAAAGCAAACCACTGTCATTGCAAACAATGGTTTGCATACGGGGCCAGGTCAGCAGATTTTGAAATAGCCACGGGCATCCGTTGTTGTATTGATTTGCCTTATGTAGTTAGGGAAACAACTATACAGGTAAGAGTTTCTTTTGGTACATACCTGCAAGGTGTTCTCGTTTATCTGCATGATCTCCCCATTTTTGTGGCTGGCCGTTACAAACTCTTTGAGAAAATCCATATCACCGTTGCCTTTCAATTCTCTTATTTGTTGATTAAAGGCAAGGTGAACTTTATTGATTTTGGTTTTGATAACTGATTTCATAATGAATGGGAATTTTAGTGTGTTGCTATCCTGTTATTCCTGTTCTTGGGCTTCAGGTTTGAATTGCTCATAAAATGCGGATGCCTGTGCCTTGTCAGGGAAAAAAATATCTACACGCTGGTTATTAAAAAATTTAAGGGCCGCCTTATGGCCTTTCCATAAATATTCCTTCTTAGTATCAATACCCCTTCTTAATTCGGCCATTAGATTATAATCCGCTTCTGATAATTGGTTACTATCGAAATAATAAAGTTGTAGGGCAAGCAATAACTTTGGCAATTTTTTACAATCGGGGTCAAGCTGTAAACTGCGGCAGTACGGCGCTGTCGTAAACATATTAGGGAACATTATCTTTTGGTGACACAGCACTGGTATCTTGCTTCTCAGTGACAGGCATTCTTTCAATTCCCCGATAATATATTTTTTCCCGGCTGCGGCCATATCCGTACCTGTCTGAGTAATGATATTTTTAAGCACATCTGAGTAGTGTTCGAACTTAGCGTGTTTCAGCCCTTCCGGTATTTCATATGGGGTAAATGGTACATGGTAGGTGTTCGTAAAATATCCTTCCAGTTCTGCCACGAAGGAAATATTTACCTCGGCTATAGTTGCAGTAAGTTCATTGGCATGCTTTTCCAACACCCGTTGCTCATGGTAAAATGGGTCTTGATATGTTTTTTCAGGTAAATGAGTATTACGATATGAAGCTCTTAGCGCTTCCAACACATTGTATGCGGCCAGATATTCATAGTACAGGTTGTCGCAAAATAACCGGTCACTGGCCGATAATGCATCAGCCACATTAACTTCATTTGATATAGTAAGCATATAAGGTAATTTTTATGGTTAATAAATATGGAGGTTGCCGGGAACAATACCGTTACTTCTCTATAAAGCAGCAACGGTATTTGTATCGGCTGGCATTGTGGTGTTTTCGTCTTGGGGCTGGTTCAGTATATAATCAGCGGCTGCCCTTGCCTGTCTGGCCGCTTTCAGGAAAAACTTATTATCGTTTTTCAATTTTGATAACCAGCCTTTGATATAAGCGGCGCTGTTATCTATAGTCTTTTGCTTGATACCGGATACCCCGCATAAATAAGCGGCTGTTAGCTCAGCGGTTAATTCTTCCTGTGAATAAACAACACCACCGAACCGGTCGGTTTTCATTACTTCTTCTCTGTTCAACCGGCTCCTGTGGCCTGTGGAGTGCGCCAGCTCATGGAATAATGTGCAGTAATAATTCTCATCGGCCAGAAACAGGGATTGTTCAGGCATATATACTTCATCGCGCAAAGGATAATAACAGGCTGAATCCCCACTGTGATGTATGGCAGGCTGTTGGGGCATGCCTGCAATAACTTGTTCGCATGCCTCAATTTTCTCGGTATGGCTGCGCTTTAATAATTCGTCAATAGCGAAGGTGATGCCTTCAGTTTGGGCAATGTTAAATACGGTGTGAAGTTTAGGTACGCGGATCATTGGCGATACCTCCGTTTCCTGTCCTGTATGTTCATCCACTACCAGTACTTTCTGGTATTTACTTTTCACGGATGCCCAGTAAATAATCTGGCAACCCCGTTCACCCTTTTTAACGTTGCCACCCAACTGTTGGGCCTGCAGGTAGGTAATAAAATAGGGAATGGAGTAGTTTTTAATCAGGCAAACGAAGTTGAGCAGGAAGGCGTTCCACCCCCGGTAAGGTTTGCACCCTGTTACATTCTTGGGTAGCCCGTAACTGTTCCACGGCTTGTTCCAAATAATATCACCTTTTTCAAGGGAGGCCACAACATAGTCGGTGACCTCGGTGTAAACGTCGTACCGCTTGCTGTAATTGGATTGTGTGTGTGTAGGCATAAATGATGGGTTTTTAAACGTTTTTAAATATTCGGCTACGCCTCATTCGGCCTGCCGATAGGCACCCATCATTGCGCGGTGGCGCGGAACGTCAAAAAAATACGACCGCCATCAAATTATGTACATGCCAGGCGCCGGGGCGCTCTGGCTGAGCATAGTGCTATAGCCGGAAGAATGCGAAGAAGGCTGGTAAGAGAGCGCGCCCAGGCGCCTGGCATGACAGCTTGCGGTGGAGATTTTTTTGACTTCCGTTCTGTGTGAGCCAATATCTTTGCCTTCCGGCAGGCCGAATAATTGCCATCCGTATCAGTAGGCAAGATTTAATAGTAGAAAGTGAGTTTATTAAAGCCATGTGCACAGAGATAAAAAATGGCCCTCCGTTACCAGAAGGCCACCTGGGCTTATCCCCGTGACTAACCCTATTGCTGGCAGGTTGCACTCCTGCAGAGCCTGCTTCCTCTTCGGGTTAGTATTTTTAAATTAAGTGTATCCATTACCTTCTCCTTAATCCATTATCCTTGCTTGCTTTGATAATTCGCTCAGATAAAGAGAGTGGATTTCGTTTGATAGCAGTTGATTGATGTTTCTGGATTTTTGTTATTTGTCCAATGACTTCGTTCCAGGGAGAGGAAAAAACCATTTGGTCATTATTTTTTGAATACTCGGCTATAATAACTGAATCAGCTGATGATTTTACAGAAAGAATTTCTTTGGCGCGGGAAACATATACGGAATTTACTTTACTATTGAAGTGAAGATATAAACCTTGCTTTTCAGGATTGCCATTCACACTTCCATAACGATTAGCCTTCAGTTTCACCAGTTCGTTGCCCTGGTCATCATGAATACACACCTTATGAATCCATTCATTTTTATTTTTGGCATAGGCTATGACATGATCAATTGAATCCATATCTGTTTTTAATAGTTTATAGCATGCTTCGTGCAGGCTGTTACTGTATGAAGTTTCTTTCAACATACCGTAGTAGTGATATTGTGAAGGCAATTCCATGTCAAATACCTGTGATGTTTTAGTAACGCTAAATTGCATAGACTTTTTCAGGGAAGGACTGCTTGTCAATCGAACATCCGTTTGCAATCGCTCAAACCCTGGATCTATCAGCAGTTTATTTTCTTTATAATCATATAACGCAACCATCATCATTATTTGGTTGGGATTGTACCCTGTGCATTCCTTTATCCGTATATCGGGATACGTTTCGAGAAAGCCCAACTTGCGGGAAGAAAGAAAATATACACCCGAAGGAAAGGTTAAAACCTTCCTGGGATCTTTTATTTGGTATGCCTCCAATAAAGGCACTTCCGCTTTGTTACTCTTTATTTCATATATGCAGGCATTTTCGAGGTAATATTTTAATGACTTTTGTATAGCCGCTTTTTCATCATAATGGTGAACATCAATAGCGCAAAACCTGTTGAATGCTTCCGGAAATGTATCAAAATGAAAAATCTCTACCAATGGCGGTTTCCGGAGCGTTCCGCTATCATTATACGCAAAGTCAACCTTATCCAGCAAAAGTGTATATGTTCTCTCTTTATCCATATCCTCACGTTAACTTATTATGTACATGGTTTCCTTCCGGTAGCAAATGTCTCGCAGCATGCATGCTTTTTCTGGATAGCTCCTTTCGCTGAGTGGCAGAATTGACCTTCCCAAAGCAAAAATATGGTGAACCATGCAGTTCCATTACCGTTATATAAGGTCTAACGGCCTTCAATGCCTCTATGGAAATACTGTTCATATACAGTTTGACCAAATCACCTTTGACATCATTTACTTGTGATTCCTCACGTACAATCATTGACCTTCCACTGGCTGTATCCAAAATAGTGGCCTGTTTAATCCAGACAAGCGATTGCTGCCTGTAGGCTTCTTCTTTATTGAATAGTGCAGGGTTAATATTGCAGAGATCCTGTATGGCTTCATCGATTTTGGTATAGTTCCTTTTCAGCACTTCAAGTTGTCCGAGATGGTCTTTACCGGCAAAACTCTCCCGGTGCAGCTCCAGCCGGTATGAAGATTGCTGGCTTATATCATTATTTTCTTTTTGTAAAAGCGCTGTCAGTTGTTCAAAGCCGGCAGTTGGTGACAATACCGGCTTTGCCCGGTCATAACTGGCAATCAATGCTACATTGGTGCTAGGTTCAATGTTCAGTAAGGAAATAAGTGGGATGTTAAGCTCTTTTTCCAATACATGAGGCTGACGTTTACATTGGAGATATAAACCCTTTAAAGGCGTCTTGTCATGGCCTTTATCCAACATTAGGGTTTCCATTGTGTCAATGGAAAGGACAGGCACATTAAAACGGTCAGAAATCTGGGCTTCAAAAATGTGTTTTGGCAGTTGGTTGTAAAAAGATACATATCCATGCAAAAGAGGCAGTTCAGTTTGGGATAGCTGGTTAAAAGCTCCGTTTAGTTCTTTGTAATGCCATACTTCGTGAAAACGCCATCCATTTAACCTTTTCTCATCGTCCAAATAGACGGTATTATGATTACCCCGTAGATGCACGGCGTAATTCCAGCCGTATTCCTGGTGCGACGCTCGAAGATGTTCAATCTCGAAATCTGCCACCAGGTTGGAAATATTACTGGGTACAACAAATCGGTCATTACTTTGTCCGTATGATACAAGTTGAAGATAATTAGCATTCACATCAAAAAACCTGTCATCACTCAACAGGATACCAGTCTGTTTTTGAAAATGCCCAATTGTCTGAGGAAAATGCAGGTACAAACCTTCCGGCAGGCGCAGTAGCCTGTTTTTTTCATAGCCATAAGGCAGCACCTGCACTACGATATCCCCACCGACCTTTTGTATGTTGGCTGATTCAATATATCTGTTTAATTCAGCTTCTACCGCAGCCTTTTTATTGAACTCCCGAAAGTCATGCCTTAAAAGGGCCACAAATGCATCATGCAAACCGGTAAAATATAGATCCTGGTGAATAAATTGCTGCCCCGGTTTTGCATAATCGGAAAGAGTACAGTCAACCACCTGCAATTTCAATACATAATCAAACTTTTCCTTCATATCCAATCCGCTAATGATTATTAAACTGTTTTTTAAATAAGACTATTGGGAAATACCTTTATCCTTGTCCGGTCCCATTTCTCTCTTATTGTGGCGTTGGCGCCGGTGCGTGTTAACAGAACCCTCCTGCTGAAATTTCTGACGTAGCGCCGTAGCCGGTACAATAAGGTAAAAGTCCATTAATGGCCCGCTATATTCGTTTGCTGGTAGTACAAACCCGGTCTGTTCCTGCAATTGTTGGGGTGATAATTTTTTAGAATCCAGCTCTATATAAATGCCGCCGCCAGGCGAGGGAGAATCCGTAAGCCGGGCAAAGCGTTTCGTCAATAATAATGAGTACTCTTTATCGAAGATGGCGGCAGATTGAATAAAGCGTGGTAGATTATTTTCACTGACAAGTTTCTGATCGTAAAATGCATCCTCAAATTGCTGCAGGATATTGAACGCTTCTTTCAAAGAAGTATATTCCTGCCGCAGGTTAAAATGCCACGGATTTTTATTTGAAAATTGTGTCCCTATTTGCATATCCAGCCCTTCCAGTGCAACCATAAATTTTCCAGGCTCCTGACTTACTCCACCCATGTTGTGTAATTTTATTAATCAGCAGTACAAATGCTGCTGTATAGCATCTATAAAAATGTCTTCAGCAGCATTTGTCCGCCTACGCTCAATAACAATTCATCATTACATCCCATCGCCGACCCTATCGCCTTAACCCCTGATTCGCTCCATCTTCCTGTACCACGCGGTCATTTTTTTTACCTTTTGGCTTCACCAGTTGCTGGTCACCGGGTTTGTTGTTATTGTTTTTTTTTGAAGAGTCACCATCCGGCATTACAGTGTTGCCCTGTACATCTTTACCGTTAGCCGGCTCAGGTTTTGCAGCGGCATGCGATTGTCCTACCGGCAAATTGTGCTGGTCAGTGGTTTTACCTGTATGTGTAGCAGCAGCCTTTTCTTTAAACTGGGTGAAACGGTTGGCCCGTTGTTCCTGCGTTTCATCAACAGTCTTTTTTACATTACGGGCGGTAGGATCATCTGTTTTTGACAATTTCACATGGGTACCTACTTCTACCCTTAGCTGCTCTTTCAAATAGGGCTTATGGTTATGGATAATTTCGCCTGTCAGTTTGCGGAAAATAAAATTTTTAAACTCCGCATCCACTTCCATCAAAATTTTGGGATCTCCCGTTTTATTCAGATTGGTAAGTTCTACCTGGCTACCCTTTTCAAGATAATATATTACATCATTGCGGGTATACATGCTTTTTAGCTCTTCAAAATTGTACTCACGCAATTTTTCCCGCAAATTGAAAGGAGGGTAAAACTTGATTTCAGCAACACCATCCGGGCCACGGTTTTCAAAATCGGTTTTTACCCATGTTTTAAATGTCCTGTTAATTTGTTGTTGATTTTCCTGTTGCTCTCCCTCCGCCGGCACCTGTTCTTTATCCTGTTTAGTTTTGAACAATGTTTTTAAAACGGGCCTTTCGTTCATTGCACTGTACATTTCCAGCACAGTCAGGTTATAATAGGTAGAAAAGGTATTGGCCTTCACCAGACCAGATTGCAATTCTTGCTGTTGACCTCTTAGTTCTTTAGGAATGTCGAAATCAATCACCGGGTTGTGTTTTACAATCAGGGCATTAAATGTATCCGGCGAGTGCTGCATCAGCCATTGCATATTGCCCTGCACCATCTGGTGGTGGTCATGTTTAGCCAGTTCAAAGTCCTGCATATTGCCAGGATGTACATTATCAGGCTGTGGTTTGTTCATTAATAGCCTTTCAATGTTGACTGTGTCTATATCACCTATTATCATATGTGGTACAGCTACTTCTTTTTGCAGCATGGTATCCACTGAGTTGAGATACACATCGAGGCTATCATTCTTTTTACTAAGCCCGAAATTGAGCTGGTAGTCCATCCTGTCTATCCTGTCCTCGCCAAAGAGAACTGTGTCGTATGCCGCAAATTCAGTAAGCCCTTTTTCAAGGTTGGTGCGTACCTGTTCTTTCACTTCAGGGCTAAATCCCATTTTTTCCACTCGGGTGAGCAACTGCTCCACTTTTTTCTGTTCCATAACAAAACTTTTTAACTATGAAAAAAAAATAATTACAGGTGTTGTGATTTGCCGTTTTCAGAAGCAACAGTACGGGTTGAATGATGGGTTCTTTTTTGTACAGTATCGTCGCCGGGTATGCGAACACTGGGCATTTGCCTAGGGGCCATATCCGGGCCACCTACTGGTAAGCCATTTTGTACCGGTAAGCTATTCTGTACCTGCTGTTGCCGGGGATTTGACAATATATCGACTCCCTTTGCAGGCCGGTTATTGAAAAAATAAGAAGCAATATTGGCCGGCAGGTCTATTAATATCGCTTTCAGAGGTGAAGTGGCAACGCGAACGGCAGATCTTGCCACCCGCACTATGGGGTTAGGATAAAGCCTACGGTTCATGTGATTGATTCGTCCCTTCTGTATCCGTAACTCCATTTTATCTTCAAAACTCAATTGGGCATTTCCAAATTGTTTGTGGATACCCCTGAGCGTTTCCATTTGCACTTTCTGGTATTCGCGGTCGTTCACCACATCACTGCCATAACGCTGTATGTATTTCTGCTGCTGAGCTTCCCATTTTTGCAGGGCTGCTTCCAAGTTACTACTTTGTTTATTTTCTGCTTGCATATCCCATCAATTTTAAGTGTAATAATCAGGTGCCGTTCGCCTCAATGCAAGTATGCTTACTGACTGCTAAAATCGTGCGGCCTCCAATATGTGACTGCCCCGTATATGCATGCTCAGCTCGCGGTCGCCGTTTTTTTCAAAAAGCTGCACAGTGAAATATTTGTGGTTTGCAATGGTAAATTTGTCAAAGGCCACCACTATTTTACTGTTTCCCTTTGCAGGTATACAACCATCTGTAGCATTATGCAAATACACAGGTTGCAGCTCTTTTTCCATATTGGTGCTTCTTTTGGTTTGAACGCGGTCCTGTTCAAAAAACCTGGTATAGCTTATATCATATGGAATATGGCTTTTGTTATGTACGTCGAAAAGGAAAAAGAGTACATTATCTTTAATAAATGTGCCCTGAAATTGAAGACGCATTTTATAGTCATTTATCCTGGGACGGTTTGCACGCGGGCTGGCCTCTGTTATTAAAGCGGCGCATTCCCTTATTTCAGGCATAGTCATACGGCCAGCCATATCAGTCATAGCAGAAGCAGGCTGACCGGTATAATTATACACGAGCTGAGCCGGAAACTCCCGGTAGCATACACTGGCGCAATACACTTTACCGCCCTCAGTAAACACTGTAAGGTTCGTCGGTTTAAAATCGTTCCTTGCTGCTTTCACCTTCAACACTCTTCCTTTTGCAGCAGGTTTTATTAAGATGTCATCTGAACCATAGTCTGCACCTTCAATCGCTTCGGGAAAAATCAACACGGTAGTTTTGTTGAAACACACTTCAATGGTGTCCTTTTTGGGTGTAGCTGTTGAATCCTGCGCCGTCGCATACATCACATTCATTATAGCAATCCATCCCATCAATCCCTTCATCCACATTTGCTTCATATCTTCCTGTTTTTAAGTTCACAATTTTAATCTTCACGTATTTTAATATAGCAATAACAATATCAAAGAGCTACTGACCACTGTTATCCTTTAATAAAACCGGGTGGCCGGCTTTGAGCAATACCTTTACAAGGCGTGTTTTTCTACTAAGCAGTGTTTTCACCGTTTCAATGCCTGCCGAAGCTGCCTGCGCAGTCAACGATGGGTCAAGGCTGGTGAGCTGCATGCTTTGCAGGCCCTGGTCAATACCTTGCTTAGCTACTTCGCGGCTTATTGCACCGTCTACTAATACGCCTTCCAGCCCATCCAGTCCATACACAGCTAAATGCACCGGGAATACAGAGTTGCCATAATGGATGCTCTTAATGTCTATAAGAAACCGGTCGCCGCTCAACTTACCTTCCCCATGCACAAAAGAGCCGGCAGGTATCAGTGTGCCCTGTACGTACATATCCTGCTCCAGCCTTAATTTAATAGTGGCCCCACTTACTACACTCTGGTTTTCATGAATTACTGCTGCTATAGCATTGCCTGCACTGCTCACAGTGGTATTGGCCGACATTTCATAAAAGCGGTTATTGATATTACCCTGCCGATTATTCGAATCAGCCATTTCCCTGCCCTTAAACAAATCAGTAATGATGGGTTCTTCCTGTGCCTGTACAGGAAAAACCTTCGTTTTTTCTTTTACAGAAACCTCCTGCAACCTTTCCTTCACCCTTTCCGGGTGTTGTATATCGAGCACCTTTTCAAGCATGCCGTTAATTTGTTCCATTTCCGGATCTGGCGCTTTTTTAGACGTTTGACCAATAAGCGGTGAATAGTCAGGCGGGATTGCGGGTTTTTCAGTATCAGTAAGCAGGCTTGCAATAGGATTATTACGGAAGCCCGTTACTGTATTATTATCAGTATTTGATTGCAGCTGCTTTTGCAGTTCCGCCAGTTTGCGCCTTACCTTTTGTTCGTTGGAATCGCTATAATGTTGCAGACCATTCATTGACCTTGCCTGCGCGTTCACGTTAAAGGGGCTTACGGGTGCTTCCTGCATATACGGCTGCGCTGCTGGCTGTGCTGGCGTTTGTCCAGGCGTCTGCTGAAAAAAGGGATCTTTGCTTAGCAGTTCAGCCTTTTTTGCCGAGTCCTGGTCGGCCTGCATGTAAATACTTAGCTTATCAAGTGCAGTGGATCCGTCCGCTTTGGTAGTAGGTACCGATGTATTAATACCCAATTTACCATCACCAGTTCCCTTTTTAGTTTTTCCACCACCTAAGCCATAAAATAGCAGGGCAGCAAAGAATGCCAGCGGCAGCGGCACTATCAATAACAATTGTTGTTGTCTCTTCTCCATCTTCTTCATACTCCACACATTTAATTATTAATGAACCCATTTTTCTAACATCTTCAGGCTGTCCACCATGCCAGGCCGGTGCTGAAAAAAATTCTGCAATTGCTGCCTCCCTTCTGTAGTTAGTGAAAGGCTGTCAATGACTTTGCGGAAATGGCTCACAGACAACCGGGGCAACGCTTCCGACGAAGGTGGTAACGCTATCTTTTGGGGGGTAGTTACCTGCATCACCGACACCTCCGGCGCTTTGCTCATGAACGTTTGCATTAATACAAATACGCTATAACCACCAGACAATACACAAAAAACAATGCAATAGGTTTTCTTCCGGCGAATGCTCCACTTGCTTTCAATCTGTTGCATCTTATCCGCCCATCTGCGCTGAACCTTTAAAATGGTTTGCATCAGATAGTTTTGTACAGCGGCTTGCACCTTGTGCTCCTTTTTTCTTTTTCTCCAAAACCACATCGTTTATCGCTTTTGCACGTTTAAATCTTTGTTTTCCAGGATGGCCCACTTTTCAATCAAAAAACCGTTAGGGTTATTGTCTGTTCTTGTTTGCAGGTCGCGCAGGTAGCCTTCCGTAATCAGGCTTCGGATAGTCACGGACATTGGGCGCATAATCCGTTCCTTACCATAGAACCGGAAGTAATAAGGATGACGTTCCTGCTGTACCACAATGCTGTCTACCTGTAGCTCCTGGCTGATATTGGAACTGATGACCTGTGAGTAGTAGCCATTTTCTTTCAAATCGTCATACACCCGTTTGGCGCTACCATCCGCGAGGTACATAGCCTTCTTTATGCTCTCTTCAATTGCCTTGTCGTCGGGCGCAAGTGTAAAGAAATAAGTATGAAAATCCCTTACATGACGCCTACCCTCTACAGGTATATTATCCTTTCGGGTACTCATGATTGCCTGCATGGCTTTTCCGTCCGGTAGTATAACCACCTGCTGTTGTACCCTGTCTGCAAATGCATAGCTTTTGTAAATAGAATAACAGCTAAGCAGCACGGCTGCCAGAATGAGTATAAAACTAAATAGCCTTATATGCCTGAATGCGCTTTCAATATTCTTTAGTTGTTTAAACATATCCTACCTCCATTTTTCACTAATCCAATCACTTACTTATCCGTTTCCTGATAGTTTATTGCGCATATGGCTGTTGCTATCAGTAAAATAGTCACCTGAACCGGATGCCGCCATGCCTCCGCTCATCATACTGCGTATATTGCTGTATACATCCCCTACCATGCTGGTCGCTGTGGCTGCCGTTCCATAGGTCACCGCATTAGAACTACGACTGTACATATTTGTAATTCTTTGCTGCATCCCGCCGCCGCCACCTACAAATACAATTTCATCCGCAATGCTGGGCACCGTAGTAAAGCAAATAATGCCGATAATCATAAAAATGATATAACCCAAATCATAGCTACTGAAAAAAGTATCTCCGTTCTGCTGGATCTGCGTGAGGTCAATCTTGAGCATATTTTCCTGGATTTTTCCCAGCAATGCACCCAGTATATTGCAAATGGGTAACCACAAAAAAACATTGATGTATCGGGCAAGGTATACCTGCAGGATATGCTGAAAGCCGTCGAAAACCGATAAGCCCAGCACCAACGGGCCGATGATCGCAAAAATTATTAGCTTGAAAATTCTCAATGTGTTAATGCAAAGCGAGGCTGCTTCGTAGATAATCTGTAGCACAATGGCAATTACCTGCTTGATGGAATTGCGAAAATTATAGCTCATCTTAGCCATCGCAAACTCCACGCTGTTGCTGACTTCTCCAAAAAACCCTTCTTTACCTACCTCATCCTTATGGGCATATTGCATCCATAGGTCCCGGTCGCCTTCACCGGTTATGCCTACCAGCGCCTGCCATTTGGTGGTGGTTTTAATTTCTGCCTCCTTTTGGGCCAAAAGAGCTGCTACCGTTTGATTGCTGTTCTTCACCAACAGCGAAGTGCCATCTACCGTCGGCTGTAGTACCCCGTTAAAAATATCAATGACGGCAGGCCACAACCCGACTGCCATCAGCAAGGCAAATGGCCGAAATAGCGGGTAGAAATCCACGGGTTCTGCTGCTGCGATACTTTTCCACACACGGCTGGCAATGTACCAGGTAGCCGCAAATCCGCCAATAGCCCGGCCTACACCAATCAGGCTGTCGCAAAGCGGAAGCAGATCTTTATACAGTTTTTTAAGCACGTCCTGCAGGCTTTGTATTTCGTTTGCCACCTGCGCCTGCACTACAAAAGGCATTATTATCACCACTGCTACCAGCACAATACTCTTTCTCCACTTCATACATCCTCCTTTCGTTATCACTTATCACCTTACTTTACTCCATGCAGACTTTTCAGCCCATTCAATTCGCCATAATCCTTCAGCCGTTGCAATGCCAGCAAATGTGCCGAACTGTTAAAATGCCGCAGGAAGAGCAATTTGCTTTCCATACCATTATATATCCTGTCTATAGCTTGTATCCGTTCATCGTCCGACATACGGAAAGTCTGCGCGGTTATGACCATTAACAATGCATCAAGGTCACCGACGCTTTCATTAAACAGATTTTTATATACGCCGGATATGTAATCGAGTTCGCTGCTGTTGAACATATTCGAACCTCGTAGCATATCAAAAGCCGCTTTGTATTCTTTGACGAGCACAAATTGATACTGGATAATATCTGCCACTTTGTGGTATTTTTTGATAGCAGGATTCACCAGGTACAGCCCATCGAGAAATACCTGATGCAGCTTGAAATTGCCGCTGGCAATATCCTTTATCTTATTGTAACCGCCTTCCAGGATCTTATATCCATCGTACATATCCTGCAGGATTTGCCTGAACTGGTTAAGTTTCTCAATGTCGAGTATCAATTGCTGTATTTCTTCCTCCTGGGCATATGTCCTGCATGGGTTTGTAACCAACAGCGCCAACATCATCACCACACTTACACAATACTTCATACTCCCTCCTTCTTCTAAAAGCCTTATTTTTCACCGTACAATTTCCGCAATGTGCCAATCTCAATGGTTTCCGCCATGCGCTGGCGGGCCATTAGATGCACTTCGTTTTGCATTTTCAGCACATTGGTTTGCTGCTGTAAGCACTGCTTTTGTAAAGCAGTTACCTGCCTTATGCGATCATCATCGGTCATTTTCAGTTTATCATCCGTAGTGACTTGTACCATGTCATCCAGCGTTTGCATTACCTCATCCATTAGTTGCATGAATGACTTGTAAAAGATATCAAGTTCCGAAGCAGTGAATTGTCCGCAGGCCCTGGCATTTGCCAGCGTTTTACTATAAGTGTTATAAATAGATACCTGCAATGATATAAAATCGGCCACACGTGCAAACTCCTGTATAGCAGGGTTAACCTTTTGTAAAGAAGTAAAAAAAGCATTGTGCAGGTTGAACTCCCCCTTTTTGATAGAGTGGATGGCATTTAAGCCATCACGCACAATCTTATAACCTTTTTCGAGATAACCAATGTATAATTGTAACTCTGCGATTTGTTCCAGGAGGTACTTTTTCTGCGCCTTTTTTTGACGAAACCACTCGTCCCAGGTTTGCGCCCTGCACAACGGTTGCAGGCTTACACATACCAACACCAATAATATTGCCTTGCATCCTCCTGCTTTAATACTTGCCTTCATAACCTTTGTCCTTTTTGTTGTGTCGAATCCTCGCTAATTATTCTTGGCTTTGGCTTTCGTACTTTCGGACGAACCAAATCATACATTTCCTTCGGGGTAGGGCAATTTTTCGGATGCATGAATACCTGCATCTTCCAAAGCCCTTTATGGTGTGCCTCCACGCTGGTAAGCTGTAGTTGCTTCTGTGCCGAATCAAAAAGAAAGTTCAATTTAAAATCAACCACATCACGTTTGCTCCTGAACAACCCGGTCACTCCCAACCGCAATGCTTTGATACCGGTTTCTCTTGCCGGTGGATAATACACCTTCATCAGGTTTTCTCTTAGCTCGTTCATCAAGTGACCATCTGGCGTAGGTGATTGCAGGTCTTTTTCAGTGTATCCTTTTTTTGCCAGCAGTTCACATTGTTCCTGCAATAACAGTTCAATTTTTGTCTTGTCGTCCATCTCACGCTATTTATACCCCCTCTAATCACAGTTATCACTACTCTAAACCGTACATTGCCTTCACCACGTCAATTTCCTGCTGGTCTTTTGCTCTGCGCAGGCTCAGCATGGCATTACTATTATTGAAGCGGTACAGGTCATCCAGGTTTTTGTCTATTTTACTGGAGGCCGATTCAATAAGCTCCATTCGTTTAGCATCACTCATTTGTGTAGTAAAAGAATTGACCACCAACATTAGCAGATCAATATTGTGCAGGCTTTCTTCGAGCATGCCGACATATACATCACCGATGTATTTGATTTCATCCGAAGTGAAGTGCTTGTCCTGCTGGAATAACCCATAAGCCCTTTTATACTCATCTACCAGGTACACCTGTTTCTGGACAATGGCTTTTACCTCCCGGTAATACATTACCGCAGCCTTTACTTTCCATAATTCTTCGTAATAATCAGCGTATAATTGCCGCTGTTTTTCAACCCAGTCGGCAATCTCCTGTAGTTTCAGTTTGGAGAGGGTGTTTTCAACCGTTTTCTGGACGTTTTGTAGCTTAATCGTAGCATTTTGGAGACGCTGTATTTGCAGGTCTATAGCTTTAATTGCTTTTTTCACTGCCGCTTTAATAGCTTCAGTAACGGGGTCCTGTGCTTTCGCAGGACCACTATACATAATAGCAGCCGAAGTCACCACGGCCACCGTGAATAATTTCCATACACAACTTTTCATACACACAATTTTTATTCACCTCAAACAATAAGATTCCTCACCCGTGTACACACGGGCATTCACATACCGTATAATAAATCAACAACTTACTTTACTTTGGTAAATGTTACTTTACCGTTACTCAGGGTACCTTTATTCATATCCACGGAATACAAGTCGCCTATATCCTGTATACTCAGTGTATGGGCGCTGGGGTCGTATACAGCCGTCCACTTTTTCGTTTTATGAGCCATAGGCAGGGGCTTTCCCTTCTCGTCATTATACTGTATTCCACTGGTATTGACGATTGCCATCAGGTTTTCCGCTTCGCCTTGCACTTTTGAAAGTGTAAGTGTATCCCATAGTTTACCGGCCTGGTCAGCAGTATAACGTACATATTGACCTGTAAGGGATTCAGCAGGCTGGCTACCCATATGGCAACCGGCAGAAAAAGCTGCAAAAAACATTACATACAATTTTCTTTTCATATAAAGGTATTTGGTGATAAAAATGAATGTTATGAAGGGTGAAGCTCGGCAACCAAGGCTTTTATGCCCTTTTGCATGCTGCCGAAACGTTGGGCAAATTCGGCTACTTTGACTTTTTCTCTTTCTTCCGTGGTATATGTATAGTACTCTTCCGGGGAGACTTCAGTGCGGTATACTTTGCTCAAAACTCCTGCCAAAGATATAAATACTTCTTTATATTTTTTGCCGGGTTCGTTTGCTTTATTCATGCTTAAAATCAGGGCCTTCTCTTTTTCGGTTAGCCCGAGCAGTTCCTGTATAAGGCCAAACTTGTTCTGATACTTTGATTGGTCGAGCAAAATCTTACAATCACTGTTATTCACAATCGCCTGCTTGATGATAGGTGAGCTGATAATATCCTCGACATCCTGCGTTACCACAATGGCTTCACCAAAGAATTTCCTGACTGTTTTAAAAAGGTACTTAATATATTCCGCCATGCCTTCCTTAGCGATTGACTTCCACGCTTCTTCTATCAAAATCATCTTGCGCACCCCCTTCAGCTTCCTCATTTTGGAAATAAACACTTCCATAATGATGAGGGTCACGACAGGAAACAAAATCGGATGATCTTTAATGTTATCAAGTTCAAATACAATAAAGCGCTCATGCAGTACGTCCAGATTTTCTGTCGCATTCAGTAAATAGTCAAATTCCCCGTTTCGGTAGTAAGGCCGGAGTACGTACATAAAGTTATCGGCATCAAAATCTTTGTCTTTCACACCATCCGTTTTCAAGATAGCCATGTAATGTTCCTGCAGGTATTCGTAAAAACTGTTGAAACACGGGAAAATGCTTTTGTCTTTATCTAAGTATTCATAATAGGCAGTCAGCGCATTAGACAAAGCCACATATTCACTGCGCTTAAATTCCTCGTTGTCCTTTTTCCAAAGTGCGAGTAGCAAGGTCTTAATGGACTCCTTTTTTTCCGTATCAAGTACATCGCCTGCTGTGAGGTAAAAAGGATTAAACCGAATAGGATTTTTTTCTTCGTATGTGAAGTAATACCCATTCACTAATGTGCAAAGTCCCTTATAGGAGTGTCCTACGTCAATTAAGACAATGTACGTTCCCTGTTCATAATAGCTTCTTACCATTAAATTGGTAAAGAAGGATTTCCCTGATCCGCTTGGTCCCAATATCATCTTGTTTCTATTGGTGATGATACCCTTCTGCATAGGTTCATCACTAATGTCCACAAGAACAGGCTTGCCCGTTATCCGCTCACCCAACCTGATACCCACAGGACTAACCGATGAACGGTAATTGGTTTCCTGGTTAAAAAAGCATACTGCCTGTTCCGCAAAAGTGTCAAATGTGTCATTGCAAGGAAAATCCGCACTGTTGCCTGCAAGGCCGGCCCAAAATATTTGCGGCGCTCCTTTCACTTCCTGCCGGGGTACTGCATCCATCTGCGCCAGCGCAGCAGAAGCCTTGTTGCGTACCTCGTTCAGTTCATCGCGCCGGTCGGTCCACACAAGCAAATTGAAATGTGCTTTGACCGGCAACCGCTGCTGGCTGATAGCTTCATTTAAAAAGGCGTTGGTAGCATCCCTGCTAATGGCATTCTCCCGCGAGTAAGCTGCCAATGATTGCAAACGCCTCCGTTTGCTTTCCATCCGCTTCAGCGTTTTTTGCGCATCATCTACAAACAGGTATTGATTATAAATGTGATTACAGGACAATAACTGGCCTACGGGCGCCGCAAAGCCTACTGAAAATTTGGTCTTGTCAGTGCTATATTTATCGTAGGTAATTCGCGGGCCGCAAAGCGCCGGTAAATCTTCCACATCGCTCATCGCATATAGCTGGCAGTATTGTTCACCAATTTTCCATTCCGGCTTAAAAACAATGTCCTTTATTACCGGCTTTTGCTGCTCATGCAGTAGAAAACAATAACGCTCCAATAATCCTGTGCTTTGTGCAGTACCGGCTATCTCCTCCTCCCTTAATCGCCTTACCTTAATAAAACCATTGTCACCCAATAACTTTTCAAACTGGCCCACCTTATTAAGAAATTCTTCTAAAAACACTGAGCTTATACTGTCGGGTGGTACAAAGGAAGATCTGAGCAAATTGGAAAACACTGAACTTGCAGGTTTCCTGTTTACAGCTTTACGGGTAATCATCAGGTAACACTGGTGATCCAGGAAAGGCCGTTCGTGGAAAAACTTTTCACTGCAACCAGCTAAAAAGCTCTGGTCAGGATTACTAAAATCAGCCTGGTAGTTGACTCTGGTAAACCAATCCTGCTTATGCACCACTGTATGGACAGGGAGTACTTTTATTGCCCTGACCCAGTTGTGGTGCAGGGTTTCACATTCCTCGTTGCTCAACGTGAAAATCTCCGGCAGCTCCAGCCGGAACACTACGGTCACATCCCCGTTTTTTGATATTACACTTCCGTTCTCTACTTTGTACACAGGTAACAGCTTTTCAAGCTGTTTTGCGCCTGTTTTATCTTCCCTTAGCTGAAGCATGAACGCTGCTATCACTACTACTGCCATTACTATCACTACTACCATCTCTCACCTCCACTTTTATCATGTCAAAGAACTTGTTCCTGCTGCGGCAGACAATAGCAGGGGGTATCCGTTTATACGCAGCCTTTTTCATCAAACCATACTGACCATACTTGTGGCTGAACTTCCCGACCCATGTAAAGAGTCCAAATCCGAGCACCATTATAACTCCGAGGCTTATATACACCGGTACCCCTGCTATATACGCTACCGCAAAAAGGATCAGTAAACCCACAAGCCCTACCGCCAGATAGGCGATATACTGTGCTTTCAATCCCTTAAACTCTATCGCTTTGTTCACTCCCTTGTTAATCTCATACACACTTGCCATGCTTCATCACTTATTTTCCCAGTCCATTTGATTGTTTTTCGTCACCTTCCCTTATCATCCTTACAAATTGTATTCTTCGGGGGTTAGCTTTTTGTATTTCACTGATCGTCTCTCTAAGGGATACCACTGGTTCGGTTTCCCATTCATGTGATACCTCTACCTCTTCCACTTCAGTTTTGTCACTTTCTTTCGCTTTTTGTTCCTGCTCCATCTGCTTTTCCTTTATCTTCACCGCTATTTCCCTTTCCAGTGTTGCATGCGCAGACTTCAACTGCTTTAATTCTTCCTCTTTGTCAAATGGCTTGGCAATAATATCCTGCACCATTGCAATGTCTCTTTGGTATGTATCCAGTTTCTTCTTCTGTTCTTCCAGCAAACTGTCTACCCGGTCAATAGCATTTAGAAAATGGCGCACTGCCAGCTTGGGATTGTCCACATTCAGCCACCCATCGTTGTAGGTATAATTGAGTGAGGTGGCGGCGCTACGGGCAAACAGGTTGTGATAGCTTTCAATACTCTTGTCGTTCATCACTGTTTTGACCTTCATATACAAATCGAAGCTATAAAGCGTACCTACTTTATGTATCTCCTGGGTACCAACAGGTACCTGTGTGTCCTGGTATAATTTGATGAGATAATTGCCCAGCGTATCCTTGTCCGCACTGTTACATCCTGCAAGCTCGATAGGATTTTCTTTGGTCCCGTCTTTCTCATAGTAAAGCTGGCCTTTATACAACTCCTGGTCTTTTGAATATCGTTCTATTTTCCACGTCGCTTCCTCCTGCAACCTGAATAAGAAGTTCAACCTGTCTTTGGATCTTGAAAGCTCTCTGAAATAAGCCCCTTTAAGGCTTTCCATTACCGCTATTTTCTTTTCCAGTTTGGATTTTTCCAGCAGCGTAGTGTCGCCTGAAAGCACAGCAATGTATTCGCTGAAATTCATACCGCTTTTTTCATCCATTGCACCTTCATCAATAGTCCTGGTATGCAGTGCACAATTTTTCATTTGGCTAATGAAAGTCTGCTTGTTTTTGAGCAAATTGAATTTGTAATTATCCAACGTTTGCTCTACAGCGTAGATATAGTTTTTTACCTTGTTGCCATAGTGCTCTTTAGCCAGTACATTACCTTGCCGGGCGCCACGGCCATTGCGTTGCTCCAGTTCTGAAGGCTTCCACGGTATATCCAGGTGATGCATGGCAATGACCCTTCTTTGTACATTGAGCCCTGTGCCTGCCTTATCGGTGCTGCCAATGAGTATCCTTATCTCACCACGGTTCATCTTCTTGAACAGGTCGATCTTTTTTTCATCCGACCAGTCATGGATGAACGTTATTTCATGTGGTGGAATCCCAAAGTCACTTACAAGTTTATCTTTCAGTGCATCATAAATATTAAACCCATGCGATTTGGGAGTGCCAATGTCACTGAAAATTATTTGTGTGCCTTTATGTTCGCTGCCTCTGTGGTACAAATCCGCTACTTTCCTGGCACAGATATTCACTTTATTTCCCGGATGGTCGCTGTACTGCGCACCAACCAGCCGCATGTCTGCCGCCATTTTTTTAGCGTAATTGGTTGCTATCAGCATCCGGCCTTTATCTTCCTCATCGGAAAGTTTCGGCCTGCCGATAAGACTGGCATCACCGGTTTTTGCAAACCTCATTAATCGTTCTATGAAATCCCTTTGTTCAGGTGTAGGGGGAATATTCACCAGCTCTTCATCAAGCTCAGGCTTATCCAGTTTGATATGCTGAGCGGTTTTATAGTCCGTTATTTCATTATAAAATAAAGCCAGCTCAGGTACTTTGATAAAATGCCGGAAGCGTTCTTTAGCAATAATTTCATTGGTAACCGAAAACTCAAAATCTACTGTCTTCCGGGCAAATACTGCTGCCCAGGCATCAAAGTTTTCAATGTTTTGCCTTTCCAGCTCCCTGGGCCGTAAATACTTAAAAATTAGATACATTTCCGTCAGGCTGTTAGAAATAGGCGTGCCTGATAGAAAGGTTACACACAGGTCAGCATTGAATTGCTCTTGAAGGGTACGTACAGCAAAGAGCATATTAAGCGCTTTCTGGCTGCCCTCCATGTTGCCCAAACCGGCTACACGGTCGTGCCGAGTAGTGAAAGTCAGGTTTTTAAATTTGTGCGATTCATCCACAAACAGGTGGTCAATTCCGAGATCATTAAAGAAAATGTCACTGTCCTTTTTTGATTCAATACTGTGCAACACTTCTTTCAACTTCACCTGCAAGTTCTTTTTACGAACTTCCAGCCCTTTGAGCAGGCGTTTGGTTATTTGACCTTCACCCAAATCTTTGAGCGTGTATAGGTCTTTTTCCAGGTTATGCAGCTCTTGCTGAAAAATCAGCTGTTGTATGTCGGGCGATTGCTGTATTTTACCAAACTGGTCGTGAGTCATAATCACGCAGTCCCAGTTGTTGTTTTTAATTTCAAAAAAGAGCCGTTGACGGTTAGCGGGGGTAAAATCATTTTTACCTGGCGCCAGTATACGGGCGCGTGGATATGCTTTGCGGTACGTTTCTACAACCTGTCTTATATTGGCTTTTAATGCGAGGACCGCTGGTTTGCGAATAATGCCCAGGCGTTTCATTTCCTGGCTGGCCACCACAAGCGTAAGCGTTTTGCCCAATCCAACCTCATGGTCTATAAGAGAACCTCTGTTTTGTACAATACGCCACACAGCGTTTTTTTGAGAGCTGAATAAGTCTTCAATACCCAACGCTTCTTTATTAAGCCCCGGAAACTGTTGGTGACTGCCATCGTACTCCCGCAGCACATAACAGTTATAGGTATCGTTATAGAGCTTTTCAAGGGCCTGCTGTTCATTCTCTGGTAGGTCACGCAACCATTGGATGAACTGTTCACGGATAGATTCAATCTTCCGGTTAGCCAATTGAATGGCATCATTATCCGGCACACGGATTTTATCCCCTGTTACTGTTTCTATTTCATAGGAAAAAAAAGGCGATGTGTTTTCAAGCGCATGTTCAAGAATGGTATACCCATACATTTTGTGACCGCCTTTAGGGTCTACCGCATATTCCTCGGTAATTTTAGGATTTTGACCATTTGTGACCACTTTAAAACTGTCCACGGATCTCAAATATGAAACGGTCGTCTTCAAATCAAATAATTGCGATGCAAACCGTGAATAATAATCTTGGGGCATCCATCTTTCACCGAGGTTAAAATCAAGTATATCAAATGGGATTTTCTCTGGTTGTACCTTTTCAATAGCCGACAGGCTTCGCATGTACTGCTCATTGCCTGGTTGTTCCTCCACTTTTTGCCTGGAGGCAATCAGTTTTTCTACCACATTACCACTCAGATACTCATCCGAGGTTTCCCAGTGATTGCTTGCAGGGTTGATATAAATATGTTCTCCTAATATGCGGATAGTCTCCTGCTCGTCTTTACCAATGGCGCTGCTTATAAAGTGCAGGTCTACCAAACCTTTGTCGTTCAGGCAGCGGGCCAGCGCTTCTTTAGGGTCGTCCGTTACAAACTTTTCCTGCGTTGTATGCAACCCTTCACGCAGCAAATCGGATTTTGTATACCCGTTTCCTTCTTTTCGTTCCAGTGAGGAAAGCATCATCAGGCCGAATGCATCATCATTCAGGATAAGCCTTTTATTGCCGGTGTCATTGAGTTCGCCAAAAGCGCCTGTAAACTCATCATATAAATCATTAAGCCGTTTCCTTAGTCCGTCATACCTCACACCCCGGATTTCCTTTTCCTTTCCGAACAATTCAAAATAGTTGTCGCGGATCTGCACATATTGTTCATACAACTTCCGGTGCTTGCCTCCATCATCAAAAGCCTGAAAGCTCGCCTGGTCATTTTCCTTGTCCACATCCTGTATTATACCGGCCTTACCTCTATACATGACCAGCGTACCATTCCTGTAGTAATCCTTTAAGCCTGTAAATACTGCAGGGCCATCCTCACTCAATCCAAACATCGCCTGCAGGCTTAGGTCACCATTATAACGATACTGATAATCATATTGCTTTAGCGTAGCAGATAGCTCCTGTAGGGTGGCGCCCAATTGCGATGCCTGCATCCATTTCGCAGCAAACTGTAGCTCGCCCACATTGGAGTACAGTTTATACAGGTACTGGTTATTGGTCTTGCTTTTAGCAGTAATTAATACCAAAATCTCATGGTCGGGTTGCGCAGACGTGGTGATGGAGCTAACCAACCTGCCGGTTTGCTTCTGCACTGTTTTTTCGTCGGTATCGGTTATATATGCGGTGGCCTTATTAATAGATTCAGCCGGGGCGGTATCGAATAAACCTAACTGTGCTACAGTAGTTTGCTGTTTTACTTCAGGAACGGCTAAAAAAGAAAACTGTTTGCCTTTCGGGGCCTGCTTTTTATTCCATGATTCCTGTAGCCTGTAAAACGCACCCTTGTCAAAGCGGCTTGTGAACCCTTCGCTTACAATATGGGACAGTGATTCGCCAACCTGGTTTATATCGCCATGCTGCCATATTTCCATGTGCGCTTCGCCATATTGATTCTTACCCTGTTTTATTTCATCCCCGATAATCAGCTCCCTGTGCTGATGTATATAACCATTGAGAAAATACTGGCCCAGCTCGTTTTGCTGTGCTACTGTACTGATGAGCAACTCTTCTTCAGGTGAAAATCCGCTTTTGCCGGTGTTCTTTTGCACAATCAGCAGGTGCGTGGGCGATTCTGTATTGCCGGTATCTTTCATAAGGTTGTCCGGCATCGCCGCCACGCTTACAAAATCAGCCCGCATAAAAAGGTACTGGCGGGCAGCCTCATTGGAAGGGCTGTTTAAAAAGCCATCAGTAGTAAGAAATGCCAGCAACCCGCCATCACCGATTTTATCAAGCCCTTTTGCAAAAAAATAGTTATGTACTTTTCCCGAAAGCGCACTGCTTCTGTAGGCAGGGTCATAAACTGAAAAATTGCCAAAAGGAATATTGCTCGTTATTATATCATACTTCCCGTTGTCGTTTACCGGCGCTTCTTCAAATCCACAGGTATGAACAGTGGTGTGCACAGGCAATACGGAAAGGCTTTTAGTAAGCAGGAGGCCGGAAACCAGGTCTTTTTCAACTGCTGTAATTTCTTGCAGGTTGAAATGCGGTGATTGCATTTCGGTAATAAATATACCTGCCCCCGCGCTTGGCTCATATATTCGATGAGGTGGTATGCGGCACATGGTCAGTTCAGTAGCCAGCACCTGCGGTATCACGGAAGGAGTATAGAAAGCAGTAAGCACACTGTCTTTAAGCGATTGCACCAGTTCATGGTAGCGGCGGTCAGGATGATCCCGTTTTAAAAGGTCATGCAACTCTGTTATCTGACCATGCAACCGTATATCATCTTCTGTGGCCCCCAGTTTTTGCCAGGATGGAATATCACCATAAGGATACAGGATAGCTTTTATACCGCCGAAGCCACTGTAACGGCGCAATACCTGCACATCAGTATCCGGCATTGGTTTACCAGTTTCACTTTCCAGCAACACCCGGATAGCGGTTATATTATCCTGTAATTTCTTTGCGGTGTTATAAGCCATATACACACTTTTTCAATACTTCACCTGTTTTCCAGATACTCGTTTATGGTGCCGGTAACCGTATAGTAAAGTTCCCGGTTGTCGTGGTTGTCTTCGGAGAATTGATATGCTTCAAAGAGAGGGTTGCAAATGCCAATGATGTTTATAATTTCATACACCAAAATGCCGTTTTCATCCCTCGATGAAAAGTCTGGACCAAACTCTTCTTCCAGTATCATACGGATATAGTTATACTTTGACGGTCTAAGGTCTGCCGTCATTTCGTGGAGACAGCGTTCTTCTATCATATAGGGCTGCTCGCTTTCACTTATAATCCGATCCAATAATGGCTGTACAGACTTCACTTTTTCTTCCAGGTAGGCAGTCACTTTATTCTCTTCCTGTAGATGCACAAGCAAATCAGGATTATTTTCAATGAGATAAGCGTGTAGCTTTATCTTTAAAAGTGCTTCCATTTTGATGATATATTATGAATGAACGATATAACAATTTAGGTTAGACGCCAAAGAATCCTTTCAGAATAGTAGCCACTACTACCAGGAATATACAACTGCCAAACCACGCGCTCGCCACCTTGCCCGTATCTTGGTCGCCGTTGTTCCATTTGTTATACACTTTAATAGCTCCCACAATTCCGGTCACCGCACCTATGGCGTACATTAGCGTGGTACCCTTTTGAAAATATGTTACTACCTGGCTGGTAGCATTGGTGAATCCTTCTCCTGCTGTTTGTGCCATTGTTTCAGCACCACATGCTATCATTAAACCAACTGAGATATATATCCGATTTACAACACAATTCCTATTCATCACACATCCATTTAAAAGTGAAAGAAACCCTGCTTTCACTTGTCACACTGCTCATTCTCGGCATTGCAGGGTTTCTTAATTGCTGTTTCCTTCTTCACATATTCAACCCATCATTACAGCAACTGTCTTTGCTCATCAATTCTCCCACAATTGTCCTGCTTCCGCTTCTGTAAGAGATATATTGCATTGTTGCCTGGACCGTTGGATAATTACATTATTAATAGCTACTCTGAAAGGCAGTTTGTTGAGCTGATGGTAATTCATAATGAGTGAGCGTAGGCGGGTCAGCAATACTTGCTTTTCTATGCCCGCTTCTCCCTCGTATAATACTTGTTCTATGCCGGCAGAAAGTTCTTCGAGGTCGTCAAACTCTTTACCTTCTTCTTCCATACTTTCCGGAGGTGGCATATTGTCCATGTACACACTTTCATCATACTTAGGCTGTGCAGGTTCTCCTGCAGGATCCTTTACCTGCCACACTCTTTTCCCGGCTCCGCCATTGGGGGGAGGTTTTTCTGGTGGTTGGCGGTTGTGCTTTAACTTTTCTTTGGCGAGCATGAAAAACAGCACTATGTAGTACACCGCTATCATACAGCCGACAAATACAAAGAATTGCTTCCATGAAATGTTTTCCAGCATCTGCGCTTGTTTAGATTGTTTTTGAATCCGGTTGACAAGGCAAATATGCTATGCCGTGAAAGCGACATTTCACAGATTTTTCCCAGATGGGAAAAATAAATATGCGCAGGCGCCATCGTCCCGCACTTTTCGTAGTAGGAGATTCGATTTGACCATATCGAGGAAAACAATTGGGCAGTCAGTAGTAGAACTCTTAATGTGGAGATAAGAAGTGAGATACTTGGTTAGCAGGGAGGCTAAACATATTTTCAACCAAGGAGGCGGACTGTGTGCGGTAGTAATGATGAACTGTTGCTGTTCAAAAATCCTTCCGGCGGCCTACTTGTCACTTAATCGTGATGACGGTTTTGGTTATTTAGATAATCGTTTTGCCAGGGTTAGTGTGTATTTTCTACAGATTAGCAAGCGTGATTGGAGCATGTAATTATCAGAAAACAACAAGGGATAATGAAACAATTGTCAGAGTAGTTATCTGGTATTATCAGATACGCAATAATAATGGGTTTTTCCCCCGCTCAAAGAATGATTGTATCGACTCCCGTTTCGATAAAACAAAAAAATATCTCACATGTTATACCGCTTTGTTCTTTGGCTTTCTGTATTTGTAAGCTATGATTGTAATGTATTCTTTATCATAATACTGGGTCTTAAGGCTTCCTTTAATTCGTTTGTTGTCGTCTTTTACTTCAACCGTGAGAGGTTTTTCCGAATAAAATTTGATTTCCTTCAATAGCTGCTCTATCTTATAAAATGCCTCAATATGAGTCTCCCCAATGATTGCCATTTCGGGATCTGATAGCTTTTTGAATATGATACTGAGTGCATCTTTGTCCCGACCTGCCAGCTGTATTTTTATTATTTTGTTAAGTTCCAGATCTGGTATTGTTGACATGTTTATGGGTTTAAGCAGTATTTCATAAAATTCAATTTAAAGAGTGAATAATAGTCCGATGTAAAAAATAAGCTTTAAATTCTTGTATTTGTTCCGGTCAAAACGAAATATAGATTTGGACAAATCGAATTGTAACAAAAAAATAAAAAATACTATGGGATCAAAAGGGCGTTAATACATGCAAATAAATGGTGAACTAAAATTGTGACGTCTTACCGGGGATTTTGTTCCATTCCACTAAAGGCTATAACATCTGGCGAAATGGGCAATACATATCGTATGTCACCCGGTGGAAGGGTGTATACCTGTTGGTTTTATATTCTTTGTAAGGTAATGGCAGCTCCTTGCTTATTCAACCGGCGGATATCGGCCCAGCGAAGCCCTCGAAATACCAGTTCTTTCCGCCGCTCTGTCAATACGAGCTGCAGCACGTCATTAGGTGTACTTACAGCAGGGGAGATATAAGCGCCGTTCTTCCACCGGCTCTTTAATAAGGTAACAAGGTCGTTTAATGCTCCGGATGCATCTTGCAAAGGACCTCTACGTTATTTCTGTTAAACGGATTAATTAAAGTAGTATCGATACTGTTATAGTCCAATAGTTCTGAATAAATCATCAAACAGCTGTCGGCATATAACTTGGCCTTTTGGAAATCGTTCATACTTAGATACACTCTGGCCAATAATGCATAGGCAGCGGGCAACGATGGCCGGTTCTTTCGTGAAGGATCTGGTATTCCTGGTAGCCAGCGAGTTGCTTCATTTATATCCCTTATTATTTGTTGGTAGGTTTGCGCCACCGTTGCCCTCACCGATTTTTGAAGGGGATCTGGTGTTAACCACAAAGGGATACCAGGTGTTGATTCAGCAGTCATTGAATCGTACAAGTTTGCAAATTGCAATGCAACATTAAAAAAAGCATATCCCCTTATAAAATAGGCACTGCCCAACACCCGATTTGTCTGAACCTGGTTGTTGGTTGATAAAGAAGGAAATGCGTCAAGGACAGAATTGGCATAATATACTTGTTCGTAAGATTTATTCCAGTCCCCTTACTGGTTTCGTATCATATATATCCTTCTTCCACAGGTAAGTATTTATTTCTACCATGTCAAATAAGCTGGAATCCGGGACATAAAAATTGTCTGCCGAGATCTCCGACAAAGTTGGTGTTACCCGCATCACATTTGTATTGTCAAGTATGGCCTGAGCATCGTCCATACTTGTCATTACGGCCAAACTACTATCGGGAATTTGTTCTAAATCAGATTGCTTTATACAGGCCGTCCATAATAAAAGTGAAAAAGCCAGGAAGGTTTTTTTGTTCATAACCGGTTTTTATTACACTTAATTTTATGAATGTGCTTAGATCATTATGTCAACTATTGGTTATAGTTAAAACCTATATCCAAAAGATAGCATTATAGATCTGTTTTTGAGTTGATGATGCACATCGTCTGGACGGCTCCATGTTGCTCTCCAAAACCTACAATTTAAATCATACCGCTTACCAAACATTAAGCCGGCGGTATAAACTACCACATAATTGTTTTCGTCAAGGTCAAAATTATTTTCGTATACCTGGGTGGGTGTACCATAATATGGTTTATTATAGTGAATGGTCAGCGTGTTCTTGGAAACGTTTGACAACATCATACCTGCACCAATACCACCATAAGCCGAAGTTTCCACCGCCAAGGAACACGATATAAAACTAAAACTACAGGTGCAATGGTGCGCGCCTTTATCTCGTATTCATCATATCTGTCACTATTTGCATACCCGCTTGCATGCGAGTGCAATGGTTTATATTCTACTTCAGCTCGGAGTATAAAGCCCTTAAGTTCATCCATATCCCCCATATCCCAATCGACTACAGCAGAGAGGTAAAGTTGCGTTGGGTGATCAAATTTCAAATAGTCTATCAAGTAACCCGATGTTTTCATTCGATCTACACTAAGACCGGCATGTAATGATACATATACACCATCTTCCTTGAATTTGTTTTCCGAAGTCTTCTGAGCAATTAAATACTTACTGGTAAAGAACAGTAAAAGGATTAAAGAGTGTTTTAGCATTTTGTTGGTTATATAATTTGATTAAATGGTATCGGCCACCAATAAAATGGGCATATTCCTAAAATAGCAAAACATGGTTTTATTGATTTGATGTGTCTGTCGAATACTGACTATCCAGTTAATTTCTCAATCACTTGATAGATATTTTATGAGCAGGTCAAACAATTGGAACCATGTTCTTATAATTCAATTTATATTGGGAAGCAAAAATCTTAAGTGATTTCTCACTAAGGCACCTAATATCCCCCTGCTTGGATCTCCTCGTAAAAACAAGGAAAGACGCTGATTTTACTCCCTTGCCCTGTTGCGGATCAATATAGCGATTTGGTTTTCCAGGTACAGGTTTAAAGCGGTTCAAAATTTTGCGGGCGGTAGCTATATCAATTTTCAATCTCTTGGAAATATCAACAACTGAAAGTTCACCGTCTTGTTTTACCGGTAGGGGCGCATAGGCGAGTTGAAATTTTTTCAAATCGCATTCCCTTAAACATCGAATGGTGCGGCCTGTAAATCGTCTTGTAACGATTTTGAAGGTGGCGTGACTTTTTGATGGATTTTCGGGGTCAACGAATAGGTCTTTGGAACCGCGCTTAGGGCAAAATCTCATTATAATCCTGGTAACCGTTTCGTTTCGCATATTAAGCCTTTTTGAAATGTCGAAGGCTGAAAGCTCGTCCGGTTTTTTATTTTCATGAGGGGCAAATGCTTGTTTAAATTTATCTAATTCACTTTTCTTCAGGCATCGGATGGTATGCGCCTGCTGCATACGTCTGTATACAATTCGGAAGGTAACAGGAGTATCAAGTTTAGGATGGTAAAAAAGTTCTTTAGAACCACTTAAAGGCTGAAGTTGGTTTACTATCCTTCTGACTGTTGAGGGATCCATTTCAATTGCCTGCGCTATGTCTTCAATGGATAGATCATCCGCTTTTTTTATTTCATAAAACTTGTAGGCAAGGCAGAATTTTTCTAAATCGTCTCTTTTGAGGCAGCGAACTTCTTTACCACAGCTATCTCTAAGCAAAATCTGGAATGTAACGCGATTTTTATTTTTATCGTTTGGGTCATAATATAGGTTTTTTACTTTTTTTACTGGCTTTAGCTCTTCCAATATTTTATAGATTCTGCTAAAATCTGCATGAACTTCTCTGGCAATATCGAAGGCTGAAAGTTCATCCTCTTTCTTCCATCCTAATATGGAACCTTGCTCTCTTATTTTCCTGTTTTCGTTTATTACTGCGTTTACTTGTTCTGTATGCCAATAAACTTTAAGGCCTTTGAGAAAATTTTCAGCTGGTCGGGCGTTAATTGGATGAAAATATTTAGATCCTTTTTTCCCAAAAGGTCTGCCTTTAAGAAATATATTTTCAATTTCAGGTAAGATGCAAGAGGCCTGGCCGATGACATCACCATATAACAAGGCTTTTCTTTTTAATTCAGTTCCCTCGTCGAAAAAATCGACGATCAATGCGGTCTTGTATGGATTAGTTTCGTCGGCACGGGTAGCCCTTCCACCTCTTTGTACTACATTGACCATTGAAAGTGAAGGCGCCAGGTTCATGCATAGTTCTATTTTTTTGTCGTCATGGCCCAGAATTAAGAGGTCAGAGTTTGCTAATAACAGGATTTCACCATGACGATGCGCAGACAAAATTTGTTTTCGCAATTTTGGTGACATATAATGATCTGTCGACCTGCCATGAATAGCTTCGCAAATAGTTTTGCCGCCAATGCTTGAAGACTTTATGCTTTTTTGGAAGATCTTCGCAATGGAGTACGCATGGTCAATGCTCACGCAATTGATAAGGCCTCGTTTACCCAATAAGGAGTGACCTGTATAAGGATCAATGGCAGATTGATAAAATTCAGCAGCTGCTTTATTACGACTTAGTATATTGACGGCTTTATCCAAAGACACAGGATGAAAATCTCCGGTATTTGAAATCTTTACTTCTTTCAAATTGGCGAGACGGCAACTAACTTTTATATTTCTAAATCCACAAATCAGGTGTTTATTGACGGCCTGCTGTATCGTAATTCGGTAGGCAAGAGTAAAATGCTTAGATAGTGCCTTATTCTCAGAATAACTGGGTGTGGCCGTAAGCGCCAACCATATAGCGTTTTTAAATTTCTTTCTGTATTCAATCCTGGCATCCGATAAAGAAAGGTGTCCTTCGTCCCAAACCAAAAAATCAAACTTATGGGCATGATATCTTGCGAAGTAGTGAAGGCTAGCATAAGTCGTTACAACTACGGGATGATCTAATTCTTTTGCGTGCGTGTAATACAGTCCGACGGAAATGTCAGGCGCATGTTCCTCAAATCGAAGTTTTGTTTGAACCACCAGGTTCATAGAGCTGGTCACGATCAGCACCTTTACTTTGTAACCATCACATAAGAGAGCATTTACAATTTGAGAAAAAATAACCGTTTTGCCGGTACCCGTCGGAAGGTCAACATATACGGCACGGTGGCCTGAATATATGGTGTCAGCTATGCTTTGAACAATATCCACCTGCTTGGGGAACAATATAGAATGCCCCTTTTTGAGATGCCTACGAATAGCAGTAACCGCATGCCTCATATTTTCAATTAGAACATCGGATGCTCCAAAAGGGCGCGTAAAAGTTGTATTGGTCATTATTGAACCAGTTTAATAATCAGGAGAAGGGCCTTAATGATAAATTATTTCGCCTCCGTATCATAAAATTCAAGGAAGTTTGAAACTTTACTAATCTTAGTTAAAGCATTCTTTTCTTTATTTTTTTCCGGGATGCCACCTATAATTATAGCCCTACCAAAAAAACATTTTGGTTCACCTGAAATATTTATACGAAATGGGAAAGTCCCCTGAGCTTGATCTTCCTCACTTACAAATAACCGGTCCCCATTTTTAAAAGTAAATGCATGCATACTTTGATTGCACTTAATGAGCTCACTTATTACGTCTTTACAGGTTTCATCTTTGGAACGTGCAAGTTTATATTTCATGATATGTTTTCGCCTTGGATCTATTAATACTATATACACGATTTTGGCCGGGTCATTAATTCGTTTATAGACTTTATTCAGATCAATCGATCTATTTCTCTCCCACCATTCTTCGTTAGTAAGGTGATCAAATAATTTCTTATTATGATCCGAAAGCCTTATCCAGGAATTAAGTTCCTCTTGTTCATCCTGCATAAGGGTTTCTTTTTTATTGACCTTGCCAATGAGAAAAGAGACTCTTTTTATTTGTGCTTCTTTTGTTTCTATGTTTGCTTCAATGAAATTTTCATTTAGTAATTTCTCCCGCACTTTTTTAGAAAATATCCCGATTATCGATATAATTAATCCGATAATCGCTATTATTAATGTAATATTCATAATTGGATAATTTAGGATAAAACCAGATTCTCAGTCCAAATACCTAATTAAAATATCCTTTTTGTTTTTTGGTCACATTCAGATGGTTGCAGTTATTCGCTACGGAAAGTTATTCTTCCTTTACATTTAGTGAAAATTAATGCAATCATTACTCAAAAGAGTATAACACTAAACGCAGCATAAAGTAATGCGTGTGTCAATTTTGCAAAATTGAACTGGTTTAATTATTATGGCATGTCGGAATAAGGGACAGCTAAGGTAGTTGCGCCTTTTTATTTCACAGCTTTTAAAACAATGTTATAATATCTACTGTCGTTGTTGGGCCCAAATACACCCATAGTCCAAATCATTGATTCCCTTCCGTCATCATTCTGGCTTGCTGGACACCACTCGCTGCAGCTGAAGCTTGTAGAACCTAAAAGAATATAATAAAGATCTGAATTAATATCCCCTCTAGCATCTGACCATGTTGTAGCAGTATCAATCATAGTAAACGAACGGGCCTCATCTGTTGCATTTAGCCTTCCGTTTTTATAGAAAGTCATAAAACAGCTATCAAATGTTCTTTGGTGTGATGTATCATAGAACACCCTATTTGAGTCCTGGTTAAATTTATAATAATCAATTTGTGCAAATGTAATTTCCCACTTTTTACAATTGCTTCCCGTTAAGTCATTCGGGTAAATACTTGAACGGCAGGATTTTTCCTCTTTATTACAACTGGAATAAAGGTAAACTGGAAGAACGAGTGAAAAATAGAACGCTAAAAATCTATATTTCATTTTTAAAACTTTTTAAGATAATTGCAAATCAAGAATGGCACGGATAACAAGCCCAAATTCATATTCGTTGGGGCTAAAATGAACCTTTGTTACAGTTTAAGCCCAGGCCACTTTTTTTTCAATATTTTATTAGCGGACTCTCTTAATCGTTTCGCTTCATTCTCAGCCGACATCTTAATGGCATTATATCCTTTGTATCCAGCAACGAACAATCCAATACTAATAATTAAAAACTGATAATAGTAGGATGGTGGATCTATCACAAAAGGACCCGCATATGCAATAAAGAATGCTACTCCGCCCAATATGACAGAAATAAAAGTTAAAGCCGGGAAAACAATATCTGGTATCTTTTCAAAATGAATTTTGATGAGTAACAGAATTGCATAAATGAAAGGAGAAAGGGTAAGGCATAAGGTAAGCGATAAGGAAAATGTTATCCCATATAACCGTTTGGCAATTAATGAAAATGGTAATCCAAGGATTAAATTTATCAATAGATATAAGGCAAATAAAACATGTGGCATAATCAATTCCTAAATAAGGTAGCGAGCGCATGCAGCTCTGTAACCGCCCGGGCAACAACAGGTATGATAATACCGTATTGTAGGCTATCTTCACCAATTTTTAATATTGTTGATTATGGTTCAGTAATTATACCTTTCCATTTTTGCTGAAGCAGCTCTGCTATCCGACTTGAAGGGAAGGTTGGCATAACAGTAAGCACATACTTCAACCAATCATATGCATTTACGTTATGCAGTTTGCACGTAGCAAATAGTGAGTAAATGATGGCGGCGTTCTGTGCCGCATCATGCGATCCGGCGAAGAGGTAGTTGTTCCGGCCCAAAACGATTGGGCGGATGGCGTGCTCGATAAGATTAGTATCCATTAGCAGCATGCCATCATGCAGGAACATGCCGAGTTGCTTTTCCCTTTCAGAAAAGTATGTCAGTGCTTTACCTATTGGGCTTCTTAGAGAGGCTACCCTGGGTATTTCTATTTTTACCCAGGCGGCTAACTCATCATAGATTGGAACCGATTTTTCCTGGCGTATTTTCTTTCGTTCATCAAAGCTGAGGTTTTGCTCTCTACAATAACTTTCAATACCATATAATTTGCTATACAGCATTAAGGCATGCTCAGCCCTGTTTTTATCAGTTAATTTGGCATCGTTGAACTTTCTCCTGGCATGGGCATTACAATTTACAAGGGTTATTCCCGGAAGATTACCATAGTGCTTGTAAACCGAGTATCCATCACTGTGGAGATAGCCATTATAATCCTGTAATACAGCTCTGGCGTGCTTATTGCCACGGCCTCTCTGGTATTCAAAAAATACCAGTTTGTCGACTGGATTACAGTACGCCCACATATAGCCCAAAGTAGATTTTTTTCCCTTTTTCTTATCCGTATCCAATACAAGATGTGGAGTTTCATCAGCCATCATATATCCACAGGCAGGTTGGGTGATCGATTGGCGATGAGCATCATAAATGGCTGTAAGGCTGTGGCAGGTACCATTGGCCCAATCGCCAATAGTATTTTCCGATAAGATGATTCCGCTTTGTGCAAATTTCTGCATCTGCCGGTGGATGGGCATGTGCCACATGTATTTCTCTACTGTAACATGTGCTTTCAGGGAAGGTGCTGCCAGGCTTTTGTCTTTTTCCTGTGGAAGGCTGGCGATGAAGAACTCGATTGAACCATCTGGATTGCTACGCTTATACTTGTATCTGCGATAAACCGTAGCAAATAACCTGGCCGGATCATATTCAAGCTGTTCTGTTTCTATTGTATCATAGTGTTCTGCATCCTGCGGAAGATTGTCCGGATGCATGTCTATATATTTCCGCTCAATATGAGCTGGGATTTCATTGCGGCCGGGGTGATTTTTCTTTTCAGATTTAATCTTCGTGTATGATTCAATTTTCCGGCCATCGTTAATATAGCATGCTTCGACTACCTCCGCATCTATGCCTAATTGCAGTTGTCCTGGCATCGGCACTGCTGATTTTTCACTGCTGCGACTGTATACCAGTTTGGTCAACTGCTGGTATTGATATTTGATCAGCTCCAGCTTTTCAATACGCTTGTCCTTTTCTTTATTGATGTTTACAAGGGAGGCATTTTCTTCTCTCAGTAGCTTTACTTCTGCTATCAGTTGTTCTACTGCATTTTTAAGAGGAGTAATCTGGCTCTGCAGCCCGTGTATCATTTCATCCTTTTGCTTAAGAACAGCATCGAACTGCATGCTTTTAAGAAGCATCTGTTCGAATTTCTCGAGTAATTCCTGATGTTGTGGAGTAATAAGCAAAAGACGTATTGTTGATGAATGCTTATATATAAACATTTCACCAACAACGTTTGACTATCCGTGTGACTTGATTAGTTATTCACAGATGTGAGTTACTCATGCCTGGGAGCCCAGCAACGGTTCATATCTGTCGGTCCTGATATAACCACCTGATTCCAGGTTAACGCCACTCAGCAAAAACATAATTTGTTCTGTACTCATCCTGTAACTGATCTGGTCATCAGCAATAGCTGGCAACTGAAAAGAACCTTCATCCAGACGCCGGTAAAATATGCTAAAGCCCTTCTTTTCATATACGAGCACCTTGATCATAGTTCGGTTCCGGTTGAAGAATAAAAACACGTCACCGTTAATGATGTCCCTATTTAACTCGGTTCGGATCAATGCAGCCAGGCTATCGAAGGATTTAGACATCTTTACAGGCCGGCGATATAAATAGTAATTCACGGTTTCGTGGACGGAAAACAACTTGCTCATGATAACAACGCTTTTAGATATTCTGCCGATACTTCTTTATACAGTCTGATTTTACCTATCTCGGCAAATAATTGTGGATGACTGAGGTTGTTAATATTACGGACTACTTCTATATTGGCAAATCCACTCTGAACAACCTGAATCTTCCTGGGTTTTCGTTTTGATTTATTACGGTACTTCTTAACCCATCTGTAGAAAGTTTTTTCAGATATGCTATTGACTTCACAATACTCCTTTACAGAAAGGCCACTTTGTTGCTGTTCTGACAAACACCCGTGGATAGCTTCTACTGATCGCCGTATTCTGGGGTTGACAGCTGTTGCTTGCTGGTTCTGTTCCATAATTCAATATTTCAAAGAGCGTAAAGCTAGGCCTTACCTAAACACATTCGGCCCTGTAGTTTCCCGGGTATTTACAGTTTCCCGGGTATTTACGCAGCTCTTATGTAAATAAAAGATGGAATTCTCTTATAAAACACACGAAGTGATGAAAGTGACTATTCGAAAAGAAAATATTTTTTCCTCAGTCATTTTATATAACACAAAAACGTCACCAAGGATTTGGCAGCGTTTGGACTTTCGAGATATTTGCCCAGTATCTAATAAGAGTTAAGAGAAGTAAAAGCCAATCGTTTGAACAGATGCAGGTGCAATTTATGATGGTTATCCATGAAGTAGTTAAAAAGTAGGCAATGATCAACAATATAATACGTTGACCATTATTTTCTATTTTTCACTACCATCATAGTCATAATCCTCCAATGTCCAATCGATTACAACTTGTTTCACCCATTCAGCAAATGAGGTATTCGTAACTTCTGGCGGATCGTATACTGTATAAGGATAATCATGTTGCCAAAAAATTATATTACATGAGTTTTCATTAATAGTTCGAGTATCGAAACAGTAATGATTACCTCCTCCGTCCGGAGAAAATGGTATTAGATAATCGTACATTGGATTCGAGACTTCTTCATGTTCAAATTTATAGTTCTTGTCAAGGGAAAATTGCCATTCTTCTTCGCCAACTCCATAAACAATTGTACCCATTAAATTCAAACCATTAATTTTTTGTATTAAAGCAATATAGTCTACCGGCAATTTTTTATTAAGCTCACTTTGAAAAGCAATTATTGATTCTTGGCTCGCAGGTTCTTTTAACGTAATTGTTTTAGCCGATAATAATAATAATTCTTCGATTATAGCATCTATACGCATTTAGTTTAACAGAAAGGAAAAAGTTTAAATCCTAAACAGTTTATAATTCAAAATATTACCGCGGCCTGGCATTTAATTATTAGTCATTAGTGTATTAATGAATTCTTTAAAATTATTACCAATAAAAATTGATTCTTCCACAGATAATCCAATAAATGGAACCTTAATGTAGGTAAGATTTTCACGTTTAAAGCCAAAAGCCGTATCCCCTCCATCTGAACCTATAAGAAAAAGTTCGGGTGCAAATTCATTAACCCCGTACATTTCATTGTATTCTTTTAATTTATCTAAGCTCCAAAGTGAAATGTATACTTCTTCTGTTAATGAACATTCGCAGCCATTGAATAGTGTTAAAAATTCAACATAATCATGCGGCAAGGCAAGGTCTAATTGGGCAAGAAAACGATTTACAACATCTTCGGATATCCTGCTTTCGCTGACCATACGACTTGTAATCAAATCCTGTAATTCTTTTTCCAAAGAATCTGTTTTTAAATGTTTAGACTGCTTATTTTAACGTTCTGATAGGTGAAAAATAATACGCAACAACATCACATAATAACCCGTCTTTCACATTATTAACGAGACGATTTATGTAAGAACTAAACAATATTTGAAAAGAATCTACGATTCAACATTAAACAAATCATGTAAATACTCCTTTTCAGGATCATTTAAGAGCTCTTGAATATCTTGATTTTCATAATACAATTTCAATTCACCTTTATTCTCATTTTCAATCGCTTTAACACCGTCCAGAACACAAAGGAAACTAAAAACTGCCGTTTCAACGGATTCTTTAATTATTTGCCCAACGACTATTTTATCATTTTCATTTAACTGCTTATACCAGTTTGACATATCAACAAATTTCTGTAAAGGTTTTCGCCCTGGTGGCTCCTCTAAATTCAATGTTACCGATTTTTTAGAACCATTAACAACAACTTTCTGTATTATTTCAACAAATTTTTCAGCATTCATAATTATTTATTTTTTATTCTGGGAGGCTTATCAAACTGCCCTTGAAATTGCTTCTTTGTTAAATCTATCAATTCCTGTAAACTACTATTTGGTGCCTTTGTATTTTGTCTTAAATCTCGAATATCCTTTGCTAATTGTGCCCTTTGAGGAGTTGTCTCCAAGGTTGACTGTACCGTTTGTGTTCCTTTCAAAGTAGAGATTGCTCTATGTTCATTTTCAGGTAACGCAATCGACGGCCCTGTGTTTTTATCATACCCTTGAATTGTATTACCGGCAGGTTGTTTTTGAGGTGCATGATGAATGTCCAAACCGTCTCCAGCTACAGATCTGCTTTTTAACTCATTATATGCTCCAACTTCATACTTTTGAACAGCATTTTCTGCTGATTCAATTACCTTGACCTCTGTTACACCAACTTTAACTTCAGCGCTTACAACTGTTTTAAGCACATTACCCTCCACACCAAGTCCTCCCATCGTTGACATGGGATTCATTATTGCTTGATGAACATAATCATTACCCGCATTCCAGTTACTCTTGGCATTCTCCAATGCGGTGTTAGCTGTTTCTTTAATCCATTTGCCAACAATATAAGCACCTCTCTTTTCATTCTCCCATAATCGACTTAAAAAACCGCAACAGTCACCTCCTTCATCACCTAACGGATCGCTATACCGTATTGGATTATCATAATTGGAAGCATACGGCGACCACATTTCCATATTATCAACCTTCGGATCAATTTCCCACCATCTTCCTATCTGAGGATCTAATTCTCTTAACTCCGCATCATAAATTTCAATACCTAAACCGTCTTCTTTCTCAATTCCATTATATTTTTTCTTATTATTCGGATCACCGAAATTTAATGCTTTCGATGAGATACCGGCCATTGTTAATCCAAAGGGATAATAGTGTGTTTCTTCAGTTATTGGTCCTTTCTCGTGCGTTATTTGCAAGTTATCAAAATATACTAAATTATTGCTTTCATTGCTAACAAAAACATAGCAATAGCCATTTTTGACGGCTTCTTTAGCATTGCCATCCACGCGGTAAATCGTTTGACCACTGCCTTTAGCGGCGACCTGTACTATTTCGCTGTTGGCACTCACAAAGCGGAATTGCTCATCGAAGAAGAGGATATTTAAAAAGGCTTTCGGCATGGTACCCCCATTGCCGTTTTCTGGTGCCAGGAAACTCGTGAAGGGTATGTTGTTGTTTAAATTAGTGGTGACAGCACTTCCACTGCCGTGAAAGAATAGGGTACCACTACCGTTATTCAGGATATTGGTCAATATGGTTAATATGGAGTTTACACCATTGGCATTACTGTTATCGGTTGCATCGTTTTGTATATAATAATCTACCTTTACATGTACTTTGTCCTTAGCCATTACCTTTAACAGTTTGCCGGTGCCAATGCTATGGGTACTTTTTCGTAATAACTGCACCCAACTGCCGTTGGTTGTGCTGGTATAAAAGTTACCGGGCCGACTGGTTCTTTCAACATATACACTGTCATAATAAATACTTTCATTCGCAATCGAGGCATCTTCAAATGTTACCGCAGGATAAAAGGTTGTATCCTTTTGTGTTGTTAATACCATTCGCACATTACCCAAATGGTCTTTGATAAAATAATCGTACACAAAGGATTTCTTTATTGTATCATACCTGATCCGCCCTTCTTCATGTCCTACATATTGTAAAGTATCGTTTATGTATACAGCTCCGGCGATGTATGAAGTAGTGGTGATCTTTGCAGGGTTAATTGTACTATCAGTAGTTATTTTTTGCAGCTTGTTGCCAGTGGCATCATATACATACTGAATTTTGCCTTTACCGCTCATATATATTGTTTGCGGCAGATTCAGATAGTTATAGGCAATGCCGCTACCAGCTCCCAGTTTGATGTCTTTGTTTAAGTCTTTTATTAAATTGCCGTTTCCATCATAAGCATAATCTGTGGCAGCAGATGTTTTATTATTACCCAGTGCTGTCATATAAGCTTTTGAACTTCTGAAGTCACCCAGTAATGTGGCTGTGTCGTTAGTAGCGTCTATTACATTCTGTAACCGGTTGCTGTAACTGTAATAATTATATTGCAGACTGTCGATGGTGGCAATGGTGACACTTCCCGGCTTAAAACCTTTTTGTGTCATAGTAAGTAAATTACCATTCGCATCGTAAGTAAGATTGTGCGCGCTAAAATCTATACCTGCGCTGAGATTGAATGCATTGTTGGAGAGTTGAGTAAACGCAGCATCAGTAAGCCGGTTTACGGCATCATAGCTAAAGTCATATTTACGCACCTGCCCGTCACCGGTACTTTTCCATAGCATACCACCAATGTTTCCGTTAAATTGAGCGGTATTGTAACTTTTTGAAGTGCCATTGATAGTGATGGCTGTTTTATCGTATCCCAGGTCAAACCCAAAAAAACTGGCAGTGCTTAATGTGTCTTTGGCATAAGTGCGGTTGGCCCCTAACAGCCAGCCACGGATGTTGTAGTCATAAACAAGTGAATCAAGCTGGCCGCCACCGGCCGGAGCCAACACCGTCTTTTTTAGTTGTCCCAGGGCATCGTACGACAATTCAGACAGGGTTACATAGCTACTCATGTTACCGCCGTTTACCAGCGTATTGCTTAATTTCTTTTCGGTTTTGGCAAGCCGCCCGAGGCTGTCATAACTTATCTGGGTTACGGTTACAGAAGTTTGTGTATTACTTCCACCTTTTATTGTTTTATTAATCACAATCAGCGGTTGACCAGAAAAGCTGTATTGGGTAGTAACTGTATCTGTTTGGCCGGTTATGTTTTTACTTTGTGACTGTATGATCCTACTCTTGTCATCATAAAAATTCACGGTATATAAAAGAGAATCATTCCCGAGATCTTTTACAGCAGTGCCGGTTACCAGTCCATTAAGCATACTGCTTTGGGTAACAGATTGAGCATACGGATATTGAGTATCACTGGCAGTTAATAAATAGCTATCAGAGGCTGTACTCCTGGTATTACTGAAAGGATTATTATTCAGAGCAAGCCAATCATAGTTATCATAAAAAGTAAGCGTTAAAGGACTAAAAGTGGCTGTTTGCGGAACAGGATATCTGTTAACAATAATGCCTCCTGCCATAGATGTATCTCCGCCGTTCTGTGTTACAATTTCTGCCTGCAGTTCACCACCAGTTACAGATTCAAATTCGTTTTCGAAAGTAATTGTTGCCAAAGCCTTCTTATAACCCGAGTGCGTTCCGGAAAGCGTGAGGTCAACAGGAACAGTACTACCTGAAAAGTTAGCAGATTGATTAGTGACAGCCGACTGCATACCGGCCAGACTGCTGTTATATGTAGTAAAGCCTGTTAGTACAGGCCGGTTTATTTCGTCGTATAATGTAGTTAGCCACCGGTTTTGGCTGCGCATTGCTGAATCCTGTGTAAATACCAGCCTGTCGCGAACATCGTAGACCAAATATACAGCACCTGCACCGGGTACCTTTTTCATTGTCATTCTTTTTCGCCCGTCATATTCATAGCGAAAACACTGCTCGTCGAGCAAGGTATTAGTGAACTGCCAGTTACTGACAGCCAACTGCTCAACCCCTTTAGGCTGAATTACCGCCCGTAACTGATTGAGGTTATCATAAATGTAATAGGTACAAAGCCAGCCGGTATGCCCTTTTCCGGTGCCGGTATCGGATACAGCGGCGGTTAGCTGTACTTTTTTTAATATTGTTTTTCCTTCGCGGTCTCTAAACTCAATTACCTGTTTATCATTTTCGTCAATCGTAACATTTTTATACAATTCCCCGGCTTTGTACATACTATCGCCAGCATACGTACTAAATATTCCCAAAGTATTGCTTACCGTTACCGCCCATATCCTTACTGAATCAATCAATGTATTTACCCAATATTTCATCTTGGGGCCTTTTCCCTGGTTTACCCAGTTATTGCCAGGTGCGTAAGTTCTGTCGGCGCGGTTTAGGGGCGAAGGTTCAAATTCTGTTTTTGAGTAGTAATACGTTTCGCCCTGCCCTTTCACCGGACTATTAGCATTGTTATCGCTGTAAAAATTTTGTTGTTGCTGAAAGGGATTTTGTTTAAACAAGCCATCTGATACAGAAGTATTACCGCCATAGGTACTTGCTGCAAAAGGCAGGTATTGCCGTTGTATGCGGCCATTGTCATCATACACTACCGGACTAACCAGATCAACAGCAGTGCCACCGGTTACCATTGAGCCCTGCTTTACTACTGTTTGAACGGGCCTGCCCAGACCGTCGAAATATTGGGTGGTCATTCGGGAATGGGTAATGGCAGCAGATGTAGAAAAATTGTTGTTACTGGTATCGGGCTTCACCGCTACCCAACTTCTTATATAATTATTGAGTGTAGAGGAGTAGGCCGAAGGCGTGTAAACACTTGCGTCCTGTGCATGCAAATGCGAACAGCACAGCAGGATAATATTTATAATTGCAATGACAAATTGTTTCATCTGTAACATGTTTTAAAGATGACCGGTTTGCAAAAACTCCAGTTATGCCTGTATTATGGAAATACGAGAGCATTAATTACCTTTCCTGTACTGCTGCAATTCTTTTTCAAGCGCGGCTATTTTTTTATTGAGCTGCTCCAGCATTTTGTTTTGCTGAATCAGGTATAACGTTAGCTCTTCAATTTTTACAACTACTGCTGCCTGATTGTCGCCCAGATCAAGGCCATTCTTTTCAATGTCGTCAGCACAAGGGATTTCGGGTAAGTGATGATATTGCTTAACGTATTGTTCGAGTTCAGATAAGGGGCGCAACCGGTAGCTGGTATGGAATACGTAATCGCCCCAGCCAGTTTGCGTAACTTTTACTTTTGTAGAAAAGATTTGACCGTTTACTGCCAGTTTAGCCTGCGGGCTTGATGTGCCAATTCCTACATTTCCGTTTCCCTGTATTCTCATAAGTTCTGTATATGCACCTGAGCTTTCGAGGCGTTTTCCAAAAGAAATATTTCCATTGCTGCCATCACTTGTACTGGCAAAAATGGATAGTTCGCGGGAAGCTCCGGACATATTTGCTCCAAACCCAGACTGAATACTACCGCTGCCACCATCATACACAAGCATTCTTTTTCCGGTTGCTGCACCAACGCTTAGTGTTGCCTGTGGACTTGTTGTGCTGATACCAACTTCACCGTTTGATGTCATTGTAACTTTTTGTGTTGCGCTACCACTTGTTGCTCCGGGCGAGAAAATTATAGCTCCAAATTCCCTTAGCTCCATGATATTTTCCGAACGTCTGAACAAAATGCGATGATTATCATCCATGCATCGTATTTGTGCATTATCATCGAAAAAAACTTCATATCCCGAACTCAACCTTATATTCCCATTTGCAACATGTAATTTTTGCTGTGGCGAAGTGGTGCCAATGCCAACGTTTCCGCTTGATGGAAATGTATTTTGAGCATGAACAGATATTACGGCAGTAATATATATTAAAGCGGAAGAAAAAATCTTTTTCATTTATAATAGTTTTATTTGATTTAAAATTGGAGTTGCAATAAAAAAATTGTTGTAAGGCTCATTTCTGTACTTCCTGTGTATCAAATGCCGACCTGGGAACAATTGTGTTAAGAATGTTTTTAACGATGGGGTCGTCCAAACTGGTTTCTTTACCCAGCGTTGCATAGAACACACCAGCTTCACTTAAAAAGTATTTACTACCGGTTGCAAATTGGTCTGCATCCCTGTTCCTGTTTTTATCTGTTAACCATTTTAGCACTGATTCTCGCTGATTCGGTGTGGAATCAATTGTTTGCAGTCCTTCAGTTATTATTGCGCCGGAATCTATTGGTGTCTTGTAAATATTCAGGTAACTATTAGCAGATGGGGCACCTGCCAGAAACGATACCAGCCCAACAACGCTTACTTTTCCTTTATAATTATTTTGAAAACGGACCAATTGATTTATAACCGATGTATCATGTTGTAAAGGGAGCACTATTATGAGTACTTTTTTCCCTTGCAAACTATCGATACTAACAATGTTGTTGTTTAAATCTGTAATGTTGTGGGTGGCTTGTGCAGCACTATTTTTATATAGTAAACAAGCCATTATAATGATCATTATTATTTTCATAGTAAGATGTATTAGGGGTTATTCAATCGGTATTCATATTTGTTAATAATTCTGTTGTTTTGGTCTCTGATTAAATTAAGCCGGCCGAAATTGTCATATTCATAATAAGTTATTCTACCGGCCGCATCTGTCATCGAAGTCATTCCATATAGTGGAGAATATGTGTAGGTGGTCACCTGAGCGTTGCTACCGGCCAGCCAGGTGCGTATTTTATTCAATTCACTACGCAACACAACATCGGAAGTGGGATTGTTCAGAACAGAAAGATCAACTAAAGATGACACCGTAGCATAGTTACTTCCAATTATTTTTGCTACCGGATACACCCCCCTGTACCCCCACAGGATTACTTCTTTTGTGTCATTTGTTTTATATTGTTCGGTTAGATTGCCTTTATAATCATATGCTGAAAAGTTGATTTCGATAGAATCTGCAGCTGTAGTGTATCCCCTGTATTTGGAAAGATGTAATTTATCGGTATTGAACATACCGAAGATGTATTTTGCGCCGCTGAGAAAAAGCGGGTTGGCACCGTTTGTTTTTATTGAATCCACTACTTCAAGCGGTTGCAGGTAGTTTCTGTTCTTTAAGGTATCTTTCATCACCTGTTCTGTAGCTGTTAAACCCAATTTAAAATCGCTGACAGAGGTAAAGGCATATTTATAGGTTTGTTCTTTTGTTTGATTATTGTTGATCGTTACTTTCTTTTGTTTCAGAAGATAGACACCGCCGCTGGTATCATAACTGTAGCTGGTTTTAACCACCTGCGCTATCCCTGAACCGTTTGCAGAGAAAGCAGAATCAATGGTCTGATAAGGAACGGTGAGAGGTAAGCTAAAGTAATAATCATTGACATCGGTAATATCGGCTATACAATCACTAAATTCATCATTACAACTGCCTATAGGCGGCGCACCCTCTGACCAGTAATCGGGACTTGTCGGTGTTCCCAGCGGGTCACGGTGCCAGTACAATTTAATCCGTTTACCGATCTGAGAAGGAGGAATGCTCCACATCCAATCGGTGGTTGTTTTTTTGATCAGTTGGCCATCCTGCCGGTACACTTTTTCCTGCGCCAACTTGCCGCGGTAATAACTATAATCATAAAGCGGACCGGTGGGAAAACCATAATCAGGCTGATCATATGCATAGGTGTAAATCCGATCGGTCCACCCATTTGCGCTATCTACCGTCCGCACTTCAGGATAGACAACAAAAGACCCTCCATCTGATGCTAAGGGATACGCGGTGTTACCCGATACTTTTACGTATTGGCAACGGGTGTACCAGTTATTTTCAACAGAAGTAATATCTACAGGAGAAGCTAACAATCCGCTACCCATAGTGGAATCCACGGAATACATTTTGTAGTAATAGCGGGTTGCATAGGTTTTACCGCTCACAGGATCATAGTCCTTTACTGCTTTTACTCTTACACCGCCTGCATTGTATTGCCGCCGGTGCCAGGTGCCGTAAGGCGTGGAGATCATGGGCGCTGTATCAGCAATACCTTCCTTCCAGCTACCGGAAATACTTCCAATTGTGCAGCTCGAAACCGTAGTAAGGTTAACATCTACCCGGTAATAGCCATTCTTCAAATTCCAGTTACCGCTTGCCTGTCCATTAAAGGTATATAACAATGCTCCCCCCGTTAAGTCTGTTGAATCGGTCAGTCGGTAAATTTTTACATTATAATTGCTGCCGCAAAGTGTAGTGTTGACGTTATTAAGCGTGTAAGTAAATTTAACCAGCGCATAGGAACTGTTAACAGTAAACAATTTTTGCAGGCAGGGCATAGATGTGCCGTAATTATGAAAACTGCTCTCCGTGAAAGTTTTATCTACCATAAACCCAGGATCAGGATGGTAGCTGAAAAAATCACCCAATGCAGCCGCTTTGTTGCCTTCATATTCTATTTGGCGATAGCCTCCGGTATTATAGATGATTTTGGTGAGAATATTCGCCTGCGCATAAAAGCCATTCGCCACACGGTTAGCGTTGAAATCCCAGTAAAAATCGCCATAGCCATTGGAAACAATAATATTTGGGATGAGGGCTGTATTATTATTAGCGGCATTGTTGTAAAAACCCCACATATCCATGCTGCCTGTTAAGATGGAAGGCAGATTATTAAACTCATCGTACTCAAATTTGTGCGTTAAACTATCCGTTCCCGAAGCGCCGAATTGAGAAAAGTTCACCAGCTTCCACCGGCTACTGCTAAAGTTAGTTCCATAATTAAATCTATATTGACCTTTATAATTACCTAACGAATCATACATCTGCAGGGACAATAGCTTTTTTGGACCGCCTGTATAGTCCGGGGCCAGATCAAAAAGAATATATCCGCTGTTAGCATCAATGCGCGATACCATATACTCTGATCCATCCGTTAGCACAGTACCATAATTGCTGAATGTAGTAAAGCCCTGGCAATCTAATCCGCCCAGCGTAAGCGGCATACCCGAACCAGCAAAGCCTGTAAAGAAATTACCACCGGGTGTGAGGGTATATTTAATACTGTTCTCTCCATTCATATCAAAAGCCTCCGTTAAAAAATAGGAAATGGAAGACGGCTTGTCTGGGGACGATGAAGAACCACTGGAATAGGTAGACGTATTTACAATCCTGTAGTTGCCGCTGCCGTCCTTCTTTCTTCCGAAATAATATTTGTTCCCGTTCTCGTCGGTAATAATGAAGGCGCGGAAGCCAACACCACCCGGAGCGCCTGGATTGCTTTCTTTAAGCGTATCTATTTTAATCCCATCATTACTGATCTTCACCAGTTCGCCACTTTCCTTAAAAAAGAATTTGCCCGTACGACCATTGAAGCTGTACATAAACACATCCGGCTCCAGGTCCAGCAAATCATGATCAGCATAATATAAATGATTGTTATTGGAACTGTTGAACTGTGAGGGTTTTAAATATGGATTATTCAACATCCCTGACGACCAGTCATCAGGCCAGCCTTTGACTATTTGCGTTATTCTTCCCCCTCCGTCACTTAAATTAAAACCCAGCCCGACACAAGAAGACAGCTCTTCTACCTTTATCCCGCCGGTAGCCGTATAATTTAAGGAAACATTAGCCGTTAATGATCCACTGCTCACATTACACAAAGGAAAACTGATAGGGATTGTTCCGGTAAAACTACCGATCGGCCGTTCCAGCACCTTAAACAGAGCCGCTGCATTGGGAGGTATGGGTTTAGGCTGTGGCAAATTCTGCTGGTATTGCGCAATACCTTGCAAGCATATATTTACGCACAAGAAAAGGCATAAGTATTTTAATCGCATACGGTTTAGGGGTTTATGGTACTATTATGTTGATTACTTTATGCTGTATCCAAAACGGAAAACAATTGGCTGCGTACGGGGTATTTGTTTATAGCTTAAATAATCCCACAGCAAACTCATTTTACCTTTCAATTTTTTGCCAACCTGATATTTTTTGCTCATGCCGACCAATCCGCTCTGTTGCCAGGCATTTAGTGCTTTTAATTGCTCAATGCGATCGAAAGATGAACGGTAGTTCATTTCATATCCGGCGCTTACCCAAAAAGATCCCTTTACTTTCCAATCAAGGAAACTGCGGGCACTTGCACCTTCATAACTGATTGCGATATGTTTTATATCCTTTCCCCAGCCGACATTTCCGGCCATGCCAATGCCTATAATCGATTGGTCGTTGAGCTTAAAACCGGCTGATACACCGACCTGTGAGCTTGCGGGAAAGAAGTTGCTGCTGCGAGTGCTTTGCAAATTGGTACCCAATTCCCATCGATTCCAGAAACTTTTTACGCGTTGACTATTGGGACGAAACTCTTTTAACTCGCCATCGGAGTTGGCACCCATTTCATTAATCCTGTTTTTTCTTTGTTGTAACTGCCCTTGTGCCTGTTGAATGTTTGATTGCAATACCTGTAGTGAATTATTAGGGCCCGTGACTGTTTGTTGTATAAGATTATTAACCTGGGCACGGGTTTGTAATCCCGGCAAAGGAGGCTGCGTTGCCACATTACCTACATTACCTGAAGAAAAAAGGGAACCCAATATGCTGTACCTGCTCATAAACTCCTGAAAGGGTTTTGTTTTACTAAGCAGGTCAATGGCTTTGCGTTCTATTTTTTGTGGTTCCTTTAATATTGACTTGTACTCCTGAATTTGAGCATTGTAGTAATATGCCTGTTTGGAATATCTTTTTAGTTCCTTTGTCATACCCAGTTTGCCCAATTGCTCTTTAAGATATTGCCGCCGGTTACGTAAATATTGTTGTATTTGCGCCGCTTGCTCAAAGCGGCTTTGCATGCTGTTTACCTGTCCTAATGTTTGTTGTATTAATTTGTTATCCTGTAATGCATTGTTTTTTTCGAGAAATCGAATGGAAGTAGTAAGTGTATCAAGAAGAGGGATATACTCTTTTCGACCGGCTATCTGATTTGCTTTATTGGTGAGTTGTGATTGAAAAGACTGGTATCGCCCTTGTGCATCCTGAAATAATTTTTGGGCTAATGCAGAATCCCTTTTTAATACCTTTTTGTATAAGCGTCTTTCCTGCCTGGATAGCCGTTTTAAAGTATGTTCGCCTTTGGAAATAATTTTATCTTCTAACCGGGAAGTTTTGTTAATAATTTTATCTAAAAAGCGGGTGGGAAACGATAGAACTTTTTCTCCCAAGCTTGTACTGTCCTGGGCCGGTAAAGAAATGGCAATAAAAATGCACGCTACGAGCATGACAAAATGATACAGTTTCGTCATCGACGAATAGTTTAGGAGGTTACCAATAATCAAGTGCCAGGCTGTTAAATTATTTACCTAAAATTCCTTAACACGTTAGTAAGTACAGATTAATTCTTAAGTGAAGTATTTGTCGGGAACTGAAAACTGTGCAAAAGTGTTGGTTGGTAAATTACAGTACAACGTTAGTAACTCAAAGGTACATTTCCAAGCAGAATCTTAATTGTTGTTTTAAATCAAGTCATACTTAAGCCCTGATCCATTCCGTTACACCTGTGCTTATATTAGGAAAACAAGCAGAGATGATTTTTTGACAAAAAATGTTATCAAATGATAATTTGATAAGTATAAATATTTATAGGGCATGCGTGTAAACCCATACAGCTTAAACAAACTGAACTGTACCTGGAGAATGTGATATCCACCAGTCGAATAAAATCAATGTTATATATAAATCTTGCTTTAAGAGTTTGTGACGAATACTTTGAAGAGCTTTTAGTTTTTGATTGTGAACAGTTTTATTTGTGATCTTCAGCCGACGAGCAATATCCCCAGTTTTCATTTGTTTAAAGAAAACCATTTCAAATATTTGCCGGCGTTGGGAAGGTAAGGCTTGTACTTGATTTTGGATTTCCTGCAGAATTTGAGCATTTATAAGTTCATAATCATTCTTGACAGAATAATCTTTTTCAAATAAATATTTCAATTCCTTTTCAGTCTTTTCTACTTTCTTTTTTTCCTTCAAATAATTCAGGCTTGCATTTTTGGTACTTATGTATAAAAAAGACTTGATTTTATATTTTGTCTCAAATGTCTCTTTTTTGTTCCAAAGCTTGGTGAAGATATCGATTACAATATCCTCTGCCTCCTCTTTATTTCCAGTTAACCGTTCTGCGAAATAGCAAAGAGCTTGAAAATACTCTTTATAAATACTTTTGAATACCTGGGTATTTCCTTCTTTAAACCCATGTAGGGTTTCATGAAGGTGATTATCTAATACCATATCAAGGAACTGGTTTTTATGTTTTACAAATTGATGACTTTGTAATTACACAATCGTCCTACATGGCCGGTTCGGCATAAATAATAGATGTTCCCTCATATTTGCGAAGACCAGTTACTTCGAGAGTATCAGAGATATATGTTAGTTTGTAATTTTCGACTATCATCGGCTCCCCCTTTTTAAGATGGTATTTCTTCTCATTCGCTTTTATTCTAAGCAAATTAGGATCAAAACTATAATTATAACTACTATCAAGGTCCAATTTAATCCTTAGGGTATCCCCACATAATGGAATATATTGATAATGTAGTGCAGATACCCGCAACTGACCTTTCCATTCTATTTTGCATGGTCCAGAAGTACAGCAATTAATTGACAATTCTAACAAAATCACAACTATGAGTCTTTTCATTGACAAATTTTTAGTTTTTATTAATTATGGTTTGGATATATAGAGCTGCTTATTTAAAATCATTGGTATTATAAAACATTGGTTTAGAAATTTTAGATTTAAATGGTTCACCGGCATTAAATAGCGTTTCGATACCAAATACTTTATTGGCAGCTATAGTATAGGATAAACTGTCAGAGGTATAATTCTTATATACTTTATCAACAATGTCCCTTGCTATTGTATCTAATACTGCTATTTTATATTGCACTTCATCCGAGGGCCGGTCATTACTATCAAAGTTCCTGAATGAAATGGTATCATTAGAAAACCAAACTGCAACATCATGTACAGCGGTATACCTGAAAGCACGTTGGAAGTACTTTTCGCCCGGAGAAATCACTGGCTTTACGTTCCTGATCCTGTTCCTGCATCCGGTATTAAGTACAGTCAATAAAACAAAGAAATACATACCGCCATTATATACCTGTTTCATAGTCTTTAGTTTAAAAAGGTTTAAAGAATAGGGTAATCAGCATAGCCTATATTGCTTGTCGCTGCTTTTTTCCATTTTCGTAAATTAATTTTTTAAAAGAATTGGGATCCAGTTTTATTGTAGTCATAGGTAAAAATTATTACCCTTTATAATCTCTTCTAAGGCGTTAATGATTTTGAACGGATCATCACTGTCAAATTTAGAAATAGCGCCTTCTACTCCCAAGGTTTTCAACTTTGAAGTAGAATTGTTATTATTAACTGAAGTGCTTGCCAAAACCTTTAGGGAATATTTCGATTTAAGCAACGTAATAGTTTCAAGAGTTTTTGGATCGCCTCCTCTGTAAGAAACGATTGCAATATCTGCCGATCTTAATATGATATCCTGTTCAAAACTTTTATGGCCATAAAGCCCAATTACATTGTAACCGGAATTAATCAAAAAACTACTAATCAGCTCTCGAAATTTTATGTTATCATCAATAATTACAATTGTTAGTTTGGTCATTGCAAGATTGTTTAGTTACGGTGTCCCCTTATAAAGCAAGAAAACATTGGCACAATATTATAGAATCGGTTTAAAGACAGTTTGTTTGTTGTTAGTTTGACTGAATGAATTTTATGGATCTGCAAATCAATATCATAGCCATCATGATTTTTTTAAGGGTTCGGAATACTTAAAGAATGCCATAACTCCTATGTTTAATGAGTTTTCACAATGGATAATTGTTAAGCAAAGAAATTCTACTATATGTCGATTTTTGGGAGTAATAAAGGTTTTTGTTTCGGTTTATATGGAACAAAATTCAACTGTGCATTTTCGAAATTATAGGTAAGCATTTTCGTTATTTTGTCATCTTTTCTAAATATTACTACGAGCTTTTTAACAGTTTTTGGATCTTTTTTTCCTACCATTTCATAAACCACACCGGCGACGTGTTGAAAGTAAAGATCATAATTGTCCATCTGGACAAATAATTTATTAAGGTTTACACCGAGCAAAACTCTCCCTGGTTCATCAGGATCAATTTCAAAATTAGCTTCGAAAGGAAATATTTTGGCTAACAAATTCAACTTTTCATCGGTAGACAAGTTTTTGGTTTTTTCAAGGCTACCCGTAAAATATTCATAGTAGCAAGGGTTGGCAGAATCAAGAGAAACCGTCATAATGTAGGCACCGGTAAAAACCTTTGCGCTATCTCCAATTGCCTCATTTTGTATAAAATAAGCCAATGCCCGAAATCGGTCAGTTCTTGTAACACTATCAAGGTAGCAATAGCTTGAATTATAAGGTATACCAATGAGAAAGCGACACTTGCTATTCTTGGTAAGCGGGTAGTCATAATCCATTTCAGAGTAAGGAGAGGCAACTGTGCTAATATGTAACACCTTATCGATTACCCGCACCGATTTGTTCTGACTAAACGAAACGAACCCGAAAAAAACAAGTGGCAAAGTGAGTAGATAATATTTCATAAAGAAGTTGTATTGATTTGATATTTCACTCCTTATAATTTTTTATAAAAAGAAGATCAAAGTTTTCAATATCGTTTATTATGTCGCCAGCTTCATTATCAAACTTTAATACTGGTTTTAAATCTTGCCCTGAAATAGTCCTGATGAGAATATGCGGATATTTCTCCTTTTTGTTTTGACAAAAAGTAAAAGCCGCCAAAGTAAGCATTTGGTAATATGTGTCGGTAATTAAAGGATCATCTTTAAACTTCCAATTATCTGTATATAGGCGTATATCGATTACTTTTTCATTAGACCTTTGAATAATTTTGGCCTGAGCAGGCATGGGTAAAGCTCTTGAAAAACACAAAAGTCGATCCTCCACTGTCAATTCATGTTGCTTTATATAATTAGCAGGAACAAAATAGGAATACTTGTTATGGTGGCTACAATCGAAAAGATTAATTTCTACATGTTCATAGTATGAAAGACTATCCGCAATTGCAAACCGGTAAAAGAAATCGAACATAGCGCTGAGCTTGGAATTTACCTTTGCGCTGTCTTTTAAAAAGGAATCGTCCCCATGAAAACCAAAAAGAAAGTATCCCTTTGCATAATGATCGGGAGGATAATACAAACAGGTATCTTGATCAGGTCGCATTAAAAACGAAAACAGTACGGCCTTTTGCAAAACAGTAAGACTTGTTTCCTGTGCAAACGGATGGAAATAAAAAATCGAACAGACAATAAACAAACCTATTCTTCTCATGCAATCAGTTTGAGTTATAATTTCGAAATATCTTATCGGACTTTACAAAAAATGTTTTTTCATGTATAAGTGCTCCTGAGTCCGTTTGTGTTTTGACTATGATTTGATCGTATTCCCTGTCGTTCTTTTCGATGACAAAATCATAGATGATAATTGCCGCAACCTCAGCATAGATATCCATTGCAGTAAGGTCATTGCGGATGTCCCAATCATCACCAAATATTGTTAAAGCGATATCCCGTTTGCCATTAATCGGATCGGATACAGAAATAACCGCTCGTATAGGCATTGCTTCTATAACGCAGCCCACCCGCTGGCGAAAATTTAGCACGGGCGCATTACCCTCTGTCGGAATAAGCCATGTAGCTTTAAAATTTCCATATTTGTCATATAATCGAATTAGCGCGGGGTCTTTATAATATTTGGTACTATCCTTAAGAACGTAGTACTTCAGGAGATCCATATACCCTAACATACAATGGATCTTCATCGTACTGTCTAAAGAAAAAAAATGGTCCTGTTTTCTCACTGAAAAGGATAAAAATCCTTTTTTAAATTTCGTGGGAGGTTCATATCGTCCCGGAAGTGCTTTACCTGGTTGAATCAGGTGCATAAAAACAGTGCCCTTTTTTCGAACAGAAGGTTGGGCATTCATGCAAGGAGAAAAAAGCAAAACCAGTAAACAAGCTGTAACATGTTTCATATGATCAGTCAATTTTTTGGAAGGGGAGCTACTCCCGCCATATTATTTGTATAGAAAATCATTCTATCAAGCATGGTATTGTTTTTATCAATAATTCTCATTGTAAAAGTGATCACCTTTTTGTAGTCCCTTTCGATGGCGAATTCGAATAAAACTTTTGCCAGTACACGTGCGTATTTTTGAAACTCTGAAATATGCCAGGGATAAGGGAACTTCTCAACATATAAATACACAAGAAGGTCATCGCCTTTTTCTCCCGGCAGTAAACTGAATACGGCGGGAATGAAAAGAATTCTGGTAAGGAAGCCCAACCTAATTTCCATGGGCATTTTAACTTTATTCCGTTTTGGGTTACAATAACAAGAATAAGAGTTCAGGATGTTTTCATTAGTAGAATCAGTAAGAAATATATAAAGAGAGTCAAAGTAGGATGTACTATCTGATATCGCATATTCCCAGGCTAATTCACATAAATGATCCATAATGACTGATGCCGAAGTATCTGGCTGTCCCTGTTTATTAATAGCAAGGAATCCAAAATTGTAATTGAGTTTATTTTCTTGCCCCGGAGAAGAAAAGCAAATAGGATATTCCACCGGTTGAACCAAGTAAGATAAAATGGAAGCTCTATAATCACGCGAATTTATTTCTTGAGCTAAACATGCCCAGTTAATAAAAAAACTCAAAGGGATAGTCAAAATACATTTTCTCATAGCATACAATTTGAACGGTTGCTTGATCTATTATTTATTCAGTACATCATTCAGTCGCTTCCAAATTTCGCTTTCGTTTTTTGAAGATTCGAAATACATATTATGGTATTGTTTGTAAAAATTCGGATCATTTAAAGGGTTGTGCCAGAAGCATAAGACCTCCCCCTGCATGCTTTGAAAGATCGATAACAAACCATCAAATTGACTCCGAACTTTTTCTGAACTTCTATAAAGCAGATCATTGATGATCAAAGTCATGAATTGATTATAAGTTCTAAGAAATCTGAAATCAGATAATTGGTAACTGCTGTCAACAAAATATCGCATGACAATCGTTTGTTTACCATTGAAATTGTCAGCATAGTCCGTGACCGTTGACCAATAAAGCGCTGGAGAAATCTTTTTTAAAAAATCTTTAAGTTGGTATTTATGGTAATCGAACTTATTCATATCATAACCCAACACAAACTGTACTGTATCCTTAACAGTAAAGAGAATTGAAACATCTTTAAAATTCAAGTTGTCTTTATTAAAGCCGTAGGATGCTATTGCATCAAGGATATGACCTGCAGCATAAGAAATTACGGCACTATCATTTGTCTTCGTAGGTATTGCATAAAAAACAGATAAAGAATCTTTATTCGTGCGCACTGTACAGTCAGGACTGATCACTCGTGCCATCAAATAAATTCTATCCATCATAGACCAATCTTTTCTATTCACATCAATTTTGATCAAATCTTGCAATGGAATATTGGTTCCAGACATTGTATCCTGACATAAACCATGACACCAAAACAAAAAGCCAAAAATGGCAAAGCAGAGTTTCTTCATTTTAATTGTATTGTTGTCGTAACGGGTTGCTGCGCGTTTGAACAGGGCACATAAATTCCTTGCCACTCTTTCCAATTATCGTTTAAATAATGGATGGATTTTAATACAAATAATAAATCTCTTAAATAATCATTGCGGTCTTTTTCGTTTATACAATAAAATTGAGATTGCAGAATATCATTTTTAACGAACCAGGTAGTGGGAACGCGAAGGGCTTTAAGAAAAAAATCAAGGGACTCTAACGTTGGCGTTTTTAGTTGATAGTCTTGTATTGGAAAAGAATTTTCAAAAACAAATTTTCCCAGCGTGTTAAAAACGCGAACCAAAAATCTTTTGTTTTCTGACAGGAAATATTCAATATGTTCCTTTAAGGCTAAACTAAAGCAGCAATCAAAAATATATACACTTGTATTATTGATCTCGCTTTCATGGGTTTCAAGAAAGGTACTATCATAATACAATTCAACAACGAAATAACTCACAGAATCCTTAACAATAAAGTGAGATGCAAAGAGATTAATAGCGCATCTTATTTTACTGACGATTGAAAGAGTTTGTGTCAAACTATATATAAACGGAACGGTATCTAACACAGGCGATGAAGAAAGATTTTGACTGTGTCCATTTTTGATAATTAAAAATACAATCAATAACAAGCATAGCTTTTTCATTTGATCTTAATTAAAAAAAGGTTTAACAAATATTCATTCAGTATCAGTTGGTTTAATTGCAAATTGGTTCTCACACATACATTTCAACTAACATATAGTCCGCATCAGACGAGGCTTATAGCCATGTGTTATGCCCCTGGCAATGCGGGGTACACTTTTTTTATTATAAGTTTTGTTAAAAGCATGCGAGTAATTTCTTAGTATTGGTACTGGTTAAAAAAATATTTTTATTATTTCAAGTACTACCTATAATATTCACGAATAATCTTGTAGGGTAATCTGCTTATCCGATCCTTTACAAATTTTATTCCTTCTTGTAGTCTATAGTAAACAGTCTGCCTTGTTATATTTTGATGCTCAGCTATTGCTATCGCGGATTCTCCATCAGAATAAAACAGGAAAAATGCTTCTTTAATACCTTTTTGTAAATCTTCTGCTATATTATATATCAATTCCAGAGCTGCATCTTCTCTGAGTATTTTAAAGTTTTTGTCGGGATCTACTATGATTTCCTCATATAAGGCCTCAACCATTTTTTCTTTCCAATTATTTCTTCTTCGTTCATATCTTTTTATATTAAAACATTTGTTTTTGACACAAACTATTATGTATGCTTTTATCTCATCAGATTTTTCAAAAATGTGCCGATGTAACCAAATAGATATGAATACATCTGTTATAACATCTTCCGCTTTGTCTCTTTGCTTAAGTATTCTATTAGCAATATGAAACACATAGTTATAATGATTATAGTATATTTCTCTAAATGCTTTCTCGTCTCCTTCACTAAGTTTTTTTATTACCAGATTCGAGCCCATGTTTATTACTCCGTATTATCTTATTGAGATAAAAAAGCCGGCGCCTCTGAGTTGCGAAATTTTAATGGTTATGGTGAGAACGGCGCCGGCGGTCTGCTTTCATAATCTTCGGGTAGTTTTGTTCTTAGTGATGTAATAACAGTTTTAACTGATTATGTTTTCATAGGTAATTAGTTTGTTTTATTTATGCGATTCATATTGTTAGATATAATTTGAAAAATTAAAATCCGACCCCAAGCCTGGGGACCGGCCCAATACCATTTACCTGTTTTTCATATAGATTTATTCTTTAATTTTTATTGAGAATTTACCTTGCGACATCCAGAATTCGGTTTTCCAGTTATTGGCAGACATTAGGATTACAAAATTTTTTATTGATGTGGAAATCGGAATTTTTCCTTGAAAAACAAATTTGTCAGGATTACCGACAAACATGATCGGTGTTTTATACCAACGTTGAAGCTTATTAAGAAATGCGCTACCACTATAATCATTCGCAGTAATGAAGGCTGCCTGCGAGGGTATATATTTGTCAGTATTCCTTTGATAATGGTATCCGCTATCGGTGCCACGAACCCATTTTACATAACAACCTTCAGTTAGCGAAGCTGTGGCTTGTCTAAACCTTATTTCCGCTGTTCCTTTTATTACAGAAACATATGTATATGGCTCATCTTCGTAGGTTATCACATCTATGATACCAGATTTCAGATAGATTTTAGTATTTCCATTTGTGACAATAATTGGATGTTTTCTCCTTTCCGTTTTAAATATTGCCCGGCCTTCAATTTTAATTTGGGGATCTTTTGCCAAATTTTGTGAGGCAATTATGGTAGTACCAGCATCCGCCTGAACGTCTATGCCACCAGGCAGTTTAAAGTGTTCCCGTTGGCCTAATGGAATTTGATATACTTTAATAGGAAGGCCTACAGTATCTATTTCAATTGTATCCACTGCTGGTAGATATTCACATCGCTTTTGGACGGTAGAATTCACATATAGGTTATTGCTTAGCTTATAAACTTTCTTTGTTTCGATCTTCGTGGATAAAGAATCTTTTCTAAAAAATTCATTGATCTCAGCCTGGGTAGCAAATCTTTCAGAAACAGCAGTAGTATCTGTATTGGCTAAAATATCTTTTTCAGATGCCTTATTTGTGCAGTAGGGCGAAGTAATTATAAAAGCAAATGATAAAAGTTTAGGAAGACTCTTTTTAGTCATAGAAAAATTTTAATGGTTCTCTCTCTTTCTATTTCCTTTAGGTATTAAATAGTGCAATAGGGCAAAGGGTATCATCAGTGAGAGCATAACAATACAATACTAAACAGTGTATTATACTGTTATAGGCTCAACTATGAGACTTTGGTTGAGTTAAAAACCGGGCGAAAGAATTTAACCAGTTTGGGTGGGTTTTCACCATCGGCCTGGTTCCTGGGAAATCTCAAGGTTGTAAAGCATTTTCACTAACTGCGAGGGTCCGGCCCTCTAAAATTGCTAAATGCCTTACGTTTCACCATATCCACTCACAGGGCTGTTACATTTTTTATTTAATTCATATAAACTCCAACTTTTTCTTTTAGCATTTGCACGCCTTTCTGTCTCTGATTCCTGATCGTGTTTACAGAGCGTTTTAATATTTCCGCGATTTGTGAACAGCTAAGACCTTGAATATAGCATAGCTCCATTACGACTTTGCATTTGGGAGGTAGTCGCTTAATTGATCTATGTAATCCTTTTAATGTTTCTGAGTAAATGAATTCATAGTACCGGACACCGTCTTTTAGTTTCTGCGAGCGTATAAGAGTTCTATTTTCTTTTGAGTAAGAAAATAGGAACCCTTCTAAACGGGTTGAATTGGATGTATAGAGATCTTCAAAAACATCCTGCAGGTATCTAATTTTTTCTATTTGCCTTTTACGGAACTTTTGCTGTTTATTAAAATTGAAGCAGGCATTTCTTAGGCATTTAAACAAATAGGCCCTGACCGACCTGATATTATCAAAGTCAGCCTCTTTTTCCCAGTAGTTTAATAGAATCTCTGTTACAATATCTTCAGCACACGCAGTATCATTTACTAAACGAAATGCGTGATTGAAGAGCTCGGCTTGATATTCTTTATAAACCACCTCAAACGAAAGCACAGCAATGTCCTTATTCATGTGTATCATGGCTTAATCTCCTATACATAAATTAAAGCCACTATATCGTACCTATACCTGAATGCCTTTATGTTGAAAAACAAGACTTTACGCCTTATATTTGTACTGTTTCAAAGTAGTTTTTGGACCAGTAATCGCTAACTAATTTCCCAACCAATCAATTCATGTAAGTTTTGACTAATAACCAAAATCTTACACATGTTTTATGCTATATCTAAGGACATATAAGATTCTCAGTTCTAATTTACAGTTTAACTCACATAGCTGGCTATGGGATAGTGAGCAATCCCATAGCATAGTATCCCATTCCTTAGATTCCCATAGCCAAATATTCCATAGCGTAGTGTGTGGTTTAAAAGTTTGATATTCATTTATTTTACGAATCGAATATCAAAAAGGACTACATAAAAAATTTCAGTGAAAAAAGAAAAGAAAAAAACGGCCAACAAGCCCATATCCGACCAGGAAAAAGAAAGAATGAAAAAGCTTGGTCTGGCGATTATGGAATTGCGGGCTGCTAAAGGCGAATCCAGTGAGACTTTCGCCAATAAATATGAATTAGGAAGAGCAGGTTTTGGGAGTATCGAAAGAGGTAAAACAAATGTCAAGTTTGTTACCCTGGGTCGAATTTTTGATGCGCTCGGCATATCTTTCGAAGAATTCTTCGCTGAATGGGAAGAATTAGCGAAACTTGGTGCCGCAAGAAAAGAAAAAGAGGCAAAGAAAAAAGCGAGTAAAAAATAACTATGATCGCTTATTCTTTTCCTATAGTATACTCCAAACTTTAGCACATTACTGTCAAAGAACAAATTACTTCGTCATATTATGGACATAAAATGATATCATGGCATTACTACGATGCCATTTTTTATTTTTACAAACCTTCCCATCTATATAAACAACTATAAGGTTATTTTGTACTAAAAAAAATTTCACTTTTTTAGTGAATAAGTGTTTATGCCTATTCACTTATCACCCCTAAATATTTTTTTCATATTTCGGGCAAAACAATCCAATAGGTATATAAATATATTATATACCTTTTAAAGAAAAATGCTTTGTAAGATTAAGTGAGAAAGAAAAAAGGATGCAGGTCTCAACTTTTACCGACTGGAGCCCCTGGGAGAGCGAACACGATAAAGAGAGCCCACACCCTTGTAGGCGTGGGCAATCTACTTATTCGTCTCGTGTTCAACTAGAAATTTCCCAGGTTTCCAATTCGGACTTACAAGCGACTGCTTTTAACTATTTCAGCAGGATTCAAATATTTAATTATCAATTATATATCCTATATGTGATGATTTTAATCAGTTACTAAGATAATAGTAAAAATCGAAGTGTCGCCTATTGTACCACACTTTTTTTTCGAATTTCTCACACTTTCGGCTATGAGTTCGAAAAAGGCTGAAGAAATAAAGAAGGGATTTGGAAATCACTTAAGAAAAATAAGGGAAGCTAAATCTTTAAGTCTCCGTGAGTTAGAAGCAATTACAGGTATAGATCATAGTTTCCTTGGCAAAATGGAGAATGGTGTAGGAAATCCATCTTTAATTATGTTATTTACCCTCGCAGAAGGTTTAGGAGTAGAAATTACTGACCTTGTAAGTTTTAAGTAAAAGGATAACTAATTGTATCTTTATAGCCCAGCCAAACAATTTACCTAAGATTTCCACCGGATCCTGTATCTGTATTTTCAATTCAATTACTCATAGTTGTAGCAAGTACGTATTGTCAACAAAAAAATAGGCAGTATATTTTAATCTCAAAAATTGATTTTTGGAAACCCTTTGTTATGCAAAATATCTGATTAATGGCAAGTAGAATTGAAGAATCTTCATCAATCAAAATTTTGATTGATGAGGTCAAGACATTAATGATAAGAATTTATACACTGATGTTTGAAGCAGAGTATGATTCCCTTTATATAATTGCTTTTGACGCTGTAAACGATGCAGAAGCTGCTAAAAATATTTTGGATGAAATTTTAAATGAAACGGTCCTTGCAATCTTAGAATCCGGCTTTAAACTATTTCAACCAGATGAGATCAAAAATAATTTCAAACTTCGGATAAATGAATGCTGCCAGAAGTATATTGCTGAAATCGATGCTGAAAGAGAATTCCAAATTATTCACGGACAAACTACACATCTTGATAATTCAAGGGATGAAGAAATTATGAAAGCTGCATTAGACGCATTTAATAATTTATCACCAGCAAGGAAAAAGATCTTATATGACACACTTCAATCAGGTTCACCCAAAACAGTAGCTGAAAAAAATAATATAGAACTAGAATCGGTATTTAAAATAAATTGGAAAACAAGGCAAATGTTAAAGAAAAAGCTCAACAAAATATAGAAATATACCATTTACCTGACCAAAACCATTTACCATTGACAATACCTTCATCAAATCCTGATCCCAAAGTGATCGGGGAGTTACTAATTAAATCTTTATCTGGTCCAATAACAGTTGACGAGGAAGTAGAACTTACAAAATGGCTAAGTGAATCAAAAGAAAATGAAGAACTCTACCACAAATTACAGGATGAAATACTAAAAAAAATAGGTGATGAATATAATGAAGGAAATAAAGTGCAAAAGGCTAAAACATCGAAACAGAGTTTATATAATAAATTCATTGTCGTAGCTGCTTCATTATTTCTTATTGCCTCCGTAATCATATTGCGCTTTTATAAGTCCGATAATAACCTGCCATTTGTAACCCAATCTAAAGATATTAATCCTTCAGATGGAATAATATTAACCTTGGCTGATGGAAAAAATATAAATATTGATACGGTGTTAGAGGGCATCAAACAAAACAATGCATTAATAAAATTTTCAGGCAATGGTTTAACATATGTTCCATATAAAAACACGTCAGATCAAGAATATAATACCCTGACTACTTCTTTCGGAAAACAATCCTTTATTCAGTTACCGGATGGCAGCAAAGTTTGGCTCAATGCCTGTAGCACAATTCATTTCCCTACGGCATTTGATAGCAAAAAAAGGAAAGTACAACTTATCGGCGAAGCCTTTTTCGAAGTATCCACCATAACTGATTCTACTTTGGCTAATGCCAAAGTCCCGTTTATTGTTGAGTTAAAAAAAGGCAATCATATAAATGTAACAGGAACTGAATTCAACATAACTGCTTATATTGATGGTGATATAAAAGCCACATTAATAGAAGGAGCTATTGAAGTTCAAAACAGCAACTTTACAAAAATAATTGAGCCAGGTGAGCAGGCTATTATAAATTCTTCTGGTGACATAACAACCGGCCATATCAATGATACATATGAAACATTCTCTTGGAAAGATGGCATGTTTAACTATAATGACGTGCCAATTGATCAAGTAATGGAGGATATTTCTCGATGGTATCATGTATCAATTGAATACAAACAATATGTTTCAAACCACTTAACAATTACAGTACCACGAGCTATAACTTTAAATAATTTATTGGACCTATTAGAAATGAATTCTTCAGTCCATTTTGAAATATCCGGCAAAAAAGTAATAGTATCAATTTAAGCCAGAATGAGGACATTAGTAGCAATATTATTGATTTGTTTCTTTTCTATTTCAGGATACTCACAACTGGTGACGTTAAATGAATCAAATGTTCCAATCAGAAAAATTCTAATTGAAATCAAAAAACAAACTGGTTATTTTTTCAGCTTAGGTGATCTTAAAATCAATGATAAGTTTACCATTAACATTAATAAAGTCCCTCTCAAGGATGCATTAGATGATATTTTTAAGAACAAGCCTTACTCTTATACAATTGTAAATAGAATTATTGTTGTTTTAAAATCAAAAAACAAATCAACTGTACAGACATTATTTACTGTAATAGGTAAAATTGAAAACCAAAGCGGTGATCCGTTACCTGAAGCTACAATCCAGGTATTAAATACAAACAAAGGAACCGTAACCAATTCCAACGGTGAATTTCTGATGGAGGGACTTCAAAAAAATAGCACCATTCAAATAAGCTCAATTGGCTATGAATCTCAACAGCTTCTATTAAGTGATCAAACTGAAATAAAAGTAAAACTAAAACCATCTGCCACGGGACTCGATGAGGCCATCGTTATTGGTTATGGAAAAACTTCCCGCAGGTTGAATACCGGCAATGTCTATAAAGTGAAAGGGTCTGAAATTGAGGATCAGCCAGTAGCAAACTTTATGGCCGCTTTGTCAGGAAGGGTTCCGGGAATGCTTGTTTCCCAAACCAGTGGAATACCTGGTGCCGCTTTCAAACCTGAGATTCGTGGGCGTGCATCAATTGGAGCCAAGTATGGTAACTTTCCTGATATCAATCTTCCAATTTTAGTTGACGGAGTTCCTTTTGCATTAAACAACAACAATCTGCCTGTTATAGCAGCAGGTGTAGCCTTATCACCTTCTGGTAGAAATTCGTTTGATTTGATCAATGTAAAGGACATTGAAAGTATTGAGATCTTAAAAGATGCTGATGCAACAGCAATTTATGGTTCCCGTGCTGCAAATGGTGTTATTCTTGTAACAACCAAAAAAGGTGAAGTTGGAAAACCTAAAATTTTAGTTACAACAAACACTGGTTTTGGAAGCATTTCCCGCTATCCGAATATGATGAATACCGGGCAATATATAGCGATGCGCAGACAGGCCATACTAAATGACGGGAATACTCCGAATGCGTCTAACGCACCCGATCTATTTAAATGGGATACCACCAGATATACAGATTGGAAAAAAGCATTAATAGGCGGAACAGCTTCAATATTTAATTTTAACACTTCTATATCAGGCGGTACTAAGCAAAACCAGTACATAGTAAGCGCCTCATACCGTAAAGAAACAACTGTGTTTCCTGGAGATTTTGCCGATCGTATCTTTTTCGGCCACGCTTTCGCGAGTCACCAATCGAAGAATGAAAAGTTTAAAGTCGAGGGAAGCGTCATTGCAACGCACGACAATAATAACTCCCTGGTTACAGATATGACTCAATATGTTAACACTGCACCGGATGCTCCTACAGTGTATGATTCAGTAGGTAATTTGGTTTGGCAGCAAAAAGGTTACGCTTTCAATAACCCCATGGCGCAATTGAAACAACCTTATCATGCAGTTACTGATAATATACTGACGGGGATAAACTTGAGGTACAATCTTTTTAAAGGTTTGGTTTTGAAAACAAATGGCGGACTGAACAACATAAAGATCGATGAATCCATACTTCAACCAAGAAGCTCATTCAATACTTTTTCAAATCCCAGTGCGAATGGGATTTCATATTTTTCTTACGACAAATTAAAAAGTTGGGTTTTAGAGCCACAGATCCAATACAGTACTAATATTGGGGGCGGAATTTTATCTGCCCTTGTAGGAGGAACATACCAACAGTTAAAAACAAGGATTAAATATACAGCAGCTACATTGTTTTCAAATGATAATGATATAACGGATATAAGCAAAGCTGGCCACGTTGAAATAAAACCTTTTAACTCTGATTACAAATATGTTGGTGGTTTTGGTAGGTTAAGTTATAACTGGCATAATAAATATGTTGTGAACCTGACTGCCAGAAGAGATGGATCAAGCAGGTTTGGAAAGAATAACCAATTTGGCAATTTTGGTGCAGTGAGTGCCGGATGGATTTTCTCCAATGAGTCATTTGTTAATAAAGCATTACCATTTATTAGTTTTGGCAAGATCAGGGGTAGTTATGGCATTACAGGTAGTGATCAAATTGGCGATTACCAATATCTCGATCAATGGAAACAATCTTCAAATAATTATCAAGGGACACAAGGGTTAGAACCGGTTCAACCTGCTAACCCATACCTTAGCTGGGAGGAAAACCGAAAATTAGAAAGTGCTTTAGAGCTTGGGTTGTTCAACAACAAGATTTATTTTTCTGGAGCATATTATCGCAATAGGACCGGTAATCAGATACTTTCTATTAACTTACCAGCTACCACTGGTTTTCAAAGAATGTCAGCAGGAAATTATCCAGCTATCGTTCAGAACAAAGGATGGGAGCTAATTTTGCAATATAACATGATTGCCAAAAAATTATTTGAATTCAATTCTAAAGTGGTTTTAACTTTACCTCAGAACAAAGTGCTTTCTTTTCCGAATATAGCAAGTTCCCCTTATGTCAACAAAGGAATCCATATTGGCAAACCACTCTGGTCAATAAATGGTTTCACCTATACAGGAGTAGATAAATCAACTGGCCTTTTCACTTTCCAAGACTTAAATGGAGATGGAAATCTTGATTATACAAATGATTATTCAATAATCTGCACTCAGGATCCAAAGTACTATGGAAGTTGGTCAAATTATTTAAGATTGGGAAATTGGGATTTTGAGTGCATGTTTGAATTTAAAAAGCAGTTATCATTCAATTTATTGAACTGGATTTACACAAACAAACCTCCTGGAATATCAAAATCCAATCAACCAGCTTTGTTGAGTAATTACTGGAAAATGCAAGGTGATGATGCGGTTTTACAAAAGCCAACAGCTTCCTTAAGTTCTGTAGCGGCCGGACAGATAGATAACTTCCTTGCTTCATCTGGAGTATTCAGTGATGCAAGCGCTGTAAGACTTAAAACTGCTTCCATCTCATACAGTTTTTCGTCTAAAGTGTTAGCAAAACTGCACCTCAAAAAATGCAAATTCTACATTTCAGGTAACAACCTGGCAATATTTACTCATTTCATTGGTACTGATCCCGACACTATTGATGTAATAACCTTACCGCCTCTGCGAACCATTGCAGTAGGATTACATCTTAACTTCTAAGGGTGACTGTAATACCTTTGATCAGGCGAACCAGGGTCGATAGGAGCTGGTGGCGTGCCAGTACAATGTGATGGCGTGAAACCTAATTCTCGGAGGGTTTTGGGATTATCTGGATTATTGCTATAACCTGTTAATTGAGACTCAGCATCAAGAGTGTTCGATCTTAAATAAGTAAGGTTGGTATCAAACCAGTAATATAGAGTTTGATGGCTCCTAACGTTTTCTACCGTTTTTTTGTTTACCCTACCTGACATAAAAGAAAGTGCCAATACGCAAATCATAAATGTTGTTTTCATACCGCTGCCTGGTTTTTTATATTAAAAACCCAGGAAAAAAAATTTATAGTTAATGGTAATGAATAAAGGATTATTCGCGACCGTGATATATGTTACCATACCTACTCAGTCGCAATCAAGTTTCGAAAACGATACAGATTGCATGAGAATTTATTTCCTTTCTTAAAATAGATCCATAGTTGAAGTAAACAGAAAGCTGAAGTCCTTAACCAATTCTTACGATAAAATTACTTATTAAGTTGTGCATCAGCGTTAAAATAATGCTTAAAGCACGAAATATTTTCTTTCATTTCTTTTCATTCAAATAATCACAACAATATATCTTTTAAAAATTTATAATTTTTAATTAGCCAAGTAGCTCCCCTCTCAAATTTCACTTAGTGTATTGGGAAGCTCAACCAGTTCATATTAATGTGTAGTCTCACTTATTAGATATTGATAAATGACAATAGATTATTCCACGCAAAGGAGTACAGAAATTCCACGGAAAGGATAACAACGGAGTTAAAATTTGTAACCCCGCTTTTGGGATTCCACGGGAAAGGAGTACAGATTTTCCAGAGGAAAGGGATACAAAAATTCCACAGTAAAGGAGTACAGAAATTCCACGGGAAATGATAACACCGGGATTTGAATTATTGCTGGTATTAACAGCTTTAGTCTTCAGAGAGTGCACAAACATCATTCATTTTTTGACATGTGGCGTTTTAAAACTGTTTTTATTCCTAAACAGTGTTAAAAATGGCAAACAAAAGGATAGCGATGCTAATTGTACGACGTCTGATCATGAGACCTGACAATAGCCATTTTTGATTCATATCAAAGGACAGGAAAAATTAAGCGGATAGTCGGATGGCTTGCTTTGTAAGCCACAAAAGGGCAGCAGGAAAAGGCACTGGCTCGCACTAATTCAGAGATGACATTAATCAATTTTTTTTAAAAAACTGGCTACCTTGCGGGCGGCATGACTGCAGAGAAAGAAACCAAATTTAAACAGCCGAATATGGCGGCAAAGAAATCATCCAAACTTAAAGGGCCGAAGATATCAGCGAAGAAAGCAACCGAAATTAAAGGCAAGCCGAAAGATGATCGGTATAAGGCAGTAAAATTCATGATTGAGAAAAAGGTTATAATGACATTCGAGGGCATTTTTAAGATAATCCCCCGCTCAGTCGTTGCAAACGACATGCGTAAGAATAATAATGCGATGAAGCGGCGCATAAAATACCCAGGCCTATTAACAATGAACGAAGTTGTAAAACTTTCCAAGCTAATTGAGATTGATCACAAAAAAATATATCAGTTAATATATAATGAAATCAAAGATTATTAACTACTACTTCCTTCGGTTTCTTATCGGGTCGAAGGTAGCGGAACGATGCATGCCGAAGCTCTCTATACTTTGTAATTTCCAGAAACCTAACGGTACACACGTTCTGCGGCCGGCACCAAACTATTACATCCGGTTTCTTTTTTTTCCAACGTATGCTGAGCTTGGGTTCTTCTGCGAATGGGCATTGATTTGTGGGCTTTATTTTTTGCATTAATTCAGCCATCACTTTGTCACTGAAACCGGTACCTACTTCACCAATAAACTGAAGTTTTTTGTTTTGATAACCACCAAGAATCAATGTTCCAAAGGGCATGCCGGTACCTTCATTCTTTGTGTAGCCACATATGATAAATTCTTCTTCGCGAGTTGCCTTCAACTTCAACCAGTCCTTTGAACGCTTTCCAGGCACATATATCGAATCAATTTTCTTAGCCACAATACCTTCAAGGCCTTCTCTCTTTGCCATTTCGAAAGCCGGCTTTCCGTAAGTCATAATTTCATCCTGATATAGTACCACTGGTGATTGTGGTAATATATGCTTTAGAACCGATTTCCGTCGATAAAGCGGTTCCTTATGCCAGTATAATCGTTTAAATTCCGGGTTTGCAGTTTAACTTTGCCCTCATTTATGTAGGCTAAAATGCGATAGCCATCGAGCTTAATTTCGAAACACCAATGAACATCGTTAAAAGCCTTATACCCAGGCGCTGCTGACATTGGAATTATATTGTCAGGCATTTTCATTCTACCCTCCTGAAGTTAACTGGGGTATCAAAGTCGATAGACTTCAATTGCCAAAACATTTTCGGATGCTCATTTACGAATTGAATATCATCTTTTAAGTGCAGATGTTCCCTGCAGAAGTGGTTGAACTGTTCAGCTGACATTTGAGCAAAAGCCTGCAGAAATTGTTCTTTATTGTATAGTCCGGTAACCGGCGCCAGCTCGCATTCCTGTAAAATTTGCCAGCTCTCCATATTCAAATCCTCCCAAACATAATTTAACGAAAAAAGAGCACATAAAAAAATCCCGGCGAAACCCTTAGCCTGCCGGGATCGACTACTTTGGAGAAGAGTAAACCACGATCAAATATATTATTCGCTTCATTTAAAGTGCTCAAAAACTACGATTTGCATTTTATTAATTCAGTTCGACCAAAAAATAATACATTTCGTCTTTTTTCGTTGGCTAAAAAACACCTTTTTTTCTTTTTGGCAAGCGCTACTTCCTTTCGCCCGACACAATCGAAAATCATCTGAAATCGTGGGACCAATATCCTACATTACGCCTTTTCCCTATCTTTAATAATTGTATAAATCATACACATTTCCGTATATGGCGATACAGAAGAACAAGAAGGTGTTAAAGGAAATTGGTAACAATTTAAAAAAGCTCAGAACAGGCAAAGGATTAAGCTTGCGTGATCTGGCCACTAAATGCTCCATCGATCACAGCGATATAGCCAAAATTGAACGCGGTGAAGTAAACGTAACCATACTCACCATAAATCAAATTGCCGACGGCCTTGACGAGCCGTTACACGAGTTCTTTATATTTGACATGAGCAGATGAAATAATAAAAGAGTCAATGGCAATAAGCATTCAGCATCCTATTATATCTTCCCTAATACTCTTTTCCCTTTATCTTGCTCATATTACACCCAAACACAGGTAATATTTTTGTCCAAACCATACGCTGATAATTCCACGCAAAGGAGTACAGATTTTCCCCGGATGTAATCGGCTGCTGCAAACCTAGGATTGCATGTTCAGTAATATGTGAAATTGACCAATACGAATTGCGACATGCATGCTTTAAATGTTTACGGCCTGACAAGAAAGCAAAAAGAAGTGATGATTTAATAGCCTTCGCCAAAGAAATCCTGTATCGAAATATCCAAAGCCCGCAATATTTTAACGAGACTGCTGATTCTCATATCTGCCCCACGTTCAAACCTTCCGATCTGTCGACGATCGATGTCGAATGCATTTGCGAACTTTTCCTGGCTTTTATAACCTTGGGCCTTGCGCATTTCCTTAATGCGAGTAGCAATTTTTTTGTACGTTTCTTGCTGTTCTTCTAAAAGAGTTGGCCGTTCTTTTGATTTTTTTCCGCCTTTCATCTGATAAAATAAACAAATCGCCCAATATTAAACCACGGCAAATATACCGGGGACAAATATGTAGCACTTTCAAAAAAAAATTCCTACCTTTGATTCATAGGATAAGGTTTAATGGTTAATTGGTATTTGATTAGTGCAGGGCCTTTCACCATGGTGAAAGGCTTTTTACTTTATATATCTCCCCACTTGACTGTAAATTCTCGTCATGTTCATATCGCATTCTTAACGGGTTTCCGGTTGTTCCCTTAAAGTAGCATCGAATTGAGTCTGATCAGCCCAGAGAGAGAGATGAATATTGAACAATAGTCAGTTAAGTAATAGTCTGAATTAGTTGTTGCTGGGGTTAACAGTGCTTTTCTGCCCTGGCTTTACAAATAATAAATGGCTTAATTCCGGGTCGTTTTTGATTCTTTCGATTTCAGTTTCTATAATGTCCACTACATCGTTTTTAATCTGAATATAATTATTTTGAATCTCAATTGGTGTTACCTCCCTTATCTCGGGCAGTGGCTTATAGCCATCTTCTTCCTCTTTAATAGCAGCATGGTCATTAATAATTTTACAGTGGAAAGTTTTTAATTTAATGGGGTCGTCAGGATTGTCTGCCACCATTCCCACGAACTCACCGGAACTAAGGGCAGCAATTCTGGAGGGAGGAATAGCTGAATCCAATAGTGTATTACGGCTTACATTGGTATCCGCCCTTGTTATAGAAACACTTTCTCTTTCCTGTACAATCTTTCCAAACCTTTCTGATAATATTTTAGCTGTGTCACCAAAAGTTTGACCACAAACGAGGTTGCCCGGCAAATTCATAATCACTTCCGCTTGTTCACGGCCATAATCTTTTTTCAACTGGTCGCCTGATTGCACAGCAATGGTAACACTACATAAATTACTTCTGGCAGTTGCAATTGTTGAATCAATACCTGAGCTACCACCAACGTATACAGTTGGGAATTCATCGAAGATGAGGCTGCTCTTTAATTTACTTTTCTGATTAACAATTTTAATCAGGCGATTGATATACAAAGACAGCACCGCGCCATATACCTGAATTTTTTGCGGGTTGTTTCCTACACTTACTATCTTAGGATTTTCAGGGTCATTGATATCCAGGGTAAACTCGTTTCCGCTCAATACATAGTACAACGTGGGCGAAGAAAGCCTCGCCATCCCAATTTTTGCCGAAGCAATTTGACCTTCCAATTGATCCATCGCTCGGTTGCAGTAGGCCAAAACGAACGGATTAATGAGCACCTCGATCTCAGGTTCTGTGCCCAGTACTGGGAAAAGCTCATCATAAGGCATCTGCATTAATTCTATGACATGCGGCAGTGTACAATATTTACCTTCTTTATATTTGCGCAGAAACCAGATGACCGCACATACAAAATTTATTGGTGATTCGACAAAAAAATCGCCAGTTTTCTTTATCCAGTCCCTGTTTAGTCCCAACAAAATTGTACGCGAAGCCTCTGCCGCATCCGTGATATCCAACATCGTTTCCGGCTCCAGCGGATTGCACCGGTGTGTTTTATTCAGGTCATCAAAATTGATATAGTAGAACCTGGGAGGGACAGCATAAGCGTTCTTATTTTTCAGCCAGGTGTTGTAGGCAATCTTAGTAAGGTCGGGGAATTTAAAATCATATAAAAACATAGTGAACCCCTTCCTTATATGCTGCGTGATAACATGCCTTACAAAAAAATAACTCTTACCTGCCCCCGGAGACCCCACACAAAGGGTTGATCGAAATGGGTTCACTATGTTAATCCACATACGCCGGGATTTCCCTTTCAGTTTGTATTCACCAGGCAGATTAATGCTGTATTCATTTTCTAAGAGCCTTTCTTCTTGCGGAAAGGTTTCGTTCATTTCATTGAAAATATCATCTTTAAACTTTAACTTGATGAGCCGTGAAAGGCGGGCGCCGCCGCTCAAAATCAGGAAGAAACCGATAGAAGTAATAGCGATGTAGGCTATAGCAATCTGCTCGACTGGAAAGCTGGTGTAGAAAAAAACAACGCTTCCAAAATAAAATGCAAAACCAGACAGCAGGTATAAGACAATAGTGCTTACCTTTAGTTTCTCGTCTTTTTTTCCTTTGGTACCCAGCAATGATAGCAGCAATAATCCCAGCGACGCCAGCTTGCTGAAGTACAGGTTTTTGAAAAGAGCTATGTTGCCAACATTGAATAAAACGCGTTTGAGAATATTATTTGTAAGCCCCCATTGCTCAAATGCGGCAAAACAAAAAATAAAAAAATGGACTACTAAAATCACCACGCTCCCTTTGCGGACAAAATCAATAATTGCCCGCAAGCCCTGTTCATTTTCCCCGTGCATACTTCACAATTTTTCAACTTCACAATCAGGGAATCCTGGCCTTTAATGGCCACGCTTCCTTTTTTTCTTCTTAGCTTCTTTCAACAATTCACTCGATATATAATCATCTGCCGGTAATGCCCGGAAACATTCATCAATAATGGTGGCAAAATTCTCTTCTGCCTTTGCAGAAACGATGTCATGGATATTGTCAAACACACTATCCGCTTGTTTGAAAAAACTTTCCAAAAAACGGGTTCGTATATAGGCTGTTCGTTCTTCGGTAAGCCCGTTGACCAAAAAGTATCGGGCCATTTTTGGAGATACAAAATGATAATGCGAAGTATCACTGGCATAGTGGCCCATTGCATATAAAGTGTTGCCCTCCCCGTCGTTACTGGCATGTACCAGTACTCCTTTGGCAGCCCATCCTGTGAGAACGGATTTTATGCTTTGTGGGAATGAAGTATCAGCTATTGTTCCTTCCGCCAGTTTTTTATTAGATAATTTTTCTTCATCTTCCTGGTTCGCCTGCATGCGATCTGCTATTCCCTTTGCAGCATATCGTTTATCCGAACTCAAATCGCTGCCATTGAAAACACAACATGAATTATTATCCACGTAAGTGATTCCATACACCCGGCCTTCCTTATTTTGACGGAGAACTGTATAAATTCCTTTTGCCTGGAGCTGTTGAAGAAATTTACCCATATCCGTTTCCTTAGCAAGCACACTATCTATAATCGCACAAACTGCATCCCTGTGCTCGTTTTTTTCAGGGTCATTTTTTGTAAACTTCTCTTCCAGGTTTTTCAAAATAGGCCGCTTTGGTTCTTCATAAATGGAACTGGCCTTAATCGGAATGCCTATTTTTTTATTATTTGGGCCAAGAAGAGAATATACCAAACCGTTGTTTTCATACATCATTGTGCCCGGTTCCCCTCGGTCCGCAATCACATTAAATTGACTGAGTACCACATTTAATTCGTGCAGGCTGGCAAATTTGTAATACCTGACGACTGTACGAACTATATTTGAAATGGTAGCCTTCGTGGCGGATTTTCCGTACTCTGCCTTTTCAAGATCTGCTGGTTTCAATAAACGCAATTCCTGCGGCTTCCTACTTTCTGCCTGCACTAAATTGAACTCCTGTTCTATTTCTTTGCGGGCCTTTTCCGATGCCTCCCAGTTGTTGTGCAACTTAATGGGGCTGCCATCGCTCCTGACGGATGTAGTAACAATGTGTACATGCGGGTGAGCGGCATCTTTATGCCTGTATACTAAAAAAGGCTGCTCTCCATACCCGATTTTCTGCATGTACGTAGTGGCAATCTCCTGCATTTGTGCGTTGGTCAAATGCTTCTCCGATAGATCGAAATTCAGGGAAATATGTACGCATTTATGTTCGCGTGTATGCAAGTCGGCTTGATGCTGCAATACTTCCAGCTTTTCATAGAAGGAAAGCTGGCCTGCATCTTTGGGATAAAGATGCGTGTCAATCAACACGGCTTTGCCTTCGTGTAGCTTGTTCTCATTATAGCTCAACGCACCCCTGATACTCTTTCCACTGGCAATTTTTGCAACCATTTGTCCGAAAAATCATTTATCCGAGATTGAATCCTGCCCACTTTTTCCAGCAATTGTTGCTGCTGATACTTTGCTACAGAAAGCCATTGGGTGTATTCCGGGGAAGGCGGTAAACTATTTAGCTTTTTGACAACCTGGTTGAAATTATTGCCCAGCGCATTGAGATCCGTTCTCAAATGGATAAGCTCTTTCATGAAATCATCCATAGACTGGTTGCGCTGCCTGACCAGCACGGGTTTTTCAAACAGCACATTCCGTACATAATCACTTACCTTCCGGCAGTAGGTAGTTTTCAGTTTATCTTTAAGGCTTTTATATTCATCCTCATTGAGCCGGATATTGCACCAATATGTCCGGTTATTAGCAGCCTTTTTCGCACGTTTCGCCATATCCACATCTGCTTTATGTCCAAAAGAAATTACGACTATGGAGTAATTTTCTATACAATTCAACCCAACTTTGGCGGGTTGAAATTGCCCGTTGTGTAACAACGGTATATCTTGCTATGCACACCCTACGTGCATGGTATATCCGCAGATATATAAGCTATCCGCACAATTCTTTTTTCTGAATAAATAATCTTCAGAATATTATAAACCTTCTACCTTATACTCGCTTTCTGAAAATCTCTTCACTTGTTATTCCATGCTTTCTGACATTATCCTTCAGCTCCATCCATAGCTGGATCATGCAGTCAGACACTTCAATCAGCTCTTCCTTAGTGAGATTGTGAATATTACCGACCGGCTCTATTTCTTTATTCTTTTTGTGGTCCCGTTCGTAGTAAAGTACGTTCCTGGAAAAATAGTCAGCCAGTTCCAGGGTTCTTGTGATGGAAAGTATGCCTCCTGGCACTTTAATTTCTCGTCCGCCGCTGAACAGAATACTGTTCTTCTTAAGTACTGCCATACGCTTCAAAATTTTGCTTTCTTAAATAAAGCATCCGATCTACCTATTCTTCTTTAAAAACTTCAACTGAGCTCACCCCAAATTTTTTTACATTTTCTCTAAATCTCCACCATAGCCCGATCATGCAGTCGGCTATTTCTTCAATTTCCTCTTTGGTAAAATTGTGTGGATTGCTTACAGGTTCAAGCTCAGTTTTACTTAAAGAACGATCTTCCAACGCCAACATATCTGCGCAGTGAATAACTTTAGATACTTCCAATTGGTGATTAATACCTATACCTGCTCCATGCACTCTTATCTTCCTGCCATTGTCCAGCAACAACACTTTTTCTTTTAGAACTGCCATAAATACCTATTTTAAGATTATTACAATTTTATAGTTCCAACATTTTTATAACCCTAACCCCTTCGTTCCTTCGTCAATTGTTCGTGAGCCGCCCTTATGCTTTCTTGACAGCGTTTGTGTAAGCAGCAGGTTGGCTGCTACTTTTGATTCTGTCAAGTCATAGGAGTTTTTTAGTATAAATGCCCTTTCATGGCCGCTGTATTTCACAACAAGCTGTGCAATATCGAGCGAACACTTCTCGATGTCAAATTCAAATTTCATTGTAAAGAATACCGGATTGGGAAAGCCATCGAAATAACCGAACGTCTTAAACTCAAAGGCGGTGTTCTCATTCCAGGTAAGGCTTTCATACAGGGCCGTGCGAATTTTTGCAGATAATTGGTCAGCTATTAACCCCGGTCGTACTGGATTGTTCAGGTTGTGCTCGTCATAACCACGATTCTTTAACAACCCAACAAACTCATCAATAATTTGCAAAGTCAGACTCATACGCGAAAAATTTATCGGATCATTATCTGGTTAGTCTATTAACATTATCATTTTTGACGCCTGGGGGTTGTCTATCGGATTTTCGCACAACTCTTTTCAACGGTTGGTTTCTCAAATACGCTTTTGCAGTTTCAATAGCTACCATCATCGTGTGTACCTTTTGATTAGGAATTACTTTTCCATCTTCAAAAGACCTGTTGCGTATAAAGTCCATCAATGTTCCTTTATCCGTTTTTTCAGCAAAATTCCTGAATACTGTTGTACCATTCCTTGTTGAAATACGGATAAGCTCTAATGGGTTTTCTTTCAAAAAAAGGCGATCTGAAATCGGTATATACTGCTGTTTTAACAGGTAACCTTTAAAAGAAATTTGTTCGTTAAGCTCCATAGCTTGCCGGCTAACGTCCTGCATCAACTCTTGATTAAAAGTCATTAATTCCATAGTAGATGGTTTTAAATTATAACTTATGCTTGTTTTCGTTACTTGAATCCGGTAGTATGTTTTTCTCTGGCCGGTGATTCTTTACCGGAAGAAGTAACTTTGTTTTCCAATATGCTTTTTTGGGGCTGAGAATATTTTCAGTATCATTTATGGGAATTATCAACTGCAGCCCATCGTTTATTTTAACACTTTGGTACAACATTCTAACTGCGGGCTCAGCAAAATAAGGTTTGAAATGAAAATCAAATACTACCTTTTCCCCATGAATATTCATGTGTATTTCCTTTCCTCTTTTTAATGCTTCCTGTGTTTTATCAAAGGATTCACTATCTGGATTTTTTTTAGAAATTTGGTCCCAGGTGTAATTGTATTGATTATAAATAAGGTTGTTTACTTTATTTTCAAATTGGGCAGATGTAATATTGCCGGGAAGATCTAAATAACCCTTCTCTACCAATATTTTCACATATCCATTAACATGTTCCTCTAATATTCCAATACCCATACACACTACTTTTACACACAAAGAATGTAAGCACTATATCATCACTAAAGCAGGGAAGAAAGATACTTTAACGGGCCTTTCTTCTCACGGCAGGAGTGTCATCAGGAAAAAACTTTTCAATCTTTCTCCGCTGCAACTCTGCCAGCCGCATAAAAAAATCCTGAATAGTTGGTGGGTTGGTTGCAGCCACCTGCTTAAATTCATCCACAAATTCCCGGTCGTCGTGATTATTGTCCGATTCATATGTCAGCGACTTTTGCCCGATTTTCACTACGTGTTTTTCCTTCTCCATATTCAAAGTTTTTTAGTTCATGTTTGCTTTACCTACCATGAGTTTTTATAGCCATACACACAAGGATAATCCACGGCCACGCTCATCCATATGCTTCACAGGACTCCGAGCAGCTCCCATGCTCTCCGTCCATACAATCGTCAAAAAATTCCAGCTGCTTGTATGGATCAATGATTTTGCTTTCATCGACAGCAGGAGAATGATTGAACTTTGATTCTTCGATTATATCACCAATGGACAAATAATCACGGTAAAATCTTACAGGTAACCTGATATTCTTATTGTTGCGGCTGCCAGGAGGAATATAGGTACCATACTTATTTTCCATTTCCTGCCACCAGTCGGCTAGTGCAGGATTATCCTTTACGATCGTCATTAATTTGCGAAGGCTTTTTTTCCAGCACAGGTCACAGTTTCCCTCATAGCTCTTCAAAGCCAGGTCAAAAGGCTGCTTACTCCAGAAAAGATTGATGTCGCTTTTATTAGCCCTAATCATATGTACAAGGGGATAAATAATACGCTCTTTCCTGGCCGTTTTCATATTAACCCTATTCGGCTCGTCGGCTCTGATCCCGATGGCAGTGTAGTATTTTGACCAGCCAATGCTACGGGCATACGCACGGATGGCTGTGGCTTTCAATTCCCGTGAGCATTTTGGCGCCCCCACATTAGGAATACCGTGCTTTTGTATAAACGCTTCAAATGGCTCACCTTTCCTGCTGGCGGTTTGGTAATCTACTAACCGGGCAGATACTCCTTTACCATGTTCAAGATTAGTAACCGATTCAATCCATTGTACATGAAATCCGAAGTATTTATCACACTGATCTATAAAAGTCAATGTTTCTTCCCGTTCCTTCCCCGTGTTGGCGAATACAACAAGCATATCAAATTGCTGCTGCCTGTTTTTTAATAACCACTGCGTCATATAGGCGCTGGTGCGGCCACCGGAGAAGCTGATTAACAATTTTTCTCTCATTACAAAACCTCTGTTTTCTGATTGGTAATTGTATACTGGTCGGCTTGGAGTGGGTTACAGCTTTTGCCCCTTACCATCGTCTTCAGATACGGTTCGAGGATTAGTTACCAGTTTCCTACCTACTGTAGTTACTTTTTCTTTCATGTACCGAATAGAAGGCAGCTCCTTCAATGAGGCAAGCTGTTCGGTATGCTTATTACCATCCACTTCCAGGGAGATTGATTTTACTGCCGGATTGTTGTTTTCATATGCAAAGGCCAGCTCATATTTATAGACAAAGTTGGAATCTAATTTACCGTTTCGCTGGATTGTGAAATTTTCCGGCTGCTCACCGTTTGCAATTTTGTTTTTACCTTCTGTGAGATGTTTTTCCAAAGCATCCTTCACCGGGTTACTTCCTCCCATCATCAAACTTAACCCCTCATAGGTGTTCTCAACCAATTTGCTAATCACTTGGTCAGTAAACGACTCTTCTTTTTTCTTTCTCATATTTCTTTCATTTTTCCTTTACATTATGGCGAGTACGTTTAAATACTCCATTATCTTTTTTTCCCCTTTTTTTGACTATCAGGGGAGTCATTGGACATTTTCTTTTTTACCATTTTACGAGCGATAGTTTCTTTTATATCCTGATTATTCTTGTACAGTGGATGACTTATTTCCCTAAGATGTTTAAGCGAAATGTCGTCCCAGTTTTTAAGCCCTCGTTCGAGCTTATTTATGTAACTCCATATTTTACTGTTATCGGGTGTGTTCTTTGGGATTTTCAATGCCGCATCAAACTGCGTCCCCCATCCATGATCTATCCTCAGCACGAATAGTTCTGTTGATGGTGGTGGAGCGCCATTCTTCCTAATCAATTGTTTTATATAAGTTCTCACTTCGAGAGGCGCAAAAGGATCTGCTGTTCCTGTTAAGGAAACATCAACCCCATATGGCATTGAACCAACACGATAAAAGGAAAAATCTTTCCAAGTAGTTGCCTCGGCGTGACTCACAGTTTCAAAATTCATAGATTACTTTTTTTAAAAGAAGAATTAATGTTCTCCTGGTGCTTATTACTGAATTGATGGATCATTGAAATAGCGTGATATTTCAGTAACCGGCACATAGATTTTACGTCTCTTCTTTATCGTTTTAATTTTATTATTAGCCACCAGCTCGTCAAATTTCGAACGGCGTATACGCACTGCGTCCATAAATTCTATGGCAGTAATATGATTGACAGGTATGTGGTGGCTGGCAGCAGGGGGCGTTTTAAGATCATCCAGTCTATTCAAAATCTCCTGTTGCTTTGCTTTTATAAGTTCCAATTCCTCAGCGGGAATCATTACTAAGGTTGCCCCTCGCTGCAGATCCATAACACTTCATTTTTATGAATCAAAAGTAGAAGCGCAGAAAAGCGGGATTTCACAGAAAAATCACAGGTGGGAAAAATAAATTCGGTTACCGGAAGTTTTTTAAATAAATAAACTGAGGTATTCCTGTTATTTGTGATTATGTGTACTATATGTATTTTTAGGGATCGTTAAATCAGGATTTTTGTCATGAGTGCCTTTTTATAATTCGATATTTGTTGGAAAAAAAACGAATTCCCTAGAAGAGTATGTCAGCAGGTGTCGTGCCAGAAATAACATATGCGCTAAAACTACAAATGATATTTTTATTCTACCATTTGAACGTTCCTTTCGAAATAAGGCATTATTCTGCCAAGTTATACTACCCAAAAAAAATTAACTGAATTGGTTTTAAAGATTAAGATTTTGTATCTTTCCTTCTATGCACTTCAAAGAATATTGCGATAGCATTACTGAAAAATTGGACGCCCATCTAAAAGGTTACTCATACAACGGTCAGAACCCTGCGGATAAAGGGGAGTTATGCGAGTGGTTTGTCAAGGAAGTCATTGAGGAGGCGCTGGGAGACATTTACCGGATTTTTCGTGGCGGCAAGATTATTTCCAGCGGCGGCGGAATGTCAAGGCAACTTGATGTTGTAGTCTGTTCCCGTCATGCAATAAAGTTCTTTTCGAATAAGGGAAAATATCCCACAGAGACGGTAAAGGGAGTATTCAGCATTACGTCCACCTTAGACAAAGGTAAACTAGATGACTGCCTGGCTGAATTTGCCAGCATCCCAAAAACAGGTTATCATTTTATCTCACCCAAGAATTTGTTTCCTGAAGAATTTTTAATTGAAACACAGAAAGTCTTTGAAAATATAACGCCTGTGTGCTGTGTTTTCGCCTTTAATGGCAATATCAATGCCTCATGGATTGAACATCTAACCCAATGGATTAACAACAACAACCCCAATGCTTCGTTAACACCGGCGTTTATCATAGTCAATAAAAAGGGAATGATTTTTAGAAAAATCACTAATACTGGAGAGAACCGCTTGAATTATTCGTATAATTATGTTGACTTTGCGACCACGGGCCACCCAGGGGAAGCTGTTTCTCGATTGCTTAACGAACTTTTTAATATCGCAAAAGAGGATCAGTATTTGCAACCTGACTATACCTATTACTTTAACGCTGATCAGGACGCTATTGAGATTAACCTGACATCAGGCAAAAAACCTAGTGGCAGTTCCAAAAAGGGTTTATAAAAGTCGCATGGGATATTGCAGGGCATATCCATGCTCAAAAACTTTTGCAGCACATAATGACAGATTGAATATGTTAAAAAATTACTCTAAAAGAAATTACAAAAACTGGCTAATACTATAGCCATATGAACTCAAAAAATCGTTGTTATATACTACATAGAACAGCTAATCATTCAATTACTTCCGCACCCATTCAACAATGTTATCTTTATACTCATTATTGGTACATCTATATTTTTAAAACAAATGTCATGTAAACAGATATGAGTAATCGGGGCGGAGGCTTCCGGTTTATGTTTGTCGCTCTGTGTTATTTTTAATCAATAATAAAGGAGCAGTCAGTTTTTATATCTAATATGTTTTCAAAATACTTTGCAGTAATTGTATCATTTAGTCCAAGTTTATATGTGCTATAAGGTGAATAATTAACATCTATGTGATGAAGCGGATGCAACTTTCCGTTATGTCTCTCCTGATCAAAGTCATACCTTAGGTAAGATGGTTCTGCCAGAAATAATTCCTCAAGTAAAGGAATGGCTAATGACTCAAATTCATCATCTAATCCAATATAAAATTCGATTGCGGAAGGATTTCTCTGAAAGGTTTCGTTATCTAGTATAGATAAAGCAGCCGAAATGACTTTATTATCTACAGTCTTTCCTGCATATGAGGTAATTATTGGCAAACCATCTTCATCCTCCAGAATTGAAAAGGGAAAAGATACACTGAAAAATTTGTTATCCTTATAAATAAAGAGCCTACTCATTTTATCAACTAAAATCTTCATTCTGGAAGTAGCATTAGCATCTTCGCCAGGATCAACGATCAATTGTTTAGCAGCTAAAATAAGCAAACGAGCATAACTGACTTTATCCCGAAGAGGTGCAAAAAAGCCATTTTCTTGGTAAGGAAGTATAATTCTCTCAAAAATTTTCACGTCGATTTGTTTTAAGGTATTTAAGATTGTCAGTAACAAACTCGGTTAGGGTTTCTTCATCACTGTCAATCATTTCCATTTCTTGGGTAAGTTTCATTAATTTTTCATGAAACTTCGTTTCGACGCTTAATTCCTTGAATATTTCTTGCATTAAGTCGTAATGGGATAATTTTTTTAGGTTGTACTTAAATCTAGTTCTAATTTTCTCCTTTTCTTCTTTTGAAGGCTCATCAATTATCATCTGTTTGTTGGCAATTATTTCATATAGTCCAACTTCCATACTTTGAGTTAATCCCGACTCGGCGTTTGCAGGAATGACAAAATAGGACTTAATAAACGATCTTGAGAGCATAGTATAAACAGCGTTTCTATAGCTCGGTGATTTTTTAATTTTACTAGTAATACAAATGACAAATGGAAACTCAAGCCCTTTAACGTTGTATCTATTACTTATAAATACAGCATTTCTTTTCTTTATTTTGGATTCGTATGATTTATTCACTTCCCAATTAAAAGTCTGTCGAATTTTCAATTCTAATGTATCGGCAATTTGGTATATATCCTTACTCGTATCAAGGAAAATAATTCCAATATCGTCTGGTAAAACAGTATTATTTTCATCTATGATCTCTCTTATAATCCTGAGAACTCCCTCTGAAGTAGTTGTTGTATTTTCTATTATTTTAATACTTTCAAAATCTTCACTTAAGTCTTCAAAACGCCTTAAAGGCTCTCTGCTTAAATAGTATTTATTGTTTTCTACCTTAACCTGGTAACCACAATCTTCCCATTCCTTTTGCTCTAACCACCTAAGTTTATCATTTTCAAAAAGCCCCATTCCTAGACCATGAGCAAACATTAAAGTTTTGGGATCTGTCCTATAACATTTTCCAAGCAAATAATCGGGTTCAATCTCATCGGAAATTTCTTCATCTAAAATGCTTTGAAATATGTCGCCTGCTATATAAATATTTTTTTCCGTGACTAAATCACAAAGGTCAAAAAAATCATCATCGAAATCCTGGCTTTCGTCAATAAACATATAAGAAAACGCCTTTTGGTGCTGCCCATTGGGAAATTTAGCTCTAATTTCGTCTGCAGCTTGTTTGCAAGCCTTACCAAAAGGCATTTTATAAGACCAAGGATAGAAAGGAATGTTATAATAATCGCATACGTATCGATATGTTCCTGAGAAAGAATCTGAGGCAGACCCCCAAGCGTGTGTGCAAAATAGTCTTTTCTGCCATTCAATTTGTTGCTCGACTTTCATAAAATTAAAAAAAGAGGGTATTCTTTTTTTAAGACTATCTGCCAAAATCTTGTTGTGGCAGGTAAAATAAATAGACGCATCAGTATCACTGACATACAAATCTTTAAGTTTGTGCAGTAATAATTCTGTCTTTCCCGTCCCCGACAATCCTTGAATCCTGATCCTCTTCTTTTCAGGTTTTTCATAAACAAACCTAGTTTGCTCGCCATCAAAAAGCTGAATTTTCTGTTTGACTTTATCTAAAGTTGTCTGCGGCACTTCTTCTTTAACCCTGTTAATATCATTTATACTCCCAATAAATAAGGATATTAGTAAGTCAAGTCCTTTTATTTCTTTCTCGTTTTCGATTTTAATTTTTTCAAAAAAATTACTGATGTATTCTAACTCATTGGCTTCCCAATTAGTTTCAAGCAGGCTTGTTCGCCATTTTCTAGGCCGCCCAACAACATCTTTGTATTGATATTTGTCAGATATTGAACCAAGATCTTCTAGTACATCCTCAACATAATCTTCAAACTCATCTTTATGCCCAAAGTCAATAATTGCTATTTTATGTTTGGGTGAAAGTATAATGAGAGCGTGGGAGTAGTTATAAGTATATTTTTGATCGGTTAGAGGTTTGTTAAGTACATAAGTCAAATGCTTTTTCGCATTAGCATATTGCTCTAACTCATCCAAGAAATAGGCATTCTGCCCATTTTTCTCAGCTTGTAAAAAAAAGTAGGGACTCATTAAAAGTATTTTTATTTAGACTTTACAATAATATGTAAAAAAAATTGTTTATCAAGGCTTGCTAAAATAAAAACATAGAGTGACTTTGAACTGATTAGAAACATTAGCTAAGATTAATAAGTGTATCAAGAAAAACTATAAACAAGCTCCTAAGTTGGCTTAGGGTATATATTACATTGAATGAAGTTTTCTATCAACTAATCATATGTGTGCTTCGATAGGCAGAAAGTGGTAAAAAGCGCTTAATACTAGCATGCCAACTGGCCGTTTCGATCCAAAATATCCTGCCGGTAAATTTAACTTTGAAAGTATCTGATTTATATATGTCTGTTAGTTGAATACCACTGTCGATGGGTTGGCTTAGCAAAACAGACTTTCCCATTTTCGCCTAATAAGTTCTGAGCTTTGGGGCGATTTTTTTTAGTAAATTCAATTTCATTTAAAACATTTATGATGGAGAATCGCATTATTATAGTGGATCAGGAACCGCTGTGGAAAAGTATTAAGCGTGTGCAACATGGCGAAGATGCCATTATCTCTATTCCAGCATCCAGTTTTGAAATGAAAGCTTTTACCGTAAACCCTCCCCTGGGCTTCTGCTACCCTACTGGATTTCCGTATTGCTGCGAATACCATACAGAAATGTTTAATCGTACCGACAAGTTATATAAAAACTTTCCCAACTGCTGCGATAAGCACCGTCGCCTCAACCAAACCAAATGGTTTAGAAAATTGGACTATATATATGTGCCATTTAAGGTCATTTCGCTCGTTTCCTTTCTACACGAAAAGATTTGTGAATTCGCGTTTCATCCGAACTGGAGAAAGGAACTCTCCGATTATATTGACTTTTCTATCAAAAGTTTTGGCGCTCTTCCCGAGGGATATGGGTCTCCAGTTGGCGTAGGACTATACATGTCCGCAAGCTCTTCTTTAATAGAACAGCATCCTTCACTGCGCGAAGACCAGAAATCCTGGCTTTTAAAATGCCTCGCATCAGACACCAGTGAGCTGCAAGATCCAACAGACATGAACTTGCTTTACAAAATCTATAAAGATTGGATGAAACTCTTTCCGTTCGAACTGCCGCTTTTTCAACACTTGAAGGCATACTTCGAAAAGAACATTCCCATACTCAAAGGTCCAGGCGAGACGAACCACTATTCGGGATTAACATGCTTTAAATTGAAGACAAGAGAGGAACTTAAAGAGTTGCTAGTCGGTATGACACGCTTTTTGCTCAGTGAAATTAACTCGGCAAAATTATTTGAAGAGGGGCTGTTGCTTGAACCAGAAAAACTAAAACTTGACGTCATCATGGCTCAGCGCAGGATTCGATTGGAGGAAGATGTATTGGCGCCGGTGTCGGACAAAACGGATTTCATCCGGCTGCTAGACAAATGGCTAGGTGATGAAAAAGAATTCTTAAAGGATGTACAGGAGGAGGTATATAGAAACAGCCCTATGCAGTTTATCTATGACCTTCTTCAAGGGATACATCTGTTGCAGCGAGAAGGGGTCAAACAATATTGCATTCGAAATATTCATAATGGCGGGCCAGAAAAGGAGTTTGAAGTCCGTTCCTGGTTCCGAAATTGGTTTGCAGCTCGGTACCGAGATGCGATAGTTACCGCGGAGGAACAACAAGGTAGCGGGTATATGGATCTCAGGATTACGAGAATGGGCACCATGGACAAAATTATTGAATTCAAGGGTTGGTGGAATTGGGATAAGGTGGACACTCCACAACAAATCTGCACTTATTTAACAGACTTCGAGAAAGAAGGCTACGTGGTTTTGATTAACCACTTGAAACGTAGCGAGATTGACAACAGATACAAAAACATCGTGACCACGTCCAACATGAACTATGTTCCAGATTCCTGGGTCACCTATCGATATCAGCAAACCGATGTCCGCTTTTATCAGTCCCGGCATCAATTCGATGGTAAGAAAAAGATCATTTATCACTTTATTCTGAATGCCTTTTTTTAACGTTGAATATGGAACAAAGGATCAAATTCGAAAAAGACGTCGTCAGCAGGCTTCAACCAATTATCGAGCGGATCGGACTGCACACGGTGCCGCTATTCAGCCCTTCTTCCGATGGCCGCACTCCTCCCCGTCCGCGAGAATATATTCGTCGCCCCGCCATATTGCCAATGCAATGTTAGGCGAAGTTGTTATTCTTATTTCCAAATTTCATTATCCATTCTACTACATCGGCATATTCTCGTAAGGTCAGTTGGTATTGATGTTTCTGTTGAAAGGTCTTAGCGTCAGAGGTAAAGGATGAGCTTGTGACAAGCATTGCACTATTAGCTTGAGCGTCACAAAGTGTTCCATATAATGTTCTTACCAAATCAACTCCAATTTTTCTATCTTCACGGTAATGCTTTGCTTCTACAAGGCACAAAAGCCTTCCAACTTCTGTATTGAGATACGCAAGGATGTCAGATCCACCGTCTCTTGTTTGCTTAGTTAATTCAACGTCCCAGCCCATATCTCTTAAAAGGTTCGCTAAAAGTTCCTCAAATTCTCTCGGTGTCAACTTTCGTAAGCTAAGGGGTTGCTTTTTAAGAGAAGTTATTAATTCATGGTTTGCATTTACTATAATTGGTTTCGTTATGGTGATGATTTTCTTTTTGGGAACAAGAATACCATTTTGAATATCATAGAGCGGTTCTTTTGTTGTAGAAAGTATTGAGTCAACACTCTGCCCTTTGATTAATCTACTTAAGATTGAAATAGCAAGAGGAATTCCTTTCGATGCTTCAATTGCTTGAGTGATTTGCAAATCAGTAAGCTCACTTGATAAGAATTTCCGTAATAAATCTGCAGTTGAAGAATTTGATAAAGGACGAAGGGTTAAGTTTTGACCACTTGGAAATTTCAAAGGTTTTTGTCTGATAAAAACAAGTGACGAAATGATTTTATTATGGAAAATTTTTCTAGTTACTTCTTCATGCTCCTTTTGCGACCAAATATCACTGCCATCTATAACGACAGGCAATCGTGCAAAATATGAATATCCTTTTTTATATTGTTCATCTCTTAACTTTTGAATTTCAATAAGTAAATTATCAATACCTTCTTCTTCAATATTGGAAGAAAGGTCTAGCCATAATGGCATCGCAGTAATTCTCCTTGAAGAAAACCACTGTTTCACAAGAGATGTTTTACCGACTCCGCCGGGACCGGAAACTATAATTGGTGAACTGGAGAAATTCCTATAAAATTGTTCATCTAGCCATTCGAGTTCATCTTCACGTCCAATAAAATCTTGGTTATACTCTCTTTCAAATTCAAAAGTCATGTGAATATGTTGTCTGTCTAATTTCGCCTAATGTTTGAGGTTTGCCGAAGGGCAAAAACAAGCTGTGGTAAAACTTAAAAGCTCTACTTCCTGCTTTTCCTCGGATAAATATAACCGAGGCTATCGTATTCGAACTTCTTCAAATATTCAAAATCAATCTCTATTCTAATTCTTTGATCATTTAAAAGAACTGTTCCTTCATGGAGAAGATCTACTAATCCGGCATTTTCTAAAACATAATCGTACAATAAATCGCCCTGCAAGCGTACGGCAAGGGAATCTTTGTGAGCCTCCTTCGCCTCTTCTATCCAAAATGTTTTTACTATTCTTCTGTAGCAAGGTTCAGCGATTATAGCGTATCTAATTAGCTCCTTTACCCGTGATAGTAAAGTGGAATCATCTTTTAAATCAAGTTTCCCATTGGGTATCTCAATTAATGCAATCTTATCATCTGAATTAAATTTTACTGAAGTCACCGGTATGTCCCTTTTAGCACACTCATAAAAGAATAAGGTGGTAATATCCTTTCTTTTCTCATCGTCGAGTTTATCCGAAGTAAGAATCAAAACTATCATTTTATCGAAATGGGATAGGATTTCAAGTCGTTCTTTTACTGTCAGAATATCTGCTATATAACATCCATTAAGTTCTGCATTACCTCTGATGATATCCCCAATGTCAATGCCGAAAATATTTACGGCAATGTGAATACTATGGATAAAATCCATTAAAGCTACTATGTTTTTATATAATTCTTCTGTGGTCCATGTTACGGTTTCCACTGTAGGACTCGTTCCTCGCTTAATATTTCTAAATACAATGGTATCGCCATCATGGTAAATGCCATCCGTTCCCGTGTGAGATATCGCATTCCTTACAATTGGATTGTACCCACTAAAAATTTGGGTTGGCTGTAATCTTGAAAAAGCACACTCGTATTTGTTTCTTTCTCCTAAACCGAGGTTGGCTTCTAAAAACGTTGAATAGGAGCCTTCTTTATATTTTATCAAAGCGACAATCAGTGAAATATAAGGGTCGAATAAATCAGCAACTATATTTCTGTAAATGTTTATTAATTGTATTTGTTCGTCAATCGTATCTTTAAAAGTTGTTAAGCTGCCAATCGTTTCAAATATTCGGTTCCGATTACGATCAGTCTTCTTAATTGATTTATAAAACTCAAAAAACAAATTCTTTATAAATTCTATTTGATTAAGGGCTAAGGATTCATGTAGAAGGTCTAGGATTTGTACAACGTAATTAACACTTTGGGCTGTAATGGACAATAATTTATATTGATCACTTATTTGCATAAAGTGAATTTTCTCCTCCTCCGAGAAGTTATGTCGAATTCTCAATAGCTGAATTATTTCCATCGCATGCAATAATTAGTTTTCAATTTAACAAAAATTCCATATGATAAATCGATTTGAATCCTGTTTATTGAGAAGACACTACGGTTGGCCGAAATCAAACCGATGGCGGAATCTCTTTATTAAGTACTGCCAAAGATCTTCACCAGAGAGATTTTCTGAAATGGCAATATTCTCTATCGCTCTTTGAAAGTCAGCCTCTATAATACTAGTCTGATGGTAACCGCTACCATGGTAATGCTTTTTCTTAATATAGTAAGCCTTCTGTTGGTGAAATTTATTTAAGTAAAGGATTTCAACATAGTGAATGACTGATCTGTGGGAAGGCAGGTTTTGCCAATTCGGATTTTCAACTTTGCAACGATGAATACGCTCATCGATAGCTACAATTTCTTTTTCTGGCATCGAACATAAGTAAGCACATGCATGCGCGCTTTCCCGGTTAAGAACAATCCTATCGGGTCTTTCAAAGTCGTTACGCAATCGGGAATGAGTGACTAACGGAATACGAATTGCTTCATTCCGTCCTATATCGTCAAAACCAAATATATCGACCCTGATGTGCCCTACCTGAATTAGGTGAAAGAGATCAGAATCCTTGTTATCGATTGATAATTCATTGTCTTCACTTATATTGACGTTCATCAACGGCACATAGTCCCTGGAGCCAAGCACCATGACGCGCTTAGAAATGCGCAATGCTATCACCGAAATTATCAGTGAAATTATAGCTACCAGCCAGGCTGAAACGTTCAAAAATATATTCAATTTTTCCATGGTAAAAGTTACCGAGATTGTACGCCTAAGCAATTAATGCCGAGAGACGTATGAGTTTTTCAATGGTGATCGCTATCAGAAGACTGGCGACGGCTTGATTAAAGTCCCAATTTATAGCAATCCCCTATATTTTTGTCAAACCGCATTTGAAACTTGATAATGATCAAGTAATCTTCAACGCAACAAGAGGAAGCCGCATTCAAGCTTCACCCAAAAACCGGAACATTTGTGTGGGTGAAAAACATCTGTTCGGCTACACACTTATCGGTAATTTTTACACGGATATTGGCAAAACAGCACGGATATTAAAAATTTAAATTCCGCAATAGCATTTCCATAATTATGATGACATTTACTTTTTCTATGGAAAAAAATATACATTTTCGTCTATCTTTTACTTCAGTACGTTATCGTACATACCAACCGTATTTTAGAAGCTGCAGTTAAGCTAATTTCCAGCTTCCCTTACGACAGATTGGCAATTTGTGGTATGTAGCGGTTAATAAAAAGTTTATTATGACATTGGAAGAATTTAATTTCTTTTTCAGAATTTCTGGGCAGGTTGAAAAAGAACTTTGGCAAAATGCTATTATTGTTTTTGATACATCTTCAATTTTGGAAATGTATTATTATTCAGAACAGTCAAGACAACAAATAATTAATAAATTATTTCCTGTAATAAAAGATCAGCTTTGGATAACGGATCATACAAATTATGAGTATCTAAAAAATAGGGAATCAGTTATTAGAAAGTCATTTTCAGAAAAATATTCAAAGCTAAAAAAGGAGCAGCTAAAATCAATCGAGGGCTACATTACTTCCATAGGAAATAATCTAAAAGATGTAACACAAAGAACAAAGAATAGAGATATTCACCCTTATATTGATCAAAGACTTTTTGATAGTGTTCTTAAATCAGTCAATGTATTTCAAAAAGAATTTGAAGATTTTCAGATTAATTTTGATGAGGGAAGTAAACCATTTTTATACTTTCTCATACTTGTCTATTTTTTCATAATTATTTATTTTTCAATAGGGATACGGTGGCAAATTCTTTGATGTTTCACTTGTTTTTATGTAATGTTATGTACCTCGATTGTACCTCGAATGGCCAAATTGCAGAGGTACAAAAATGAGTGGTGAGAAAAAAGAAATTTGACAGTTGCTGGCAGTAACAGACAGCATCGGGCAGTTCCAGTCAGCAACAGAGCCAGTGTGGGAATGAAAATGGAGATGATAGATATTTTAGACTGGCTTGCGATACCTTATTTATGTGATGTTCAATCATTCTTACCTTTCTTTTTTCTTTGTTCTGGGTAATGCAGGGAGTTGCACAATTTTCAGGTCGAATCCCATACTCCTTACCTGCCTGTGGAGTTCGATGAGGGAATATTTCGCAATGTTGGACCCGAAATTTTCAATATTGTCTTTCAGTGTACGTGGTCCATCCGCCTTATCTACAAATGCAAGGCAAAATATAATTTGTATGTCTTTGCGGTTTTGGAGTAAGGATTTTATCCCGCCTGCAGGAAATGTTTGCTTCGCCAATATTTTTTTGGCTGGACTACTGCTAAACAGACCTCCTTCGGTTTGGGATTGCAGTTTATCCAAATAGAGGTAACCGGTTTTTTTATCGGCCTGTATAGTTTTTGCGGCAATTGCAATTTGCGAAGCTAGGTCCCTTATTGAATTATCAAACCCTTTTTTTACATGAATGAACCAGGTGTTGTGGTCGTCGCTTTTCAAAATGTCGCAGGCTTCTATATTATCCGGTGTGATGGTATCAAATACATAAGTGCCGGGCTTGCCAATGAACTGTTGATTAAACACAGCCTCATCTTTGTTAAGGTCAAAAGTAACATCCAATAAACTATCCTGCCATGCCTGATGAAGCACATCACGGCAATCTTCATTAATGTCTTTAAGAAAATCAGGGTCGATATGATACCACAAGTCATCGATAAGGAAATAGGTATTGCCCAGGTAAGTAACCTCACCGTGCAAATGTTTCAGCACAGGGTCTGAGGTTAAGAGGGTATCCTCCCCGTCATAGGATTTTATTTCAATATCGAGTACAGAGATTCGAAATGTGGTTGCATCATCCATCACAAGGCGTTCAAGGTTTCTTACTTCCCGTATAATTACATCAAGGGAAAGTTCTTCATCCACGATTTCGATGGTAGTTTCTCTGTCAATGATAATCTTAAAACGTTCTGCAGTCCGGTAATCTTCAAATTTAGGATGGCAAAAATCAAGATCGGAGGTGGTATTGTTACTGCAATCAGTATATAACCGGTTAACCAGTTCGTCTCTTAATTCCTGAATTAATTTTTGGCCGGCCGGAATTTTCTTATTAACCGGTATCACTTTGTTGAGCGTGAAATTGCCTTCTTTATTATTATCGATCAGGTCTACATAGGTTTTAATATTGTCGAGTAAAATTTCTATGTCGACAGATTTGCCGAGCTGGAAGGAGTCTTTCACGGTGCAACCCGACCCTTTTGCTTTGACCTCGTCCGGATTAAAGCCGAAGATTTCTGTGAGTTGTCTTTTTTTTACCTGTACCTGAAATCTGTTTTTCACTTTACCAAACTCGTTTTCGTCGGAAAAACGCTGATCGCCCCTATAGTGTCGCGTTTGCCCCAACACATTTCCTGAAACGCTGCGTTCTTGGCTGGACTTTACAACACGATCATGTTTTTGAAATAACCTGACTAGCAGCTGCATGCCGAAATCGTGCACCAAGAACTGCCTAATAGCAGCTGCTCCGGCACCGCCGCAAACAGCAAAAACATATTCTTTATAATGGATGAACAGGAGAAAGGAATGCGTTTTATTTCTTGCATTTGCCAGAACGGCATCATCTGCAAGAATCCCTTTTAAAAATCCGCGCCACTGTGGGGGTTTAGTTTTTACTTGGTAATAGACTTTAAAAGAGAATTCATCTTTAGGTCGCCGGGCCAGTTTATCAGGCTGAAAGTTGAAGCCGGCCGTTTCTACCTTGTTGATGATTTGTCTGGTGATGTAATTAAAGTCGTCATCAACAAAGAGGGAGGTATCGACTTGGTAAAGCGATACCGGCATTGTGTCTTTTTCGCTACTGGCAGGCATGGTTTGGCTGTTTTATGGGTTATGCGCCTGAAAGGTCGGTGGTTCCTGTTTTTCAGAGATACCGTTTTTTCACGGTACTTCTGATAACGGTACTTCTGATATAAAACAATTAATATAGAAAACACCTACGGGTACCAGAATCGACTCAGGTAAGTGCAAATAATATATGCACTTATGTCAATGGAGTAGAGCTGGCGAGTTCCTAATCGCCTCCCCTTTTTTTATCTCCCTCTATTTCAATTCATTAGCGCATTGGAACTGAGTTATACAATATCCCAGAATAACCTGGAAAGCGCCCTTGTCAGCCATTATTTAATGGTCGACACTGTTTACCAACCGGGGATGGATTAGATTTTTTTTATGTTAATTGCATCCGGAAAATTAACATCATTATGGCTCGTCTAAGACGCGATAACTTTTCTTTAGAAACAACACGGACTCTCGAAGCAAGAGCTGGTACTATGTGCTCGAACCCTGATTGTAGAGTGCACACCACAGGGGCGCATACTGACCCCGCTGGAGTTTTGAGGGTGGGCGTAGCAGCACATATCACAGCCGCTGCGCCAGGAGGACCCCGTTACGATCCTGATATGCAACCGAAGGAACGCTCTTCCATTTCAAACGGTATTTGGCTCTGCCAGACCTGTTCAAGACTAATCGATAGTGACGCCAATCTATATCCGGTGGCTCTTCTTTTAAAGTGGAAAGTAGATGCAGAATCTAGAACCAGAGAATTAGTCCAACAAGGAAGGGAGGCAGTTGCCACAGCTCAGCCAGCGCCCCATATGGATGTTGAGCTAACATGGAGCTACGGAGGTCGTTTCATTCGGGCATATAGCGATAAAAACCCTTTCAAAGAAGTAAATGGGGAAAAGATTATGGTGCTTATGGTGGGTGGTCCGATAATCAGGCACTGGAAATTGGACTGGCACTATGAGTTGCGCCTTTATAATAATTCCAGGAGGGAAATGTTTAATGTGGTTGTCGAAATAGGCGATCCCGGCTTTGATACCATTACAGATCTACCACAATTAAACAATCTGGAACCATTGACAGATTTTAGATTAGATGCTGTAGCCGTCCAGGATTTTGAAGGAACAGCAAAGGAGGCTGATGTTGTACTTCGGCAAGATTATCCAGCTGACCTGGAAGGGATGAGCCTTACCATCCGGTACCGCGACGATCTGCAACAAGCCTACACTCAAAATTATCGCCTGCGTAATGGCAACTTTGAACAGGTGTAGTGGTTGAATACCTGCAAAATCATAGTTTTATGATAGAAAGATATATAGTGGAGGCCTGTATCTTTCCTTTATTTAAAAAGCTTCCATAATATGGAGAACATAGATTATTTAAAACGGAATTTTTTTAATACCGCCGTGGCTGATATTTACCGTACTATCGGGGGCGGCGCATATACGGGTGCATTCATCCTGAATTTTTGTTTGATAGATTCTTTGGGGTTTATAGAGTTTGGCTCATCATCAAGCGGTTTCAATAAAATTATAAAAAAGCGTTATCAGCCATTAAATATATTCTACTCAGGGAAAGAAGAAGAATTATACAGTATTCGAAACGGATTAGTTCATGCTTATGGCCCTTCAAAAGAAATAAGTAAAAAAAGATACGGAGGTTATGAGCTAATGTATGAAAACTGTGCATTCCATTTACAAAAAGTAAATAATAATGTTCTTAAAATTTGTTTATATAGCTTTTTAACAGAAACTGTTTTTGTAGCCCATACAATGTTTGAAGAATTTCGGGTTTCGATGACAGATGCACAGAAAGAAAGAATTAGCCTGCAAATCCGAACCCGGGGCCATAACTATAAACCACCGCACCTATATGCAGACATGCATCCCGCTCTTGCCTGCCTGGATAGTGTGCAAGCAATCACCCTTAATGATATTAAATCAGATTATACAACCAAAGTTTTATATCCTGATATTGGACAAGTCGGTTAGCAAGTAAAAATTATATGTAATACACCTTATAATAATAAAATCTGGGAAAGGTCATGCTTAAACAGTATCAGCGGCGAAATTATAGTTGAATTGATCAAAAAATAACCATCAATTCTATGAGTATCCGTATCTGATTGATTTTCAATTATTTTTGATGCCGTTTTGGGCGGTGTAGAGAATACCAATGATAGCAAATAGTAACTTATCCTTCGAGTACCGGTGGTCTGTATCTTTGCTGTCATGGAAACACGCACTGTTGCTGATGAGTTTTTGGAGACAAAACCAGAACTTTTAAATGCTATCGAATCATTCGAAAGTAGGAGAGGGGTATCGCTGCTTCGCAATCTTCAGGAAGAAAAAAACACAATTAATTTCTTTTCCATGCTGGCAGAAATCCGTACCGGATTGTTCTTTGATGCATTATGCAGTGAGCTACGGTATAATTTCCCGTTGGATGGAATGCGACCCGACTGGTACCTCACGTTAAATGGTCAGCATATACTTTGTGAAGTATTGCGCTTAAATACGCCGGAAGAGGAATGCAAGGCCAGTATCGAGCGCAACCGCGAAATAAGGAGATTCAAATTGAAAACTATGGCGTACCGGTCTTTGCATACGATGGAGCAAAGAGTATTGATACTGCCTTTCTTTGCGGGGCTCAATCCAAACTACAAATGAAAGAGGCCAAATATCGTAATACCATTGAGCGTCATCGGCTCCCTTATATTATTTGTGTTAACCCATCGGTAGAGACTTTTATTAACGAAATTGATCTTAATGATTTCCTGATGGGGCGGTATGGATTCTTTGCTACCGATGAATGTTTCGGTCGCTATGTTACCGGCGTGCTGCTGCAAGGCTATTTTACCGGGCATTGGGTTTATTTTCCAAATGAAAATGCTCAGTTTACGTTGACGGAAGAAAATAAAAGGCTGATGGAGGAGTGGCTTATATGAAGGTATTTACCATTACTGATAGAATCACCGTCTTGCGCGGAGAAAAGAACGCGGAGCCTAAGTATAGGCAAGTGATTTCTGCCCGTATAATTACACAGTTTGGAAAGGGCCCTTATCCGCCGGATATACAGAAAGAGGTTTTTACTTTTTGTCAACAGTATTTTATTGAAGAGTTTGAAAAAGTCTGCGAAAAGGAAACTTCTTATACTTTCTACCGGGAGATATTTACGTTGCATGAGCAGGCCACCGACTTACGGAGATCAGAACATTATCATCAGCTCCCGAATGGAATAGACAAACAATATATCTCTATTTACCGTCGTATATTGAAAATGATTCTTGAAAAAGGTTGTGATATCGATATGCAAAGGGGGGAGAAAAGAGATCCCAGTTTCATCTTTCGCATTCAGCCGGTTCTAAATGTCCTACTGTATTTGGGTCATATGATCTTTGATTTTACAGAGTCCTTTGCTGAGTTTTCTATGGTGGAAGGCATCTCCCAAGTAACTTTTGATGAGCATGATCTGTACAAGCAAGTACGGGAGCCTCACTTGGATCACGTGTTCTATAATATCTCGCAGGATATGGAGAGGGCGCGCGAAGAATATGTTAGCGATCCGACCGGTTCCAAAGATTTCAAGGCTGCTGTTCAGCAAGCCTTTGGGTTTGACTATGATAAAATCGGCCTGTTAATAGCTGCCTTGTATGACAAGTTTAAGTTAGAACCACCTGATTGTTTATCAGCCGATAAACAAAATTTTATCATTGACGCCGCAAACATTTGCGAAGTTTCACGCGAGGTCATCGGGGATTTTTTTTCAGGGCTAATTTTGGATCGGAATAATAAAATGCCGCTAGTCGAATTGGTTCGAAAGCCTTATTTGATGAACCGGTTCTTATATCGTCCATACTTGGAATGGAGAATCAATAGTACCCTGTATCTTATCTGCGGGATTTACAGCATAGATGAAGCCGAAAACAGTCTCATCCTAAATGCAATCCCTTGGGGCAAGATTCCCAATGAGTGGCGTGCGGCTCCAGGCATAAAAGATTATGTGAGTCGCAAACACAAGGACCATGATGATTGGTTGGATGACCACGTTGAAAAAATAGTCACAGGATGTGGGTTGCGATATGATCGTGGTGTTGAAAAAATACACACGAAGGGCAAATCATTTTCGCTCCTCGAAAAATCACTGGGTGAAATTGATTTTCTGATTATCAGCCCAGCTACCAAAAAGCTGCTGGTCACCGAATGTAAACATCTGCTGGGACGCTATGATATGGTCAACTGGAAACAGGATTACGATCATTTCACGGTGGATGGGCCAAAGCTCGGTTACAATACCCGGCTCGCTGCCAAAGTCAAGTGGATCATCAACCATCTACCACAGGTCGAAGAACATTTCAGGATAAAATACAAGGATAGTGCTATTAGTCTCCACAATTACGAAGTGGAAGGGATATTCGTAATTAATACGCCTACCTTTTACATGTACAACGCTCTTTATCGGATTTATACCTACCACCAATTCGAAAATGTAATCACTGGCCAGCATACTGATCCAGTGTATACGCTGGTGCATGAAACGGACGAATCCATTTCGACTTATTGGGTTAAGTATCCTTATTTCGCTAAGCGCGAGGTAATATTTTTTGATCCTGGAGACGATGATGATGGTGAAGTGGATAAGTATGGATTTCCGATTACAAAACCCGGTGGAGATGCATCAATGCCGGAAATCAAAGAATGAAAATCGGTTATTGATCTAATTGATCCCGCAAAAGGGATGTACAGGAGCGGTTATATTTGCACGAATGAAAAAGCGAAGTATCTTGAATAAAAGTGGTACTGGATTGTACCTCGGAGGTTATAAGTATTTAATTTTCAGGATTTAGTAAGTTTTGTATTTGAAGTAATTATATGTAATTTGCTTATAATCAACAAATTAAAAATTCTAAAGATTTCGTTTTTGTTGGTAGTTATGTTTGATAATCAATATGTTATAAAATTGTATCCTATAATTTTACCTCTGTTTCTGGACTTTTGACATTCCCTGCCAGGCTATTTTAATCATTATTGCTTTCTTTTTCGTTTTGCAATTCATTTTATTCCGATTTTATAAGCAAATATGGGGCGTTGAAAAAGCGATTATTCACAGATAGGAGAAAGATGGGAGAAATGGTTTTGAAGGTGCGATCTGTCTTATGGCTGTGGGCGCTAAAGTTGTTTTGAAGTAAGACATAGTAATTGCTCTTTAAATTTCCTATGATAGGCTGCCGGAAGGAGTCACCCTTCCGACAACCGTCCGGTGAGCGAGCAACCATTTAATCCAACAGCATCTATCGAACTACCAACAATTTATACGAAAAGGACCTTTTATCAACGATTAGTTGTAAATGATACATTCCTGCCGGCATTTTATTTAAATCGATCATTTTTTGAATATCGCCCGACCACAATACAGCGGGAACTTCTACCACTTTACTACCAAAACTGTTATAAACTATCAATGAAACCTGTTTGGGTATGCTGGTCGACAGATTGATCACAAAGTTTCCAGTAGATGGATTCGGAGCAATATAGAAACGACTAATACCGGGAATCTCTTCAATACCAGTCGGTACACAGTCAACAAGTATGGTATTCGATTGTACAGTATCTACCTGAACACATGGATTATAAGGGAGCATCTTTGCATAAATTCTGGCGCCTTTTGAGAGATTGTTAATTGTAATCACTGTATCACGAGAACTTAAGAGCGTATCATTTTTAAACCATAAGAGCTTCGCATTTTGCCCGGCATTTGTTACTGATGAAACTTTGAATGTAGAAGGCATCGCACAACCGTTACTCGAAATTTGCAGGGTTGGGATTTGCGACGACAACACCCGTACCATTACTGATTTGGTAGTCGTACACAACCTGTCGTAAGAATAAGCTTTCTCAGTGTATACTAAATTTCCGTCTTGGGAAGGTTGAACTTGTACCACTCCTCCGAAACCCCCATTCAAACCAGGGCCCGACCAAACAATAGAATCTGCGCCTATACCAAGCGGGTCATACAAGTCGACCGTTTGGCCCAGGCAGATCTGAGTGGGATCGGCAACAGGGTAAATGCCGGGCGGATATTTGAAGTTAATTCTTTTTGATGCAGATAACTGGCCACAAACATTGGTTACAGAAACGTAGTATAAACCTGATTGCTTAATAGTGGTGTTGATGGTAGAATCACCAGTGGTCCAGCTGAATTTACAACCTATGCAGGATGCGATCTGCGCGGTTAGTCGAACACTATCGCCAACACAAGCGATATCGGATGCATGATCAGAAACAATAGATAAGCCGGCAGGCTTAGAGGGGCCTGATTCAATGATCAGCTTTTTAAAATATAAATTGTTTTCTTCATCAGACTCATCCACACTATTACTAGGATCAGCAGCCGCAATAAGAAAATAGGTGCCTGCTCCGGTGCCACAAGGAATAGATATAATTTGTTGCAGGATGCCAGTTTGCTGACCTGCCTGCAGGTACTGGTTTATATTGAAAGTACCTATCACTTTATCTATATTGCCTGATTTATTCAACGCACTGTCAGGCGACAGGTAAATCGTTGTTTTATGATAGCCTGCGATTCCTATTCCTATATTCTTTTCCCGGAAACTAAGTGTAAAACTATCGGCACTTCGGGTCGTATTTACAGGAACGGTTATATCTGCAAGTGTTATATCTGCCTTCGGCCCGTTGTTGGTGATAAAGGCTGATCCACTCCCAAACCGATTGATGTAAAATTCACTGATGTAATAAGTGTCCTGGGCAAAGTATTTGAAATTATGCAAGGTGGCTGAAGTATCATTTTGATAAACTGTAACCGCGCCGGAGGGAATATTGGCGGCATGTGCCGAGGTGCCATGGACCTGGTAAAACGTCAATTGTTCATGATTGACAATATCCTGATTGGCGCTTTTGACATCTTCAAAATCTTTTTTAGTGTAGGGGAAGCGAACTTGCAGGCTATCAGTAATATTATAGTCTGATAATGCAAACCAATACTTATTCATCGCATACAAAGACCCACCCGAGCTGTTGAATGTGTTGTTAGACAGGTTGAGAGCTTGCATAGTACCAAAATTGGCATTAGTTACTACACCTATCTTTAATGTACTATCTGCAATGTTTCCAATGTTCCTGTTCAGCTTTTTGATCGATAACAGGTAGGTACAGTCTTTAAAGTAATGCGTCCAGCCCAGAGAATCGGTATATTCTTTATTGGCTATTACTGAATCAGCGGGTTGCTGTACTGTAGCGGTTCCGTCCAGGCTGTGAATGTATTCATAAGCGCCAATGTCTACCGTACTATACCGTATACGGTCATTATCGATGATGTCTTTAGATACATTACTTACCGCATCATTCCGTCCGCGATCGATGCAAGGAGAACAATGGGTAAGGCGAAGGCCGTCATCACCGGTGAGCCATACCCCGTCCTTGCCTGCGGGATTATCAATATCAACAAATGCAGGATTACCGTAAACCGGATTATCACTATTCCAGCCACTCTGTAACTTACAGTTAAAGAAGGGGGTATAGAAACAGCCGCTTAAATCAATACACCTGGTAAAGTAGGCATCAGTCCAGAATGCATTAAATGTACTTCCCACGGTATTTTCGTGAAAGATAGTATTGTAAAATAATGCATCTGTTCCGTCATAATCCTGCTGTATATATACACCACCGCCCTTATAAACGGAGGATGTATTGCGTGTAAAAGTGCAGTTGACGTAATTGACATTTCGCGGATTGTCATTATAAGCGCCGCCTCCCCGGTACATGGCAAAATTGTGATGAAACACCGTATTGGTGATCTGTATATTCCGGTCATCGGTATACAGTCCACCTGCCATGTTATCGGAGAAGTTATCGACGATGGCGGAATTATTTAAAGTGCCCGAAGAGCTGATACTAATGCCACCGCCTGAAAAACCGGCCCTGTTGTTTCTGATAAGCGTCTTTTCAATATTGAATTTCGAAAATGCAGAGATAAATACTCCGCCTCCAGAACTTGCAGTAATATTATTTTGAACGGTACAGTTTTTAACTGTTATATCGCTTGCATTAACATGTATACCAGCTCCCCCAGTTGCATTGATATTGCCATTTGAATAACCTCCCTGAATAGTAAATCCATCCAGTACAACCTTGCCATCTACCTGAATTACATCGACAACATGGATTACATTATCCAGTGAGTCAGTCAGGTTACCGGCATTACCACTTAATATGGTTTGGTGCAGTCGAGGATTTCTATCGTTGTTGGAAGGATTGCCTGTTGCAGGGTATCCTGCCAGTATAATCCGTCCATAACGTATAGCAAAAGAGCTGTCAATCGATTTAATAGATGCATAATACGTTCCCGCTGCCACTTTAACAGTATCGGCACAAATATTATTTAGTGCGTCCTGCAGTCTGGTATAGGCGTTGGGCCATGACGATCCATCATTGGTGCCCATAGCTGCCGCATTAACATATACTGTATTGCTGGTATTGATAACATCCGAAAACTCATAAGCTCCAATATCTATAACAGCCCCATTGAGTCTGGGTTTTCCCCGCAGGTCGGTCGTAACACCTGGAAGATAGAGATTACTGCCCGCATCGATCAGTGGGGAACAGGGCGACAGTCTAAGGCCATCATCTTCTGTAAAAAAGGTATCATCGGGGCCATCTGCATCATAGTAATTTACCAGACGCGGACTGGTTCCTACGATATTATTATTTGTTCCATTCACACCATAGAACTGTGTAACAGAATTGTATACACTGGCCGAAGATGGCCGGGTTGCGCCGGTAACATTATTGATGTCCGAAAAAGTGGTTGCCACAAATTCCCGCACGCCCAGGGCATTGGCCCACAAAATACTGTTCCTGATCACTATAACAGAACTGTCACTATTGACCACCGGAGCTGATCCGCTATTGGCGGTGAAGGTACTGCTCTCCACCTCTACGGTTGAACGTACATTGTTGAGTACACTACCACTAGTGGAATTGTTATAGCTAGCCGCGCAATTGATCAGAGCAACTGTGCGAGAATCAATATTGTAAATAGCGCCGCCGTTACCGGCATTTTGTGCAAACACACATTTTTTAAATAGAGGAGAAGAAGCATTATTATATACTGCACCTCCAACTCTTGCCTGACACAATATAAACTCACATTCTTCAAATAACGGAGAGCAGTTCTTGTTATAAACGGCACCGCCGTTCGGCGTTGTACTCGTTTCAGAAAAACGACATTTATAGAAGCTGGCATTTCCACCATCGTTATACATACTGTTGCCGGATTCCTTAGCAAAGTTTCCGGAAAAAGTGCAATTCCGAAAAGTGACGGGTGGGTTCCCGTTGGTATAAATCGCACCTCCATAATTGTTGGCAAAATTATTCCTGAACTGGCAACTATCAAATACAACACTTGCATCGTTTATATTTCCTACCCCACCATCTCCTTCAATCGTATTGCTCTCTACTACAGAATTCCCTTCAAACATGCAATTTTTGAAAAAGAGACTGGATGAGTTGCCTGTCCAGAAAGCGCCACCACCATCAAATGATCTGTTGTTCGCAAAGCGGCAACCAAAGAAGGATGGCCTTGATTGATTGCTCACCTGCATGCCACCGCCAAAATCGGCTGTGTTATTCTCAAACCGACAATTAATAAAGACCGGATTGCTATTATTGGTAATCCTTGTGGAACTTTTTGAGGTGTACTCCAAAAAAGCATTGGCTTCACTGATTGTAAGGCCATCGATGATACAGGTGCTGTCTACGTGATCTACAAAAAGCACATTGGCCGACTGCCTTGTTCCACCGGGAATTTGGCCGCTGAGTTTAGACGTATTTGAAAATGGATCCCGCTGTGCTTCGGAAGGACTACCTGTATTGGGATAGCCGCCCAATATAATCAGCTTGCTATGTAACCAGAATGCGGACGCAAGATTGTTACTGGATGGATAGTAAGTGCCCGCCGCCACCTTGATGGTGTCTGCACAATAAAGCAAAGCCTGCTGTAAACTGGTAAATGCGTTTGCCCAACTGCTGCCATCATTATTGCCTGTTGCCATTTGATTTACATAAACAACTTTCATAGGAGCAGCAGGAGTGTTTTGCATTTCATAGGCGCCAAGGTCTACTACACCATTATTGAATAATCTTGGCTGATCTATTACATCGGTTGTAATACCGCTGATGGCAGTGTTGTTTCCGGAGTTCAAGGCGGGTGAGCAGGGAACTGTAAGCTGCAATCCGTCGTCACTGGTAAAAAACCTTTTATCGGGCCCTGCTAAATCTGCCGTATCCTTAAAGCGCGGATTTACAGCTGGAAATAGTTGTGATCCCTGAGTGTAATGCTGTGTAATACAATTGGAGATATTGATAGTAGCCCCCAACGCTGTCATCTCCATCGCCTCAAACGTCCCCTTGACTGTATTGGCAAACAAGATAGAGTTATTAATAGAAAGAACTGAACCGCCCATGGCAATGATGGCCCCGTTATCAGAAGTGGTGTTTGGCGCTACAACCGTATTTCGGAAAAAAGTATTGTTTGTGACCGTGATATTGCTTTGAGTAAGGTAAAGCGCCGTTCCTGCAAGGCCTGCTGAATTGTCTGCAAACACGCAATTGATCAGGCGTGTGCCCGAAGCGTTCTGTATGAACACCGTACCGGCTTCCGAACTGTAGTTGTTAACAAAAATGCAGTTGAGGATATCGGGACTGCTGTTTTCAATAATGCCTATTGCTCCTCCATTCCGGCCATTATTGTTCCTAAACAAACAATTCCGAATCATGGGTTTGCTGTTTGATGAAATGAGCATACCACCTCCCATTTCAGGAACATTAAAGTCCGTTATACTGGCATCACCGTTTTCAATTATGAATCCATCGATTATAGTATTTGCGTTGGAACCAGAGATCTTTATGATATGCTTTACTTTTCCGATTCCGGCAGTACTGTATCTTCCGTTAAGAGAGGTGGCAAATGCACTAAAGTTCCTGGCTTTCGTAGAATCCAACGCAGAATAGCCTCCCAACATTATAGTACCACTTTTAATACCGAAATAGGCATCTTCGTAACTACCCGGGATGTAAGATCCTTCTGCTACTTTTATGGTATCACCTGTTTTCGATGAATCAATCGCCTGGCGAAGATTTTTCAACGCGGTAGCCCAATAATATCCATTTTGGACAGTGTTGACGGATGCTTGATTTACATACCAGATTTTGGCAAATAGGCTATTGAAAGACAGTATCAGGGTAAGGAGAAAAAATATTTTTTTCACAAACAGTGGTTAAAAGTTAACATGATAATATACTTATACCGTAAGGCATAATGTCAATGAAATAGGACCTTACAAAGATTGGAACTGTGTAACGGTGTTGGCTTTAAAAGAAAATTGGGATGAAGTGGTTATCACAAGAATACAAGATAGGCTCAATTTTTTTTCAAATATAATCCAAAATACCAGAATATTCTATCTGACCATTCTAAACAGTGGTAAGTGATTCAAACTACAGGCATCATTATTCAGTCATTAATTTTGAATATCAAAAAGCGAATAGGGATTTTCCTCGTTAGAAGCCATCGGCGTTCAATCTAACAGGATAAAAATTGAAAGGACTCTACTTAACAGAACTGAAAGAAGATATCAAATCGCTTTCAAACCTACAGTAGGTTTAAATTCGTTAACAGAAAAATATTTCGATGCGAAGACTGCCATATTGTGAGGGCAGTCACAGGTGTCGTTTGTACATTGGGAACCTCTTATTATTCTAATCAGGCATTCTTTATTGGTAGCGTGCCTGCTTATTTATCGGTAGCATCAGGAACATATAATCGCTTTATGGGGATGTCTTCCCGGTGTTTACGTAAAGCAAGAAACGAAAAATATTGAGATAGGCATGGCCGTGGATTGTACCTCTTGATAGGCAAATATTTGAAAGTCAAAGGAATGTAAATTCTGTATTGGAAATTAACAAAAGAGAAACTGAATTAAAAAAATTGGAAACTGACGACGATGTATATAAGTCGGTATCCGAATATTTTAAAATTACCGGGGGGTATGATTATGAAACAATAGAGGGTATAGTTAAAAATTCAGGTTTTCGGTTTGAAAATAAAATTCCTCCTGGATTCAAAGATGCTCAAGGAAAAAATGAAAAAGAAGGCATTCAGAAGTTTGGAGATTTGATAATTTGGAATCAAATAATTGATTTAGCTAATAAGGAAGATAGACCAATTGTTTTTATTACAAATGACGCGAAAGAAGATTGGTGGGATATTGAGAAAGAAGGAAGAGAAAGATTGAAGCCCAAAGAAGGTTTAATTTTCGAATTCAAATCCAAAACCAAAAAACAATTTTGGTCATATAGATTTAGCCAATTCTTACATAAGGCTAAAGAGTTATTGGGAATAGATATTACAACAAAGGCATTGGAGGAGATTAGAAAAATTTCAAATATCTTAAAAACACAAGCGACTGATAAAGAATATTTTATATACTGGAAAGGTGATAACAATTTGTATTCCTTTTCATTTAATATGGCTAACCAGCAACCTATTCTTTTTTCGATTGATATGTATCGTGCTAAAGAGGAATGTTATAATGCAATTATAAAAGTAAAAATGTATTTGACATTAGACAGTGCTATTGAAAAGCAAAGCCATGCTAATGGGGATTTTTCTTTTAGAGTTTTGGGACCTAAAGGAGCAATCGCCCAAAGTGTTTTGTATTCATCAGCCTTTGAAAGAGATCAAAACATTGAGATTTGTAGAACCCAAAGTCCAGCTTCTTTGATAATGGAATTGTAAATATTTTTCTATAATAATTTATTCTAAATACTCTAAAAAGGGTGATGCGCAAATACAACTTATATAAATTAAGCATCCTGCCTACAAAGGACTTGTGCCTGCATTGCTAAGAGATGGCAAATATTACTAAACATAGTCGCTTCGTATTTCCGGTATCAGTTTCCATACTGTTCAAAAACTGCTATCCCAGCATCTATAACGTCCAGAATTTCTTATCATTGCGACATTAACACTAATTGAATCAATTGAATCACCATGATCAAGACGGTTGCAGACTTCCTTGAAGAATTTAAAAGTAAAGGCTTGTCCATGATAAGCGAAAATGAGGTTGTTGACCACCCTGGTTTAATTGGAAATATGTATGAGGGGCTTACCCAGGCAATGCTTGACAAGGCAATTTTTCAACATCTAAATTTAAAGATCGTTTCTGGCAAGATTACCAACGCGAAAGGGCAAATGACCAAGCAGATCGACTGCATGCTGGTAGAGGGAGAAGGCAGACAGTTACCATTTACCAATGATTGGATATATCATTACAATCAAGTTATTGCCGTCATTGAAGTAAAAAAGAATCTTTTCTCAGCTGATCTTTCATCCTCATATGAAAACCTGAAATCTGTCCTCGATGTTAGTAGAGAACCCGAAAAAGACGGAGATCATTACATTATCGAAGCACTTAGAGACGCTTGGCGCGGCATGCTCCGGACAGAATTACCACTACGGAAGGTAGTTAACGATTTGTCCGAGGAAAAACAAGCCATTTATCATACCCTATTCATGGAGGCATACTTTCCCGTCCGCATTGTAATTGGATACTACGGTTATAAGACCGAAAATAGTCTTCGGGAAGGATTTGCAAATCTATTGGAAGAAAGCCTTCGAAAAGGTATTAGAAAAGGGTTTGGCATCGGAAGTTTCCCGTCCCTTATAATTTGCGGAAACAACTCTATTATTAAGAATAACGGTATGCCTTATTTTATGCCATTCAACTACAATACCCCTTTCTACTGGCATATCTCCGTATCATCGAACAAAACCCCAATAGTCCACCTGCTCGAAGTCATATGGACCAGGCTAAGCTACAAATATGAATTATCGTCCAGCATCTTTGGCGATGATTTTGACTTTGCACCGACACATCCTTTTTTGGATTGCAAGTTTTCTAAACTGCCTGATGGTACGATGGGTTGGGAATACAACTACCAATTATTTACAGATGACGCCCTCAACGCACCTCAATCCGTCACAGCCTGGCAACCAGCTTTTATTTCGCAACTGCAAGCCCAAGTATTACTCCTTATGACCCGAACCGGATCTTTAAACTATATAACTGACGCCAGTATTATTAATCTTATGGAGCATTCAGCAATGAACGTAGACGATTTTGTCAATAATCTGGTTAGCACCGGACTCGTATATAAAAAAGAAAACGAGATCCACTTTTTGACAGACCGTTGTGAAATAGTTGTATTGCCTACCGGAGAATTTGTAGCGGGTGAAAATAAGAGCGGCGAACTTAGCCATTGGCTGAATAAATATTTGAATCAAAGGGAAAATAATTAATATTTCTGCATCATTGTTATAGTGTTGAAGTAAAATTTATAACTCAGCAACTTATTCAAGCCCATTTATTGATCTTGATCAATTCCCTTCGTTAAAAAACTCGATTAATACACATTTGTGAATAAAAATTAATAGAATGACATACAATACTGTTTAAATTGAGATAGCGAATGTTAGAAGATGTTGGTTGTAAATGGAAAGTAAGGCAATTTTAATTATTAATTCAATGCAATGAGGAACCGAGTTTGGTATGAATTAGCCCAAGCAAAATTTAATGATAAATATGCTTGCCTACTTATCGGCCACCAAAGGCAAGGCCTAAATATTTTCAATCTTATTATAACCGCATTTTCAACTGCAGGTATCATGGGTTGGAAATTATGGGATAAGCTCCCAATTGTTGCTTGCGCTATAATTGCATCAATATCATTGGCCAAACTGGTTCAACCACATATTATTCCATCTGATAAGCAAATTGAGAAATTGGATAAAGTAGCTGATTTTTATTTCGATTTTTATTTGAAGCTTGAAAAAATTTGGTTTGATCATGAGCACATGCGAATTTCTGAACTGGAAATGCAAAATCAGTTTCATGCATTAAAACAAACGGAGCGAGAGATAAATAAGATTGTCAATGAAGTACATAAAAAGCCTAAAAGAAAAATTGCGAAAAAATCACAAAACGAATGCGACCTATTTTTTCAAAAAGCATTTAATACATAACAATATGAGTAAAGAAAAGGGAAATTCATCAAATCAATCTGAACAAACACCAAACACTGGCGGGCAATCCCAGGTCCAGGAGGGTGTTGTAAAAGGGAATACATTTCCAACCTATCAAGCGCCTCCTCCACCTCCTCCGCCGCCTGCGTCATCTGATAATTCAGGTAATTAAAGGATATAACTATTCGCCATTAAAAATAATATATTTGTTAATTATTGTTATGAATAAATAACAAGCTTTAATAAGTGTTGAGCAAAATCCTTAATGGAAAAGATTTACGCTGATAATATTCTTAAGCTATTGGCAAATCATTTTTATGTTGCAACAGAAGTACATGGAACTCATTTTTCGGGAGCAAGGGTACGAATTGACGCGGTTTTAAGACCCAAAAACATAGCTGAGTGGAAAAATCCTGACGTTTGTTTTGGAATAGAATTTAAAATAAAGGAGAAACTGAACGGCACTAAGGATAAAACAGCTTGGGTAAAACAGTGCATTGATTATGCAAATACAAGATGGGACGGATATGGTTACATGTATATATTCTCTTGTCCATCTATATTTGAAGATTTGGACCATCCCGTGAACGGTAATCAATGGCTTTGGAATAGAATCCTGTCAAATTTAGGAGTCGGCAGACTCGATAATCATAAATATCATGGCTGGACATTTTTTTTACAAGATACCCATCGAATTTGGAGCCAGCGAAACGGAGTTGCTTCTGGTAAACATTGGGCATTAATAAGAAAATTTGGAAGAGATAGTTATAAACACCTTTAGATGCACGAAAACATTATTTTATCTATTAGTGAATCCTTGTTATTCCTTATTCCTAAAATCGTATTAAAGCCTGCTTAGCGTGTTTAATAGTTTTATAATCATTTTAAAGAAAATTATTAATTGGAGAATTATTGCATTGTTTTCTGTTGCTCTTATTGCAATATTCCTATTCCCCTGGCATTTTATTCCAGATTATTTGAAATTCGGATATAAGGAAGGGAAAAAAGAGGTCGTTTTCAGACTCCTGGGGACGACAATTGGGTTTTCAGGCATTATGCTTACTCTTCTACTCGTCGGCTATAATTTCTATGTAAAAACCACACGCCGGTTTACACTCGAATTTATTACCGACAATCGTTGGCTTCGGTTTATTTTTTCCTTATTCTTTGGAATGGTGATCTTTTTGGGGCTGGGATATTTATTTATTGAATCAGCACATTCCATAAATGATACTACCTTTTTATATTGTTCTTACCTGCTGACAATTCTGTTCATTTTATCTTTATTTCCGTTATCCATTTTGGCACTCAATGAATCTGTTTCGTTAAATCGGATACATAAAATTTTGAATAGACTTTCTGTTTCCGATTTTGACCAACTATATGCTTCCCATCTGCACGGAAAACATTCAGTTGAGGAAATTGAAAAGAATCCAATACTTTTATTAAAAGACCTATGTATTACTGCTATAAATGATAAAGATTGGGTTCTCCCTCAGACTATATTAAATAAATTACACGAGCTTTTGATAATCCGCCTTCATGGAAGAAGTTCTGTTTATGATGTTCAAAAATCCACTTTTATTTGGGCATCATTCTGCAATCATTTAAAAAAGGAGATAATTAAACATAATGACTTAATTACAGGGGAAGTTTTACTGTCTCTTACGTTAAACACCTATACTCATTTTGCTGAAAAGAAAATAATTCAAATTAGAGGTAATAAAATTGACAATTTTTTGAAAGATTATTTAAGGCTGATAATCGAGCAGAATGTTTTTGGTGAAATACAATCATATTTCAGCAGATATTTGTCAGATATTTTGAAAGAACAATTTGAATCTATAAATTATTCGGACGAAGAAATAATTACTGACGCATACCGTTTTGAATGTAGAGACAAGCTTTTAGATTATAATCTTACACCTCTTAGTAATTTATGGTTTTACGTGACAAAAGAATTGCCTGATATCTTGTTTGATACTGTTTCTACGGCAATTGATTGCCGTAGAAAATCAGTTTATGAATCTGCCTTTTGGAATATTCAGTTCACATTTGATGCGATATTCTCATCCGAGAATTTAACTAAATGCCAGAAAAGAGATGCTATAAAAGAACTGTTATTTAAAGCTGATAATATTAGTGATTATGCCATTAAACATGAGATCTATGATCGGATAAATTGCGTTACATACAATCAAATTGGAACATGGTTCATAAAAGATCATCATCTGGGTTTTGAAGCCTTTAGCACTTTTATAAGGATGGTTAAAAAACTGGCCTTAATAAGTGAATTGTCAGAGATTTATATTGATAACTTTTTTATGATTGGGCGTTTCCTTTGTGGGCAACATATAGATGAACATATATTGAATGATGTGGTAAATGAGATACTAAAAATAACGATTCCGATAGTGGATAACGAAAAAACAGAAATTCAAACAAAGCGAGTGATTTTATATCAATTAAACTGGTTTCAATTAAGCTTCTTAAATGAAAACAAATCATTATTGCCAATGAAGGAAAAATATAGTGATAGAATTTCAGACTTGTTAATCCGATTTAAAGACGAAATTCCCTTTTTTTAAAACTTTGAGGGACAAAATCGAAACAAGGTAATATATTGGTTCTTTTCTAAATATTGTCATGGATGCTCATGGCTTTTTTCTGGACAAAGAAGTCGGCAATAAACCAAAGGTTATAATTCCAAATTTAATTTATGTAGGAAGAGAAAGGCCCTTTAATATTAGTTTGTTGATTGGTCTATTTTTTCATTCTTTAGTTTTTCCTCTAATTCTTTTATTGTTAAAAATATTTTTTTACTTCATCACACGATTTACCAGACTTTATTGCCTCATCATATTCCTTCCTTTTCAATTTTAGGTCATCATTCAATACGAAAAATTTATTCTTTGCGGTAAATAAATCTTTCATCATTACTAACCAATCTGTCCCCATATAAAACGCGTTCACAGGTTACCAGTTTGCTGCTTTGCCGGTATTTTAAAATAATCAGGCAGGAACTTAAGCCGAATAGATTTAGTCAGCCAGCATAACGACAAACTGATTTTACGAGCATCATAATAATGAAATTTTTCCTTCGGTCAACTTAAAGTTCTGGTTGTCAAAATCCATTTTTCGAAACTTTACATTTGGATACATTTTAGTCGCAATTTCAATAATTTCAACCTGATGTTCATAGGATTTTTACATCCTGAAAATGGATGTTTTAATGAGATAAATCCATACAAAAGCATCATTTTACAGTCATAGTCATTGGAATTAATCAATGGCTCTGTGTAATTGACGGCAAACCTCTTCTATGCCCAATCTATTCCAATCAAGACCCATTACATTTAACAAACTGGGAGAATATTCGTAAACCTGTCCTTTTGAAACGTTGTACCACACGGGCAATATTAAATTCTGTTCTCCCAAAATTTGTCTCGTAAATATTGAATCAAACTCAGTCTTAGTCCAGGCATTATTGTTTAAAAAATTCGGGCTAAGAATAAGCACACATTTTTTACAGTCTTTTAATCCTTTTTCTATTGTAGCTCTTAAATTGTCGCCAACCTTCAAAGAAAACTCATAGTAAAAAAGTTAATCATTACTAATCCGCAAGACGTAAAGCTCCGTGATCAACCCACGTGGACTAAGCCTGTACTTGTTGCGGAATTCGAGAGTGAAAACAAAGCCTATAAAAGTGGCAGGCAAAGACACCCCGTTATCTTCAAAGGTTTGCGGGAAGACAAGAAGCCCGAAGAAGTGGGGGAGGAAATACCATTACCCGCAGAAAACTTTCTTCACAAAGAAAAAAAGCCGAAAGTAAAAACAAAAACCGCCTCAGCGGATGAAATTCAGGGTAATTGGGAAGATGTGAAAAACAGACCCATTACCAGCAGGAAAGCTGTTAGTATTGGTGGTAAAAAGCTCGAGCTTGTTAACATGGAAAAAAACGGCCGCTGGCTGTGGGCTTTGCTTACAGGAATAATTCAATTCCGAGTGAATCGTTTTTATCCCCGACAATTCGTTTATCCAAAGCATTTATGCTTTGCACTTTGTTATGCACTTTACTTATAAGAAATTGATTGTCAATATTGGTTCAGATCCAGGTCGGACAATCTTAAGCTGACTGGCATTATTAATATGGTTTTGAAAATTTTAATCCCCAGCCCAATGTCTTTTTATTCAATTACCGTTCAAGAAACAAAACCTAGTTCAAAGCTCCGCAGGCGGATGGCGATAGAAGCTAGTAATCGAGAGCAAGCAATAAGCTTACTCAATGAAAAATGCTCCCCAATCTCTTTGAAAGCAAACATTTCACCCTTCAACTTCGATTTATTTCCTATTCCTAGCTCTTCCATCACCTGAAGAACGTCCGCTATTTTAATCAAGGTCGCCAAAGTCGGATTTGACAAACCAGCCTTTAGGCGTCCAACTGAACTATGGAAAATTTCTGCTTCGTAAGCAAATTGTCGGGTACTCAAGCCCTTTGCCTCCCTCAGCTTTTGCATGAAAATTCTTAAATATAACACTGTTCAATGCCTTTGAGGCAAAGCGTTAATTTTTATCTTGAAGTAATCCTGAATGCTTTCCTCCACTTTTCAATTTCTTTTACAATGGCTGGTAAATTACTTTCGGAAGAAGTGGATCGTAGATAGTCAGAAAAAGCGTTTTTTACTTTTTCCTGCTCCCAATCTTTAAAAGTGAGGCTGACAGGGTGCTCAGGGTACAAGTTGGCTGCGAAACTATATAGTACCGGGTAAGGTGGGGCGGCAGAAAATGAGTGACCTATCATCTTGTTGTACAACTCCGGCTTAAGGGCTTTTTGTAGATCCACAATTACCTCATTAATAAGGCGCTCTTCTGCACCTGCTTTTATCGTATCTGCCAGGGATGGCATGCCTTCGGTATAAAAGAAGCTATGTAAATAATCTAAAAAAGGGCCTTCCATCACATCCAGGAGGTCATAACTATAAAAGTCGTAGTCTTTTTTAAATACTTCTAAAGAGAAATTATTTGGATGCTTGTCAATAATGAATTGTATCAGCTCATTTTCTTTGTTCTTCACTATTTGTAAAGTGGGGATGGTTATTTTATCGCCTGGCTGGAGGCGATATTTTGGCTTTAAAAAAAGGTCAAAAAGACTGCTTCTGTAATAAGTGGTTTTCCGGTTAAAAGTCACCTGTATATATAACGGGTAGACTGCCTTGCCATGAAAGTCCAGTTTCTTGAGCCGTTCATTCGGATACACCTTATAGGATATTCGATATTTTTTGTCCATGTTTTGCCATCTTATTTTTGAAAATATGGTCTTAAGAGTTAACAAGAATAAAAGCAATTTAAAGCGAATCAGGGTTTCTGCAAAAATTAGAAAAATTAGGCATGTCAGTTTTGGTTTGTTGTGTATATAAATGTTTGTCAGAATATATAAGTTATCATAACATTTTGTCGTATCTTAGATGCATTTGGAAATTTAATAGGTGCGTACTTAGTGTAGAATGATATTAAAGTGGGAGGTGTAAGATGGAAAGGATAAAACCGATAGAAGCAATTGATCTGCTTAAAAAGGATGGAATGGCAGTAACAACCGAAGAGGCAGAGATGATTTTGGAATTTATTTATGCAATGGCTGAGATAACTGTAGCGCAATGTCTTCGTGGGCAAAATAACGTTAACAGCGAAACTAAAAAATTAACATAAATATGAAAATTGCTGATTTATACCTCAGAGCAGGTAACAGTATGGTCTCCGATAGCAAAAAGAGCCTGCAAGGTCAGGAAGAAATATTACGCCAATATTGTCAACTGCACAATATAAAAGTTCGTAAAGTAATTCTTGACGTTTGTTCAGCAAGCACTTTTAACCGGCCTGAATGGAAAAAAGCATTTTTGGAGTGGCGCAAAAATAAGGGCCAGGTAAATTTGTTACTATTTACAACATGGGATAGGTTCAGTCGAAATGCCGGTGATGCCCTTCAAATGATTACGGCTCTACGGTCTTTTGGAATTGAACCGCAAGCGGTCCAGCAGCCACATAATTCCATTTCCGAAATGCTCGAAAAACCGCAAGCGATTGAAGAGGTACAAAATTCCTTTTTGGAAATCCAGGAAAATAGATGGCCTCGATATATTCTTAATTAGAAACATCGCATGCAAGGAAACAGAACATTTAAACCTTAGTAAGAATTAGCATAAGATGAAAGTTGCCGATTTATATATTAGAGTGAGTACTGATGAGCAAGCTGACAAAGGGTATAGTCTGCGAAGTCAGGAAGAGGTATTGCGCAGATTCTGTGATATGAATAAGATTGAGGTGCGAAAAGTGATTAAGGAAGACTATTCCGCTAAGACTTTCAGGAGGCCCGAATGGACCAGGTTGTTAATTGATTGGCGCAAACACAAAAGACAAGTAGACTTAGTACTTTTTACGAAATGGGATAGGTTCAGCAGGAATGCCGCTGACGCATATCAAATGATCAACACCCTGCGTTCATTAGGAATAGATCCGCAGGCAGTTGAACAGCCACTCGATTTATCAATTCCTGAAAACAAAATGATGCTTGCTATTTATCTGGCTGCCCCTGAAGTAGAAAATGATCGGCGTGCATTGAATGTTTTTTATGGTATGCGGCGGGCCAAGAAAGAAGGGCGCTGGATGGGTTCAGCGCCTGTCGGTTTTGGAAATTTTATTACCGCAGATGGAAAGAAAAAATACATCGCTCCTAAAGAACCGGAAGCAAGCATTATGCGTTGGGCTTTCAACGAAATTGCCAGAAAGCGTTTTAATACCGAACAAATATGGAAAATGGCAAAGATGAAAGGATTGAAATGTAGTAAACCCAATTTTTGGCTGGCCATTCGTAATCCTGTTTATTGTGGCAACATTTTTATTCCCGAATACAAGAATGAACGAGCCTGTATTATAAAAGGACAGCACGAAGCTCTTATTTCCACAATTCTATTTAATGAAGTGCAGGATGTGTTGGATGGCAGGAAAAAGAAACAAAGGACAAAAATTTATGTGGATGACGCTTTCCCATTACGTGGATTTTTAATTTGCCCACGCTGTGGTTGTATGTTAACAGGAAGTTCCTCGAAAGGTAAATATCAATATTTTCCTTATTACCATTGTAATTCTAAATGCGGAACCCGTTATAATGCAAATAAAGCAAATCGGTTATTTGTTGCAGAATTAAAGAAATATACATTCCGTTCTGGTACAATAGCGCTATATAAGCGTGCCATAAACGATGTGTACAAGGTGCAGGCGAAAGACCAGATGGATGAATACCAGGACATGCTTTGCCGGTTAGAGCAATTGACTAAGGAGCTTACCAATGCCCGAAAATTAATGCTAGGAAACGACTTAACACCTACTGAATACCGGGAATTAAAAGCGGAATATGAGCCCCAAATTGACAGCTTAGAAAATCAGCTTGCCAATTTTTCGGTCCGTTCCAACAGCATTGATGACCTATTGGACGCTGCCCTAGACAGAGTTTCCCGGCTGGACGCCTTATACGAAAATGGGACCACCCCAGAGAAGCGACAAATCGTGAGTTCGATATTTCCCGAAAAATTGCAATTTGATGGCGATAAGTTTCGAACTCCCCGGCTTAACGAAGTCATTCGCCTAATATGCACTCTGGACGCGGGCTTCAGCGAAAACAAAAAAAAGACATCGTGCGATATTTCCACGATGTCTTTTCAGGTGTCCCCGCAGAGACTCGAACTCTGGACCCATTGATTAAGAGTCAATTGCTCTACCAACTGAGCTACGGAGACAAAAAATCCGGATCAGAATGCCCCGATCCGAAAGGATTGCAAAAATAAGGGGTTAATTTATTCCAGCCAACATTCGTTCGCTTAAAATCAGGAATTTCAGTCAATTGTGTTAAAAAGTCACACTTTACTATGCATCATGTACGCCTATTTGATTTTGATTACCCCTTCGGTTAACACCGGAAACCTGGAAAAAACGGCGGCATCATGCCCCGGAATGATGTACTTCACATCCGGCACCATAGTTTTCATTCGCTTCATTTGGTTTATATAACCGGTTGTATCGCTGGTACCGCCCGGCGCCAGATGATCGAGGTTGTAATAGATCCAGATATTATCCGAAGCCAGCACCACATCCCCTGCCCCGGTTGCTACACGCGCATATTGCGATTCGAAAGTATGCTTTGAGCCTGTATATACTGTAATTCCGGGAATTATTTCCTGATCATCACCCTGAACAAGGTTTACCCGGCCGGCCATGTTTATATCGATGAGTTTGTGTACATCCCTTTTATTAAACCCGCCTTTCTGTCCATCTTTTTGCCACGCTGCGCCGATGAAATAATAGAAATCGGCCGTTTGCATCCAAACACGGGCATTTGGAAATAAATTGATGCCATCGATATGATCCCAGTGGGGGTGACTAAGAATGATATCAGTAATATCTTCCGGGCGCAGGGAAACTTTTCGAAGTACTGAATCGGGCCGTATGTATTTGATTATATCAAACTCTTTGGCGTCAGGAATATCATTTAAAAAACCGGCATCCACCAATATGTTTTTGCCATTGCTTCCTTTGATCAGCCAGATCATAAAGTTGATATTCACACTGTCTTTTTCGGGACCATTTATTGCCCACTCTGCAATGGGCCAGGCATGTGCCGAAGAAGCAAACCGTAATGCATAAACTTCATATTTTACAGGCTGTGAACTTGCCAATAAGGAAGTCAGTAAAGCAGCAACAAGGATCAGATTTATTTTTTTCATTATTTACGTAATCTTACAATGAACAGGCGTAATGGTTTATTGCAAGATATACCTCCTGCTGCTTTTGCCGGTTAATTTTAACAATTACAGCTATGATTGGGCACATTTACCCCCGCAACTTGTCGCAAAGGCACCCTGCCTGGCGCTTTATTAGTTGTTACTTTTATATCGGAACATCAAATCATTGCTGTATGATAACCAATATACCTAAAAACATAGATGAATACATAGCTGCATTTCCGAAAGAAATTCAGGTGCTACTGCAACAGGTGCGAACCACTGTAAAAAAAGCAGCTCCTGATGCAGAGGAAACCATTAAATATGCCATGCCCACTTACATGTATAAAGGCAACCTGGTTTACTTTGCGGGGTTTAAAAACCATATCGGGTTTTATCCCGCACCTGTCAATAATGAAGCATTTAAAAAAGCGCTGTCTGGTTACAAAACCGGTAAAGGATCGGTTCAGTTTCCATATGATAAACCAATACCCTTAGATCTGATCACAAAAATAGTGAAGCATAGAGTGAAAGAAAATACAGAAAAAGCAAAGGCAAAAAAACAATGAATGCTCACTAAGATGGCCAAAGACCACAGCCTATACATTCGGAGTTGCCCTTCGGAACATCATTTCACCTCCACCACCGCTACTGAAAAAGGTTTTAAGGTAAGTGTATTGCCCGGCAAAGTAATTTCTGCAGGTGGGTTTTCGCCTGTAACTATATCTACATATTTTACAGAAGCGGTTTTTATTTCAGCCGGCAATACAATTTGCGCGTTGGTATTTAATTTATTGATCAGTAAGATCCGCTTACCGCTTTTGGTTTTTATAGCCTGTGCTGCTATAAACGCAGGTTGCGAAAAGGCCGTTTTGCTGATCAAACCGGTATACACCAGCGTATCGCCAGGTGCAAAATTATCCTTCAACAGTTTTAACACCCAATACCGGGCATTGGGGTTACCGTTTTCCCAGTTCATCATACTTACATCTGGAAACTGGGTGGGATAGCCTACCAGTTGTGATTCACCCGCTGCCTCAATTTGCATTTTCGTTAGTTCCAGAAAAATATATGCATATAAAGCACCCGCCAGGTTCCAGTAATTGCCGTCGATCGTTACCGGCTCACGCGGTGAACCGAGAATAACACCAATTTCATTAATAGTGGTAAATGTTTGCGGCGCCAGTCTTTTACGTATGCTTTCGATGTAGCGTACTTTATCTAAAAAAGCTTCGGCTTTATCAAAAAAAGTATACTGGTATGCATCGAGCGGTTGTGCAGTAAGCGAGGGCATTGAGTAATGATGGTATGAAATTCCTTCCAGCGGGATGCCCGGTTTATGATTTTTAGGGTTCAGAAAATATTCAAAATACTGCGGATTACGTACAAGCGCCAGCGATAAACCGATGCATTTTGTTTCGGGCGATATCTTTTTTATTTCGCTTACGATAGCATCGTACATACGGGTGTATAGTTGCGGCGAAATATGATGTTCCAGATCAGGCTCGTTCAGCACTTCCCAATAAGGTATTTTATAATAGTGACCGCTTTTATGAAAATTACCCAGTTCATCGGTAAATCCGCCTTTGGTGTACCAGCTGAATAACCGGGCAAAATAATCGGCTACTTCTTTCATAGAGGTATCGCGCAGTTGAGTTCCATGGTTGTAATTCCAGCAGGTTGCATAAGGATCATCGGGATAATTTACCTCCTGTTTGGTTTTCCACATCCATACAGGCGTTGTGCTGAAGTTGATCACCACCGAATGCCCTTTGGTGGCTTCCATAACGGCCGCCATCGTGCTATCGAGGTAAGTAAAATCCCAGAATGTTTTTTCTTTCGTTGGCGGCTTCAATTCGGCCACTGCCATTTTGGGATATGGAAACCAGGGAACATACCGAACATAATCGGCACCCAGTTCCTTCAATGCTTTAAATGTATTTTTATGTATGGGAGAACCGGGCCGCACCATCGGGTTTTCTACCAATTGCAAAGTAGCCGTAGTTTTTGAAATAGTTACGGTTTTATTCCAGTCGATGGTAATGGTATCGGCAGAGCGTTGGGCATGCAATGGAGAATTAATAAGTGCAATTGTTGCGACAATGAACAATGGCGCTTTGACAGGTTTTATGGTGATCATATACCCTATAACGTAGGGTCAAAGAAATACCACCAGTTTGCAGGTGTGAAAAAGGATGTATTATCCGGCTTTCACGCTGTTTTCTTCTGCCGCTTTGATATCTTCAATAAAATTTAAGTACTTCATTTATTCTCTTTATCTTCTTTCATATTCCAGCACCTTATCCCTATACACTTTCAGCATATTGTAAAGTTCCACGGTAGGCATTTCTTTTACAAAAACATCTCGATAACTAAGTTGTGTGGTTTCTTTTCTCATATGCAAACCTGGTCATATTCCAAAGCCAGTAAGGCATACACATTGAATGCATAAGCCTTACTTTGGTCTTTTCAAAAGATTAAACCGCGCAGGAGTCTTTAATAGATTAATTATTCAAACCTCGGGTATAAATCTTTATTATCGAAATAGCCGGGTGGCAAACCGGAAGTAACCCCTTTATCAAATGCCTCACACATTCTTCCAAAGTTTACAGCTAAATGAAACACATCAGTTTCGGTAACAATGCTATATTGCACAACAGCTCTATTTACTTCGTCACGCAAATATTTAGAAAACTCGAAATCTGTCTCATACGTTTTATTAAACCTGTTGATTGTTTCACGCAGTATATGCTCATAATTGGTTATAATGTATAAAGTCTTTTTATTTTGTTCCATTGCAATTATCACATTTATTTACTCCACCGCGCATCTATTTTCTGCTTCAGCTTTTGTAACTCCTCCTCCATAGCTGCACCCCAATTAGAATTATAATCCAAATAATAATTTCTATCAATATAATCAGGAGCAATACGCATAGACAACCATTGTAAGTATTTTTTCTGCACCTCTATATGATCCTTATATACCTTTAAAAGTGCCAAAGAATAATCATATATAATTTCATCGAACAAAAACTCTTTAATAAAACTGGAACCTACGACTTCATGATAAACTTCAACCTCATCTGGCTGTATTCCTTCTGCATTTTCAAGGTCTTGGCTATCCATAGCCTGATATGCCAGAAAAGATGAAAACTCGTTTGTAAATCCTCCTGACATTGCAACGCTTTTAACAAGTTGAGGATATATGTAAACATCAGTTCCCACTATTAACCCGGTTAATGCATCGTTTGGAGGATCAATTGAAAACCCCAAATTTAGTCTGCCAGGATTTGTAGGTTTGTCAGTTATTTTCCACATAATTATTTAAAATAAAAAGTTTGAATTTTATTATCCCTAAAGAAAAACTCAATTTCATATCCCTCTTTAGTTCTTCCAAAATAAGGTTCAGTTGGTTTAGTAAAAACACCTTTATTTTTTATACTCGCGTCCTGAAAAGCTTCCCTAATTGCATCATCCAATTTATCGTCTGTCCAGATTGTCGGATCATAAATTGTTTTTTTATATGGAGCAGCCCCCTGTCCCCTTAAAACTCCCGTAGTAACAGCCGGTCGCCCATCTGATAGTTTATGCACTTTATATTCCACATATCGAACACCAGGTACACCCGCAGGGTGTGCAATATCTGTAAATATTACGATTTCCGGTACCTGCTCAGGAAGCAAACCACTTGGTACATGGTAGCCGGTAGCCGATACATGGCTGATTCTGGCAAACTCTGTAGCGTCATGACAACCGGAGATGCCCTTTTTAACTCCAGGCAAACTTCGATATTTAATATGCTGAATGAGTGTGGGAATATCCAGAGCATCAAAATCTACTTTTGAAATCGTCCGGACAATCCTACCATTGTCTTCAGTCACTACCCGCAATCTGTGCCCATCCTGATCGAACACTTTTTGGGCTATACCATTCTCCATCCTTGTAAAAGAACTACCGTTTTGAATAACATCTTCTACTACCATTGTAGGCAACGAAAACTGGCTTCCTACGGCCTGTTCTACCGCTTCTTTTGAATACCGACGCTTACCTACAATTGCAAATTCTTCGCCTTTTATTATTTCTTTCTCATATTGAGACCAAAGTAGCCATCCTCCCGAGGCATCATCCGTTCCTCCTGCCACTGCAACGGCTGCATTATCATCTTTATTTGCATCACTCGCTCCATCTGTTAATTTTTCCTCCGTGTTCGCGATGCCTGTTTCCTTTTCCACATTCACCAACGTCTTATTCATTTCCTTCGCCAGTTCCTCATCCGCCGCTAACTTATTAAACTCCTTCCACTCTTTCCCCTGTTTATACAAATTTCTCGCATAAAGTCCCATTTCAGCGGTAATGCTTCCCAATCCATAATACAACTGAATCGTATTCCAGGTATTCAAAAATGCCTTCCCACGGTCCGTTTCATTTAGCTTCTCTGCTAAAACATCACTAATTACTATATCACTCAGTCCCACTCCCAGATCAACGATCGCCTTGGTTACCCGAAATACCTTTTCCAGTTTCGTTGTAGCCTGTAAAGCCGCAGTAATTTCACCTACCCCAATCGCTGTCAACGTTACATCAAGGACTAATTTACCTGCCCTGCCCAGCCTCCTGTTGTTTTCTTCATTAAATATCGCATAGGCCAGTAAAGTAGGCATTGGCACCTTGGCTCCTTTTTTAAAGCTAAGTTTGTCATTTAGTTTAAAGGGGCTCTTAAAGTGTACAATAACCCAATCGGTACCTTTTCCAAAAGCAAGTTTTAAATCATTAGTAAACTGCTTCCGGCTTCCCAGCATCATATCTCCCCTATCATCAATCGAAAGTTCCAATGCGTCACCAGTGAATAGCCCTTCTTTAAATGGTATATAATGTCCACCAAGGAGCGCATTTTCCTGTGTAAATTCCTTCGGCTTTTCAAAATGTTTTAACACCATAGAGCTTAGGCCCGTCATCATCTGGTTAAACTCATCGCCATCTACACGACTAAATAATTCTTTTAAACGACTTCCCTCACTCAGCGTTTGCATCCATGACTTCTGTTGCTCATCGGGCACTTTTGTTACCAGTTTCATTGCTATCTGGTCGCCCATATTCTCGCTATGCAGATTGCCGTCAACCAATATATGCAGCGCACTATCCCTTAACGTATTGGGGATGCTTAAATAATCTTTGTCTTCAAAGCGCCATAATATCCATTTAATTATTTTATTGCGAAGCTCATCTTTATTGTCTTTTGAGCTTTCTGCATACCACTTCTGGCAATAGGTCGATAATGCAGTCACCCTCTTGTTGATCATATCAATAAAGTCCTTCAAACCTTTTTCAAACTGTTCTACCGTACCAAGGCCAAGGCCTATTTCGTACAATGCTTTCTCCTGATCAGTTCTGTCCTGCCAGGCAAGTTTTAAGAATTCACCGTAGGTCTGCTTATTGATCTGATCAAGGAGTTTGGCTATTTCATATGCCTGTTGCTTATCAATTTTTTCATTCTTCTGGATATCTTCAAAAAATTCGCGTGTATAGTTCTGCTTTAACTGATCTACTACCGAATAATTATTGGTAGAGTCGAGCCAGCCTTTTCCGTCATCCAAAGCCTTACGTGCGTACACTCCATTATTGTCTTTTGGAATTCCGGCAAGTTTTGAATCTTCATAAAAGCCCATGAACGTATGGCTGCTTCCGCCATATAACGGCGTATATTTCTTTCCTTCAATAGTAATACTGCCACCCTTTCCAAATTCAACAGGTTTTTTAAAGCGAATCCGTAATCCCCACGGAAATACATGTGAAGATGGGAGAACGATTACAACGAAAGACTCGTCTGCGGTTTCTGCAAATGCATCCAGCCCCTGCGCTGCATCAAATTCTTCCAACACGTACTGACACATGCGCTCGGAACCATCATTGAATTTATCCTGATTGGAAGCCGCCCATTCTTCAACCGTTATATCGGGTTTATTTTTTTCAGCATTCTCCAAATCTTTTTCTTTACTACTGAAAGATGCTTCATCAGCCTGGTTCTTTGCTATTTTTTCCTGCAAGGCTTCTTCATACTTAGTCAAATCTGCTTCCACATTGATTTTTTGCTGCAGGTATTCAAGCAAAGCTTTCTGTTTTTCCTGATCCAACGATCTCATACAGGTAGGCAGGCCAGCAATAAACCTCCTTATTTCATCTTCATTATTAGGCCCATGCTTAGCCAGCGCATTCATTTCTTCGCGCTCCTGGTTAATCGAGGCTATACTGGTTTGTAATTCTTTTATATAGTTTGCGATGATCGCCTTATACAGTTTTTTCCTGGTAAGTCCCAACTTCACCAACACCCCCTTCCCTATATTATCACTGATCTTCTCCAGCAATGGCTCTATCTTCTTCAGCGTTTGACGCAATTTCTTTTCTGCAGCGGCATCGTTTGATGGGTCGTTATCCTGCAGTTCCTGCATGGCTGCTTTTACTTCGGCCAGCGCATCTTTTACCTGCTTGCGTTCTTCTTCAGTATATACATAAGTGTCGTTCCAAACACCATCGCTTATGCCCAGCAGCTCTTTGGCAAAATTTTCTATTTCCGCAAGTGATCCATTATCAAAATCGGGCATGGTTTCAGACCAGCCTTTTATGGTTTCTACATCCTTGTTTACTTTGGTTCGGTCTTTTATCCACGCATCTATCCCCTCAGTAAGCGCAACCACTTCGCCCTGCGTTAACTGCAGTTTATCATTGATCTGCACATCGGTGAATTTTACATTCAGCCGCATGCCGAGTAACGGTGTTGCAACTGCACCATACCCGCTGAATCGGCCGTTACCACCCGATACCTCGAGCAGCTGCATATCAAAATCGCCCACCCGAACTACCATGCCTGCCACAGCGCTGTTTAAGGGCTGGCCTGCTGCATTTGCCCCCAGCCCGTTATTTGTTGTGTCGTTCTTGCCGCATTCGTATACTCTTTTCGGCATGGTTCTGAATACCACCGTTTCGCTCCATGAACCATTGATGCCTTTTATCACCGGCTGCACCTGTGCTTCGTAGGTATTGTCGGGCTCAAGATTAAACAAATGAAACACCGTATCGGTCATGAACTGCTTGTTCCAGTCGTATGCAGTTTTGGTAGTTGTGGTATCGCGTTTACGGTACTGTATATTCCATCCATCTAATGTCTGCGCATTGCCGATATGCCACCACCATTTTCCGCTACGCTCGCCCAGAGCTTCACCAAATAATTCGGGTTTGCCGATATTATTAACTACAAACGGATCAATACCACCATAGGTAAATACACAGGCCTGGCTGTACCCGTTGTTCTGATATGCATCGCGCCCATCCTTATCAAAGGCCTGTACGCGCCATACATATTGCATACTATCCTGCAATCGGGGTTCGCCGGGGCCGTATACCAGCATGGCGTTATCGGTGGTTGCACTGTAAATGGGCGTGCTGCTGCGTACAATGTATTCGGCGTTGCTACCGGCCGGACGAACTTCGAACAGCTCGAAGCGATACCCTGTGCCTGATGAACCGGTAACAAAAGAAGGTGTATTGCGTATGCTCCAGGTAAAAGTGAGGAACTGCGGATCTTTTCTATCTACCCGGCTATTGCACAACGGAAAGTTGAGCAACGGCGCTTCATTTTTCTGAAAGAAAAAAATGTTACAGCCATCATTACTTATCGATACATCATCACTTCGGTTATAATCATAGGCCGTTACACATATGCGATAAGCCCCTTCGGGCAATGCTTTGGTGCGTTCGTAATTATCACGACTGAACCCGTTTAAAAACTGCAGATGGTCCGATACAAGATATTCACTCAGCTGTGTACCCGTAATGATCTGCGGCATACCGGGCATGATAGTTATCGCCGAAGGCCGCCAGGCAGGATCGGTTTGCATGATCGCCCTTCCGTTCAACTCCACTTTAAACCGAAGGCGCACGGTATAGGAAGGCTGACTGAGATCGTTCAGCGTTAATATCACCCGTAACTTATCATTGCCGGGAGCCGCATAATCGGCCAGGTACACGCTGTATGGCGGCACCAGCTGCAACGACGCCGTTACCGGGTGAACGGTTTGCGCGCCGGCGCTGTTATAACCACACAGCCCTGCAATCAACAGCATGCTGTAAACAATCCATTTCAAGGCCATCCTGTTCGTCTTCATGCGGATATCATTCATAAATTTGAAAATGTGCAAATTTGAAAATTTGAAAATGGAACCACTGCATTTAAAAACCCCGATTTAACGAAACAACCCGTTTGCTTTAACAGCATTTTCAAATCGGTTTATTTTCAAATTTTCAAATTGATTAAAAACTAAAGTTGTATCCAACGGTTACCGTTAACTCTGAAAACTGCGGCCGGATAACTACCGCCTGCTGATGCAAATAATTTACAGCAGCATTTAAACTATGCCGTCCTGTTATTTTTTTATTGTTGCCGGCGCCAGCTCCATTAGGCACCGGGTTGTTTTGCGCCTGCGGCGTAAACGAGGCCTGCAGCGAATTGTTCCATACACCATTGTGACTGGTAACATTATTGACTGTTGCTTTTGTAATGTTGTAGGCCGAAGAAGCATTGAGCCTGAGCTTCTTCTTAAACAATGATTTTGCCGCGCTTAATGAAGGACCTGTAAAATATGTTCGCGCACCTGGCATATCCTGTATATAGTAATTACCGCCGGCTGTTACTGAAAAACCGCTCTGCACCTGGTTAAACGTATAGCCTGCATTGGCGGTATAAAAATTACTTTTCTGCGGTGCTTCGCCTTGTTGCGAAGGCTGTGCATCGCCTGCCAGCTGGTAATTAAGCGTAAGCATTATGCCATGCCGCACGTTCTTATTGCCAAACTGATAGGCCACCACGCCATTGTAGCTGGTATTTACCTGATAAAAATTGAGCGAGTCGAGCGGATTATTAAAATAAGGATCGCGCACGGGACGCACTCTGGTATAAGTTGTAAAATTCGAATAAGAACCATTTACCATCCAGTGCTGGTTGGGAATAACGCTGATATTACCACTACCAACAAACCTGCGCGTAGTGGTTGTTTTTGTTTTATCGAGGTTGTTATCCTGTATTCCTACATTGCCCGATAGTTGCACTCGGCTGTTTAACAATTGCACCGAAGGGGCAATGGTAATATTGCGCATATCATTTACGAGATTGTAGGCGCCCAAAGTAGTATAACCGGGCGCTACTCTTTCGTACCGCATTTGAATACTGTAAAAACTACCGGTATATCCTAACCCGGCCTGCAACGCATCGAAGTAAACGGTAGAGGCGGTTGGTGAAAAGAATTTTTTCAGAAAATTATATTGTCCCTGCAAACTGTCTTCGGCACTTTTAACCGCGCGTATATCGCGGTTAAGCACCGATACAGAATACTCCACATCGGCAAACACGCGCTTGAAAAATGATTGCCGCACCGACACTGCCACGGCTGTATTTTCGCGCGGCGTAAGTGTAGCATCTGAAGGAACAAAAGGAATTGAATTCACATCGTCTTTTGCCTTGAAAAAAGCAATACTGTAGCTGTTGCCTTTGTCTTCATAACCGGCTTTCCATCCATATCCCCTGCGTTCAAAAGCAGCGCTGTTATACGTTTCTTTATTGTTCACATCGAAGGGAACGGCTTTTTGCAATACACCGTACATGCCGGCCACCCGCCATTTACCCGGACTTAACTCAACCCCTACCCCATTGAACATATGTCCTGCGAGGGTATAATTGCTGAACGTCATGCTGGTGTTACCAAAATAACCTCGTGCCCATTTATACGATGGCGCAAACTGAAACCGGTTGAAAGGCTGGGCAAAATTACGCCCCTGGTTACTATAGCTGAAGGAAAACGGCATGTTATAACCGAAGAGATTAATATTGAGGTTCCCCTGTAAAAACCAGTTGAACGGATCTCGTCGCGATTGAATACCCGCAGCTGTATAGGCCACGGTATTGGCGCTCACCGATCCGTTGATCTTTATGCCTTTTTTTACACCCAGCTCGTCGATGGCCTGGGCATGCAGCACCTGCCTGCCTGTGAGGCAACAAAGCAGTACGATCAGGTGTTTTATATTTGTTTTCATGGTTTGTTAGGGTTTAATCTGGTTGCCAGGTTCCGGTTACCGGATACCGGTTACTGGTTACCGGTTGCCGGGTTCCGGTTGCCGGGCAATCCGGTAACTGGTAACAGGTAACTAATTATCTGCTGATCACAAACAGCACATCCCTGCTGTCGTTTTCTGCAATCACTCTTAATACATACGTTCCATTGCTTACACTACCCAGCGCAAACTGGTCGTCGGTAGTTAATACCGGGTCATATGCACGGCGCACTATTTCGCGGCCTGTGCCCATATCCTGTATCAGCATGATCAGTTTTTGTTTGCGGTTTAGTTTAACATGCACCGAAAACTGACCGGTATTTGGATTGGGATATAACACCACGGTATCGATAATTTGCACAGGTGGATCATACACAAGTCCTGCATTGGGATCGTATGGATTTATGTATACTGTTTTTCTAAGCGTATAGGCACATCCTTTAAAATAGCCGGTCATAGCAACCCAGTAATTACCGGGGTTACTGAATTTAATACGGGGCGATACGCCTGTTTCAATAACCTGCGCTGCCGGATCAAAACTCCAGTGCACTGAATCGGGAATGGGCATCGACACTTCTTTTATCACCAGTGTATCCAATGCATTTTTACCCGATGCAACGAGGAAGTTGATCTCAGGCATTGCATTGGCCGGATTGATCACTACTGAATAAGCGACCGTACAATTATTAAAATCTTTTATTACCACATTGTAGGTACCGGCAGGAAGGTCGCTCAGTAGCTCATTATCCTGGAAGGTATTACCATTATTAGCCGAGTATTTGTAAGGAGGCGTACCGCCACTGGCCTTAACCGTAATATTTCCGTTTGAACCAACACAAACCGGTTGTGCAGTAGTAATGGCCGATAAGGCAGCGGCAGGTTGCGTAACAAATACTGTGTCATTACTGAAACAACCGGCACCGTCCGTAACATGCAGCACATACTTTCCGGCAATAATACCCGCCAGCTGGTCAGATGTATTGGCAAAGTTTTCCCACTTGTATTGATAAGGCGGTTGTCCGCCGGTGGCTGTAACCTTAACAGCGCCATCATTTCCACTGAAGCACGCCACATTGGTAACAACATTCGAAAACAATACAGGTGGTATCATTGAAACGAGGGTAACATTGGTTGTCCACCGGCAATCGTATTTATCCTTTACCACCACATCGTAGGTGCCGGTATACAAACCGGTAAATGTATTGGCAGTTTGAAATGTATTTCCGTTATCGATGCTGTACTGATAAGGAGCGCGGCCGTTTTGGATGTCAATACCAAATGAGCCGGTAGCAGTTCCGGGGCAACCTACCTCCTGCTTATTGGTAATGGCTCCCTGTAAAGGCTGTGCTGGTTGTGTAAGCGTTATGTTTTTACCAAGTTTACAACCGCGTTTATCTTTTACTGTTACGAAGTAATCTGCGGCCGCCAGCTGATCAAATACGGGTGAGGTTTGATAAGCGCCGCTTCCCAGAGCATACTGGTATCCGCTGCCGCTGCCACCGCTTGCAGTAACAGTGATGCTGCCATTATTACCATTATAACAACTAACCGAAGTGCCTTCGTAATCAGAAGTCTGCATGGTAAAGTCCATAGGTGTCGGCGGCAAACTGATGGGATAAGCTTTATTATCTTCTATACTACAACCTTTGGCATCCTCTACTTTTACATAATAATCGCCGTTAACAGTAAGCGGTGTATTTTCGGTAAACGCTGTATAATGTAACTGATCGCCTATAGAATAGTAATACACGTAATTGCCATTACCACCGGTAGCAGTAATTTTAATACGACCTCCATCGGCTTTACACGCTGCATCAGTGGTTTGTACATCGGTGATCAGCAGTTTTGCGGGTTCTGTTATGATTGCTTCCTGCGAAATCATTTTACAGTTCAATGTTGATTTATTATCCAATACCTGCACGCGGTATCTGCCGGGCTCGAGGGAACTGATTTGTGTATCATCGGGGAACCAGAAATTTTTATGCTGCCAGTTGCTGCCATCCCAGTACTCCCAGTAATAGGAATAAGATCCCGAACCACCACTTGCCAATACACTTACCGCTCCATTGTTCATGCCATTGCAGGTAACCGGCTGTGCGGTTATAGTAGCCATGAGCTCACTACGCTGGGGCACTTCAATCGGTAGCACATAAGTGTCGTTACAGTTTTCATCGGCAGGTTTGGAAGCGATCATTTGATATGTACCTGCTGTTAAACCATTAAACAACCCATCTGTATTACTGCTTACAACAGTTCCGTTATTTTTTAAAGTAAATACGTACCGGCCGCTGCCGCCAGTGCCCTGTACATGAATAGCACCATCATTGCCACCATAACAGCTTACACTATCTGTTTGCAGTATGGTTGCAGTAAGTACCGGCGGAGCTACGAGCGTAACGGTTGTATCCCAGCCGGCACAGGTAAGTCGATCGGCATCCAATACTTTTACCTGGTAACTGCCCGGCAATAAATTATCAAACAAATGATTTACGTCGGTAACAGCTGGGTTTTCGGCAACCTGAGTGCCATCTTTCCATAACTGATAGGTATAGTTACCCATTCCCTGCGACACGGTTACAGCAGTACTTCCATTGGCCGGATCATAACAGGTAGGTTGATTGAATATCGCCGATCCCTGTGTTTTTACGGGTTCCGTTAATACAACCACCAGGCTCTTTTCGGGTGTACAGGCGTTTTTCATGTAAATGGTGTATTCATCAGCCGGCAAACCGGTGCGTTCATATATATCGCCCGAAATGGTAGCGTATTCGGTATTTAATTCAATATGATTTTTTGCCGTTACTTTAAACTGGTAACCACTATTGGGATCTCCCCCTGCCGCCTGCACTTTGAAAGTACCATCGTTGGCAGCAAAGCACGAAATATTGGCTGATGATAATTTGGTAATCGTTAGTTCAGGATATTCTGTAATAGTAATATATATAGGAGAATAGCAATTACCTGAGCTCTCCCCGGGGTTGATCACCCATAAGGTATAATCACCTTTGGGCAGCTTATCGATCACAATCGGTGCATCAGAAGATGATTTGGGCACATTGATCAATCCATCGCTTTGTTGTTCAATCAAACCACAGCTACTCGAAATGGTTCCATCGCTGTTGAATACAATAGAACAGGGACTGTTATTGTTGTTTCCGTTCTTAAGCAACCAGCGTACCTGCGAAAAAGGCGTACTGATGGCATTGTAAGGAATCACCACCTGTCCGTTGTAGGGGAATTGACAGGATGGTTTTATTATGAAATTTGATTGGGTAAGTGTTGGCGGTGCCGGCAAAAAAGTATAAATCGTTTCATTAGACCATTGACTGTTACGTTCTGAACTTTGCGCCAACACTTTGAAATATACATTCTGGCGCTCTGTTATATTATTATCAAAAACAGCCTGTTGTGGTGTAAACCGGGCAAAACGATCAGTATTGCTGTTTGTAACAGGTAGCGTACGCCAGTTATGCTCTGTGAGATTATCAGGCAAATCACAATCGTTAGCATACACAAACCCCAACTCATTTCCCCAGTCATCATATTCCATGTGACCGCAACTATAATAAGGGTAGTCCCAGTATGTGTCCCGGGGATCTTTGTCAGGATTTGGTACCTGATAATCTTCGCTTTGGAGTGCGTATTGCCATTGGTATTTCAATCCGCTATTGTTTGGTTGTACATCTGTGGATAGTTCCAGCACATCATTGGCACAAAATGTATTTAAAAAAGGATTGGGTTGTGGAACCGGCGCCGATGGAGTAGGAATAGAATACCGGATGTACAAATCAGCCCACGCAATTGTTAAACCATCGTCGTTGGTCATTCTTCCGAGTGGCACCATAACACCGGGAGGGAAATTGGCAAGGTTAACCTCCATATCCGATTCCCAGTCGTGTGAATCTCCGTAGCCGCATTTTAAATTCTCTACCGTACACTCATCACTCGCCTTACTGCAATCCCTTTGCCGCTCATGATGCGTGCGCATGAATAGTCTGAATGTGTTGGTTCCTGTAGCCAAACTAAAGGTTTTAAGCGGCTGCCATATATCAGCCGTATAAAATCTGTTGTCCCAGGGCGTTTGTATGCAACGACGATTAGGGTCATTACAAAAGTTGTGCAGAATATAGGCGCATTTATCTTCATCCGAATTATAATAAAAACGGAAACGGCCGCCATAACAAGGCCCATCATCCCAGGTGTAATCACACAACACCGTCTTAACCATAATTTCCACCTGAACCTGTGCATTTGCGGTTAAAAAACCGAGCGCACAAAAAAACGCCAGCCATATACGTTTGTACAATTGTATCATACAGTAATTTGAGGTATTTAATATTCAACAGTTACAGGTTTACTCATCATAGTGATTTTACCACTCGTCCATTCAGCTTTTATCCTGTACGCATACGTGTTGCCTATTCTTATTTCATCATCCGTTACCGACTTTTGTGTGCCGGTAAGTTTTTTGTACAACAGGTACCCCTGGTTATTTACCGAGCGGTATACATAGTACACTGCTGGGTCCTGGTTGTGTTTCCATTCAACACTAATCTGTTTTTTATCACGATTTACCTGTGCCTTTATATCTTTAATGGCCGGGCGATACGCCGTTTCATATACAATATCACCGCTTCGGTCTTTCGACTGATTACCGGCTTCGTCATAAGCAACCAGCTCATAATAATATTTACTGCCTGCCTGTACAGCAGTATCAAGCCATTCGTGTATGTGATTGGCAGTATCGGTAAACACGATGCTTTTATTAAAACTGCCTACCTGTGAACTTACCCGGTACAATACCTGTTTCACCACATCGCTGCTGGTGCTGCTTTTCCATTGCAATAAAATACCGGCAACGGTATCCTGTGCGCGGTTATAGGTAAACACCGGAGCCGAGGGAGGTATTTTATCGGGCCTTGTTAACGTAAATACTTCACTATATGCAGAGGGGTTGTATACTTTATCAACAGCCACCACCCTGTACAGCACTTTTTCGGTAAGCGTTTGTATTTGAACGGTATCAGTGAAACTGTTTTTCCGAAGCACGCGGCGGGTTACTTCGGTAAACTCTTCGTGGGCAGCATTGGCACGAAATACGCGATATCCTTTAAGATCCGCTTCTGTATTGGCATTCCATTCAAGGTGCACAATGCCCGTACTATCTATATTGCCTTTTAAACCAACCGGCATTGCAGGTGGTGTCATATCAATTACCTGACCCAGCTCGGGCAATGAATACACGATGCGGTTATCGGTTGTTTTTATTTTTAACCGGTAATATCCATCGCCGGCCGGTTTTTCATCAGTAAACGAAACAACATCTTTACCAAGCGCGGGAGAAATGTCTTTATAAGGTCCTTCTGCTTTGGCAGCGCGTGTTATAAAAACTGATTGGGTTTTACTTTTTAATAGCGCTGATAAATGCCATTGCACAGATATCTTTTTATTGTCGATAGATGCTAATGTATCGATGAACGGCTGATCAAGTGCACCTGCACCATGACCATTCATTACCTGCGAATACGGGCCTGATTCACCAAATGGAGTTAACCCTTTAATACGATAATACCAGGTAGTTTCATTATCAGTAAGCGTGTCGATGAAATAACTGAACTGCTGATTGGGTTTGTCGGTTGAATACATAACAGGCAGATCTGTTACCGGCTTAAAGTTTTTGCCGTCGGCCGACCGCTCAACCATATAGGCGGTATATATTCCTTTGTCGATGTTCGATAACCATTGCAGGCGTGCGAGACTATCGAGAAATTGTACTGAAAATTCGCGGGGCGGCGAAAGCCGAATGGTTTCCTGCAAAGAAGTAACGCAAACACCGGGTTCAATGGTAACACCCTGGGGTTGCTGCGCCACGGATATTTTATAGGCATACCGCTCCCCTTTTTTAACCGATCTGTCTACAAAGCGCAATCCTGCGGCATTGGCGGCTGCAGGCGACAGATCGCAGGCGAGCAACATAAAACCAAAACGCATGTCGGACTCACCCTGTTTTGTAATAAAATCTCCAATGCCCTTTTCGGGTGCGGTTACCTGAAAGTCTTTACTGTAAATGGCTTCTTTCACCAGTGCAACGCGATCATCTTTTACAGCCATTTGTTCCATTTGTGGCTCGGCAACAGGGCGAATGGGCGTTGCGGTTAACAGCTGTGCCTGCTGAGTAGCCAGATCAACGGCTTTTCCATCACGCGCTACCACAAAACGTTCAATGATATAGCCATGCCGGTTGCCCGACAGCCATGCCACCTGCCCTGCAGGCGCCCATCGAAGAACAACGGAATCGTAACGCGGACTGGCAAGTGCAATTATAGTATGTTGCTTTTGTTGTGCAAGGGAAGTACCTGAATACAACACACAAATCAATACCATCAATTGGTATACGGGTTTCATAGTTTAGGGTTAAATAGGGCGTTATTTATACAGGATATTATAATTTACTGTTGATGTTACCGTGTTGGAGCCGGGCAAGCGATAACCAACTTCAACACCATATTGCTGATTGGCTTCTATTTCGGGATACATAGTGCCAAGCAATTGCTGAATAGCAGCCGGCATAGCCTGCCTGTTACCGGATGTATATTTGGCCACCGCCTTCGACAGCAATTCATGGTAATCCTGATAGGTTACATACGACAGGAAATACATGATGCGAAAGCGGCCTGCCATGGCCGGAGCTGAACCTGCATTCACGGCATCTGCCGTTAGCTGGTAAACATTAGGATCATTATTGAACACACTCACCGCTTTCAACGGTATAGTACCCATTTGTGCAACATTGCGGCGTTCAATTTTTATATTTTCATCCAAAGGATACGACTGGTACAGCAGGGGAATGATCTTGTTTTGCAACCAGTTGTTGGCTGGCACCGCACTGGCAAACAGCAGAGAACTGGTTTTATCGCCATCGCCGCTCAGGTCAAATTTGTCGAACGTTTCGTAGCTGTCGAACCGTTTGCCGATCACCGGCACATAGTCGGTAGCAATATCCATTACATCCATGGTATTGGATGCTGCATTCATTTTTTCGCGGAAGGTGGCATACTTACTGGTTCTGAAAGTTGATTCCAGTAACGATGATTCGGTAGCGGCCAGGGCCACGCCTTTTAATATTTTTTGACTAACCGTGGTAACATTATCGTCATCATCCTGTATGGTGGTGCTTTGTACGGTTACATTGTCGTTGGCCGATACCGCATTGGCCGGTGTTTTAACAATGCCCAGGCGATAGATCATTTCAGCCGCCAGGTTAGCAGGTACATCAAAATTCACCTGTGCTTTATCAGCGTCATAGGCTACAGCGGCATTGATCGCATTGCCATCACCGCCTTCGAAGCGGGCATAATATTTCCAGCTTCCGTCTTTATCGTTTTCAACAAACAGATAAGGCTGCCCTCTTTTCAGCTTAATATAGCCATGGCTATATTCTTTTGGAAAGAAGTTATACTGCTGATTTACGGGGTAACTGTAAGCAATATTTTCTGCAGGTATATAATCCGGAGCTGTTCCTGTATGGAAGCTTACCGATTTTGTTTCATAATCAATTTTACCATTTTCAGTAAGCGGCTGCCACGTTGAGCCGGTCCATTTTTCAATATGCAGTTTAACAGATGCTACCAGGTCGGCATCGGGTGGCAGAATATCGCGAAAGTTCAGGGTAGCAGCATCTTTGGTGTCGTTCCATTCAACATCGCCTGTAATATCTCCGGTCTTTTTATCGGCCAGTTTAAATTCATCCATCTTTACCTGATAGGTAGTTACCACATCTTCATCATTCATCATACTGAACGATTTTTCGAGCGGCAAATTAAAGGCAACCTGCGGTGAGCTGAATACGCTGATATCCTTAGCAGCATCGCCGGGTTGCATATCATTAATGATCTTTATATCGATCTCTTTACCGCCAACGATCTCACATTTTGAACCTACCTCTAATTTTACCACGGCTTTTCCTTTTACCAAACCTCCCAGAATAGAATACTTTACGCCAACAGCACCTCTGAACCAGGCAGGGTTCGGAAATTTAGCCTGCAGTAAAGCAGCGGCCGACAGATATAAAATATCAAACTCTTTTTTCTTACCCAGAATTTTAACGCGCACACCCACGCGCCCCTGCAGGTACGCATACGCCTGGCCCGAAGCATACCAGCCGTTAATACCAATGGGACCGTCGCTGCCTTTGCAATGCGCTTCGCCGTAATCGCGTAATAAGATATCCGCTCCTGCCCCAAGGCCCAGATAGGCGTATAAAAAGCCGCCATCTTTTCCAATGCCTACAGCCACTTTAAAATGCATACCAAACCCTACTCCGCGTCCGGTGCTCATGGCATTTTCCTGTGACATAAAATTATCTGTAATGCCCAGTGTATTGGTTACTTCGGGCGGTGGCGGCGGCATATCTTCTACTTTGGTACCGGCCATGAAATAACTTTGGGTAGTTGCCAGCCCTGCCACATTTAATCCCATCATTTGTGAAGGACGGCCAACGTACATCCACCATTGACCGGGCTCAAAATGTATCACGGCTTCCGCCGCCAGATTATTAGGCCCTGTACCTTTTATCATTTCATATACATTCACATAGGTTTTTATGTTGGCATGAAAACTACTATTGGTATTATCATAGCGCATATATACTTTGGCCGTAACAGGCGCCTTCGCCTGGTCGCCTTCTTTGTGTTGCACCAGGTTACTAAAGAAATAACCGGAACCATCAAATTGCACATATCGCAATCCACCTTCGGTAGAGAACATCACTTCAAACATCACATCTGCATTAAATACGGCAGCTGTAGGATCGGTAGCTATGGTAGCGCCGGCTACAAAACCGAAGCCTGCATCACGGGAAGGAATATATGTTAATAGTTCGTCGGCATTTTTCATTCCCGTAGTATCTGCATCCGGCATACTATATGGGTCGGGAAGTGGCGGACGTTCCATGTGATACGACAATCCACCCAGCAATCTGCGTATTGAAAAACCGGTGGCTACGGGAATTCGAATGGGAACAAAAGCATCTGCATGCCAGTAACGGTAATCGTCTTTTGAACCAAATATCGCATGGGCCACAATTTCCTGCGGCAAAGATGGTAATTTAAGCGACAGTCTGCCTTTAAATCCGGTGCCATACACGGGATGATCTTCATACAAACTAATGACACCTGAGAGATGAAAAGCACTGGTTTTACAATCGATCGACACATCGCCTACTTTTACTTTATCAAACTTCCAGCGCGTGTGTGTTCTTTCGTACGAAAATTTGTCATTGCTGACGATTTCTTTTTCTTCCTGCACACTGCCCAGCACCATAACACCGGCAGTAGCGCTAAAGCCTTTATCTTCGGCATTCATTAAGGCCATACGCACATGCGCACCAATGGCAAACTGCCCCTGTGACAATCCCAGCGAAATATCATCAAACCCGCAACTGAAGCTTCCGATCTTAAAACCAACACTTCCGTCAAGGCTCAGCGTGCCTTTATGCACGTACGGTTTTTGGGTACTGATGGTAAGATCCTGAAATTTGATACCGGGCGCTTTCAGCACTCCCTTGTTCAGATCAACTCTGCCATGCAGCACGGCACTGGGAATAAACTGTCCCTTATACTTTTCAATTTTTACCTGGCTATTGGGGAATAAGTGAACATCACCTATAAATGTGTGAAATATTTTTTCTTCGGTTGTTTCAAGTACAAAGGCATAATAGGTATCGTCCTGGCGTGTTTCAATAGCAGCCGTGTAATGCATGGAACTATCACCTAAAAAGGAAATATTGATATCTCCTTTTAATGTGCCGCCCATTAATTTATTATGCTGCAACTGCACTTCAACATAATCTACCGATAATGGCCATCCGCCTGCAGAGGCATCGCCTATTTTAATGATATTGGCAGCGCTGAATTTTCCTGAAATGCCGCTGTTGTCGATGGTCATATCGGTAGCTCTTACTGTGGGGCGTTCACCATTACCGTTGTTCAGCTGCGGCGGCAGATAAATGTTCAGCTGTTTCAGGTAAAAGCCTTTCCATAAATTGGGTTCGCCATCCCACGCCGCCAGATCGCTTGATGTAAGCATCAGGCCATCGGGGTTGGCAACATCACTCATGTCAACAGTCGCTTCCTTTACTTCAAATCCAAAATCTTCAATGCCTTTGATAGAGAAGGGCGTAATATCTACACGGGCCAGTATATTATGAAGGTCTTTAGCGTTTATTTGAAAGGTGGCAGTAACTATACTATCTCTTTCGTTCATCGGCACCAGCCAGCCTTTTTCAAACTCAAACCGTCCTTTCAGGTTAACGCTTTTAAAACCACTGCAATCCCATTCAATATAATTACTGTGATCGCCGGGCAATACCAGGTCAACTTTACTGCTTATTGAAATAGTATGAGTGCTCACCAGTTCGAGGCGGGTACCGGCCGCAGCCGCAATGCCACCCGGCGTAAAAGCTACATTTACGGCAGCAAATGACAGCTCTTCATTTGTTCCCGGTAATGCAAGCTGTGCGTAAATATCAAAAAAAGCGCCCTTGGGAGTAAAACGGGCTTTGTCGATGGCTATAATATAAGCCTTGCCATTGATCTCTTTCAAAATACCAACAGGCAGGGAAGCCATGTCGGATTCTTTGAATTCGCCAACAAGCCGGTTTTCTCCTTTTATTTTTTGAAATGTGGCTGAAATTTTTGAAACAAGCGCAGAAGATGTATCTGCAAAATTTGTCTCACTCGCCTGCGGGACAAAATGACAGGTAAGGGCAACAAGCACAAATATGCACTTGCACAGGGCACTGGGCATTCTCATGGGGTTCGGACAGGGTTAACTGTGATAAAGATTTTTGGTGGCCGAAAATTAGAAAACAGTTTTGGATTTTGCAAACGGGTGCTTTTCAGTTTTAAACACATGGGCATAAATACGCATTTACCGGAAAGCCTAACCGATACCATAAACTCACCGGAACATATATCTTTTTTTAATCACTTAAATTAAATATCAATCAATTATAGAAGATATCAATGTGTGTAGCTTTAACAATTAAATTGCTTCCAATTTTAGCCGGTGTTTTTTTTCTCCTGTTTGTTCCGTTTTTTTCTCCGGTTATGTGCAAAAAAAATCCCGCCTCGCGGCGGGATCGTTATAAATGAAAGGTAACCAATCACAACAATAAGGTAACATTGCGATGGTAAGATGAGTACCCAATGTACCCATAACCGTTTGTTGTTCGTGCCCAGGCGCTTACTACAAAACTGTAGGCGCATTGTACAGGAGGCCGCCATGGATTAGGTGTTGAAGGCACCACGAAATTCGATACGCCTGCCCAATCGGCACCCGGAGGTACAGCGGTATCATAATTCTGACTGAAAATACCTACCGACTGATTTTCGCCATAGGTGGCAGCAAAGCTCCACGATTGCAGGTTGCCTTCAGGATCGTGTGCAGTTACCCGAAAACCTAAGCCATCGGCTCCGGGTCCGATATTTTCAATAGCACAGGCAGCAATTTCAGTAGCGCCATGCGTTATGCTATTGATATTTACTTCAGGCACATTGTTATCGATATACAACGAAAGCACCTGCGGTGCAGAAGGTACAGCTGTTACACCATCGGCCTTAAAGAACTCCACTTTAAATTTATGCAAACCGGTATCCATGCCGTATGTTGAGAACTGCACGAGCAGGTCGTCAATTGAATACTCTTCGGCCGGGTTCCAGAGCGTATACTGCTGACTGGCATTAGCCGTGAAAGCCTGCGGAACATAGTTGCTGCCATTCCACCGGTAGTTGGTCCAGGCCGAAACCAGCGGAAGAAAAACAGCGCTGCCCGGAACAGCATGCAAAATGCGGTATTTATTGGCGCCGATGCCGATCAGGGCATTGACGTTTACACGGTTGCCTATTAAATTCAATACACCACCAAAGGCTGCATTCTTAACCTGTACATAATAACCCGGCGCCGTAGTGGCTTTGCCGTTAGCTGCCAGCACCGATGCAGATGTAGGAATAAGTCCTACGGTTCCGATAATGGCGCCCAGCAAACCAGCGGCTGGTGAGGGTTTGGTTGAAAAGTACAGTCTTGTCAGCTGTGAAAAATCTTTATAAAAATTTACGGGGTAATCTGCTGTAAAAGCAGGGTTTGAAGAACTAATTCTGAAACCAAAATACGTATAAGGCGTACCAAAAGGACTAAAAAGACTGGCACTGATTTCGGTCAGCGCAATCTTGAACTTCCATATGCGGTGAGGCGTAGATGATTTTGGCGAAGCGCCGAACTCAACCCTTGATTTTGATTCGGGCGGTTCTGATATACCTGTCCATACACCGGGGCCCAGGTATTTTTGCAGACCAATTTTATTAGGGCTACCAGGAAACAGGCCATAGTTTAGATCTTTGTTAGCCGAAATACCTCTGTTTTCGTCTACATCGAAACTAAGCCAGTAATAATCGCCGGTACCGAAATCGTTACCGGTATCGGCTACAACATCGAGGGCCAGATAAAGGAACTTTGAATCGTTTTGAGCATAGACCCATCCTTTGTCGAATTGGTAAAAGCCTGAATCGCTCCAAACAGGATCCATAATAGAAGTAGCAGGATCGATGGGGGTTTCGGCCCATTTACTTCTGAGCCCCAGTAATGAAGGGAACACCGGAGGCAATGAAATGCTTTCTGTTAGCATGATCGTGAGATTTAACGTTGGTTAATGAAAAATGGTTATAAAGAACACGTAATCGCTATGCAATGGGTGGATTAAAAACAATTATGCTACTATCATTAACCTTAGTTCAGTGAAGTGTTACAGCGTGGGATATCAAAGGTTCGTTTTATTATTTGTTCATATACCCGTACTAACACCTGAAAACAATACGTAATACTACGGTTTTGTTGGATAAGAAGTTATAAGTATACCCTGTTCGTGTTACTTTTTGATCATGATCATTTTTTGAAGCGGAACGCGGAACGCAGAACGCAGAATGCGCGTAGAACGCTGACCAAAATGCTGAACGCTGAACGCGAAAAGCCCAAAAGCAGTTGCACACACGATAACTTCTTTTCGTAACACGCTGTTGAAGATTTGCGCATTTCAATTTTTTTTATAATTTTGCGCCCGACAATTGAACTAACAATCATGATCACTATCAGGACATACAAATTTCGTGTTATTGCCAATACTGCTATCAGAGCGGTAATTGCCAGCACTTGTATTGTCTTTATATACAAGGGGGAGGCAAATCCACCGGGTATAAGAGGGTAAGATCATTTTTATATAAAAATATCAGCCTCTTCATTCCCGAAGAGGCTTTTTTGTTTGTCTCCCCTGCTATAGTATTACCAACAACATTCACAACAATTATTTAATCAGCAATATGAAATTCATCATCAAAACATTTACAAGTGCCATTACAGAACAAGGTCCGTAATGTTGGAGTTGATATGCATATTGCAAAAGCCTCCCGTTACGAAACAGGAGGCTTTTTTTATTTATTATTTATCAGTACAGAATTATGAAACGGTTACATCTATTTAGAAATATTGGAATTATGGCGCATGTTGATGCAGGTAAAACAACGGTTACCGAACGCATGCTGTATTATACAGGACTTATTCATAAACCCGGCAATGTCGATGATGGCAATACGGTAATGGATAGCGATCCGCAGGAAGAAAAACGGGGCATCACCATTTCTTCTGCCGCTATTACCACTTACTGGCAACTGGCCAATGAAACATTTCAGGTGAATATCATCGATACGCCCGGACACGTTGATTTCATTGCCGAAGTAGAACGGTCGTTGCGGGTGATCGATGGCGCCGTAGCAGTATTCTGTGCAAAGTCGGGCGTTCAGCCACAATCTGAAACGGTATGGCATCAGGCAAACCGGTATAACGTTGCGCGTATAGTGCTCATCAATAAAATGGACCGGCAGGGAGCCGATTTTATGCGGGTGGTACAGGAGATCAGGAATGTGTTGCATGCCAATGCAGTTCCTGTGCAGATACCCATTGGCGCAGAAGATGCTTTTACCGGTATGATAGACCTGATAAGCATGAAGGCATTGATATGGAACAATGATGATGGTAAAAACTGGTCTGTGACTGATATTCCGGATCATCTGTTGCCTGAAGCAGAACAGGCCCGTACCCATTTGCTCGAAGAGTTGTCGTTAACAAACGAAATGATCCTTGAGCAGTATACGGATAATTCATCTGCCATAACAGCCGAAAGCATTCATGCTGCATTACGGCAGGCAACTATTCAACAACAGATAGTTCCCGTTTTATGCGGCGCTGCCTATAAAAACAAAGGCATGCAGCCTTTGCTCGATGCGGTAGTGAATTATCTGCCCTCACCGGAAGATATACCATATGTAACAGGTAGCGATCCGAACACAGAAGAAAATGTACAGGTGGCAACCAATACAAACGCACCGTTTACCGGATTGGCATTTAAGATCATTTCGAATGATTACACCGGTAAACTAACTTTTATACGGGTGTATGCAGGAGTGCTTCGCCAGGGCGATGCGGTATGGAACAGTCGCACAGGAAAGCATGTACGTGTAAGCAGGATCATGCGCATCATGAGTAACAAGTATGAAACTGCCGAACAGCTGACCGCCGGTGATATCGGAGCCATTATTGGAATGAAAGATGTGCGAACAGGCGATACACTGGCAACTCCTGATTGTAAGGTGTTACTCGAAAACATAAGGTTTCCTGATCCTATGATCGGGTATGCTATCGAGGCAAAGTCGGCAAAGGAAAACGGACAATTGAGCGAAGCATTATCAAAGCTGCTTGAAGAAGATCCAACGCTGGTGGTGGAAACGGATGCGGCATCAGGACAAACCATTCTGAAAGGCATGGGCGAACTGCATCTGGAAGTTGTATTGGAAAAACTGGCAACGAACTACCAGGTAGCCGTTAATAAAGGAAAGCCGCAAATTGCGTATAAAGAAATTTTCACGCAGGCGGTTGTGCATAAAGAATTGTACAGAAAGCAAAATGGCGGTTCGGGCAGTTATGCCGAAATACATTTTGAGCTTTCGCCACGTGATAATGATGCGCCGGGACTTGAGTTTATTAACGACATAAAAGGTGGCGCCATTCCGAAGGAGTTCATCGGCTCGGTAAATAAAGGCTTTGAGCAGGCCATGCGTACAGGTGTGCTGGAAGGCTATCCTGTTCAATCGATGCGGGTGCGGTTGTTCGATGGATCGATCCATACCAACGACTCACACGCGCTGGATTTTGAACATGCGGCGCTGATTGGTTTTAAAGCAGCGGCTGCAAAAGCCATTCCGAAACTGCTTGAACCAGTTATGCAGGTACAGGTTACAACGCCTGAAGAATTTACCGGTGCGGTTACAGGCGATCTCAACCGTCGCCGCGGCCTGATACAGGGCATGGAAATGAAGAATAACATGCAGTGTATAAAAGCCGAAGTGCCTTTATCGGAGTTATTCGGTTATATCACTGTGTTAAGAACATTAACAAGTGGCCGGGCTGTTGCCGATATCAATTTTCAGGATTACCAGCTGGTGCCTGAAAAGGTAAATGGCAGGTAGTTTTAAGGTGAGTCGTTCTTTAAGGGCGGCTCACCTTTTTTCATTTGAGAATATAAAAAACCATTTCTATATTGCTGAATAAACCAAAAACCGTTTGTCATGAAATATGTGATCCTTTTCCTTGCCGTAGCCATAACCTCCTGCAACTGGGCCAAACAAAAAACAAAAGAAACCGTAAACAAAACAGGTGAAGTGGTTGGAAAAGCAGGCTCCGAATTTGCCCAGGGAGTAGCTAAAGGTGTTGAAAAAACCTTCAGCAATGAAGTTAAATTCTCTGAGCAATTAACCAAACTCGGATTAAAGTCAGGTAAGATAACAATAAGAAGTACCGATTCAGCTACCGACAATAAGCTGACAGTATATTTCATCTTCGACAACAATATCGACCAGAAAATCACCGCCAAAGTATTTGACGAAAACGGACAGGAATATGGTCGTTCCAAACAACAGATCAAAGGCGAAAAAGGCGATGCCCGGTATGTTGATTTTATATTTGATAACAGAACAAATATCGATAGTAAGGGAACGATTCAGTTTGAGTAGTCCCCTTCCTCCCCCTCCCCCAAAAAATCCTAACTTTACCATGAAGTGACTGATGAAATAAGGGTGTGTTATGCGCATCGCTTCATTGATATGGCTTTTGCTGCTGGCGGCTCCATGGCAGGAAGACGCGTTTAAGATAAAACGCGAAAAAATGGTGAAGCAGCAGATCGAACAACGCGGCGTGAAAGATGCTGCTGTTCTAAAAGCAATGCTGACCGTAAAACGACATGAATTTGTTCCTGCCGACCTCGTTGAAAACGCCTACGACGACCGCCCCCTTCCTATTGGTCATGGCCAAACCATTTCGCAACCCTATATAGTGGCGTACATGACCGAAGTAATCAAAGCTCAACCGGATTTTAAAGTGCTCGAAATCGGAACCGGTTCGGGTTATCAGGCCGCCATCCTTTCAGTAATAGTTAAAGAAGTATATACCATCGAAATCGTTCCGGAACTGAGCAAACCGGCTGCCGAAAGATTAAAAACAAACTTCACCAACGTACACGTAAAAACAGATGATGGTTATAACGGATGGATTGAACACGCTCCCTACGATGCAATTGTAGTAACAGCTGCCGCTGAATATATTCCACCCCCTTTGATCAAACAACTGAAAGACGGCGGTAAAATGATTATTCCCGTTGGCTCTTCCTTTATGACGCAAACGCTGATGCTGGTAGAAAAGAAAGGCAATAAAACAACAACGAAATCATTGCTGCCGGTGCGATTTGTTCCGTTAACGAGGAAACAATAGTTTAATTTGAAAATGTGAAAATGAAATACAGGCTACAAGCCTCCGTAGGCCTGCTATCTGCTGCCATCATCGCTTTTCAGTTTGCCCTGATGCAGATACTCTCTATTGTTCAATGGTACCATTTTGCGTATATGATCATTTCAGTAGCCTTGCTTGGCTTTGGCGCCGCAGCAACTGTACTGTCGATATTCCGGCGCCGGTTATTAAAACACCTGCCTATATTGCTTCCTGTTTTAATGATCACCTGTGGTTTAACCATGTCGCTGGTAACAGAGCTTTCACAATTATCTTTTTTCAGATTCGATTCTTACCTGCTGTTTGCCGATTACGCACACATCGGCAAACTATTGCTTACATACCTGTTGTTCTTTATTCCTTTCTTCCCGGGTGCACTCGCTATCGGACTCATTTTCGATCATCATGTATCTGAAATCGGAAAAATTTATTTTTCAAATCTGTTCGGCTCCGGCATTGGGGGATTACTGGTACCCGTACTGATATGGTTTTTATTTCCCGTACAACTGCCTGCACTTATTTCTTTATTGCCTGTAATTGCAGGCACAATCATCATACCACCCCACGATAAAAGCGGGCCGGTACTACATCAGACCAAAACCCTGTTATTGAATTTCGCTTTCATTGCCTTTGCCATTGGTATATTTAAAATATTTTTTCCACCCGAATTGCAGCTGTCGCAGTTTAAAGACCTGAGCAAAACATTATTACTTCCCGATGCAAAAATCATTATCAATAAAACAAGTCCTTACGGATTGATACAGGCCGTTACTTCACCGGCTTTACATTATGCACCTGGTTTAAGTTTAACCGCGCAGCAAACGGCAAACGTTAAGGCGGCTATATTTATCAATGGCGATTGGCATGGGGTAGTTACCGGCCGAAGCGTGCCGGATAGTTCGTTCATTCTTAACTACACCAGTTTTGCACTTCCCTATAAAATGGCCGAAAGAAAGAAAGTGCTGGTATTACAAAGCGGTACCGGTACAGGCGTATTGCATGCACTCAGTAATAATGCGCAAAAAATTACAGCCGTTGACCCCAATACGGTGCTGCAGCAAATTGTAAAAAAAGAGCTGGCAATAAAAAATGATTCGCTTTTTTATAACCCTGCTGTAACGGTGCACTATATGGAACCGCGCAGTTTTTTGTTTACCGACACTGCTCATTACGATCTCATCAGTTTGCCCGTAGCAGGCAGCTTTGGCGGTTCATCGGGTATGTATGCCACGCATGAACAATTTCTGTTTACAAAACAGGCATTCATCCAAATGTGGCACAGGTTAAACGAGGGAGGCGCCATCAGCATTACTGCATATATAGATTACCCTTCGCGAAATCCTTTGAAATTAACAGCCACATTGGTTAAGGTATTGGAACAATTAAACATCGCTCAGCCACAAAATCATATCGCAGCAGTGAGAAGCTGGGCTACCATCAGTTTCGTATTAACCAAATCGCCTTTAACCACAATAGAAATAAATAATATCCGGAATTTTTGTAACGAGCTCCAATTCGACCCCGCCCTGCTACCCGGCCTTGCCCCTGAAGAACGGACAGTTTATCACCAGTTGCAGGACAGCAGCTTTTTCACCAACCTCGATAAATTATTTTCGGCTGAAAGAAATGAATTGTATCGCAACTACGATTTTAATATTATACCGGCTACAGACAACCGTCCTTATTTTTCACAATTCATCCGGTTAACAAACCTGCCCCATCTTGCAGCATATTTTGGCAACCGTTCTATTCCTTTTTTCGAAATTGGCTATTTGCTGATGGCCGTTACCCTGATACAAATTGCCCTTGTTTCACTTGTACTGGTGCTGCTGCCGCTTTTCAAACAGGGTTTTAAAGGAAAAAACAAATGGCGGATTATGCTGTACTTCAGTGGAATTGGAGCAGGTTATATGTTTGTAGAAATGGTTTTCATACAACAGTTTATTTTATATTTCGGACAACCCGTTTACGCAGCCGCTGCCGTGATTACCTCCTTATTGATATTTTCGGGTTGCGGCAGTTATGCATCCGGTTATTTTAGTGCAAATAGAAAAAGATTACTCATCATTTTTACAGCCATTATGCTGCTTCTTTCGTTGTATTCTTTTATGCTTACGCCTGTACTGCAGCAAACAATGAATACAACGCTTTTATTAAAAGAAGGGATCGTTTTTTTATTGATGGCGCCGCCTGCGTTTTGCATGGGCATTCCCTTTCCTGCCGGACTAAAACGGGTAGCTCAGCCCAATACCCCGCAAATTGCCTGGGCCTGGGGAATCAATGGCTGTGTTTCGGTGATCAGTGCGGTGCTGGCCACTATGCTTGCGATAGATGGAGGATTTATGCTGGTGATGCTGCTGGCTGCTTTGGGGTACGGTTTGTCGTTGGGAGCGATAATCAGCAATAAAAAATAAAGATATCTTACTAAAGCTGCCTTTTGGGAATCCGAAAAAGGATTATATTGCTGTAAACCCTCTTATCCCTCAAAATAATGGAACTATTAATAAACCTTACGATTACCCCGGAAAGTATAATAGAAAAAAACAGGCTTGTCTGGAAATTATCTTCCCGAAAAAACTTGTACATCTTTGCTTTTGAGTTTCTGATCGGAGTATTTGTTTTGGTTGAGGGAGCAACCTCAGCGTATACTTTTAAAACTGAAATTAACAATAATACTACAATATATAATGTACACCTATCCATTTCGGTTGGACTTGCATTTATTTTGCTTTCCCTGATATACCTGATTCACCAGTTGATAAACAGGAAGAAATTCTTTCAAAAGGTTAATCAATACTTTAAACGATTCCAGTCAGGTTCCGAAACCATTTCAATACAGATAAATGAAACTGGTGTAAAGTACGTTGATTCAGAAATTATACAGGAAGTTAAATGGAGCGCATTTTCACATTATCAGGTTTACAAAGACTATATTTTTTTGGTGATGCACAATTCACTGGCAACATCTTATACAATTGACAAAAAGCAACTCACCGAAACAGAATTGTCACAACTGCTTGCGTTTATAGATGAAAAAAAATTACCCAAAAAATGATTCTCTGGTTCCAACACGCAACACAGCTGCTATAATACGCTGCAAAGCTGAAAAAACAACAAACAATGGATTTTGGTGCTTTGGAACACCTCAAACAGCTGGTATTACTCCTAACCCGCCCCGGGTTTCCATGCCCAAAAGGCTCCCCCACATTTTTATTTCCCCCCTGTACTTTTTTTCCCTAACTTAATAGAGGAATTGCTAACGATTGGATATATTCCTTTCCCTCCGCACTGTTACCTTTTACAACCGATCTTATATTCCGTTCCCGTCATCTTTAATACGATTGCCATATGCAACTCGCCGGGAAATATATTTTACATGCCGAACCGCCCAAAGTTTGGGCTATTTTAATGGATATGGACACCCTTGCCAAAGTAGTTCCGGGCGTATCGCGCCTCGAAAAAACGGGCGACAATACCTTTAAATCAATTCTCGACATCAAACTCGGCCCGGTAAGCGGTTCTTTTACCGGAAACATGCAACTCGAAGATCTGCAGGAACCCCGCGCCTTTACCCTGAAAGCACAACAAAACAGTAAAATTGGCAATGCCAATGCCGCTGTTAAAATCAACCTGCAGCCTGTTAATGATAACGAAACAGAAATTGCTTTTGACGGCGACGTGAAATTGTCGGGCACATTGGCTGCCTTAGGACAAAGAGTGATGGGCGGCGTTTCCAATTCCCTTACGCGGCAATTCTTTTCGAACCTTGAAAAGGAACTATCAAAATCACCCGCACCCTGATAAATTATATTCTTAATAAAACTTAAATAAAATCACATGAGCATCCGGATTAACATAACGGTTAACGGTGTTAAATACAATCATCTCGTTGAACCGCGATTGCTGCTCGTTACTTATCTGCGCGATGTGTTGCGATTAACAGGCACCCACGTTGGTTGCGATACCAGCAGCTGCGGCGCCTGCACCATTCACGTAAACGGCAAAGCCACCAAAAGCTGCACCTTACTGGCCGTACAGGCCGATGGCTGCGAAGTAACCACCATCGAAGGATTAATGCTTAAAGGCGAACTGCATCCGCTGCAGGAAGGCTTTAATGAATGCCATGGGTTACAATGCGGCTTTTGCACACCGGGCATGATCATGACGGCGGCCGATCTGTTGCAACACAATGCCAACCCTACCGAAGAAGAGATACGCCATGCGCTGGAAGGCAACTTCTGCCGCTGCACCGGTTATCACAATATTGTTAAGTCGGTACAGTACGCAGCAAGTAAGATGAAAACGCAGGTAGCAGTAGGCAATGAGCATTAAACGCCAGGCCTCCGGCTGAGCCGGGACAAACTTAAAATTAGTAATGATTAAAACAATTTTCAACATATGAGCGCCAATGGTCTCATCGGAAAATCCGTTAAACGGGTTGAAGATAAAAGGTTCATTACCGGAAAAGGTAACTATACAGATGACATTATACTGCCGCAGCAAACCTACGCCTGTTTTGTTCGAAGTATGTATGCCCATGCCAGAATTACAAGCGTTGATATTAATGCAGCTAAAGAAATGCCCGGCGTAGTGGCTATTTTCACAGGTACCGATCTGGCGGAAGTCAATGGTGTTCCCTGTGGCTGGCAGGTTAATTTTAAAAATGGCGACACCATGAAGGAACCCAAGCATCCCCTGCTGGTAGCCGATAAAGTACGGCATGTGGGCGATGCCATTGCAGTTATAATCGCCGAAACCCGCGAACAGGCAACCGATGCCGCAGAAGCAGTGAATGTTGAATATGAAGAACTACCCTGCGTAACAGATGCCTTCAAAGCCGTTCAGACCGGCGCTCCGCTGGTGCATGATGATGTTCCGAATAATATTTGTTTCGACTGGACATTGGGTAACCCCATCAATGAAGTAAACGATGCCATGAGCAAGGCAGCCCATATCACTTCGCTCGAATTCGTAAACCAGCGCATGGTGCCCAACGCCATTGAACCGCGCAGCTACAACAGCTCATACGATGCCGCTACAGAAAAATATACTTTATATACCAGTTCGCAAAACCCGCATCTCATCAGGCTGCTTATGTGTGCTTTTGTACTGGGTATTCCCGAACATAAAGTTCGGGTGGTAAGTCCTGATGTAGGTGGTGGCTTTGGCAGTAAAATATTTCACTACACCGAAGAAGCATTGCTTACCTGGTGCACCAAAAAAATAGGCCGGCCGGTTAAGTGGACTGCCGAAAGAAGTGAAAGCTTTGTAACGGATGCGCATGGCCGCGACCATGTTACCCATGCCGAAATGGGATTTGATAATGATGGAAAAATATTGGCATTGCGCATAAAAACGTATGCAAATCTCGGCGCTTACCTTTCTACCTTCAGCACCTGTATACCTACTTATTTACACGGCACTTTACTGCAGGGTTTATACACCACCCCTAAAATAAATATCGACGTAACAGCTGTTTTAACGCATACCACACCGGTAGATGCCTACCGCGGAGCAGGTCGCCCCGAAGCTACCTATTTGCTCGAAAGACTGATTGATCTCGCCGCGCTGGAAATGAATATGAACCCGGCTGAGCTGCGTTTTAAAAACTTTATTCCGCCATTCGATGGGGTGAACCAGCCCGGTTACCAAACACAGGTAGCCCTGCAATACGACAGCGGTAATTACGAAGGCGTGCTTCAGAAAGGGCTCGAAATGCTTAACTACGCCGATGTACGCAAAGAGCAGAAAGAAGCGGCCAACAATGGTAAGTTAATTGGTGTAGGGTTTTCGACTTATATCGAAGCCTGCGGCATTGCCCCTTCGGCAGTAGTGGGCGCGCTTGGCTGCCGTGCCGGTTTATTTGAAGTAGGACAGGTTCGGGTACAGCCAACCGGTAAAGTAAGCGTGTTCACAGGCGCCCACTCACATGGCCAGGGACATGAAACAACATTTGCACAGGTAGTTGCAGACAAGTTAGGTATTGGCATCGATGATGTGGAAATTATTCATGGCGATAGTGATAGTGTAGCGTTTGGTATGGGTACTTATGGTTCGCGTAGCCTGGCTGTTGGAGGCAGCGCTATTGTAAAAAGCATTGAAAAGATCATTGAAAAAGGAAAGAAAATAGCAGCCCATAAACTCGAAGCCAGTGCCGATGATATTGAATTTGCATCGGGCAGATTCACCGTAAAGGGTACCGATAAATCGATCGCCTTTGGCGACGTTGCCCTAACCGCCTATGTTCCCCATGTATATCCAAAAGATCTTGAACCAGGCCTTGATTTCAGTAGTTTTTACGACCCGACCAACTTTACTTATCCGTTCGGTTGTCATATAGCGGTAGTTGAAGTAGATAAGGAAACAGGCAAAGTGACCCTGAAACGCTTTATTGCAGTTGATGACGTTGGCAATATCGTGAACCCCATGATTGTGGAAGGCCAGATACACGGCGGAGTGGTGCAGGGCATTGGCCAGGCATTGTTCGAAGGTGCTGAATACGATGAACAGGGACAACTCACCAATGCATCTTATATGGACTATTGCATGCCGCGTGCCGATGACTTTCCGATGTTTGAAACAGGCCGTCAGATAACGCCTTGTCCGCACAACCCGCTGGGTGTAAAAGGCGCCGGTGAAGCCGGAGCAATCGGCTCGGCCCCTGCTATTGTAAATGCAGTAATAGATGCCTTGTGGAGCGGCGGACATAAAGTAAAAGACATTCGCATGCCGCTTACGCCGGAGAGAGTTTGGAGAGCGATGACTGAGCAGTTGACAAGTTGATCAGTTGATCAGTTGACAAGTTAATCAGTTGAAAAAGTTGACCAGTTAACTTGTAAACTTATTAACCTGTCAACTTGTAAACTCATTTTCAAATTTTCAAATTATCACATTTTCAAATTTGCATTTATGATCCCCACTGCATTCGATTATACAAAAGTTAGCACCATAGATGAAGCCATTACCGCCTTATCAGATGGCGATGGTAAAATACTGGCCGGCGGACATAGTTTAATTCCGGCCATGAAACTCCGGCTTACGCGGCCGTCGAAGCTGGTAGATATCGGAGGCATTGCCGCCCTGAAGGGAATTAAAGAAGAAGATGGCGAAATAGTGATCGGCGCAGCTACCACGCATGCCGATATTATGCATGATGATCTCATTCATCACCATCTGCCGCTGTTTGCCGAAGGCGCTGCCCTTATCGGCGATGTGCAGGTTCGCAATTACGGAACTATCGGCGGCAGCCTGGCCCATGCCGATCCTGCAGCCGACTGGCCCGCTATGGTGCTGGCAGCCGAAGCCAATATTGAAGTACACGGCAGCAATGGAAGAAAAATCATAAAAGCATCCGATTTCTTTACCGGCCTGTTTACAACAGCCCTCAGCGATAATGAAATCATTACCGCTGTTCGTGTACCCATTCCTGAAAACGGCGCCCGCAGCACCTACCAGAAGTTCGCGCAGCCTGCATCGCGTTTTGCTTTAGCCGGTTGCGCCGTTATGCGTTTTGCCGATGGTAAAACCAATATCGCCTTCACCGGTGTAGGCGAAAATGCATTTCGTGATGTAGAGGCTGAGAAAATGCTTTCGGGCAAACCATTAAACAATGAGTCCATTACCGCAGCTGTTGATGCAGCTTTGCAGGGTGTAATGGTGTTAAGCGATCACTATGCATCGGAAGACTATCGCCGGCATCTGGCAAAAGTGTATTTGAGAAAAGCGTTGCAGGCAATCATGTAAGCAGTTACAGGTTTTAGGTTACAGGTTTCAGGTTACAAGTCACAGGTGGCGTACAGATTGTGTATAGTCAGGCAGACTGCGGTTGAAGCCCTGTAACCTGTACCCTGGAACTTGCAACAGATAATTTGGTTGATATGGCACATAACAGTTCGATACAGCTTCCCGATATTCAAACCATGTTGCAACAACACGGCTATATTACAGATAAGGCTGTTGCTATGGCTGTTTTTCTTTCACTGCAATTACAAAAACCATTACTGATAGAAGGGCCGGCCGGCGTTGGCAAAACAGAAATTGCCAAAGTAATGGCCAATGCCCTTCAAACAGATATGATCCGCCTGCAATGTTACGAAGGGCTCGATGCCACCCATGCCCTGTACGAATGGAACTACCAGCGGCAACTGCTGCATCTTAAAATGACGGAACACGATACGCACACCGTTGACGAAAAGGAAAAGACCATTTTCAGTGAAACATTTTTAATGAAGCGGCCGCTGCTGCAGGCCATCACACATACAAAAAAACCTGTTTTACTCATCGATGAAGTTGACCGAAGCGACGAAGAATTTGAAAGCTTTTTACTCGAAGTGCTGAGCGACTGGCAGATAACCATTCCCGAAATAGGTACCATAAAAGCCACTTATATTCCGCAGGTAATATTAACCAGCAACCGCACCCGTGAACTAAGCGAAGCCCTGCGCCGCCGTTGCTTATACTTATATATCGACTATCCTGATTTCGATAAAGAATGGCTGATCGTAAAGAACAAAGTACCGGGCATCGATGCAAAGCTGGGTGAACAGATCACCCGTTTTATGCAGGAGCTGCGCACTATGAAACTCGAAAAAACACCCGGTATTGCCGAAACGCTCGACTGGGCTATGGCCTTATCGGCCCTGCACATCGATCATTTGGATAAAACCACCATTGAGCAAACGTTAGGAGTTGTATTAAAAGAATGGAACGATACGCGGCAGGTGCAGCTATCGCTGGGGGAACTGCTCGCTAAAACAGGCATACATTCGAAGATTGAGGACTTGAAGTAAGAAGTAGGAAATAAGATGTTGACAAGTTAATAAGTTTACAGGTTTAAAAGTTAATGGGGTTTATCGAAACACGGGTAATTGCCGTTTCACGTTTCACCATTCACCATTGACTATTGACCATTCACCATTGACCATTCACCATGCGCCTCCCCTCCCTCTCTCAAAACATTATTCAGTTCTGCCGCTTTCTTCGGCAAAAGGGATTTACTGCCGGTATTGAAGAAGAAACCCTGATACTGCAATCACTGCAACATTTCGATTTCCGGGAACAGGAATCATTTTTCCTGTTGCTTAAAGCAATTATATGCAGAAGCAAAAATCAGATCGACGAATTTGAAACATTGTTCAGGGATTACTGGAAGCAGCTCGACAAAGAGCTGAACGCCAAACTTAAAGAAAGAACCAAAAAGAAAAAGCAACCAACTCCCCGTGCACAAATGGCCTCCCTGAACGCCTGGCTTAAAAGCAATCATAAAAAAGAAACAGAAGAAATAGCAACCTACAGTAATATAAAACAAACGCTTTCGCAAAAAGATTTTTCTGCCGTGCCCGACGATGATATTGAAGAGCTGATGAAAGTCATCAGCAATTTATCAAAACGGCTCGCCGCAAAAACCAACCGCCGGTACGAAGCGTCGAATAAGATCGATCTGCCCGATCTGCGGCAAACACTACGCAAAAATCTTCGCCGTGGCGGCGAACTGGTAGATATAATACATCGCAGGCCAAAACGAAACCGGGTAAAACTGCTGATGCTGTGTGATGTTAGCCAGTCGATGGAGTTATATGCTGTTTTTTTATTACAGTTCATGTATGCTTTTCAACAGGTGTACAGTAAAATGGAAACATTTGTATTCAGTACTTCATTGAAAAGGATCACACCTCAGCTGAAACAAAAAGAATTTCGCGAAGCCATGGATTGGCTGAGTATGGAACAGGATGAATGGCATGGCGGCACCCGTATCGGCGAATCGCTGAATACATTTGTGAACGACTATGGGGCCAAACTGATCGATTCAAAAACCATCGTTATTATTTTAAGCGACGGATGGGATACCGGTAATATCGACCTGCTTCAAAAAAGCATGCATACCATTCATACCAAAGCCAAAAAAGTGGTTTGGTTAAACCCGCTTGCAGGTTATACCGCCTGGCGTCCCGAAGTAGCCGGTATGAAAGCCGCCATGCCCTATATTGACGTATTTGCAGCAGTATACAATGCAGAAAGCCTGAGAAGATTATCCAAATGGTTGTAATAGTTACCGGTTACTGGTAACTGGTAACTGGTAACCGGTAACTGGTAACCGGCATCATTTCTTCTCATAATGCAAACAAACCACGCCCGACTTGAAAGTATTGCTTTTTACCAGTTGTAATTTGAACGCCTCTTTCACATCTTTAAATAAAGGAATGCCTTTTCCTAACACAACCGGGTTAATAAACAACCAGTAGCCATCTATCAGCTGATCTTTCATTAATGTATGGGCCGCAGAAGGACTTCCGAAAATGATGATCTCTTTTCCCGGTTGCTGTTTTAACTCGTTCACCTGCGCCGGTATATTATCGCTGATGATTTTTGTATTGGGAATATTTTGTCCCTTCATTGTTTTCGACAATACCACTTTCGAAACCTTGCTATACCAGGTCGAATGCTCTATATCATGTTTGGTTGCATTCGGTTGGTCGGCGGCGGTGGGCCAGTAGGCTTCCATCATCTGGTAGGTCACCCTTCCGTATAAGGCGGTATCAGCTTCGTTTGTTCGGTTACCTGCATAATCGAAAATTTCGTCATCAACGATAATCCAGTCCATTTCACCGTTAGGGCCAGCAACAAAACCATCCAACGATACATGCATAAATAAAACAAGGCGTTTCATAATAGTTAACAGGTTGATTAGTTAATAAGTTGATAGGACAAACTTAGGACTGAATTTCTACTTTAAAAAGGGTTAAATGCGACAATATGAAGGGGTGATTACGTCACAGATATGAAGTTTCTGGTTTATGGTTTGAGGTTTGTGGTTGCTGCCGCGCTTTGGAAAATCATTATGACTTTCCCGCACCTTAAAATTGTAACAGGATCAAAATCGCACAGTATGATTCACCGAAAGAACCACAAACCATAAACCTCAAACCACAAACAGATTTAAAGAACCACAAACCTCAAACTATAAACAGCCTTGCGTTAGTGCTGCTTCACCGAAAACTCTTTCACCACCGGGTGCACCAGCGAATCAAAATCTTTGTAACTCATTTTTACCAGTTCGGTATGTGAGCCGCCATTGAATGCGATTTCAGTATCGGCTGTTAAACTTTCTTCCACGATCACATGCAAATAGTACAAATTTCCAAACGGCGGCATAGCGCCGGTTTCGCAATCGGGAAACAGATCGCAGAACTCTTCTTCGCTGGCCAGTGAAACGGTATCGGCTCCTATGGCTTCTTTCAACATATTAAAATTGATCCGGTAATTGGCAGGTAAAACAGCCATTACTATTTCGTCATCCGCCCTGATCATAACTGTTTTGGCAAGATCTTTTCCGCGTATGTGAGCCGAAGCAGCAGCTCTTTGAGCAGTATTGGCAGGTGAATGATAGATTATACTATATTGAACACCTCTGCCATCCAAAAAGTCTTTTAATTTTTTAATAAGCATAACGACCTCCTTTTTGAAGATAGTGTGGGCAACAGACTGGGAGTGGATATTTGATTAATGACTGGAAGGGAACGGGGAATGTAATTTTAGTTATGTGAAGTTCCGAAATTTTATGGCTTTTTCAATAAAAAATAGGGGGAACGGGTAATCAATATCAAAAAAAGCGAACACCCGGTTTTCAATCATTCAGGGCTTTTCATAGTGAGCAACAGAAAATAAACCTCTTTTTCGCCTTCTTTTTCCAAAGAAATTATTTTTTCATGATAGCCTGCTTTCCTGAAACTGATCATTGATTTATTATATTTTCTGTCTAAAATAATTTTAAAATAACCGTCGTTATCCGTTGTTGCAAGATTTTTACTTTCCAAACCGATGGTTACTCCTTGTAAAGGAGTGTCTGTCGTGTCGTATGCATGCCCTGTTAAAACAATACTATCTTTATACAAATCCTTTTCAGGCAATGTGTATTTATAATTATATGTTTCCTTCAAATATTCTTCCATAGTAAATAAACCCATTGACTGCCGGCGTTTATTTACATTCGGTTCATCTCTTATGGGATAGTAATACAATTTTCCGGTTGAACTAATGCCAAGCTGAGTACCATATTCCTGCAATTTTCCAACACCGGTATTTATTCTGTCAAGCATGTATGCATAGTACAATCGCTTCACCTTTCCTTTATCGGCTGCATCTTTTAAAAGATGAACATATTTCTGTTGGGTTTTTGTATCTGAATGTTGAATAACAAGGTAAAGCGCTTTACTGCCGCTATCTGATGTTTCAGCAGGACTTAACCACCCATATTGATCAATAATTTTAGTAACTATTATTTCATTGCAGGAATCAACAGCTCGCATTACTTCAAGTTGTTTTCTTAGTTCTTTGGAATTGTATCCAAATTTACTTGCTATGGAATCAAGCTGAAACCTTACTACCTGATCTTTCGTATATATACTCTCCAGTAATTGGGTTACACTATCCAAAGAATGCCTGTTTTGGCCGGAAAGGCATCCGGTTACAAAAAAAAGAATTACAGCAGATAAACATTTAATAAGGCGGTCCATAATGTATGATTACAAATACATTCAATTTTCCCATGTATTTTTATACGGATCAAAGCTGCACATATCCGTTTTATAAAGTTTATCGTCTCTTATTTGTATATCAGAATTGTTTACACAGGCATACCTGTATTGGCAATCTCTACAAATTTCAATAGCATCGTTTGAAATATACCATTTGCGTTGAAACGCATTTGTGTTAATTACCTCGCTGATGCGATGTGTGTTAACATTCCCGAAAGAAACGGAATGAGCATTATAATTTTTTATTTCTCCTGTGCTGTCAACACAAACTTTCCTGTTCAGACCCAAATTATGATGCAATGCTTCAGCATATATTTGAATGTTTGCTCTAAACCGTTCTACTTTTATTATTTCATCCGACTCTGTTCTTATGTCCTTTTTTAAATAAATAATTGGCTTTTCGAATTTATCATCAGCTCTGTTAACAATGTTGTCTTCGTTCGCTCCATATACCAAAATCCGGTGTATCCCCGGCTGAAGTATTGTAAGGTTTAATAAATGATCATTGTTGATTTCAGGGTGTGCCGGTAAAAGCAGTTGTATATGACTAATGCGGCTATTAGTAAATGCATCAACAATTATTCTGTTCAATTCGTTTTCGTTAAATGGTTGCAACAACCTTAACTGAATGGCTTTACAGCCCAAATCGCTCAACTGGGAAACAACATCTTCAATATTATATTCGTTCAGGTCATTTACCTCTATAATTGAATTGCTGATATAACCGGGAAAGTCCCAGGTAAAATCCATTTCGGGGAATGCATCGGGCTCGGCAGTATAAAAACCTATTTCGTTTTGAACAAACTGATCAAAAAAAGACTGCACTATATCATTAGTTCCGGTATTTAAGATATTCTTTATTTCTGAAACATTCATGTTTTTGGCCATTTCAAGAATTTCTAAAAATTCATTAGGCAAATCATAAAAGGCAAAACGCTCAAGGTCATAAATAAGACTTTGTGATTTTCCGGTAACAACCACACATGAAGCAAATAACTTAAACCAAACAGACGAATTCAATGACGCCATTTAAAGAATATTTGAAATTGGTTTATAAAAAGGAAATAAGGCATATGCTTCTGTGTTATAAAACAGGCTATTCGTAACACGTGGGTTAGTTACGTTATTTTGATCTTTTACAAATAGAAAATAATTAACCGGAAGAACCGGTTTTAATGCAGCAGGCAGCGGTTGGTTTTGCGCCACGGCCATTTTGTTTTCATTCATTATTGATCATTTAGTAAATATTCAGCAATCTTTTTATCTAATTGATAATTACAAAAAAAAGAGCTCATATCATATTGGCCAACAGGATTAACTTCCAAAAAAACCAACCGGCCATCTGTGGTTTTTACCAGATCCAAACAACCCATATTCAATTCCATTGCCTTCATAAATTGCCTGATCTTATCTTCAATTTGATCCGGCAGTTTATAAGGCACATTCCGGTTGTTTGAATATTTTCGAAAATCAACACTGGTTTGCACTTCTAACTGTGAAAAAATGGCCATGGAATAGCATTTGTCATCCAGAAAAACGGTGCGCACATCAATCTCTTTGTTTAGTTTTTCCTGAAAAAGAGAATATAAAAAAGTATCGCTGATGCTTTCCATTATTTCATCAGTAATTTCTTCTGTAAAATTTACAAAGCCTTTTGTTTCGTTATTTTCATTTATTGTTACAACAAAGTTTTCGCTTATCGATTTTGTAATAACCCGTCCGTATTTTTTAATGAAAGATGCCAGCTCTGATTTATTATTGGTAATTATTGTTTCGGGAATATCCAAACCACATTGTTGAGCAGCCAGCAGCGTTTCCAACTTATTTATCCTGTACTTCTTATAATTCCCTAATACACGTGTATTCTTTGTTAAACTGCAAAAGAAACCGTTTTTACCATTCAACAATTCATTATTCAGATTTTTTAAAATATCCTTTTCCGGAAGACCGTCATAACCGGCCAGTAAGTGATCCGGTATAGTGTATGTTGCATCCCTTCTAAACCAGACAGATGAAATTTGAGTAACTTTTTGATCACGGGAAATGCCTACACTAAAAGAATGGTCTTTTCCCAATTGAAATGAAAAGTCGGAGCCAGGGGTTAACACATCACCTCCATTTATTCTGCAAAATGGAATCCCCTTATAATAAAGCCAATCGATAACTTTATCAGAAGAAGGATCATACACGGCGGATATAATTAAAACCATTGATTTGCAGGTAAAAGCATCAACCAAATAAAAGCCAAAAGATCTTAAAAGATCTTTTAGCTTTTAATCACTTAAATAGGAAATTAATCCGGAGATTTCCCTGCAATCTACTATGGAACAAGATCGCGGGTAATATAAGTTGTATTGCCAACTGTGGAGGTAGAGGTAACGTAGTGGCAATCTGCAGCAAACTCTTCAATTTCCCCTCCGCCCAAAAGCTTTTCAATATCAGAGCTGCCTTGAAGCTTTTTTAGCTTGAAATCGTCGAGCGATAATCTTTTTAAATTTTCCATGATAAAATGGTTTTTGGTTATTAATGAAACTAATCTATCGATAATTTTTTCCTGCTCAATTTAAGTTCATGACGCTTAACTTTTTTTTAACGATGGTTGAATATAAGTAAATATTTGGTTGAATTTAAATCGATACATAGATGATAAACAATAAATAACATATAAATATTAACGTTACCACACATACATATTGAAATGACGATTTAAATTATACAATTCATTATATTTTCTTATTTATCGTTTTATAATTGACGGTTGTTAATGTTTATGCAATTCTCTTATAGGCATATAACACATATCAGTATTTCTTTTTTAAATTTAAAAATGATTCAGTTAACCGAAATTAGCAGCATTGGCTTTGGCTCCTATCGTGTTTCTATTCATTCAAAAGAAAATGCGCTTGCTCTTTATCATGCAATTAACAGCGGGTGTAATTTAATAGACACTGCTTCGAACTACTCAAATGGCGATTCGGAAAAACTGATTGGGAGTGTGTTACGGGAAATGCCAAACAAAAAGGTATTTGTAATAACCAAAGCAGGATATATAAGCGGTGAAAACCTGAAACTGCTGCGGGATTTAAATAATTCAGGCAAAGGCTTCACAGACCTGATAGATATATCGGAGGATTTCAAACACTCGATTCATCCCGAATACCTGGAAGCACAAATGAATGTTTCTTTACAACGGTTAAACCGAAAGTACATCGACGGTTTTCTATTACATTCACCGGAATATTTTTTTGAAAAAAATAAGGAACCGGATTGCAGAGAAGAATATTATAAAAGAATAAAAAAAGCATTTGAATTTCTTGAAGAAAAAGTTGCAGAAGGTATAATCAGGTATTATGGTGTTAGCTCCAATACCCTTCCATATTTTGATCGATGGAACTCAACAGATATAACGCGGTTGATAAATTGCGCTAATGAAATTTCAACATCAAATCACTTCAAATTAATTCAATTTCCTTTTAACATTGTTGAACGGGCAGCTGCCGATACAACCAATAGCCAAAACAAAAGCCTGATCAATATAGCCAGGGAAAATGGAATCGTTACATTTTCAAATCGCCCGTTTAATGCCAATACAACTTCAGGTGTGCTCAGATTGATCACACATGATCTTAGCAACCTTCACTTTGATAAAGATCATGATCATAGCGTTCACGAAAAATGTTTTGGTTTAATTGAACAACAATTGAAAAAAGCAGATAAAGAAAGTGATCTTTCCGATTTTCCTGCTATTGCTTATATAAAAGACAACTGGATGATGCTATCATCAGAATCAATTTTTCAGCGCGCTTTTTATCAAACCTTTTACCCATTTATCGAATTAATTTATAATCATAATATACCCGGGGAAGATATGAATACCTTTACCGATTTTGAAACTACTTCAGCAAAGTATCTGGCCCGAAATACAACAGGCCGGGTTATAGATTACTTTAAGGAAAATAAACTGGATCGTTATTTACCAACTGTACCCGGTGAAACGCTTACAGCAAATTTGTGTTCCGCTTATCTGAACCTGGGCATCGATCACGTACTGGCAGGAATGACAAAACCAAAATATATAGACGATTTGCGACGTGTTTTCAGTAATTAAAGCAGGCCTGCCTGTGTTACACCAATAATAGATTGCCCTACCGGAATAAAATTAAACCCGCCCACTGAATATGTTTTCTTTTAGGAAAAAAACTTTCCCGTTTTACCGTCAGGTTGATCAATTTGATTGTGGCCCATCCTGTTTGAAAATAATTTCAAAATTCTATGGACGAAACTTCAGTCCCGAACAGTTAAGGGATGTTTGCAATATTACAACCAACGGAATTACTATAAAATCGTTGATGAATGGTGCAGAAACTTTAGGGTTTCAAACCGTTCCTGCTTCTATTAACTTTGAAACGCTGGCAAAACAGGCGCCGTTGCCTTGTATAGCATACTGGCGCAACCGGCATTTTCTGGTTGTGTATGATATAAAAGATGATATTGTACATGTTGCAGATCCTTCACATGGTTTGATCAAATATCCGAAACAGGAATTTATTCAGGCATGGCAAAACAATAAAAATGCGAATGACGAAACAGAAGGAGTTGTAATATTACTGGAACCAACGCCTAAATTCTATGAACAGGAAAACACCGACTTCGCAAAAGGCCTTGCAGGAATTTTACCTTATCTTAAAGGATATTCAAAATATTTAGTACAGATCTTTATTGGCTTATTTGTGGGTAGCATAATTCAGTTAATTATGCCATTCTTAACCCAAAAACTGGTTGATAAAGGGATAAATTTAAACAATATAAATTTTGTTTACGTATTACTGTCGGCGCAATTAATGCTTTTTTTTAGTTCTTCATTTATTACTGTGATCAGAGGCTGGTTATTGCTGTATGTAGCATCAAGGATAAACCTCATGATCGCTTCAGATTATCTGGTAAAGCTGCTCAACAAAACTGTTTCGTTTTTCGACACCAAAACTTCAGGTGACATTGTTCAAAGGATCAATGAATCATCAAGACTGGAAAATTTTCTTACCACCGTACCTGAATCTGTATTCTCCTACATCAATGCAATTATATTTCTGGGCGTATTAGCTTACTATAGTCTTACCATCTTTTTAATATTCGCAGCAGGAACGATAGTATATACTCTTTGGGTAAGATCTTTTATGAAAAAAAGGGAGGAACTTGACTTTAAAAGGTTTGACGCATCTTCGGGAATGAATTCGAATCTTATTCAGATAGTAGGTGGTATACAGGAAATTAAAGTAAATGGATCTGAAAGAAAACACATCAGGGCATGGGAAAAAGTCAGGATTCAATATTTTAAAACTGCCATCGATTCACTTAAAGTAACCCAGTTCCAAACGGTTGGGGGTACTGTAATAAATGAAGTTAAGAACATCCTGATAACCTTTACTTCCGCTTTATTGGTAATGAAAGGTCAAATATCAATGGGAAGCATGTTGGCTATTCAATATATTGTAGGCCAGGTTAACGCCCCCCTGCTTACTTTGGTGTATTTTTTCAGAACAATACAGGATGCAAGATTAAGCATGCAGCGATTTAACGACATTGATTATATCACACCGGAGCAGGAGATGCTTAATGACAATAAACTGATGAAATTACCCAAACAGGCATATGATATACATATCAGAAATTTAAACTTCTCTTATGTTAACGATAAAGATTCGCTGGTCTTAAAAAATATTAATCTCACAATTCCGAAGGGGAAAGTAACGGCCATAGTGGGCGATAGCGGAAGCGGTAAAACCACCCTGATGAAACTGCTGTTGAAATTATATCTGCCGCTTTCAGGAGAAGTAATTGTTGGCGATTATAATCTACGTCACATTTCATCTGATAGCTGGCGTACATTAACAGGCATTGTAATGCAGGATGGGTACATTTTTTCGGATACTTTAACACAAAATATTACTGAATCGGCCAGTGAACAGACTGTTGATGTTGAACGATTGCTAAATGCAGCAAAGATGGCGAATATCGAAGAAATGATCAACGCATTTCCGGCCGGGTTTAATACTATCATAGGAGCTCCCGGATCACCCGGCAGGGCATTAAGTGGTGGACAAAAACAAAGAGTATTAATTGCCAGGGCCGTTTATAAAAATCCTGATTTTTTATTTTTTGATGAAGCAACAAGCGCACTGGATGCGAATAACGAAAGATTAATTGTCGAAAATTTACAGGAATTCTATGAGGGCAAAACAGTATTGGTCATTGCTCACCGGCTCAGCACAGTTAGAAATGCCGATCAGATAATAGTGCTTGAAAAAGGCGAAATAAAAGAGATCGGAAATCATGATGAACTGGTACAAAAAAAGGGATACTATCATACACTCATAAAAAATCAGTTAGAAATTGCCAATTAACCAAACTAAAATAAACCAGATTAATACAAGGAGCGATTACTTTCAGGATATCCTTGATAGAATACCTCCGCGTATAATACGTGTGGGTAATTCGGGTATGCTTGTTATATTAATATTATTTTGCCTGGGCCTGCGGTTAATTAAATACCCCGATGTTATCACTTCCGATATAACTATAACTACAGAAACCCCGCCGATTGAGGTTTTTAGCCCTACAAGCGGAAGAATTACACATTTTCTGAAAAAGAATCTGGAAAAAGTAAACAAAGGCGATTGGATAATAGTATTGAACAACAGTGCCAATTTTACGCACGTTACAAAAACGCTGGAAACAATTAAGCAGCTTGATACTGCTGCTTTTTGGGATGTGATCAATAAAATTCAGTTAGATGAAACATTAAATGTAGGTGAAGTGCAGGTTGCGTATTCAAATTTTGTAAAAAGCGTAAACGAACTGAAACTATTCGGAGAATTAAATTCCCATTACAGGCAATTAAGTTTTAACCATCAAAGACAGCAACGCCTTGATTCTTTAATGAAACAATTAAATAACCAGTTGTACATACAGCAAAAAGAACGTGATTTGGCCCAAAGCGACTATGAACGGAATTTAAAACTGCTGAAAGATTCTGTTATTGCCAAAGTTGACCTTGAGCAAAAAGAGATAGCTTACTTAAGCATGCAAAACAAGATCAATGATTTAAATGGCAACCTCATTAATACCCGCATTCAAACAGAACTGATAAATAAAGAAAACGCCATCTTAAAAATAGATAAATCCAATGCATTTTTTACAATAAGGAATGATGTTTTGAAAAACTACAGCGCGTTGCTTTTTGAATTGTCGGTGTGGAAGAATAAATATGTAATTGAGGCTCCAATTAACGGAATACTGAACTTATTTGAAATAAGAAGCGAAGACCAGTTTATTACAGATCAGATGAAGCTTTTTACCATCACTCCTGAAAATACAAAAAATTATTTCGGCTTAATCAAATTACCTGTTGCTAACTCGGGGAAAGTTCGGTCGGGACAAAGTTGTGTTATAAAACTACATAACTATCCTTATACTGAATTTGGCATATTAAAAGGGAATATCCAATCTATCTCTGCGGCAGCCAAAGAAGGTTTTTATAGCGTAAAAGTACAATTACCTGATCAGCTTACTACGAATATTCATAAACAACTGTATTCAAAAAGCGAACTGGTAGGACAGGCAGAGATAGTAATTGAAGACCTGACCTTATTTGAAAGGCTCTTTAATTCACTTGTAAGCAAAAACTATTGATATGAACAATTATTCCGATTATGACAATGCTCATGTAATAGTAATTGATACTATAAAGCAATTACTCTATAATCGACATAACGACATATTTGAAAGACTTGATTTTAATGATGATACTATATATGAAGAACCTTTATTATTCAGATATTTAAGCCAGAATGATGATAAGTGGCTGGATTGCATTATTTACGGATACGAAAAGGAAAAAAAAACATCAATAGAGGTTTTCTCAAATTCACAGGGAGTACTATATATACCGGTTACAGGCTATTTTAAAACCAATCAGCCAAACCAAAAAATCACTTTTGAAACAAACGTGAACAACATAACATTAAAGCTCGGAGAAAAGGTGCTGGATTATACCTACGAACCGCTGTTAATTGTTGATCATGGAATAGAAATAGTAAAATATCAGCATCCGCTACTTGAATCGATTTTCGTTAAGCAGGGAACCCATGAAAGCGACATTATTATTGATAATATCTATAGCCGGCATATAAATTCTGTAAATAAAGCGCTAACATTACTGCAGCAAAACAATCCCGGGCTTTTTAAACTTATTAAAAAAAGCGTAAAAAAAATAATGCTTTTTTGCTCCGAAAAGCAAAATTCATTTGCAACCTTGTCTGCTCAAAATATGATCTTTTTGAATGTGCATGATTGGGACAACGAAATATTTTTTGTTGACCATATTTCTCACGAAGGATCACATGTTATCTTTTTCACTTTAACTTTTCAATCAAAAAAGATATTGTTTAACTGTGACTATAGTACTCCTTTTTCTCAGGTTACAGGCGATGACTGGGAACACAATACCATATACCTGCGATTTCACGGGCTGTTTACCTACATCGGAATAATCAATACCCTCATAAAATGCATGGAAGACTCAAATTTGCCTGCTAACCTGCTTCATGAAACGAAGGGAAGATTTGTTTTTTACATGCAAAAATTTAAACTATCGATCGATGTATTTGATGAATTTAAACCTTTTAAAGAGGAAGGATTAAAATGGTTCAGTTTATTTAAAGATCAATACGATGAATATCTAAAAATATATGAACCAATTAAAGATGTTTACAATATTCAAAACCAACCATACGATTTTAACAGCCAGGTTTTTGCAAAAAACAACACTCAGTTTTTTAAAATATAAACAATCGCCATAAGTGCCAAAAAATATTTATTATTGGCGTCTATTTTAATAAGATGCCGGTTACCAATCCTTTACTTGAGCTGAAGAAATCAGTTGTAAATGTACCTTTCGAGATACATACCATGGAATGGGTACACCAGAACCGCTGGCAGCAAAATGCTGTTCCGCACCGGCACAATTATTTTGTGATCATCTGGGTGAAAAAAGGCACAGGCACGCATTTGATCGATCTCGAAAAATTCGAATTGCAGGACAACACCGTGTATTGCATTACGCCCGGCCAGGTACATCAGCTTACTACCACAGGAGAGGCCGAAGGCTACGTAATTTCTTTTATGGCCGAATTTCTCGGCGCCGCCGAAGAAAACTACGATCTGTTATTCAATACAGGTCTTTTTTATACATTTTCCACCTCACCGGTTATTAAAGTAAACTCAGCAACCAGCGCCGAAATGGAAGATGCGGTGGCAAAAATGGTGAAGGAGTTCAGCAACTTTTTTTTATTACGGGCAGAAATTTTACGCGGCTTTCTGAAAATATTTCTCATTTACCTTACCCGCCAGTACGAAAGACCGCCCGAAACCGAAGCCCATTCAAAAAGCATCGACCTGGTTAAACATTTTTTCGCTATGGTTGAAAAGAATTTTACCACCAAAAAAATGGTAACCGATTATGCCGGTGAACTGGCCGTAACGCCCAATTACCTGAATGAAGTGGTGAAAAAAGTAACCGGTTTTCCGGCCAGTCACCATATTCAGCAACGTATTATACTGGAAGCAAAACGGCAGGCTGTTTATTCGAATGTTACCATGAAAGAAATTGCCTGGCAGTTAGGTTTTGACGACACGGCCCATTTCAGCAAGTTCTTCAAAAATGCAGCCGGCGAAAGTTTTAGCGATTTCAGGGCTAAGAGTGTAAAAGAGTAAAACCATACACCATTATGATCCGTTTATTAATTTGCTTATTTACGATTCTTTTTATTAATATCTCAGTTAATGCACAAGCTATACGCAATCAGCTACCGGTAATGGGTGCTGAAAGCGCCGGCTTTAGTGCTGACTTTTTTACAGATCTTGATAAAGAACTGGCCGATAGCATCCCATGCCTTGGTTCATTCATAGTATGGTCGCATAATGCCATTGTGCACGAAGGTTACTTTCATGAAGCTTCGGCAGCAACTTCATTCAATATTAAATCAATTACCAAAAGTGTGGTGTCGGCATTAGCCGGAATTGCCCATGAAAAAAAATTATTACCCGATTTAAATAAACCGGTGCTTTCTTTTTTTCCTGAATTTAAACAAACCAACCACATCTCATCTGCGGTTTGGTTTTCTAATGAAAAAGTAAGAAATGACAACATAAGGCGCCAGCTTACCCTTAAGCACCTGCTCACCATGCAACCGGGATTTGAATGGAATGATTTCGGACAATTGGTCAATGCTTTTATCAATTCCTCAGATCCGGTAAAATTTACACTTGATCTTGCTTTTGCAGATACACCCGGAACAAAGTTTGTTTATTGTTCTGCAGCTACTTCTGTTTTTTCGGCAGCATTGGCTAAAGCAGTTCGAACCGACCTGAAATTATTTGCAAAAACAAACTTATTCGATCCGGCAGGCATTACATTGCAACGTTGGGACGTTGATCCGGTTGGGCGCTATGTTGGTTGCTCTGAAATGTTTATGACTCCACGTGATTTGTTACGGTTTGGATTAATTTATTTGCATGAAGGAAAGGTTGGCAATAAGCAGGTACTAACGAAAGAATGGGTGAAAGAATCTACTGAACAACATGCTATATTAAACTATTGGGATGTAATACCCAATGCCAATGGCTATGGATATTATTGGTGGAGAAGAAAAACAAACGAACATCAGGCCTATATTGCCAGTGGAGCCGGCGGTCAATTGATTGCTGTAATTCCCGACCTGGATATGGTTGTTGTGGCTACCTGTTTTTTTAATGATAAAAACCGGGGCAGAGAGGAAATCAAACGCCTTCAATTCTATCTTGACAAAGTCACGAATGCGTCAAAGCCTTGAGCAAAGTAGCCGTGCCACGGTTTTGAACCGGCTTACCATGAATTATACATCAGGTTCCCTCATCCATCAATTGCCTTTAAATTAGTTTTTCTGTTATTTTGAATAATGTAAATAGTTATGGAAACGCAAACAAAACAAACAACCTGGGCCATCGATCCTGTTCATACAAAGATCAGGTTCGATGCAAAATACCTGCTGATCACCGCCGTTTCGGGCTGGTTCAGGGAGTTTGAAGGCATTGTGGTGAGTGAACAAAGCGATTTCAGCAATTGTACCATACAACTTACTATATATACCCAATCATTATACACGGGTAACGAAGAGCGCGATAATCATTTACGATCGGCCGACTTCTTCGATGCCAAACAATACCCCACCATACAATTTAACTCAACCAGCGTATCGGTACAAAACAGCGATATCCATATTAAAGGATTATTATCTGTAAAAGATGTGGTGCAGGAATATGCCTTCACCGCCCGGTTCCTGGGCACCTGCTCCGACCCACTCGGCAATACCAAAGCCGGTTTTGAAATGGATGCTGTATTAAACCGAAAAGATTTTCATATCACCTGGAACCAATGGTTCGATACAAATGGATTACTCCTCAGCGACGAAGTAAAAGTGCATTGCGACCTGCAGTTGCTAAAACTGTAATAAGTAGTAAGTTATAAGTTTTAAGTACATAGCGAAGGATTCCTGTCGCCTGTTGGCTTATTGGCTGTTTTTCACTTATTACTTATTACTTATTACTTAAAACTTACTACTTACTACTTACAACTTCCTGCTTACCATAAAATATACAACAGATTCCATTATATCACTATTCTCCGGCACCCGTTTTCGTTGGAAATTTGTGGAGTAAAAATTAATAACAAACAAAAAAACAAATAACAATGTCAACGATTAAATGGACGCTCGATCCTGTACACAGCGAAATTACTTTTAAAGTAAAACACCTGATGATTAGCACAGTTACCGGACAATTCAGGAACTTTAATGTAGTAGCCGAAACCGAAGGCAACGATTTCAGCAAACCCGGTAATATAAATGTTGAAATAGATGTAAATTCAATCGACACCAATAACGAGCAAAGAAATAATCACCTGAAATCGGCTGATTTTTTTGATGCCGCCAAATACAGCCAGGTTCTGTTTAAAAGCACAAAGTATGAAGCCAATGGCGAAGGCGCTAAATTGTATGGCGATCTTACCATTCAGGATCACACGAAAAGTATAGTATTGAATGTTGAACCGGGTGGAATTGTGGTGGATCCCTATGGTCAAACCAAAGCAGGGTTTACCGTAAATGGCAAAATAAGCAGAAAGGAATTTGGCTTAACCTGGGATGCAGTTACTGAAGCAGGAAATATAGTAGTAAGCGACGATATTAAATTTCATGGAGAGATACAATTGGTGAAGCAGGCATAAGTCATTGCAAGCCGTGCCACAATTCGGAACCGTAGCACGGCTGAACAAACAAAACAATTAAAGTTATGGACAATAAAATTTTGGGCATACATCACATCACCGCTATTGCCGGTGAAGCCCAGCGCAACTATGATTTTTATTCGAAAGTGCTTGGTTTGCGACTCGTGAAAAAAACAGTGAATTTCGATGATCCCGGCACTTACCATTTTTATTATGGCAATGAACACGGCACACCGGGCACTATACTTACCTTTTTTCCGTGGACGCATGTAAAACCCGGTCGCGTAGGTACCGGTATGGCCACCAACATCGGTTACTCAGTACCCGAAGGCAGCCTTGATTTCTGGAAAGATCGTTTTACTGAATATGGCGTATCGCATGGAAAAGTGATTGAAGAATTTGGCGAAGCGGTACTTCCTTTCGAAGATCCCGACGGATTGAATTTACAGTTGATCGTTGCGGCTAATAGCGATAACCGGCCGGCCTGGGAAACCGGTGATATTAAATCGAATGTGGCCGCAAAAGGCTTTCACAGCATCGCGCTTATAGAAAGAGATATTCAGCCTACGGCCACCATCCTTACCGATATATTTGGTTATAAACTGTTGAAACAGGAAGGGAACCGGTACCGGTTTGTGACAGACAGCATTGAAAATGCCGGTATTGTTGACCTGGTAGAATCGCCCACTGAAAAACCGGGGCTTGTTGCGGGAGGTACCAATCACCACGTGGCATTCAGGGTAAAAAATGAAGAAGTGCAGCAAACGTTCAGGGAAAAGATATTGAGCCGCGGGTTTAATATAACGCCTAAAATTGACCGCAATTATTTTTACTCGCTTTATTTCCGTGAGCCCGGCGGCGTATTGTTTGAAATAGCCACCGATAACCCGGGATTTTCGATTGATGAAAACGTGAACGAGTTGGGTATGCATTTAAAACTGCCTCAGCAGTATGAACCGGAGCGTTCGACCATAGAAAAAGTGTTACCCAAACTGGTTCAATAATATAACAATAACACATGCATAAAAAACAAATTATACATGCAGGTAAAGACCTGGAAGAAGCGACAAAAGCGCTGATCATGGTACATGGCCGTGGCGGCAGTGCAGAAGATATTCTGGGTCTTTCTGCTTATTTACAGGTCAATGATTTTGCGTTACTGGCGCCACAGGCTACCAATAACACCTGGTACCCGTATTCATTTATGGCGCCGGTAAAAGAAAATGAGCCCTGGCTGGTGTCGGCCCTGGCGCTGTTGAAAGAAGTAGTAGCCGATGTAAAAGCCAAAGGCATTGCCGAAGAAAATATTTATTGGCTGGGCTTTTCGCAGGGAGCGTGTTTAACACTGGAGTATGTTACCCGCAATGCAACAAAGTATGGTGGTGTGGTAGCCTTTACAGGCGGTTTGATCGGCGATAAAATATACAATGAAAATTACAAAGGTGATTTTTCGGCAACACCGGTATTTATCGGTACCAGCGATCCTGATCCGCATGTACCGGTTGAAAGAGTAATTGCCACCGAAGATATATTACTAAAAATGAATGCCGATGTTACAAAGAAGATCTATAAAAACATGGGGCATACCATCAGCCAGGATGAAATTAATCAGGTGAATGAATTTATCTTTGCTTTAAAGCAATAATATATGGATGATGTGACATTAAAGCTCGATGAAAACGGGAAAGGTGGTTTTTATATGCTGGATGGAGAAGAACAATTGGGCGAAATGGCTATCAGCATAGCACACAACCACCTGACCGTTTATCATACCGAAGTGGTGGCCAAAGCCGAAGGAAAAGGTTTGGCTAAAAAATTGCTTGAAACAATGGTAGCATATGCACGCGAAAACGGATTGAAGGTAATCCCCTTATGTCCGTATGTGCTGGCGCAATTCAAACGGCATCCCGAACAATATGCCGATTTATGGCAACCGAATTAATACATTCAACAAAACTACACTACCATGTATTCCTACGATACCATAACCGAAGCTGTTCAGGATCTGAAAAAGCGGGGATATAAATATGACTTCAATATTCGCAATAACCAGCTGATCTGTGAAGGTTCGAACGAACAATTCAAACACGACGATTTTGAAATAAAAGAACTGTACCGCTTTGAAGGACCTTCCGATCCCGCCGATGAGGCGGTGGTATATGGCATTGAAGCGCCCAACGGCCGGTTAGGCATTCTGGTAAGCGGTTACGGCGCCAATATGGATGATGACAATATAGAATTTCTGAAACAGTTGAAAGAGAGGATTAAATCGTGAATGGTGAATGGTCAATGGTGAATGGTCAATGGTGAATATTCACGATTGACCATTCGCGCTCATTAATGACTGGCATCTTTCTCCCTTTTATACTGCCTGAAAAAACTAAAGGCACATATAAGAGTAATTATAATCGCAAAAATATATTGGGATACTCCTGATTGTTCGTGCGTTAATAAGAGTTTGGTAAGTTTAATAGCAGCTAATACAGCACCCGTAATACACATCAAACCAAGAAGCAATTTTTTTTCTTTCATAGCGATTCTTTTCAATAAAAATTTAAAGTAAGAATTATTATTGAAAAAATCGCATGAAAACAAATGCACATATGTTCTGTGGGTTTTCTGCTTCACGAAGCCGCCCATTGCAGCCGGTGCAATAAGCCCGCTTTTTCAAAGGCGCTTTCTATTTCGGGGATGGATTCTGTAAAATGTTCCCATCCTTCAAAATGCAAAGGCACAATCTGCGCATTGCTGAAATATTGCGCTGCTTTTACACCCTCCTCAACCGTCATGGTTAAATGATCAGGACCTACTGCATTTACAACAGCCGCGCCTAAAAACAGCACAACAGTGCCAATATCGAAACGGCGGCCAACGGCTTCTACCCCTTCATACCAAACAGTGTCGCCGGTAATGTATACAGCCCCGGTATTTTCATTTTTCCATTGTAAAACAAATCCGGTAACCGGCCCACGGTCTCCATTAACCGGCCCATGCCGGCAGGGCGTACCGGTTATTGTTAATATACGTCCGTCTTTTGCCGCTATCTCAATAGTTTGCCAGTTTGCCAATCCTACCGCATTACCTCCTAACCGTTCAGCGCCTGCAATGGTGGTATATACCGTATCTGCCTTTGCCAGTAAATGCCTGCCTTCATTATCGAGGTTATCGAAGTGATGATCGTGACTGAGTAATACAAAGTCGATATTTCCAATATGACCGGTATCGATAGTTGGATCTGCTAACTTACGCAGCGTATATATGTTTGTTTTGTATTCAGATCCTTTGGCATCAAAAGTAGGATCGGTTAAAAAACGCAAACCACCCACTTCAAACAATGCGGTAGGCCCGCCAATGTATTTTATTTTAATTTCGGTTGATAACATATCGGACTTATTACTTACTACTTACAACGTACTACTTACCTGCTGCTTCCTTTATTACTATTGAAGATCCGTTCCGCACTTCTTCACTCGCCTGTTTTACAATATTATCGCCGGTTGAAAGATCACCGTACACCTCCAATTTACCATCGGTTTCACGTCCTTTTTTTACATCTACCCATTCTGCCTTGCCATTCACCACCCTTACCACAAAAACTCTTTCCTGCGAACTTACCACGGCGGTTTTGGGAACAATCCAGGTGCTGTCTTTCGTTGATAAAGGAATCTGCACATTGGCTACCATGCCCGGTAACAATTTTTTGTTCTCATTCGTAACATCCATTTCTATCCGTTGCGAACGAAGACGGTTATCCAGCGCACCGGCCAGCCTTTTTACCTGTGCGGTAAATGGTTGGTTCGGAAATGCATTCACATTAAAATTCACCTTATCCTGCTGATTCAGATAACCGGTATATGCTTCGGGAACAAAAATTACCAAACGCAGTTTCTTTTGTTCCTGCAAAGTGAACAACGGAAATTCTGAGCCCTTGCCCGAAGGTCCTACATACGCGCCGGGATTGGCATTACGCGTGGTGATAACGCCATTGAACGGAGCCCTTATTTCAAGGTAATTTTTTCTGTCGATGATTTCGTTGTAAGTAGCCTTTGCCGCATCCCATTGCGCATAATCAGAATTCTTTTTAGCCAGCGCCTGGTCAAGATCGTTTTGCGAAATGGTACCGGGCGTTTTGCTGGTTTCGAGCAGGCGGTCGTAATTCGATTTGCTTGCTACATAGATGGCCTCTGCAGATTTCAATCTCGACTGTGCTGCCGTAACCTGCGAGTTCAGCTCGGGCGCTTCCATGAAGGCCAGTAATTGCCCGGCTTTTACTTCAGAGCCAACATCAACATATAATTTTTTTACAAAGCTGTTCTCCTTGGCATACAAATCAACCTGCTGAAATGCGATCAGTTCGCCGGGGATCTGCAATGAAGACGACAACCTGCCTTTTTGCAGGGAAACCACTTCTGTTGCTGTTACAACCGAAGCAGCTATTTTATTACCGGTAGTTTCGCCATTTGATGAACTGCAGCTTTGCAAAATAACAGCAAGCGCTGCCCCGGCTATCATAAGCCGGCTGTTTACAATGCCGCTCATTGTTTTATGAATTAAATTTCTCAATTGCATATAGGCTGTTTTCTGTGATTCGATACAAAATTAATTATTGCTTAGTTTTTCATGCCGGGGTTTTGCTTTTCCCATGCAACGGCTTCCGCATCCCGGTTACCATTTGCCGATTGACTTTGTACGGTTGCCGGTTCCTGATAAAATTTACTTTCCTTATCCTCGGGGTCGAGCGAAACCGACTGGGTAGATGCTTTGCCTTGCATCCAGGTAAATACCATCGGCAAAATAAACAGGGCCGCAAAGGTAGAAGCGATCAATCCGCCGATCACTGCACGGCCTAACGGCGATGCCTGATCTCCCCCTTCGCCTAAACCCGAAGCCATGGGTATCATACCGGCCACCATGGCAATGGTGGTCATCAATATCGGCCGTAACCGCAAAGCTGCGGCTTCCTTTGCCGACTCGCGGGCATTGCCATTATGCATGCGCAGGTGCTCGGCATTGGTAATAAGTAAAACCGAGTTGGCGATCGATACCCCAACCGACATGATAATACCCATATACGATTGCAGGTTAAGCGTTGAACCGGTTAACAGTAACATAACCAGCGAGCCCAATACCACTGCCGGTATGGTAGCCAGTATCACCGTCGATACTTTAAACGACTGAAAATTGGCAGCCAGCATTAAAAAGATCACTACAATGGCAACCACTAATCCGCCCTGTAAACTATCAAGCGTATCAGTCAATACTTCACTCAATCCTTTCGACTCGATGCTTAAGCCGCGCGGTAATTCGCCGATCGACTGAAGCGCTTTTTGTATATCGCGGGTGGCTGTACCCAGATCGGTTTTATGTAAATTGGCTGTAACCGTAAGCATGGGCAGCGCTCCCACATTGTCGTTTTCGCCATAGGTAATATCGGGTTGTATGGTGGCCACATCACTTAATACGGGGCGCGGTGAATTGCTCAATACCGGTATTTCGCCAATATTACCAACGCTCGTCATTTTGTTTTCGGGCACCACCACCTGTACGCTGTACGCGAGGTTCGATTTTTCATCAACCCAGATATTTTTTTCGGTGTAGCGCGATGATGAAGTAGAAGTAATGAGCGAACGCGATATATCTGAAACATCAACACCCAGCTGTGCCGCTCTTGTTCTGTCGATATTGATATTGATCGCAGGATATTTGGTCGACTGCCCCAGTTGCACATCACGCAGATAAGGAATTTGTTTCAGCTTGTCTATTACCTTTCCGGCAAATTCTTCATTCAGTTTTTTGTTTCTGCCCGATACCCGTATTTCAATAGGCGTAGGCGAACCCTGACTTAAAATTTTATCTGTTAACTGAATGGGCTCAAACGACAGCTTCACATCGGGCATAATGGTTTTGATCTTCTGCCTGATCTTTTCTTTCAGATCGTCGATATCTGTTTTATAATCTTCGGCCAGCTGTACCTGTAAAATAGCTTCCTGCGGGCCGCTCATGAACAGGTAAATGGGGCTGGTGCTAAACAAACCCGGGTGCTGACCAATAAAAGCCGAAGTAACAGCAATATTCTTTTTACCCACCAGTTCATCGAGGGCATCGAGCGTTTTGATCATCATGCCTTCGGTGCGCTCGATACGGGTGCCCTCGGGTGCGCGTAACCGTACCTGAAACTGTCCTGAATTGGTGCGTGGCAATACATCGCGACCGATATTCGATAACAATAAAACAGCAGCGCCGCTCACCAATACTATATAAGCTATCACCAACGGTTTGCGATAAGGCATTATTCTGTCTAAAAACCGCAGGAACCTTGCACGCAGTTTTTCAAAACCGGTTTTATTATTATCGGGGTTCTGCAGCAGCATTTTCTTTTGGTCCCAGGTATCCTGACCGGGGCCGGTTGCAACGCCGGCAGTATTTACCCCCTCATTTTTTTTGTGATGCGCTTTCATGATCCAGTTGGCCAATATTGGCACAAATGTTTGCGCCAGCAGGTATGAAATGATCATTGAAAAAGCGATGGCCAGCGCCAGGGGCAAAAACAGGGAGCCCGGTATACCCTTCATGGTAAAGGCAGGCGCAAAAACCGCCAGTATACAAAGCAGAATAAGCAATTTGGGAAAAGCTATTTCCTTACACGCGTCCCATATGGCCATGGCTTTGGATTTGCCCATGGCAAAATGCTGGTGTATATTTTCAATGGTTACCGTACTTTCATCGACCAGTATACCAATGGCGAGCGACAAACCGCTTAACGTCATGATGTTGATGGTTTGATGAAACAACGATAAAAACAATACACCTGAAATAATTGATGTGGGAATGGTGAGTATTACAATCAGCGCGCCTCTAGGATCACGTAAAAACAACAACACCATTAACCCGGTAAGAATAGCGCCAATAACGCCTTCGCTTATTAAACTTTTAACGGAATTGATAACATATACGCTTTGATCAAATTCATACGACAGCTTTACATCATCGGGCAACTGGGCCTGAAAACGCGGCAATGCTTTTTTCAGGTTCTGCACCACTTCCCAGGTACTGGCGTCGGCGCTTTTGGTGATAGGCATGTAAACCGATCTTTTTCCATTTACCAATGCATAGCTGCTGGTAATATCGGCGCCATCTTCTACCGTAGCCACATCACGCAGATACAGGTTTTGCACCCCGCCTTTGAACAACGGTATATTTTCAAAATCTTTTATTGTTTTTATAGTGGTGTTGGTAGGCGTAATATAATTTTTGTCGTCGATGCGCACATTACCCGATGGCGAGGTTTGATTGTTTATACGAATAGCCTGTACCAGCTGATCGGGTGTAAGGTTATGCGCACGCATTAATTCGGGATCGGCTTTTATAACTACGGTACGTACGTTACCGCCAAAGGGAGCAGGCGACACCAGACCGGGAATAGCTGTAAATGACGACCGCACATACACGTTGGCCAGGTCGAGCAGTTCGTTGTTTGAGCGCGTGGGGCTGGTCAATACCAGCTGTCCAACCGGTAATGTACTGGCATCGAACCGCATGATGAACGGCGGTTGCGAACCCGGTGGAAAGATGGCCTGTGCCCTGTTACAATAAGCGCTTACTTCTGCAGCAGCCTGCGCCATATTGGTGCCTGGATAAAAGCTAAGCTTCATTAACGTTAGTCCCTGTATATTTTTTGTTTCAATGCTTTTTACGCCGGATACATATAATAACAGGTTCACGTATGCTTTGCCAAAGAACGCCTCCATTTGAGTGGGGGTATAACCACCAAACGGGTGTGAGATATAAATAACCGGCAGATCGAGCGAAGGGAAAATATCTATTTTGATATTACGCACGGCATTTACACCAAAAAAGAACAATCCCGCTACCAGTACCAGTATCGTTATCGGTTTTCGTAAAGCTAATCTGATAAGATTCATAAAATAAACTATTTAAATGCTGAACGCTAAACGCAAAACGCTGAACGCAAAACGCCGAATGCGTAACACGGAACGCTCAACGCGTAACGCAAAACGCTGAAAACATTGCCTATTGCCTGTTGCCCATTGCCTATTGACCATTGCCCATTGACCATTGACCTACTTCACCTGCTTCACAAACAAATCAAAATCACCCGAGGCAGCGGCTTTCAGCAACAGGGCCTGCCATACATTGATATAAGCTACGCTTCTGTCGGTTTCGGCCCTGTTCAATGCATACAGCGCCTGCTGCAGGTCTACTATATTGGTCAATCCGTTTTTATACAATACACTTTTTTGCACCCAGGCATCGGCGGCCGCTTTGTATTGTTGCGGTACCTCGTGCACACTTTGCAGACTGTTGTCGATACGCTGATCGGCCAATATTAGCTGGTCCTGCAGCTGTGTGGTTACCTGATCATATTCATTTCGTAATCCTTCGGTCACCAGTTGCTGTGCCTTTACCTGTTGTTTAATTTTAGCAATGCTCATGATGTTCCAGGCAATGGTCACACCTGCCAGGTAATTGCTGCGGGTGGGTTTAGCACCATCTAAATAACTTCCTGAATATTTACCATCTGTAACGGGTGAGTAATTATAGTCAAAACCCGAACCGCGGGTTTGAAATATGCCGAACAAATTCACTCCGGGTAAAATGCTTTTCTTAAGATAAGCCGTAGCCACATCACTTTGATTGATGCGTGTTTGATAAAATTTCACCTGCGGATTTTGGGCAACCGCAACAGTGGTATTTACCTGCGACGGAATGTTGTTGAAGAAAGTAGTGTCTAAACTAAATGCCACCGGCGTTACATTCAGTAACTGCGCCAGCTGGTTGCGTATTTGCAATTCGGCATTGCGGGCATCGATCAATGACAGTCTTGCACGACTTACTTCGGCATTGGCGATAGAAGAATCAACCCCTGCATTTAAACCGCTACGGGTACGTGCAGCTACTACCTGTTGTACCGACATGGCCCTGTCGAGATTGGCCTGTGCATTCTGCACCAGTTTTTGGGCTGTAAGCAGGGTGAGGTAAGCGCCGGAAATTTTTACACTGTGCACAAACTGTTCCTGTAACAGATCGGCTGAATCTTTTTGCACCTGCGCATTGGCCAGCGTAATTTTTGAATGCAGACGCCCGAAAGTGAAAAACTCCCAGTTGGTATTCACTACATACAATGAGCCGAATGCGGCATTCCAGTTCTGCGAACTGCTTACGGGTCCCGACGAGGCAACGCCCAGGCCGCCAAAACCGCTAACCGGTCCGTACTGGCCGTTGATGGTGCCATAATCCTGTTGTACCGATGCAATTACATTAGGCAAATATTCATTACGGGTATTTTGAACAAGCGCCGTAGAAGCACCGAGGTAATTGCGTTTTGCCTGAATACTCTGGTATTTATTAAGCCCTGTACTAATAGCTTCTGAAAGCAGCAGGGGGCGCGGTTCCTGGGCTATGGCCGGCGCCTGGCACATAAACAATATCAATACTATGATAGTGATAATGGGTGTCGCCGATCTGTAACTTGTGGTTCTGTAAGTAACAGCTGTTGATTCTTTTTCCTTTTCGAATAAGAGCATGGTCACCTTGTTAATTGAGCGTTAACAATGAAGCAGTCCTTCCTTTTCAGATGGTTCGTGCTTATCTTTTTAATCTTATTTTAATGGCAGCATTTCGTTTGCAGAAATAATCATGTAGCCTGATTCCTGTTGAGCTGGTCCTTATCGCTCAGGCTTTACCTTGATGCATATGTTCACGTTAGAGATGTAAAGTTGCGGGGCTATACCGAATATTCCCTTGTACAATTTTGGGTTTATTCTGTACAATTACAAGTACCGTCGTTAATGCTTTGCAAATCCCCCAATAAAATAGCGTGAATCTGTTCCTCAATGCTTCACAGCAAAGGTAGGTTGCTTCATAACTACGGCATTATAAAATTCAAACAAACATTTATAAAAAACAAAGATTGGCGCCGCCTTTTTGTTTTAATTGATTTTTAATTGCTAAACTTTTGCCATGATGATCAACTACCCATTTTGTTTGTACAATTGCAGGTTTATTCAGTATTTTTACAGGCATGAATACCGAGAACCTGCATCAGCCTTTTGAAATAGTGTATAAAGAAACAGACGAATGCCTTAAACCAACTCACAAACATAACTTCTTTGAGCTGGTATATATTATTGATGGTACCGGTACGCACTGCATCAACAAAAACAAGTTCGAATACAAAAAGGAGAATCTGTTTTTACTCACGCCGCAGGACTTTCATAAACTCACAGTTAAAACCACTACCAAATTTTTCGTTATCCGGTTCAACGATATTTATTTCAGATCGCAAAATGAACAACACGGACAAAACGAATGGATAAAAAAACTGGAGTTTATATTTCATAATACCACGCATTCGCCCGGTTGTATTTTAAAAGGCATGAGCGACCGGGTGCTGGTAAAAGCGTTGATAGAAGGAATTATAAAAGAGCACATCAATAAAGAACCTTATCACCAGGAGATCGTACACCAGATCATTAGCACCCTTATTTCTATTGTAGCCCGCAACATTTACATCAATCTCCCCAACAGCATTCAGGTTGATGCCAATAACGATGAAACTACGTTGAAAATCATTCATTATGTGCAGGCCAATATATATAAACCCGAGCTGTTAAAAGCCGAACAAATTGCAACCACTTTTCAGATATCTGTAAACTATCTTAGCGAATATTTTAAAAAGCATACCGGAGAATCATTGCAGCAATACATTACCAGCCACAAACTAAAGCTGGTTGAAACAAGATTACTGCACAGCGATATGCGCATTAACGAAATTGCCTTTGAATTAAACTTCACCGACGAAAGCCATTTAAACCGCATCTTTAAAAAATACAAAGGCATTAGCCCCACTGGTTATCGTAAGCAGGTTATATACAATCGCAAATCGATAGCTGCCGCAACTGCCTGAGTAATACGGTTGCCGGTTGCCAGTTGCCGGTTACCGGGAAACCCGGAAACCGGTAACAGGTAACAATTAGCTTAACCCATAAATATTTATAAGCGAATCATTACCATGGATAGTGCTCTTAAGGCTCGTATAGCTACTGCTGTTTTCTTTTTTGTTTCAGGATTTGGATTTTCATCATGGGCCTCGCGCATTCCTACCATTCAGCAAAATCTTCATTTAAACGAAGCACAACTGGGCGCCGTATTATTTGCTATGCCGGCCGGCATGATGTGCACCTTACCGGTTACCGGTTCTTTATTAAGACGCTTCAGCAGCCGCTATATTATGATGACGGGGGCCGTACTGTTTAATATCATGTTGTGTATGGTTGGTTTTGTTGAACACACCTGGCAACTGGTAGTGTTATTATTCTTCTTCGGATCATCGCGTAACCTGTTCAACATTTCGGCCAATGCACAGTCGATCGGTGTACAGGCTTTGTACAACCGTTCGATCATTGCCACATTTCATGGTATATGGAGCGTAGCAGGTTTTTTGGCAGCGGGCGTGGGTTTGGTGGCCGTGTCACTGAGCATTGCACCTTCGTGGCACTTTCTGGCAGCGGCTATTTTTTTGACCACCCTTTGCGCATTGTTCTTCAAAAATACTGTACACCAACGTCCAAAACCACACGAACGCGTACAAAAAAAAGCATTTCGTTTGCCCGACAAAGCTTTGCTGAAATTGGGTTTCATTTGTTTTGCCTCGATGGCCTGCGAAGGCACTATGTACGACTGGAGCGCCATTTACCTGAAAAAAGCGGTACATGCATCGAAAGAAATGGCTACTGCCGGTTTTGTCGTGTACATGGTTTCTATGACGTTGGGCCGGTTTACCGGCGACAGGCTGGCCAATAGCATCGGCATTAAAGCCATGCTCAAATACAGCGGCCTGTTTATATGCATCGGTTTATTATTAGCTTCCCTTCTGCCCTATACTATTACCGCCGGTTTGGGTTTTATGATGACTGGCTTTGGTGTATCGTGTGTGGTGCCAATGGTGTTCAGCATGGCAGGCAAAGTAAAACATATGAGTGGCGGCCCCGCCATTGCCGGTGTATCTACCATCGGTTATTTTGGTTTTCTGATTGTGCCCCCGATGGTTGGCTTTATAGCAGAACAATTTAACCTGCGCTGGTCATTTGCCATCATCGCTTTGTTTGGTGCATTGATAACGTGGCTGGTTAAAGCCCAGGATACACGCGACAAGGAACAAGAGGAGCTAAAGCAATGAGCAACAGACGATGCATCATGACCCAATTCCTTATCCGTATCACCTGAATTCCTTATTGCTCTCTTCAATAATGGTCATATAGAAATTAATACTCCGCTGCAAATCGCGCAGCGGCAATCTTTCATCGATGCCATGAATTCCCTTACCGTCGGTCATGGGTAAAAAATTCACTACACCGTTTGATATTTTCCGGTAATGCCTTGAATCGGTAGCTCCTATATTTAAATAAGGAGTAGGTATAACATTGGGAATGATCTTACAAACAGCACTTTCAACTCTTTTAAAAGCAGCCGATGAGGTACTGGTAATTGACGAAGGTTCTGAACCCAATTTGCTGATCTTTTTAATTTTTACTCTGTTGTCGTGAATCGCATTGCGAATAAAATCGGCTACCGTTTGACTTGTTTCACCGGGAAGAATCCTGGTGTTTATTATTGCTTTTGCATTTGTTGGTATTACATTCTCTTTAACACCGCTTTCGATAATAACGGGAACAATGGTTGTATGTATCATAGCGCTGCCTTCGGATTGTAAAGAGAGCACTCTTTTTGAAACCCCTTCAAACAACCACATATTGGCGCCTGCGAGCCGGTGAAAGAAATTATTGGAAGAAGAACTGATACGGCCTAAAAATTCCCTTACCGGTGGCGTAATGGTTGCAGGCGGCGTATGGCTTCTTAAGTTGCATAATGCAACAGCAAGTATATCTATTGCAGTTTCTTTATCCGGCATCGAAGAATGGCTTCCTTCTTTTTGTACAGATAGCTCAAAGGAAGCATATCCTTTTTCAGCCACTCCTATAGCCGCAATCGGACGATTAATTTCTTTTGCTTTTTGTTCGGTAATTGCTCCACCTTCATCAAGCACCATTTCGGCATGTACATTTTTTTGCTGCAGGTATTGTACTACATCCATAGCATTGCGGCCGCGTATCTCTTCATCATGTCCAAAACAAAGATAAATAGTACGGTCAGGTACAAACCCCTTCCGCAACATAGCTTCTGCTGCTTCGAGTATCGAAATCACACCACACTTATCATCGAGCGAACCACGCCCCCAGATACAGCTATCCTTAACAGCTCCACTGAATGGCGGTTGCTTCCACTGACTTACGGCACCGGCTTCTACTGGCACTACATCATAATGCCCCATGAGAATAACCGGCGGCTTTTCAGCATGTTGTCCTTTCCATTCAAAAACATATGAAAACTGATTAATGACTGTTTTGGTAAGATGCCGGTGAACCAGCGGATAAGATTGTTCAATAAAAAAACCAAATTTTGCAAATGCGGCGGTATCTACAGGAGCTGTTTCACTTATAGAAATGGTTGGTAACTGAACTGCCCGGCTCATATGTTGTATGGCCGAATCGGGCAAAGGTTGTAGCGTTGTGTTTGTGTTTTTTACCGGCCAGGGCTTTGCTCGAAAAGTATTAACTAGCAGAATAACAATTAACAGGAATGCAGCCAGGCTAAACCAAATGACTATTTTTTTGATCATGAAAGGACAGTTGTTGGTTGAAAGCAGAGAATCTGAATCCGTGGCACTTTATCTGATCAGCATTACAATTCCTTTACGGGATACGGTTCCGCAAACGGTTGTTGCTTTTATCTGGTAAACATATCCGCCGGATGGTTGCTGAATTCCGTTAAAGGTTCCATCCCAGCATTGGCTGGCATTGCTACCCGAAAACACCCGCTGCCCCCATCTGTTAAAAATGTCGAATTGCAAACTTGTAGTACCACCCCAGGATTTCAAACCGAAACAATCATTTTTTCCATCGTTATTCGGTGTAAATGCCGAAGGTACGGGGTACGTGCCTATTGCTTTGGTTATATCCACCGCAACAGTAACTGAATCTTTAACAGTACAGCCATTACTGCCGGTAACCTTTACATAATAAGTAGTAGTTTTTAAAGGATTAACAACAGGATCAGGAGAAGAAAAATCGGTTATACCCGCCGCAGCATCCCATGTATAACCGGCGCCACCACTTGCATGAAGAACCGCATTGTTGTGAGAACAATCAATATCATTGCTTTTTGTAATAGCAGGTTCAGGCAATTCATTCACGGTAACCGGCACGGTCAATGTTGAAGTCAGCTGGCAGGTATTGTCTTCAATCTGCACACGATAATCCTGCGTTGAATCGGGTTGTACCGTTACAGAAGCAGTGTTACCCACAACACTATTGTCTTTTGCAAACCAGGTATAGTTATCACCGCCCGACGCACTTAACAGTACTGATTGCTTTCCGCAAAGCGGCTGCACCTGGTCAACTGCAAATACAGGCGAGGCGTGAACCAATACATTTACACTATCCTTATTAAAGCATCCATTGCTTCCTTCAACCAATACTACATATTTGGTGTTGGCTACAGGAGCAGCCGTTGGATTGCCGATGGCTGAATTATCAAGACCCGTTTGAGGCGACCAGGCATACGATACGGCCCCGGGAGCAGTTGCATTCAGCTGCGTGTTTTTTCCGGCGCATATAGTTACATCATTCGAAATGCTGATGACCGGTAATTGTTTTACAGTAACGGGCACAGTCAATGTGGAACTCATCTGGCAGATATTATCTTTGATCTTCACACGATAATCCTGCGTTACATCGGGTTGCACGGTTACAGAAGCAGCGTTGCCAACAACACTATTGTCGCTTGCCAACCAGGTATAGTCATCACCGCCCGATGCACTCAATAGTACCGGTTGCTTTACGCAAACCGGCTGTACTGAATTAACAGCAAATACAGGAGTAGGATGAACCATTACGTTTACACTATCCTTATTAAAACATCCATTGCCGTCTTCAACCAGTACTACATATTTGGTGTCGGTTGCAGGAGTAGCCGTTGGATTACTGATGGCTGAATTATCAAGACCGGTTTGAGGCGTCCAGCTATACGAAAGGGCCCCGGCAGATGTTGCAGACAGCTGCGTGTTCTTTCCGGAACATATGGTTACATCATTTGTAATGTTAATGACCGGTAAGGGATTAACAGAAACCTTTACAGAATCTTTATTAAAACATCCGTTACTTCCCTGAACCAATACTACATATTCAGTATTAGTAGTGGGAACGGCGGTTGGATTGCTGATGGCTGCATTATCAAGGCCGGTTTGAGGCGACCATGCATACGAAACCGCGTTGGCAGCAACAGCCGACAACTGCGTGGTAGCACCCGAACATACGTTTACATCATTCGAAGTATTGATAACCGGCAATTGATTCACTGTAACCGGTACGGTTAATATCGTACCCATCATACAGCTATTATTTATGATCTTCACCCGATAATTCTGCGTTGCATTGGGTTGCACCGTTACAGAAGCTGTGTTACCCACAATACTATTGTCGCCTGCCGCCCAAACATAGTCATCACCGCCTGATGCGCTCAGCACTACCGATTGCTTTTCACAAACCGGCTGCACCGGGTTAACGGCAAATACGGGAGCAGGAAGAACAATTACATTTACACTATCCTTATTAAAGCATCCATTGCTTCCCTGAACTACTACTACGTACTTAGTAGTGACAGTGGGGACAGCCTTTGGATAATTGCTGGTTGGATCAGCAAGGCCGGTTTGGGGCGACCAGTTATAAGAAACCGCGTCGGGAGCAACTGCATAAAAGTAAGCGTCTCTTCCCAAACATATTGTTACATCAGGTGTAACGCTGACAAACGGTAATGGCAGAACGGAAACTGTTATCGTATCCTTTGCTTCACAGGCCTGTGGCGTAGAACCTGTAACAATGTATTTTGTTGTAACCGCCGGTGTGGCGACCGGACTGGCTATATTACCATTATCAAGATAACTACTGGTATTCCAGTTGTACTGCGTGGCGCCGGTGCCGGTTGTAGTTAATTGAACAGACTTGCCCGGACAAATTGATGTATCGGCAATAGTTGCAACCGTTATAGGAGCACATAATACAGCAGACGCTACAAAATAATCTTCTACCTCGCCATCCGGTGCATTGCCGGCGGCGCTTTGAACGCTCGCCTGGTCAGACGACAACCTGAACCTGAATCCATAACCGGTTGCTGTTCCCACCGGCAAATAAGCAGGCAGACCGGTCCACGTTAAGGTGGCAGTTGTTGCATTATTCGAAATTATGGCGGTTGCATTTTCACCAATATCAAATACGCCATTTCTGTTGTAATCGAACCACCCCGATAAATAAGCGTTGCTTCCGGTTGTATTCACCAGCGGTATCTGTAAACTATACGTACCGGACCCATTAGTATATGCGGGAAAGTTGCTTATGCACTCTTCATCAACGCCCGTGGCATTATCATTTGTTGTCTGGTATCCGTCTGCATCGCCCGGCACGGCGCCCAGGTAAAGTGATTGCACCGGGCTAATCGAAGGCAGCGGTGCTAAATAGTTACAACCATTATTTATATTGAAACCAAGCAGGTGTTGGGCTGTTCCGTACGTTGTTGGCAAATCGCCCCGGTCAATAGGGGCCATTATCCCGAATGCAACCGCCATTCCACCAAACACAGTATGATTCATTGCTACATCAACGGTCATCGATCCGCTTCCCGAACTCGTACATACAATCGGGTTCTGACCGGTTTGGGGTGCATTAGCATATGTATCGGTGATCGATACCGTTTGTGTGTTGCAGCCCGTTAAAGGATTAGTTGTTTGAGATGAATTCCTGAAAAGCGTAATGGTTTGCCAGTTACTTCCATTGGTTTTCAGCGTTGTTACTTCGCTGGGCAAACTTGCTTCGGCATCAGCACCAATGAATGCAAAAGGAACCTGCACGCCCGCACGGGATGCTGAAATATTCATTGTAAAGCTACAGATCCCGGGATTACTGGTACTAAGAAGAGCAGGTTTAACGGCAGGGTCCGTGAAATCGTATAACAAATGCAAAATAGCGCCATTCCACGTGTTCATAACCTCAGGTAACGGAACCAATGACGATACATTCGAAAATGAAATGGTTACTTTTAATCCATCGGTTGTGTTAAAAGTTCTGGAAGCACCATTCGTTATTGTTATCCCTGCCCAGTCGAACCACCATATTTCATTTCTAAGTGTGCCACTCCCCATTGTTGCATATTGTGCGGAAGAATATAGAATAGAAAAAGAAAATAGGATCAGCAGCAGTAATTTTTTTTTCATTTCAGGTCCAGGGGTTTTGCAGGGGTAGCTTTCAGTGTCAATTTGGCAACAAAATAATAAAAAATAGCCGGAGAGGCAAACAGGCACCTTGTTTTAACAATTTTGGCTTAAAGGGTCTGTTAGGGGAAGTAATGCCCTGACTACATGCGTTCTGATGCCTGAAATGCATTTTCATCTCCTGACGGGTTTTTAATGCCTGCACCGCAGGTTGATGCATTCGCAATGCAGGATCAGATGACCCCAACGCTATTTTATCCCTTGCCTGCGTGTGTTTTGATGTCTGCAACGCGTGTTCACACCCCTGCAACGCGATGTCTGATGTCAGCAACGCAATTTGATCCTCTCACCGTGTGCGTGTTAGTGTTGACAGAGCGAATACATACGACTGCAATCTGAGCCGAAACCCTGGCACACCGTATTTGAATCTATGCATCGCGGGTTTGAGCTTCCGCAACCTGAATACAAGTGGCGACAAATTGAATTCAGCTCTCCGCAAACCGGGTTTGAACCTTCACCACCTGAGTTGATGTTACCGCAATTTGAATTAAGGTTAATGCAAAGGGAGTTACAGCTTCAACCGGCCGGGAGTAAGCTCTGACCGTGCTGGTTATACCTGAAGTCATGCGTGATCATACCACCAACCCGCATGGTGAAAGGGATAAAATCGATATGCAACAGGTAAAACCCGCGTTGCAATGGAATAAAAACAACTTGTCGAAGCTTCAACTCAATTCGTCACAGGTTAAAAACGAATTGCAGGAGTCAACATCCGAATTGCATACAGCTAAACGCAACTGGTTATGAGTAAAAAATCAATTGCAAAGAGCTCAACGCAGCATGTCGTCATTCTCATGCGCACTACGATAAACACCAATTTTCGTTGCGGGGCATGGGGGTAACCTTAAACTGCAACCTATATGCCAGGAATTAATTACCTTTTGAAATCAAAAAACTACATTATGAGAACCTTTTCATCCCTCATATGCCTGTTCATTTTATGGGCAGGTTGTAATCAACCATTGGTAAAATCAACTGCTGTTGCAACCGATGGCAGTATGCCTGTATCAAAGTATTTTGATTATGGAGATACTACCGGCGTTCAATCGGCCGGCATTAAAATGATACCGATCAAAACACCTGCAGGCGAATTCAAAGTCTGGACCAAACGATTTGGAAACAACCCGCAAATAAAGATCCTGTTACTGCATGGCGGCCCTGCTGCCGGGCATGAATACATGGAATGCTTCGAAAGCTTTTTCCCCAAAGAAGGTTTTGAATTTTATGAATACGATCAGCTGGGCGCTCCCTATAGTGAACAGCCGAAAGACAGTAGCCTGTGGACAATTGAAAGATACGTTGATGAAGTGGAACAGGTAAGAAAGGCCATCGGCGCCGATTCAACCAATTTTTATATCCTTGGTAATTCATGGGGCGGTATTCTGGCTATGGAATATGCATTGAAATACCAGGCCAATCTGAAGGGCATGATCGTAGCCAATATGATGGCAAGCTGCCCGGCCTATGGAAAATATGCGAATGATGTACTGGCCAAACAAATAGATCCAAAAGTACTGGCAGAAATAAGAAGCATCGAAGCCAGAAAGGATTTCAAAAATCCACGCTATGATGAATTATTAATGCCTGCATTTTATCAGCAGCATATTTGCCGGTTACCCGAATGGCCCGATCCGGTTGTTCGTTGTTTAACGCACTTAAATACAACCGAAAGATCGAAGGAAATTTATGTAATGATGCAGGGCCCGTCGGAGTTTGGTATTGCAGGAAGATTGGCGAACTGGGACATCATGAACCGGTTGAAAGAAATAAAAATTCCCACACTGATGGTAGGCGCCAGATACGACACCATGGACCCGAAAGCCATGCAAGAGCAAAGTAAACTGGTTCAAAAAGGGCGCTATTTATATTGTGCCAATGGCAGTCATTTCAGTATGTGGGACGACCAGAAAACTTTTATGACCGGCGTTATTCAATTCATTAAAGATGTACATAACGGCAGTTTTAAATAAAAACCTCACCCCTGGCCCCTCTCCTGAAGGAGAGGGGTTGGAGTGAGGTCGTCCATCATCACATCGACCAGTGGTTACAGTTTAACCAACCGGGTAGTGCTCACATTTCCTGTTTTTCGATTTGTAATATAAACGATCCAGATACCTTTCGACAGACTGGCTGTTTCGATTGAAATGGTGTTTACACCGGTAGACGTTGCTACAAATTCCTTACGAATCGCTGCAAGGCCTTTCACACTTTGTACCACAACGCTTAACCGGTCGCCGGCTTCAGCATATTTCAATACCTGTGCCTGATTACCATTTACCGGATTAGGCACCACAGACGCACCGCTTACTGAAGAGGCGATGTTGGTTGCCACAGTGGCCAGGGTAGTTGCACTGCAGGCACCTAATGGCTGCCACCACCAGTCGGCTGTACCAGGTGTTACATTATACAATGCATCCGACAAACTTATGTACAGATAGCCGTTGTATGTTACTTTATCGCCTTTGTTGTAAATCTTCGGATACGGCTGGTATTCAGCAACGCCTGAGCAATTGCCGGTTCCGCCGCCACCGCTTGTGGTTACCGAAATGGCTACTGCAGAAGAAGTAGTTACAGCACCACTGTTGTCGGTAGCCTTTGCAGTAATGCTATAAGAGCCTGCGGCTACGCTGCTCCAGCTATAGCTGTAAGGAGCACTGGTTATTGTTGTTAAAAGCGTGCTGCCATTGTACAATTCAACTTTTGCAACAGTACCATCGGCATCACTGGCAGTGGCCGTAATGGTAACCGTTGCAGGTGCTGTAAAGCTTGCATTCGCAGCAGGTGAAGTAAGCGTTACAACAGGGCTTTGGTTAGTGCCGCCGCCACTGCAATCACTGATGTACTTCCACACTTGTCCATCTCCGATATGTGTATCGGGTTGCTCATTCTGCGTCCACCATTTGGCTTCGTAAATTTTACTGTTATATACTACCTGCATACCAGCGGTATAAACTGCGGTAGCGCTCCAGGCAGCAATACCACTACAACCGGTACCGCCACCATTGCCAACAACAATAGTTACAACAGAAGAAGTCGTAACGCCACCGGCGTTATCGGTTGCTTTGGCTGTGAGTGAATAAGTACCTGCTGCTACACTGCTCCAGGTAAAGGTATAGGGTGAAGCCGTTGCAGTACCCAACAGCGTGCTGCCATTATAAAACTCAACTTTGCTGATGGTTCCATCGGCATCGGTGGCAGTAGCCGCGATGCTAACAGAAGCAGGAGCTGTAAAGGTTGCGTTATTGGCAGGTGAAGTAATATTTACAACCGGCAATGTATTACCGGGGTTAGTACCTCCAAAGAAATAATCATAATAGTTATTCGCAAACTCATCGCCGTTTGTTTTATCCCAGTTGATCGACCAGGTCATGATACCACGCAAACCGGGGTAACCGCCTGCTTTACGCAACGTATAAGAACCGCCGAACGATGTTCCTTTGGTAAGATAGTTCAACGCCTGTTTTACACTGGCAGGCGCCAGGTAACCACCCGAAGGAGCTGCAGAAGAAACAGCAGGTAAGCCAAATGCCACCTGATCTTCGCGCAATGCGGGGAAGGTTTGACTGGTACCAGATACAGGAAATCCGGCCAGCAGCATTTCAGACATTGCTACAATGAAATCGGGCGTTGCCTGTGAATACACTTTGTTATCCATACCCATTACCGAACCGGTATTGTAATACTGGGGATGAATGAAGGTAAGTTCATTGCGTAAGCCGTATATGAGCGGCAGGTATGCTCCCACCAATGGTGAATAGGTAGCGCCGAAAGCTGTTTGCACATAGTATGTTTCGGGCGCCATGGTGAGCCAGCAATCTTTACCTTTTGCTTTGCGGTAGTTGATGATCTCTTTTACCGCAGCGATCAGGTTCACTACTTTAGCGGTAGTGGGGCTCATAAAGTTATTATCGCCATTGTCTAACTGCAAAGACAAACCGCCTTCAAGGTCAAGGTCAAAACCATCGAAGTTATACGTATCTATCAGCGATTCCATAGAACTGATAAACGCCTGCTTTTTCGTTGCGTCTGACAGAACAACGGTACCGTTTTGTCCGCCCAGCGACAGCAGCACTTTACGTCCCTGCGATTGCAGTGTTTGAATATCTGAAGTGAAATCAGCCTGTGTAACGTTTTCAGGCGCAAAGCTGATGGTAGCGTAATCTGATCCGCTTACACCAAAAGCTACCTGAATAACATTGTATTTTGAATTTACATCGCGTAAACGAATGTAGGGTGGCGATGCAGTGGTTGAACCCCAGTTATGCCAGTATCCTACAATTACTTTTCCTGTACCTGTATTGCCGCCGGTATTACCGGTTACAGTAACCGCAACAGCAGCAGATGTTTTTGTAGCGCCGCCGTTATCGGTTGCTACAGCTGTAATAGAGTATGAGCCGGCTGGTACATTACTCCAGTTATAAGTATAGGGTGATGTGGTAACCGAACCCAAACTGGTGCTGCCATTGAAATACTCTACTTTGCTAATGGTGCCGTCGGCATCTGTTGCAGAGGCTGTAAGCGTAATGGAGGCCGGCGCTGTATATGATGCGTTGTTAGCCGGCGCGGTAATAGATACATTAGGCGCAGTATTGCCTGTGCTGCCACTGGCAAAAACGGCATTGATCTTATTTACCAGCAATTCTTTGGTATTGGGGCAATAAATCAATTTGCCTTTTGCAACGGTGCTGCTGGTCATATCGGTCATATCGCCAAACACCTGCCACACAATTACACCAGCCAGACCATTATCTTTTATAAACTGTGCTTTTTCACCAATAGATCTTTCGTTATCGTAGCTCAAAAAATAATTGCCTTTTACTTTATAGGGAACTTTGGCATTATCATCCCAATACTCCGTCCAGCCCGATCCGCTGCCTGTATTTTGTAATATATAACTGTACGAGGGTGTACCATCCCACAGGTCTTTTGCCCAGTTGGTAAAATCCGCGCAGGTTTGAATGGGTCCATCGGGTTGCACAGTTTCGGCACGTTTTGTAGTAGCGCCATTTAAAGCAGCAGTGCCGCTTGTAACTACGCCTCTGCCATAGAAGGGAGCGCCGAGTGTAACCTTGCTGAGGTTAACGCCAATGGTTTTCAATCCCTGCAGCGTACCATTCAGCGAAAATCCCGTGTACTCCATACCGGGATAATCGTACAACGGTGCATTGTGACCGGCTTTGTTGCTCCAGCCGCCGTTGTAATCGTAGGTCATCATATCAATGTAGTTCAGCACAGCGTTCATGCGCGTCCAGTTAAAACCCGCCAGTTTTGAAGGCACTGCCGAAAAGCAGGCTGTGATCAGTTTGCTGCTGCCAATGGCCGCGCGAAGCTGTTCGAGCAAAGTGGCAAAGTTGTTAAAATCTGCCGTGCTGTAGTGCTCGATATTCATACCGGGATCGTTGGGATATTCCCAGTCGAAGTCGATACCATCGAATCCCATAGCGATCAGTTCCTGGCAGCTGGCTACAAATGCTGCTCTTTTGGTAGCATCGGCAGCCACTTCGGGATAGTGTTTGCACATGCTCCATCCGCCTACAGATGCCATTACCTTTACACCTTTCGAATGGGCCAGTTCAAAAATACCGGGCGCCCCACCCTGCTTGTGGACTGATAAAGGAAATGAACCGGTTTTACCTGTGTTTACATTCTTCCATCCGCTGCCTTCGTTGCGATACCCGATCGAGTATGCATAGCTGCCATCGGATATGTAATACAGGGTTTCGAGCTCACCATATAATAAATACATATCCCAGCTGCTGTAAATGTCTTCATTTACCAGCGGGGCAGGATCCTGAACGGCCCCTACCTGGTATATGTTTTTATTACGAAAATCGCCACTGTGCAGTGTACCATCTTTGGCTACACCAAAGAACGAAAAGTTCAGCATGGTGTATTGCGAGTAGTCGACATTCAAATGGTTAAAACCGCCTTTGGGAACAATGCCCGATACTTCTTTCCAGGCATCCCACTGGGTAATATAACCGATTACCTGTTTGGTGTGGTTTGCAGTGGTGGCAGTAACCGTAGGACTTACCTGCGCATGGCCAACTGAAAAGAACAACAAACTAATGAGTACGTGGATGCATTGCAGCAGTTGCCATCGGCGCCTGCTGAAAAGAGTAGATAACGCTTTCATACCGTTTTTTTTCATGAAGAATAAATGGTGTTTTAAAAGAAATCAGAAACCCATCCTTCGATCCGGTGCAAACAACTTCCCGGGTAAAATAGGTGCTTGCACACATACTTTACCCACAAGCATTCGCATGAATTTAATGGACAGGTTTAGTTGTTATTAAATAAAATGGCAATCCGACAACTATCGGCTAATGATGGAAATACAAAGACAGCCCGATGCCGGTTTGCATTTCAGGGATAACAAATGAACATGGATGAAATAATTGCTAACAGCCTGTAACAGCCCGCAGGGCAATACAGAAAAAGGTTGCTGCAACAACTGAAGAAGGTTAATTAAATGCAGTAATATTATTTTGAAGAAGCTGATACAAAAGTATAAACTCTTATTTTATCCTGATAACAAAATCGATTTTATTTTTTCCACATAATCGTTTATACGTACATGTCGCAAGCTGTATCTTAAATAAAAAACTTATTTGTTGCTGACCGTATAATAATAATACATATCATTTAGTAAAGAAAGTCTCGCGCAAAGGCGCCAGGCCGCAAAGTTGATCGCTTCGCGATCTATAAGAACGCTCTGCTCTTCGGGACTTGCAGTCTCGCACAGCATTGGTGCACTAAGAAAAAGCTTTGCGCCTTAGCGCCTTCGTGAAATAAATGACGTACGCCTTTGCGCGAAGTTTTCTTCTGCGGTGTTTGGGTAAAATTACCCCTTACTTATTTTTATTATATAACTGCGTTTACCCATTATAGCTACTTATAATATATTAAGCAGTATGATTCCTGCACAACCGCATTCAAATTATCGAGTATTTTTACTCTTTTTCGTTCTTACAATGATTAATAGCTTTGATGTTAATATCGATTTAGCGAATCGTATTTAATTGGAGTGATTTTTGCCTTCACCTTCTTTGCATAATCACTTATACATGCAGTAATATAAGTTGAAGCAGCATCCCTGGTACATGGTGGGCCTTTACCTTCTTCCCTGGTAACTGCGCCTTCCGGTTTCATTTTTTTCCCCTTACAATTTCTATTACCCGCCCTACATCGGGTGCATGGTAATGTAATGCCCTTTCACATTCTTCCCCTTGCAGATTAAGCCGCACAGGAGGGTTATCCTTCTATGCGCTTAACTATTGTAGTTCTTTTTATCACTGTATCTATTTTGAACACCAAACTATTTTCTATGAAAAGGCTTTTACCTAATTGTTTACTGCTATGGTTGCTTACCATAACATTCAAAGATGCCCGTTCACAAAACTGGCAACTCGTTTGGCAGGATGAATTTACCAACGGAATTAGTTCCGACTGGGTTTTTGAAACAGGCAATGGCAGCGGAGGCTGGGGTAATAACGAACTGGAATATTATCGGGCTGAAAATGCCAGCGTACAAAACGGAGAACTGGTGATCACTGCCAAACAGGAATCGTATGGCGGTTATAATTACACCTCTGTGCGTATGAAAACACAGGGAAAGAAATCGTGGAAATACGGAAAGATCGAAGCACGTATAAAAATGCCTGCCTTTCAGGGCATATGGCCTGCGTTCTGGATGCTTGGCGATAATATTTCTTCTGTTGGCTGGCCTTCATGTGGTGAATTAGACATCATGGAGCACATCAATGCCGAAAACATTAACTACGGTACCGCACACTGGTCAGATCCCAGCAACCAGCATGCTTCGTACGGAGGCAGCACGGCCGTTACAGTTACCGATTATCATATCTACAGCATTGAATGGGATGCAAACTACATCCGCTGGTTTGTAGATGGAGCCAAATACCACGAAATTTATATCGGCGGCGGCATCAACGGCACCAGCGAATTCCAGAATAACTTCTTCATTCTGCTGAATATGGCCGTTGGTGGCAACTGGCCCGGTTTCACTATCGACAACAGTGGCTTCCCCGCTAACATGTATGTTGATTATGTACGCGTATACCAGGATGCAGGTGGTACACCAACTGGTCCGGTAACCGTGTATAAAGATTGCAATTACGCAGGCACTGCTGTATCGCTTGCTGCAGGAAGTTATACACTGTCGCAGTTACAGACCCTGGGCATTTCAAACGATGATATTTCTTCGCTGAAAGTGCAAAGCGGTTACAAAGCAACGCTGTATTGGGATGACAATTTCGGCGGTAGCACACTGGTGAAAACTGCAGACGATGATTGCCTCGTAGACGACGGATGGAATGATAAGGTATCATCGATCGTGATTGGCACCAATACCGGCACCAGTACATTGATACAGGCCGAAAGCTACAGCAACATGTCGGGCATTCAAACCGAAACCACCACCGATGATGGCGGCGGTCAGGATGTAGGCTACATAGATGCAGGCGACTGGATGGCTTATAGCCCGATCGTTTTCCCCACCACCGGTCAATACAAAATCGAATACCGTGTTGCCAGCTTAAGCGGCGGCGGTAAATTATCTGCTGACCTGAATGCCGGTTCTATTGTATTAGGACAGCTGGATGTACCTTCTACCGGCGGCTGGCAAAACTGGACAACCATTTCGCATACTGTAAACGTTACGGCAGGAACTTACACGCCCGGAATATATGCAGTAGCCGGCGGCTGGAACCTGAACTGGATCCGTATTACACCATTGTCCTCAGCAAGAGCAGCAACCACCGATATGGTGAACACGCTCATCAATAACTCCATAAGCGACAAACCATTTACTATTTATCCAAATCCTGTACGGGAACAATTGAATATAGTAAGCGGCGAATCGCTTGCCGGCGGCCTCATACGCGTATATGACCTCACCGGTAAACAGGTGATCAGTGCCCGCGCTGCTACCAACCGCATCGATGTATCGTCACTGGCGCCAGGCGTATACACACTGGTATTTACAAAGAATCAAACAAAAATTGTAAAAGAGTTCATTAAATAAGTCAGAAAAGACCGGAAGACGGAAAGTCCGAAAGAATTGTTCTGTTTATGTATTTCTTTCAGACTTCCGTCCCGATCGCGATCGGGACGACTTTCGGACTTATCCAACTTTCGGGCTTTTAAATAAAACCAATCATCATGAAAAAAATTTTATCAGGAAAAATTTTCCTGCTGTTATTATCATTTGCCTCCTTACAACGCGCATCTGCCCAGTTCAAAGTAGTAGGTTACATGCCTTCATGGACCGGCGATGTTAGCACAGTACAATACTCCAAGCTCACCCATATTAATTATGCCTTTATATTACCCACCGCTACCGGTGGTTTACAGGCCTTAGACAATCCATCGAAATTGCAAAGCCTTGTTTCAAATGCACATGCCAATGGCGTAAAAGTGATGATCTCTGTAGGCGGCTGGAACAACGGCGACGATAGTCAGTTTGAAAGTCTGGCGGGCAATACAACCTACCGCACCACTTTCGTAAACAACATGATCAGCCTGGTAAATCAATACGGGCTCGATGGTGTTGATATCGACTGGGAATATCCCGACGATGGCACCTCAGCCAACAACTATGTTTCATTGATGACGCAACTGGCCACTGAAATGCATAACCGCGGTAAACTGCTCACCGCTGCGGTAGTAGGCACAGGCGGCAGCAGCATTCTCAGCAGCGTATTCAGTGTGGTTGATTTTTTAAACCTGATGGCATATGACTATAACGACTTTCAGCATTCTACCTATGATTATGCCAGTCAGAGCATCAGTTACTGGAAAGGACGCGGATTACCGGCCAGCAAAACAGTGCTTGGTGTTCCCTTTTACGGACGCCCCACCTGGGAAACGTTCGCAGCCCTCGTAGCACGCGGCGCTGATCCATATGCAGATGTTTTTGGGAATGTTGGTTATAATGGAATTACCACTATTAAAAACAAAACCAATCTGTCTTTTGATCAGGGAAACGGTATTATGATATGGGAATTGTCGGGGGATGCTACCGGAGCCAACTCCTTATTATCAGCTATTCATGAAGTAGTGTTGACCAGAGGCGGTGGCGGTGGTACTACCGGCGTAGCCACTTTTTACAAAGATTGCAGCTACGGCGGCACTGCGGTGTCACTTAATGCAGGAAGCTATACCCTGACACAGTTACAGGCCCTGGGCATTTCAAACGATGATATTTCTTCGCTGAAAGTGCAAAGCGGTTACAAGGTAACGTTGTATTGGGATGATAATTTCGGCGGTACCACGCTTGTTAAAACAGCCGACGATGATTGTCTCGTGGATGATGGATGGAACGACAAAGTTTCTTCATTAGTGATCGGTACCAATACCAGCGCTTCGAGTATTTTGATTCAGGCCGAAAACTATAACAACATGGCTGGCGTTCAAACCGAAACAACCACCGATGACGGCGGTGGACTGAATGTAGGCTACATCGATGCAACCGACTGGATGGCTTATTACAATATCAACTTCCCCGTTACAGGAACCTATACAGTTGAATACCGCGTAGCCAGCTTAAGCGGCGGCGGCACGGTTTCATGCGATCTGAATGCAGGCAGCATCCAACTCGGACAGGTTGCTATTCCTTCAACCGGCGGCTGGCAAAACTGGACCACCGTTTCGCAAACTGTTACCATTACTGCCGGCACTTACAATTTCGGCGTTTATGCACAGGCAGGTGGCTGGAATCTGAACTGGATACGTATCACACCGCTATCTACTACACGGGCTGCAACTACTGAAATGGTAAATACGCTGATAGAAAATTCTGTTGACGCAGGCAAAGCGTTCACCATCTATCCCAATCCGGTGAAGCAACAATTGAACATTGTGAGCGGCGAATCATTATCAGGCGGCCTCATCAGAGTTTATGATGTAAACGGTAAACTGGTTATCGATGCACGCGTTGCAACCAACCACATCGACGTTTCATCACTGTCATCGGGTGTATACACATTAATATACACTAAGAACAAAACGAAGATCACGAAGAAGTTTATTAAATAAGTCGGAAAAGACAGAAAGTCCGGAAGTCCGAAAGACAGTTCGTCTTTAAGGATAATTCTTCCGGACTTTCGGTCTTCCTGACTTCTGACTTCTGACTTCTGACCTCCGATTTCCAACATCCGCACTCAATCCATAAACTATGCATAAATTAAACACTATTTTGCTGCTATGCCTGTGCCTAGTATGCACCGTTTCCTATGGACAGGAAAAACGCTATCCTATCGGAAACAGCACCAGTGTGCTGAATACCTTTCGCCGGCAACTGGCCATTGAACGGCCAAACGGCGTACGTCAGTTGCAACTGCAGCTCTCGTCTACACTTAATTTACCTGCAGCAATCAGTTTCAGAAAATCTGTTGGTACTGCTTCGGAACAACTGATGGGTAGCATTGTAAATGAACCCAACTCGTCGTTTTACCTGATGATTGAAAACAAATCGGTACGCGGACATATATTGTTACGCAACAGCAAAAAAGCGTATGAGTATTATTCCGACAACACCGGGGCCGTATTTGTACAGGAAGCCGATATAAACAAAGTAGTTTGTATCGATTACGAAAAAGCGCCGGCAACGTCAGCCGCTGCTACTGCTAAAGTTACTACGGCAAACGCCGCCGCCGCTATTACCGACCTGCAAAGCTATCCCGGCGGTAATGGTTGTGTGTTGCTCGACTTCGACGGACAATACGTTTCAGGCACTCCCTGGAACAATGGAAATCCTATTACTGCTGCAGCTGCCGATTTAAACGATGCCGAAAAGCAGCAGGTATGGGAACTGATCAGTGAAGATTACCGGCCTTTTCATGTAAATATCACAACAAGTGAAGCCGTTTTTAATACGTACCCAAAAAACAGAAGAATGCGTTGCATTTTTACGCCTACCAATACAGCTGCCCCGGGAGCCGGCGGGGTAGCCTACGTAGGTTCTTTCAACTGGAATGATGAAACTCCCTGCTGGGTATTCAACAGCGGCGGCAAAGCCGCCGGTGAAGCAGGCGCGCATGAAGTTGGTCATACTTTTGGGTTAAGTCATGATGGAAGAACAAGTCCTGCCGAAGAATATTATGCCGGTCAGGGCAACTGGGCGCCGATCATGGGGGTGGGATATTATGTTTCGGTTGTACAATGGAGTAAAGGTGAATATGCCAACGCCAATAATACTGAAGATGATCTGGCGAAAATTTCCAGCTCTACCTATGGCGTAGGATACCGGGCCGACGATTACGGCAATACTACAGCTGCTGCGGCCGCTCTTACAGTTGATGGTTCGGGCAATGTAAACAACAGCGGTGTTATTGAACGCACCGGCGATATCGACATGTTTTCATTTACCACCAGCGGCGGTAATGTTAGTTTAAATTTCAATCCTAACCCAACATTCCCCGATCTGGATATTCTGGCAACTATATATAACAGTTCGGGCACGGCAGTTACTTCAGCCAATCCAACAACATTAAATGCTTCTATCAGCACTACGTTGGCAGCCGGCACTTATTATGTGGCTGTAACAGGCACAGGTTCAGGTACACCTTCTACTACCGGATATTCAAATTACGCTTCACTCGGCAGTTATTTCATTACCGGTACTATAGCAGGAGGTTCTACGCCAACCGGCACAGCAATATTTTATAAAGATTGTAATTACACCGGAGCGTATGCAATAGGATTACCCGTTGGCAATTACACCCTGGCGCAGCTGAACGCAAAAGGAATCCCCAACAAGGATATATCTTCAATTAAAATTACCTCGGGATACGAAGTGGTATTGTATAAGGGCGACAACTTTGCCGGCACTTATGCAGGATATACAGCAGATGTATCCTGTTTGGTAAGCAGTGGCTGGAATGATTCTACCACCTCACTTCGCATTCGTTCGGTTACCAACCAGTTGCCGGCTGTAAGCATTACTTCACCTGCCACCGGCACCGGCTTTACTACACCGGCCAGCATTGCTATTGCAGTAAATGCGGCAGATGTAGATGGCGGTATCAGTAAAGTAGAATTCTATAATGGAAGCACTAAACTGGGCGAAGACCTGTCGGCACCTTATGCCTACACATGGTCGGGCATGAACCCAGGTTCCTATACCATCAAAGCAGTGGCAACCGATGATCGTGGCGGACAAACTGCAGCATCAATCAGCGTTACAGTTACCAGCCCTGCAGGCGCTATTGTATACAAAGATTGCAATTACCTCGGGTATGCCGTTAATTTACCCGTTGGTTCCTATAACCTGAACCAGTTAATGCTGGCCGGGGTATTGAACGATGATATTTCATCGTTAAAAGTAAACAGCGGCTACGAACTGATCCTGTATCAGAACGACAATTTCCTCGGATCGGCTTACCTGTTCAGAGGCAATTTCGACTGCCTGGTTACTGTTCCATTATCAACCGGCACATCGGTAAATCTTAACGACTGGACAAGCTCTGTAGTGGTGCGTCAATCTACCGCTGCGGCAACACTGAGCGCAAGCGGTAGCATTGCCACTCCTGTATCAAAGAATGCTGCTACTTTGGTACTAACACCCAACCCCGCTTTGGATAGGGTAATGTTGCAATTTGGTGAACCCGGCAGCTCCTTCGACGTTAGCATTTCAGATGTTAATGGAAAAGTAGTATATACTGCCAACCACATTCAAAACGGGCAACAGGTAAATATTGCCAGCCTGAAAACAGGTTTATATTTCATCAAAATAAATACAGGAAAAGAAACAATTACGAAGAAGTTGATCAAGCGTTAATATTTAGTTGAAGAAACCTGAAAAAGATGAGCCATCCCCATTTGGATGGCTCATCTTTCATATACACAATTTACCGCGCAGACACCTTTCTCATTAATTTTTCGGACAATCCATAACGGCACTGTTACAACGCAAAAAGTAATAAAGCAATAAGAATAATAAAGAACAGGTTGGGAACTCCGCCCGATTGATCTTTTCATTGCCCGTATCAACGCTTGTTGGTACGGGCATTTTTTTGAACAGATATAAGGGATTTCTTTCAGGTTGATCGCAAGGCTCCTGTCGGGCCCGGAATTAAATACAAATTAAAACCCTGATTATTTTCGAAATGGCTACAATATACGTTTCAATTAACCGTCATACCATACATAGAAAAACAGATGAATTATGCATACAGTAGCTTTTCCAATCGTATCCGGGGTATTCCTCGTGGGTTTATTGATATCCTTCTTCCTGAACAAAAAGAATGGTAAAAACGACAACGACTTCAATATTTATTCCTGAATGCCCTGTTTTAACCGACAGAAACTTCTTCATTAACCATTGCTGATCTGTAGCGCCTTTTTATTTAGCCATTCAACGGGTATACCATTATTCCGATGCCCGCGTTAACCCAACAATTCCGATCACTATTACGAACATCGAAATAATTTTCAGCGCAGTCATTGGTTCTTGTCGTTCATGAATGTATTAATACTACAAAACCGGATAAATATGCGACTGGTAAAATTGCCATTTGGTAAGTAATTATCGGGACCACATTTCTTTAGCAGAGTCGAAAGTTTTAGCAGAGTCGCATTACCGTTTCACGATTGCCGATTGCCGTTTTATGCCAGGTCTTTTTGTTTTGTTTTCTGAATGAACTCGGGATTGTCGAACAAATGCTCGTAGCGTTCTTTGGCAGTAAGGGTTTGAAAGGAAAGTACTACCTGCGACAGTTTAAGAAATGCCATTTCCCAGGTTTTGCGCAGCAGATCGCTCCAGGCAGGATATTTCTCAAGCAACGCATTCATATTTTTTCTGGAGATATATAATATGGTAGTGTTTTCAATGGCTTGTATATTATATTTACTTTGACACTGATACGTATAGCTCTCCAGCTCGGTGAAGAAATAGCCTTCAAAAGCAAACCAGCTGGTAAATTCCTTTCCGTTGGTTTCGGTATATATGCGAAGCGAGCCGCTTTCAACAAAGTAATAATTTTCACAATATTGACCTGATTTGATCAGGTGCCCGTTCTTTTCAACGGTCATCGACTGAAATGAATACACCATATCCTGCAGTTCATTTTCCTGTACGGAAATGATATGGCTGATATGGGATTCAAGTTTATGCATTAAATTTTTTTGTTAACAGATGTGATGGCAGCAGGAGATATTCACATTTCTTCAGGCCCAAAACCTGACTCAAATGTATGACTAATAATTTCCGGGAAAAAGAGGTAAGAACATTTCTGAATTAATAATTTGTTTTCCTACACTTGTAAGTATCTGTTGTTTTTTACTTATAAGTTTGCACCCGACGCATACATTACCAAGACCAAGCGGAATCCCGGAAAAATCCCGGGATTTCCGTCTGGCACAAGCCGGGCCTATGGCCGCTCAGCCATTGAACAATTTGTTTCTTCTGATTTCCTTCCCCTTTCGCAATAAAACGGCATGGTATACAGTAGGTACATCGTTCGTCCATTTTCGTAAAAACAACAAAATGGCAATGATTTCCATACGGGTGAGCATTCCTGCGTAAAAACACCATTGAAACAATACAGGGGCATGGCAGGTAGCCATGATTTGTAAAAGGGTTGCAAATAATATTAATGTCCACAGTTTTGAAGAAATGGCATGGGTGGCCACTTCCTTTTTAAACTTCACAAAACTAACTACATAGGTCAGAGCTTCGGTTCCCAGTAATATAATCAGCTTAATGTAATTATTATAAAAAAACTGTTTGCACTGAATGAATGTGGCCACTGCCACCAGCACAAAAAATACCTGGTCAACGGAGGAGTCGAGCCGGCGAAGCTTTTCGGTTGATATATTCAAACGGCGGGCAATAATACCATCGAAAATATCAGTTAGCAGCCCGACAGTTAACAGAACAATGGCAATGACATTATAATGGTTTACCTGTATACAGCTCAGCAATAGAATACAAAGGCCCAATAAAAGTCTTGAATAAATTAATCCTATAGGAATCCTGCTCATATTATTTAAATAACGGATTCAATCTGAAATACGTTCCTCCTTCGAAGTTAATAGAATAATCAGATGCAAAATGGGTGCTCTTTTGATAATAATCGGTAGTTATGATCTGGGCGCCCGACCGGTACGCGGCCTCAAATTTCGTTTTATCATTTTTACGGGCTTCTTCAGTATCCGCATCTGCCCGTGTACGAACGATGTAGCCCTTTTTAACCAGTTCCTGTATTTTATTCAAATCCTTAACCGGATCATTCATTATCAAAATAGCCGCTTCGGGTGTTCCGGGTTCGGCATTCGCAAATAATACACGGCCCTGCAATGATGAATGCCCCTGTATATAAACCGAACGCTTTTCACCGGTTTCATCGAGTATAAATATAAATTTTCCTTTGGCAGCTTTCACCGAAGGCCACCGGCCTTTTAATACAGCAGTTTCTAATGTTGCATACTTACCTCTTACATCATCGGGCGTCATCACTTTTTCCCTGCCGAGTGTTGCCGTAATTATACTATCCAGTTGATCGAATAAAGCACTGTTGAATTTTTCGGGTACAGTAAATCCAGGCTTTTTAATTACATCATCCTTGGCATTCATGGTAATAAATACCGGATTGTGGCCGGCATGAGCATTGGACCAGCTTTTTAATTCCTGCAAACATTTTTTAAACGTCATGCAATTGCTTCGGAAATCGATATCCTGTATATGAAAAACTTTAAAACCCGGCTCTTTCATCAATCCTTCGGGGTCATAAGGCTTCGTTTCTCCCTTACCCGCCGTCCAATCCAATCCTTTGGGATGCGCATATTTACCCCCCTGAACATCGGCATAAATATCTATTTCAAGGTTCAGCAAACCTAAAGAAAGCTGATCGGATAATGGAATATGGCTGTAGTCGATATGCCGGGCCAGTGATGAGTCGGCCTGCTTAATCAACTGAAACAACGCCGGATCTATTTGCTGTTTATAACTATTATGGGAGCCAATGACCTGAATGTGATTGAGAGGCACATCATCTGCTTTTTTGAACAGTAATACAGGAAAAGTGAATACCAAAATACCGGCAATGAATTTCATAAATGTGAGGTTTTAAAAAATGCTGGCAATATATGGCTACAGCATTATGTGAAAGTTAAGCAATGCATTTTAAAATGTGCTGTATTTTTTGCGGCTCTTTGCAAACCAAACAGATTTTAAACAACCATTTCAGCAGCCGACACGATAAAAAACGCAACAGCCGCTAAACATTAGCCTTTATTCATATGCTCACTATTACCAATAAACTAAACTGATGATTCAAAATTAATATACAGGTTACATTCCGGTAACATCGAAGCATTCCCTTTGCACTTCCGAAAAAATGGCTCATATCATTCTATCGTTAACGAAGCTCGCCTGTTTTAATAAGTTAAATTTATAGTAAGTACTACGCATCTCAGGCAACAAAAAGCTTGCGTCTCCCTTATCCGTAAAGGCTTTCCGTGATGCCACTCAATGAGCCATGTAGTAACGGTATACTTTATCCTTCTTCATTAACACCAAACATTATTTTATGAGAAAGAAACTCATGCGTTTTTTTTGTTTCCCGCTTGCCCAAAAAACAACCTTATTACTAACAGCATGGCTGTTGTTATTCATCACACCACTTCTTGCCTTTCAGCAACAGGAACGCTCCATTAAAGGAAGAGTAACCGACGATGCCAAAGTGCCGCTTGCAGGTGTAAGCGTTACCGTGCAGGGCGGAAACAAATCGGTTATGACAGACGACGACGGAAAATTTGAGATCACCACCAATGCTTCGAAAGTTGTATTACAGTTTACATCGATCGGATATGTTGCACAGCAAATAGCTGTGGGAAATCAAAATACGATCAACGTAGTGCTGGTACTGCAATCGAAACAGTTAAGCGATGTGGTGGTTACCGGTTATGGTAAATCGAGCAAAAAAAATATAACCGGCGCTATTACCAGCGTAAGCAGCGACAACTTTAACCAGATTGTAACCGGATCGCCTACCCAGTTATTACAGGGCAAAGTAGCCGGTTTAAACATCACCCGCAGCGGCGACCCGAATGTAAAACCAACCGTTATTCTTCGCGGCCCCTCTACCCTGCGCGACGGCGCCAACGAACCCTTTTATGTAATTGATGGCGTGCCCGGTGCTGCCATTGAACTGGTAGCGCCTTCGGATATTGTATCGATCGATGTATTGAAAGACGCCTCTTCTACCGCTATTTACGGTGCACGCGCTGCCAACGGGGTTATTATGATCACTACCCGTAAAGCCAAAACGGGGCAAACCACCTTATCATATAATCCCTATGTAGCTTTCGAAACCATTTCGAAAAAGATAGATATGTTAAGCGGTGATGAGTTGCGCGACTACCTTGCAAAAAACGGTCAAACATTATTATCGCAATACAACGATTCGGGCGCCAACACCAACTGGCAAAAAGAAGTAACCCGTACCGGTATTTCGCATAACCATAACCTGGCTTTTACCGGTTCACAGGCCAACACCTCCTATGGCGCCAGCATTAACTATTTCGATAACCAGGGTATCATCAAAACAACCAACCTTAAGCGGATAACCGCCAGAGGAAATCTGGAGCAAAAATTCTTTAACGAGCGTTTAAAACTGGGTATTTCACTAACCAACAGCACTACCAAACATGTGGATGTTGATCAAAGCTCGCTGTTCAGCAACATGCTCACTTACATGCCAACCGTGTTCGTTCACCGGCCCGATGGCTCGTTTACTGAAGATTTCAGCCGGGGCGGTTATTTAAATCCGGTAGGTATTATTGCCAACAACGATATCGAAAGCAAGGAAGAAAAGACTTTGTTAACCGGTCTTGCCGAAGTAAAAATTTTGAAAGGACTTGTATACACCTTAAGCCTGTCATCACAAAAAGAAGCAACCATCCGTAATATATACAACAATGTATATTCAGGACAGGCCGTTGGCGCTAATGGCAGGGCCTATCGGGGTGATTATGAAAACACCAAACAGGTGATTGAGTCATATTTCAATTATGATAAATCTTTCGGCCTGCACAATATAAAATTACTGGGTGGTTATTCGTGGCAGCAGGATAAAATCGGCGACGGTTTTGGCGTTTCAACACAAGGCTATACCAACGACATGCTTACATTCTACAACCTGTATGTAAGTAATCCGTTTATTGTTGGTAATGTGAAATTCGACAACACCATCATTTCAACACTCCGGTTAATTTCTTACTACGGACGTATCAACTACCAGTACAACGACAAATATTTATTTCAGGTTTCTTTACGTAACGACGGATCATCGGCATTTGGTAAAAACAACCGCTGGGGTTACTTTCCCGCCGTTTCGGCCGGATGGCGTATTTCGCAGGAACCTTTTATGGACAATCAAAAAATATTTGATGAGTTAAAACTGAGAGCCGGTTATGGTGTATCGGGTAACTCAATTGGGTTCGATGCATTTACTTCTATTGTTCGCTATAGTTCGGGAGGAAGATTTTATTTAAACGGCAACTATCCAACCGGTTTATTGCCTGTTCAAAATGAAAACCCCGACCTGAAATGGGAAAGCACATCAATGACCAATATCGGTGTTGACTTTTCGATTTTAAAAAACAGGGTTAGCGGTTCTATCGATTACTATATTAAAAACACATCCGACCTGATCTGGGCTTATCCTGTTTCAACCACCCAGTATTTTGTAAACACCTTAACCGCCAATGTGGGCGAAGTAAGAAATACCGGTATTGAAGTAACGTTAAGTGCAACACCGGTTTCAACAAAAGGCTTTACATGGACTACAGCTGCCAACATTGCACATAACAAAAATAAAGTAGTGTCTTTAGGCAGCGACAAGTTCCCTGCATTGGCTTCAATACCTACCGCTTACCTCGGAGGTAAAGGACAAACCGGTAACTGGAGCCAGGTAATTATGGAAGGTCAGCCTATCGGTACATTCAGCCTGTGGCATTACATGGGCAAGAACGATGCGGGTATCAGCACCTTTCAAAAAGCCGACAAAAGCGTTATCGCTGCACAGCCACTCACATCTGACTACATTATAGCGGGTAATGCACAACCGAAGCTGACCTTTGGCTGGAACAACACTTTTACCTATAAAAATTTCGATCTTAATTTCTTTCTCAGAGGGGTAACAGGCAATAAAATTCTGAATAACACCCTGGCGCAATTGAACAACCCGGCCGATTCTAAAAACAACAACGTTCCCAAATTCACGCTTGGCGAGTCGTATAAAGATAATATAGCCTACCTCACTTCCGACAGGTTCCTCGAAGATGGTTCTTATGTACGCCTTGATAATGCAACGCTTGGCTATTCGCTCAAAACAAAAATTGCAGCTATCAGCAAATTGCGTTTTTATGTTTCGGGCAATAACCTGTTTACCATTACCAGCTATCGCGGTATTGACCCCGAAATAAACAACGGTGGTATAACTCCCGGTATCGATGCCAAGAACTTCTACCCCAAAACAAGAAGCATAATTATCGGTGCGAACATTGTATTCTGATTGCCATCAACAGCCAATAACTTTTAAAAGAATTTGTATGAAGAAAATATTATTCGCATTATCAGCTATAGCCATAACAGCTGGTGCATGCCGCAAACTGGATGTAAATCCCGAATCACAATATATAGATACCATTTTTCCAAAAACTGCAGCCGACTACCAGGCGCTGATAGGCCCCGTTTATACACAGCTGGCATCAAAGTACGCCATTGAGTATTTCAGAATGCAGGAGCTTACTACCGATGAAGCCATCATCCCCGGCCGCGATGGCAACTACGACGATGGCGGCCAGTACCGGCAACACCATAACCATACTTATACACCCGACCACTCGAATGTAAAAGATGTATGGGAATGGGGTTTTGGCGGCATCAACATGTGCAACCGCATCATCGGAACTGTTCAGTCAACGTTAAAAGAAACCGATCCCATTCGCATATCATCTGTTGCAGAAGTTACAGCCATGCGGGCGTTGTTCTATTTCTTTATGATGGATATTTATGGAAATGTTCCCATTGTTGATACATTTCCGGTTAAAACATTACCATCAACCAAATCGCGTAAAGAAGTATTTCAGTTTATCGAAAAAGATATAAAAAGTGTGATCAGTAAGTTGCCGGTAAAAACACTCACCAATAATAAACAGCTCTATGGCCATCCCACAAAAGCAATGGCCTATGCATTACTGGCAAAAATGTACCTGAATGCGCAGGTTTATATCGGTGAAGACAGAAAAACAGAAGCTGTTGCCTGGTGCGATAGCGTGATTGCCAATAAAAACTATCAGCTCGATGCAAGCTATGCAGCCGTTTTTGCACCCGAAAATGGTCCTGCCATACAGGAAACCATTTTCGCTATCCCTTATGATCCCCTGTTACTCGATGGCCAGCAATTTACCCGCCATGGTTTTATGGCTTATTTATATCCCAAATATGGTGTGCCGAATAACCTCAGTATTTCCATGAGCACAACACCTGAATTTTACGATCGCTTTAATTTACCGGGCGACGACAGAAACGATACCTGGCTCATTGGCAAACAATACAACTGGGATGGAACTCCGTTTACGCTTACCATCAAAAAGAAAGACCTGAATGCCAAATATACAGGCACCAATACCGACACCGTATGGCAGTTAGAGATCACCAAAAACATCGTTATGACCGGCACCAAACCATTTGATGTTGGCAACGATTACCTCGCCAGGTGCATGGGCGTGCGTTCTGTTAAATACTATCCCGACCAGGCCACTACTGCAGGTACGCGTATGAGCGGTAACGATATGCCGGTATTCAGACTGGCTGATATTTATTTAATGAAAGCCGAAGCCATTATAAATGGTGCAAGCCCAACCACTGTAAACGGCGAATTGCAGGATGCCGTTGTATTGGTGAACAAAGTACGCGCCCGCGCCAACGCACCGCAGGTAACATCTGTCACCCTTGATGAATTGCTCGATGAACGCGCCCGCGAACTGTATTGGGAAAACTGGCGCCGGAACGACCTGATCCGCTTTGGTTATTACGAAAAATATTATGCCATTCCCGGTGATGTAGATGTTCCCGGCTATACGCATGGTATGAATACAGACCCCCGAAGAAGAATATTCCCGATACCTTCTTCTGAATTAAAACTGAACACGAACCTTACACCTAATCCCGGATACTAATAACAACCTCGTTGTTTTAAAAATTAAAACCGTGCCATGGCCAAAAGCCGTGGCACGGTTCATTTATAAACCTGTCAACTTATCAACTTATTAACTTTTCAACTTATTAACTTACCAACCTACTTCAGCGCCTCCTCTATATCCGCTAAATAAACTGTATCCAATAACTCGCAATACGTATCGGTGAAATGATACCCGTCTGTTATAAACAACCGTTTTGCTTTTTTAAAACAGGCGATAGCTTCCTGCTCATGACCGGTTATGCGAAGTATCATTCCTTTATAATACCAGGCTTCAACATACTTATCGTATTTGGTCATTTGTTTTTCAAGATCGTCCAGTGCGCCTGCATAATCTTTTACCTGCATTTTGGTAACAGCGCGGTGTATATAATCGAAATAACCCACCCAGTACAATCCTTTTGAATTATACATACTGTCGATACCTTTGGCAAACCAGTAAAAAGCTTCGTTATAATGTCCCAGTTCGCGCTCGCAAAGCGCCATGATCACGTATAAATTATAAATGCCATCGCCGCTTTGACCGGGATAAAATTGAGTAAGGGTATCATATCTTTTCAGGTCTTCCAGCGCTCCTTCATAATCGCGCAGGAATTTAAACCGGCACCAGCCGCGGGTGCCCAGATAATCACGCGGCCTTAACCGTACTGCTTCATCCATATACTTGCGCCAGGTGAAAAAATCGCCGCGCTTTAAATAAGGAACGCTTATTTCGTGCCAGGCTTCGGCATAAGCCGGGCACAATTGAATAGCGCTGTCGAGGTATTGCTGGCACATTCGGGTACCCTGCGGAAATTTATCCGATTCGTTATATAGCCGGCAGGCGCGGGCGCAATTGCTATCGGTAAACAAGGTACAATTGGTTTGTGCCATGCTTTTCAAACCAAAGCAAAAAAGGAAAAGGTATGTGATAAATAGCTTCATGGAGTTATGCTTATAATGTTTCCGTTCCTGATGCGAAATGTGATGTATTGATAGCTGTCGTATATTTTTTCTTTATACAGCGCGGGTTGCCATCCTTTCAATTGTTTGGCAAGGGTCATTAACTGTTCCCCTATTTTTTCGTTAAAGTGAAACGGCTGGTAATTGGCATCCAGCTCGTATATTCTGAACCTGCCGGTTTCGCCTTTACAATTAATTATAAAACGAATGGTTAAATAACCGGTCTGGTGCAGCGTATCGGCCGGCCGCACATACCGGCTGGTAAAATACCGGGCAATTTCTTTTTTATGATCTTTATAATATGATCCTGTATTATAATATTGAAATACCGCTTTGGGATTGCACACGGTAAATGCAGCATCATCAATAGCAGGGTCGAATGGAATATCGCCTACCTGCTCAGGAAATTTTTGTACATCGGTACTGTTTTGCGAACAGGCTGCAAGGCAGTTTAATAAAAACAGAAAGATCAGCGCAGTTAATTTGTTTTTCGATAATTGGTTCATCAGAAACAGGTTTAAGGAATCGCAGGCTTTGCCCGCGCTTATAATAATAAAGATAAAAACTTCATCTATACAACCTTGTTAATATTCACAGCCGTGTTGTTTCGGCCAATAACTGTGCTTTTTACAGCCATAAGCGTGTATGTACCTTGCTTTGCTCACCGAAGCTTTAGCGGAGGTGAGTGCCTTGTACCTTGTGCCTATTTACCTTGTGCCTTGTTGCCTCGTTGCCTTTTAATACTTATCTTCAGGCATTAACCAATGCTAAGCATGCTGTCGAACTTTGAATTGTCTAAAAACAACACCACATTTTCTACCGAAGTCATTGCCGGCGCCTCTTCGTTCCTGGCCACATCGTATATCATTGTGGTCAATCCGGCGGTGCTTAGTCAGGCAGGCATGCCGTTCAGCGGCGTGCTTACGGCCACGGTGCTGGTTTCGTTTTTCAGCAGTCTTATGATGGGTGTATATGCCCGCAACCCCATTCTGGTTGCACCAGGCATGGGGTTAAATGCCTTTTTCGCCTTTTCGGCGGTCATCGGGATGAAAGTGCCCTGGCCGGTTGCTTTGGGCGCTGTTTTCTGGAGCGGCATTCTTTTCCTGCTGCTATCTGTATTCAACATACGAACTTACATTGTAAGGGCTATTCCAAGGCCGTTGCGATATGCCATTGCCGCCGGTATCGGATTGTTTATTACACTCATTGGTTTTGTAAACGCCGGTTTTATAATAAAAAATCCTGCTACCATTGTTGGCATTGGCCATTTAAATCCTGCACTGCTTACTTTTCTGGCGGGATTGTTATTCACGGCTGTTCTGGTGATCAGAAAAGTAAAAGGCGCTATTCTGATGGGCATTGTGTTTACCACACTGATCGCTTATCCCATTGGCCGCTGGTGGGCCACTACCCTGCCGCCGCTTATTAGCTGGAAAGGAATTTTTGCAGCGCCGGATTTTAGTTTGTTGTTTAAGCTCGATCTGGTGCATTCACTGCAATGGTCGGTTGTTCCGGTGATCTTTGCCTTTGTATTTACCGATATGTTCGACAGTCTTTCTACGCTTGTTGGTTTGTCTGAAGTTGCCAACCTGCTCGATGAAAACGGAGAGCCTCGCAATATAAAACGCGCTTTGATCACCGATGCCATGGCTACTACCATTGCGGGTTTAATGGGCTCAAGTCCGGGCACCGCGTATATTGAATCGGCTGTTGGTATTGAAGAAGGCGGCCGCACGGGCCTTACCGCTGTAACGGGCGCTTTATTGTTTTTACCTTTTTTGTTTTTGGCGCCATTGCTTTCGGTGGTGCCGGCCATTGCTACCGCTCCGGCATTGGTGTTGGTAGGCGTGTTCATGATCGGGCCGGTTATAAAAATCAATTGGTCGCAACTCGATGAAGCTATCCCCGCTTTTCTGGCCATGGGGTTAATTCCTTTCACCTATTCCATTACACAGGGTATTATCTGGGGTTTTCTCAGCTGGACAGCCATTAAACTAATCACCGGAAAAAAGCAGGATATCAGTATAGCATTATGGATAATTGATATTTTTGCGATATTGGCGCTGGTGCAAAGCAGTTTATAGTTTGAAGTTTGTGGTTTGTGGTTCTTTCAGTGAATCCACTGTGTGGTTTGTATCCTGTTACAATTTTAAAGTGCCTGAGGTAATAATGATTTTCCAAAGCGCGGTAGCAACCACAAACTTCAAACCACAAACAAACAAATTACGATTGCCCATTGCCGATTCACCATTCACCATTGACCATTGACCATTCACCATTCACGATTATGCGTAAAACAATATTTATACTCCTTTTTATTAGCAGTACTCTTGCTACCTTTTCTCAATCAAAAACCGCTATCACCGGCATACTCGGCGCTTTTGATGCAGAAGTAACATATTTATTAACGCAGATACAGCAAAAGAAAGAAGTTGTTATTCAGCAGGTGCATTTTACCGAAGGCATTTTGCAGGGGAAACAGGTGGTGATTGCACAAACAGGTATCGGTAAAGTAAATGCAGCGGTAACCACTACCCTGATGCTGGAACATTTTCAACCACATGAAATAATTTTCACCGGTATTGCAGGCGCCATCAATCCCCAATTATTACCCGGCGACCTGGTGATCGGCGCCCGGATAGCTTATCACGATTACGGCGCCATTGTGCCCGACAGTATTGTTCGAAAGCCCACCCGCAACCCGTTTACCTTAAAAGAAAACCCCTTGTACTTTACCTGCGATTCGCAACTGGTTGCGGTTGCCGGTATGGCAAAAAATACGGTTTCGCTCGAAAAAATCCATCGTACTAATGGCGACGAACAACCTTCTATCATTACCGGCACCATTGTAACGGGCGATGTATTTGTATCATCTGACCGTGCAGCGCAAAACCTGCAACTTCAGCTGCACGCCGATGCCACCGAAATGGAAGGCGCAGCCGTTGCTCAGGTTTGTTATCAGCAAAAAGTTCCTTTTGTTGTTATACGCAGCATGAGCGATAACGCCAATAATCATGCTCACATGGATGTAGCTTCATTTTACCAGATAGCCGCCCGTAACTCGGCTAAATTTGTAATGGGTATATTGAAGAATCTTCACGGCAATTGATATACCCTGAACTTCCTGATCTCCTGATGCGATTTGGTTGAACGAAAGCCAAAATAACCTTCTTTAAATGAAGCAGGATCTTTATAAGTGAAATAACACTGATCATCAACCCAAAAACCGGTAGTGCCGTTGTTTACAACAATGGTAATGTGGTATAGTTTATTGGCTTTTAGCAAATGGGCCGTATCGGTATATTCCTGTATGAGGGAGCGTTGCCCATTGCCTTCATATTTTCTGAAACGGTTGGTGCTATTGGTATTACCGCCCATGCCAACATAATATAACTGCAACGAATCGTATGACTCCAGTACGCCCGAACGGGTAAACAGGTTGGTATTGCGCGGGTCCTGCGCCATCCAGAACTGGTTCAGGTCAGATAGCCGGTCGTTAACACCGCCTGCTACCACTACCTGCCGATCGTATTCAATGCGCACATTGGTTCTTAGCCTGCGATTCAACCAAACGGTAAGGCCGCCTTTTGTATCAAGCACCATGTTACCATTTTGTACATATACCGATGAATTAGGAGCAGGCGCCATTTCAACAATCCATTGGGTTGAATCTAATTTGCCGGTAAATTCATCGGAATAAATCAATTTTCCCTTCGGATCATTAACCGGATCTCTTTTTGTTTGCTGTGCAAAACAGCAATACTGTGTTGCTACGATCATGATGGTGAACCATGCCATTTGCTTCATATACCGGTTATTTTTTTGTGGTTACAATAGTTGGTTTAGGTGCATTTGTCATGCCTTCGCCCAGATAAAAACCGGGATGCGGCGGCTGATTATAGCTTACATTTTGCCATGCGATAGCCAGCCGGTATTGCGGATCGTGCATCAATGTATAAAAACGATAATTGGTTGGAATGGTAGTCGTATAAATTCGCAGTTCACTGTTATCATTTGTTCGCCATATCACTTCTTCGCGCCAGTCGCCAAACAAATCGGCACTTAAGCAAGGGGTAGCCTTTGTGCCATTATTCGATGTGCATCCTTCGGCAGTAAGCAGGTTGATGGTAGTTTCATTTTTCCAATCCCATTTGTCGATGCGGTTCTTATCAAGCAGCTCACGGGTTAAATCGCCATCCCACCATACAACGAAGTTGGCTGATGAGGGTGTTTTTTCGGTAATCGTTTTTCCATGCACATCACGTAAGCCACCCGGTCCGCCCCAGTTCTCAAAACCGGCATGTGTGGGGTCAATATCTGCCGCTACACCCCTGCCTACATCAACACCGGGCGACTGGCTGAATAATATTTTACCGGTACGGGCATCAAACATAGCTACGCCGGGCGTTTGCAATGCCAGTGTTTTTTCTTCACTTTCATGAATGCCAAAAACTTCTTTACCGGGATGCGAAGGGTCCATGTCGGTCAAATGCAGGGCATCGCCGTGCCGTAAGCCGGTTGTGTATAATCCTTTGCCATCGTCATCAACCGTCATAGCGCCGATACAAATTTCATCTTTGCCATCATCATCAACATCGGCTATGCTTAAACTATGGTTGCCCATGCCCGAATACGGATTACTGCCGTCTTTTGAATCAAACACCCAACGATTGGTCAGCTTTCCGTTGCGCCAGTCCCAGGCAGCCAATACCGAACGGCCATACCACCCACGTACATATACAATTGAGGGGTGAACGCCATCGAGGTAAGCCACACCGGCTGTAAACCTGTCTGCCCGGCCGCCGTTATTATCATTGCCGCCATTACCACCAATGCCACCCCAGCCATTCAACGGATAGCGATCGGGGATAAATGTAGTAGTTGCCAGTGCTGCACCGGTAAGGCCATCAAAAACGGTAAGATATTCGGGACCATTCACAATTTTTCCGTAGGTAGCATCATTCGTATAGGTACGCCAGTCTTTGCTGCTATCGCCAATAACATGGCCGGCGCCATCTATGGTGCCGTCGGCTGTTTTACAAACCATTTCGGCCCGGCCATCGCCATCGAGGTCGTACACTAAAAACTGCGTATAGGCGGCACCGGAACGAATATTTTTACCAAGATTGATACGCCAAAGCAGTTTGCCGTTTAATGTGTAAGCATCCAGTAACTGCGGACCTGTAAAACCGGGTTGCGGTGGATTTTTGGCATTGGAAGGTTCCCATTTTAAAATGATCTCATATTCGCCATCGCCATCAAGGTCCCCAACGCTGGCATCATTGGCACTGTAGGTATAGGATTGTCCCATAATTTCCCCTGCAGGCGGTTGCTGCAATGGTATGGAAAGATATTGCCTGATGGTTGTTTGTGCCGGCAACGTATATTCACCTGCACCGGTGATTAGTTCTTTACCATTCACTACCGGTTTTATCAACCAGGTATTGACCACCGAAAAATCAGCCGATGAATCAATATAATTCGTACCGGCCGAAAGCGGTACTGTATTTAATTTAACCGGTTGCCCCGTGCCGGCTCTGCGGTATATATTAAATGCTGTGTTTTCGGATTCAGTACCCAATAACCGCCAGCTGATAAAAACATTTTTGTCGCTTGTACGAATAACCACTACGCCCCTGCCCAACGCTTCCATTTGCCGCTGGGCCTGAACAACTGTATCAATAAATATAAAGGATACAAGAAAATATAAAATCTTAGTAGCAGCTGCCTGATTTTTCATAAAGGGCAAATTAATCGTGTGTAATAACATCGAAATTTATACACATAGGCCGGAACACCATCCTGTACCAGCCTGAAGGGAATCGTCAATGGTGAATGGTGAATGGTCAATGGTCAATGGTCAATGGTCAATGGTCAATCGTGATCCGGCAGTCTTATGTTACAGGTTTCAGGTTGCACGTTTCAGGGCTTCAGAAGCAGTTATTCCCTGCAACTTGTAATCTGTAACCTGAAACCAGGAGCTCATACCCGTTAACTAATTACATCCTCCTCACTTACTACTTGCCCCTTACTACAGAATTGCCAATAATTAACAAATAAACTAAACATATACTTTGTGCATATCAAATATCCTACTAAATTTGTAGACTTATAATTCAAACTATGAAACGAATCATTCCATCTTTTTACGCCCTGCGTTGTATGCTGCGGCATACAAACACTAATCAGTAACGCGCCCTTCGGTTAACATTTGTAACCGCATTGTTATTTGACATCAATTTTGAAAGATTGGCACACTTTTTTAATAGTTGTGGCATCGTTAAACAAAACCGGGTGTTTTGGAAAATTTACAGTAGCTTTTTCATATTAATAATTAATAATATCATAATCAGGGTTTCAAAGGAAACTGCTTGTATCGGACTAATATTACAAACCATTTAATGCTTTAACTATGACAACATTCACCGCACGGATTGAGCTGCAAAACGCCAATCCGAATGATTATAAAAAGCTTCAAACAGAGATGCAGAAAGAATCTTTCATTGCTGACAATTACAGTACATTATCAGGCAATGTAGAGTTTAAGAGCAAAGATAAAGCATCGATCAGGGAGGCTATAGATGCCGTGTTGCGTGCTGCGTCGAAAACAGATAAAAAATTTTCATTCACTGTAATGAAAGAAAAGAACCTCGATAAACTCGAAAGCAGGGTTCGTTATCTGCAACATCATTAATCAGCCAGGTGCTGAGACCAGAAAGGTAGCTAATAAAAAATCCCGCTGCGGCGGGATTTTTTACGTCTGTTTCTCAATTTCCCCGTTATTTATCGGGCTTTTGGTTTTTCGCTAAAACCTTCGCCATCTTGTATATTCATTAAATGCATTTGGTTTCAGCCCGGTTAGCCGCAGCCAAATTAAATATTTCATTTATTATTTATCCCCGTATAAAAACGGTTTTTTAACTCCGTAAAAATTTGTAAATAGTATATACGGCACTGATGTAAGTCACCTGGCAACCCGAAAGCTGTTCCGGCATCACATATACTTCATTTTTCATATTGTTTCCTTCGCATTTTGGCAGTAATAAAAATTGGTTTTATCTTGAACGCGTACTACTGCTGCGCTACAATCAATTATTTGGTATGAACAACAGCCTACATGCAACCGACGCATCGTTTGCCTCTATTACAAACCGGTTTGTACAGTCAGCCTTTTGCCGGGTTTTATTTTTAGCATTGCTTCTGTTGCCCCGAACCGGCGCTTTTGCCCAGTTAAATACAAAAGCTTCTTATAGCCTCATACAGCGGGTAGTACCTAAACAGGCAGCCCATTTTGTAGTAGAACCGCTTGCTGCTGAAAATGGAAAAGATATATTTGAAATAGAAAGCCGCACCGGCAAAATAGTCCTTCGTGGCAATAACGGAACATCAGTAGCCTCGGCCCTGTATCATTATCTTACCGAATATTGTCATTGCCAGATCACCTGGAATGGCACCAACCTGCAATTGCCTGCCACCCTGCCGGTGGTAAAACAAAAAGTACATAAAGCAACTCCATATACTTATCGCTATTACCTGAATTATTGCACCTTTAATTACAGCATGAGCTGGTGGAACTGGGAGCGCTGGCAAAAAGAGATCGACTGGATGGCCCTGCATGGCATCAATATGCCACTGGCCATTACAGGAGAAGAATATACCTGGTATGTTGTTTATAAAGAAATGGGATTTACCGATGAGGAATTGAAAGACTTCTTTTGCGGCCCCTCGTATTTTGCCTGGTTCTGGATGGGTAATCTGGATGGCTGGGGCGGCCCGCTGCCCCTGAGCTGGATGAAAAGCCATAAAGAATTACAGGAAAAAATTCTGCAACGCGAGCGGGACCTGGGCATGAAACCCGTACTGCCTGCATTTACAGGCCATGTACCGGCAGCATTCAAAAAGAAATATCCGAAAGCGAAACTAAAAGCCACCAACTGGACGAATGGCTTTGCCGATACTTATATTCTTGATTCGGAAGATCCGATGTTTGCCCAGATCGGAAAACGCTTTTTACAAACCCAAACATCACTTTTCGGCACCAATCACCTGTACTCGGCCGACACATTTAACGAAAACGAACCGCCTTCAGATGATCCCACTTTTTTATCGCAACTGAGCGCCCGTGTTTACGAAGGCATGCGGCAGGCCGATACAGCAGCTACCTGGGTAATGCAGGGCTGGTTGTTTTACAGTGATCGAAAATTCTGGAAAGCACCGCAAATTGAAGCCCTGTTAAAAGCAGTACCCGAAAACAAAATGATATTGCTCGATCTTGCTGCAGAAATTGAACCTGTATGGAAAAGGACCAGCGCTTTTTACGGAAAGCCCTGGATCTGGAACATGCTGCACAACTTTGGCGGCAATGTAAATCTGTTCGGCCGTTTTGATGGGGTGGCCGCCGGCCCTGCCTCAGCACTTGCCGACAACACTTCAGGCAAACTGTGGGGTATTGGATTAACTATGGAAGCCATTGAACAAACCCCGGTGATGTACGAACTGATGATGCAGCACACCTGGCAAACAAACCCGGTTGATCCCGATACATGGCTTAGAAGCTATATATTGAACCGCTACGCATCAACCAGTGATAGTTTATATAAAGCATGGCAAATATTAAGACAAACCGTTTACAATGGTAAAGAAATTCGCGATGGCGCCGAGTCGATCATTACCGGCCGTCCTACTTTCGATTCAACCACTATATGGACACGAACCAAACTGAACTATACTCCGAAAGACCTGTTACCTGCCTGGGATTTATTTATACAATCAGCTGCCAAAGGAGTGAATGCCGATGGATTTCGTTATGATGTAACAGATGTTACCCGGCAGGTACTGGCCAATTACGCATTGCCCTTACAAAAGAAATGGAAAGAAGCCTTTGCTCAAAAAGACACCATCGCATTTGCAAAATACAGCAGTGCATTTTTACAACTGATCACAGATATGGATGCCTTACTGGCCACCCGTAAAGATTTTATGCTGGGTCCCTGGATCGCAAGCGCCCGCAGTAATGGCACCACTGCAGCCGAAAAAGCCCTGTACGAACAAAATGCCCGCGACCTGATCACTTTATGGGGTGATGCCAATAGTCCTTTACACGAATACGCCAATCGTCAGTGGAGCGGATTACTGAATGATTTTTATAAACCGCGCTGGCAACAGTTTTTCACCTTATTGCGCCAGCATTTGCGCAGCGGTACAGAGCCTGATCTGAAACAATTTGAACAAAGCATTCGCCAATGGGAATGGAAATGGGTGAATGCCCAAAAAGCATTTCCGGTTGAGCCGTCGGGCAGCAGTTTACAGGTTGCGCAGCAGATGTATAAGAAGTACAGGAAGGTGATTGAGCAGGCGTACGAATGAAGCCGAAGCAGGATGTAAGAAAACAGCAACTTCAATATGAGGTTGCTGTTTTCGCTTTCTTAAACTGCCTGATTAGTTTGAAACTTAGTATTATTGAAAGTATACCAAAGGGAAGTACAGTTATCATTAATACAAATTCATACGAATAGATTAAATAAATACATGCCGCCCACAAAATTATCAGTGCCGCAATTTTAACAATGATACCGGTTTTGACTGCTTTTATAAACATCGATGCTACTAATATAAGCTGACCTATCAACGAAAAAAAAGCAGCGCCAAAAATTATCGTTTCAGAACTAAAAGCCCAGTAAAGCATACCCTCAAGTACTCCCATAGGCGCTATTCCATGGCCTATGCCTATGATAATAAACAGGTTGGCAATAATTGTCCATAGAGTGAGTCTATTAAGCTGTTTCATGCGGGTCATTCTGTAAATATAATCACAATATTTTCTTTTGGCACGCACTCAATGAAACGCCTTTTGGCACCAGCACAACATGATCGTCTTTGCGGGTTGTTATCGTAAGATGATCGCCTGACATTGTTTTTTGCCGCTGGCTGTTGATGTATATGTCAACCGGTTTGTTTTTCCATGGATTTTTAATGCGGCATATTCCTCCCTGCAATGATTGTACTTCTACAAAGCCAATATTGCCTTTGCTGATAGATGATGTCACCAAAAATGCCCCACGACATAATAATGTAAAATCGGCATCCCAGGCTGCAGGCCAGGCGGGAAATACATGAATTACAGGATCGGCTCCGGGCATGGGCGGCACACTCTGACAAAGCGCGTATTGCAATGCCTCTGCTGCACGGCCAAGGCGTTGCACACTTGTTGTTTGATATCCCTCGCGCAGATCCAATCTGTTGGCAAGTGCCGGTATCTCTGCTGTTCGCAGTTGATTCGGAATTAAGTAGCGGGTAGCTTCTACCCTGCCTAATTGCACGCCGGCCAGCGGCAGCTTTGATAATACATTTATCCTGGTGCCTGAATCAATACCACGCGGAAAATAACTGTCGTAGGTATTATTGGCAATTTTTATCTGTACACTATCTTTTGTTTCCAGCGAACACAGATCAAAGAACCATACCGGCATGGTATTGCCATCGGGCAGGCGATTGGGATTTCCCTGCACAACAGGTAAAAGCGAACCGGCATATGTTAGCCTGCGTTTGCCGTTTGCATCTGAAGGCCTCTCAAAAACCGGCAACGGAGCAAGATGTGAAACAAATTCCTGCCATTGCGAACGAAGGTTTTCATCGGTATGTAAAATAACAGATGCTCTGATAGCCGCCGGAAAAATGCCCATCATGGAGGATATCTCTTCTATGGTATTATGTCCGCCCCAGATCGATTCATTATCATTCACATTATAAATATGGTATTTGCCATCGGCTTCTTTTTTAACACCGGGATAATTGCGATAAAACTCCGTTACACCCTTTATCATGGGATACGCATATTGCCGCAGCCACTGGGTATCCTGTGAAAATTCGAATTGCAGCCAGTATTGATAAGCGATCTTTGCACCGCACGAAAAAATATGGGTTACATGTCCGTAAGGACCGCCCCCTTTATCGATCGATACCCAGTGACCGGCACTCCAGCCGCTGTCTTTTTTCCAGTTCCAGCGGCTCAAATAAGAAATTTTCGTAGACGTATAATCGTTAAAGGCTGCAGAACGATCTTTCCAGCTTTTTTTCTGCAGGTACAGCTCACGCATTTCGGCTGCTATATTTTCCGGCAATGGGCTCAACCCATCGAAACTGGTTGTTTCGGGAATATAAATGCCTTTGCTGCCCCATTGCTGCACCGCGGCTTTGGCATACGAATCGTATGCGGCACTGTACATGCGAAACATGGGTTGCAATAATTCAGGGCGATTTGTTGGGAACAGGGCATTGTACAAACAACTTTGATTGGCGCCCCAGTACAGTGCCCCCCATTTACGGGCATCGCCTGCAGTTGTAAATAACATGCCGTTGAACTTGGTGGGATAATCACCCTGTGAACAACAGGCCATCACATACAAATAATAAGTATAATACCTTTCTACAAAATCGGCTTCGCCATCGGCACTGTGCAAATGCACAAACGCTTTTTGCCAGAATTGTTGCCACCATTGCCGGTTGCTGTTTAATAACGATACATAATTTTTTTGCCGGGCCGCAGTTAACTGATCAATGGCTTTTTGCACAACATCTTCCTTACGGTTAAAAGTGGCCGCGCTGCCCATGTATATTGTATACTCGTTATTTTCGGGGTTAACAGATAAGCGAAGTGTTGCTTCACTCACTGTTTCAGTAAAAGCTTTGGCAGCATCCGTTGCCACCACAAGCGCAGAAGCGCAATAATAATCATCTTCGGTAAACTCCTGTTTCAGCACTATATAATCATTTATTACCTGTAGCGTTGAAACAGCCGTATGATTGCCTCTTTTGGTAACAGGCATGCGCAGGGCCGATACATCAATATTTACGGGCAGCCGGTTGCTTCGTTTATCGGTAACATGCACGGCCATTACATCTTTTTCGTTAAAGGCCATCACCTGTGCCTGTACCTGTTTGGTTTGAACCGTTACAAGTCCATCGTAGCACGACAAATGCTGCGAAAAACCGGGCTTCGTAAAAACCGCTTCGCCAAAATCAATATGTACAGTGCCGGTACCACCGCAATAATCGGTATTGCGTTCGAAAAAATTATTCGTGGCAGAATTGTTGCCAAATACATCTACCCTGTTTATCTGAAATTGAAGGGCCGAAGGAATTGTCCATACCAAACTGCCCATGCGCCCGTTACCTACCGGTTGCCCATCCTCGCTTTTTTCAACAGGAGCATCATATTGCAGGTCGGCACGGGCAATCAATGCCGCATAATTTACATCTGCAAGGGAGTTTTTAGCTGAATTTGTATTCTGACCAAATGATATATACGCTATTAATAAAAGGTTGCATAAAATCCATCCCGATCGGCGTGTTATAGGTTGCATACTGACATTACTATATTTTTACAAATATAGCAATGCATCACCTGCGTGTAACGGGGCTATTAACCGGATTGTGAGCTATTTTAGCCTCTCTCGCAGCCTCTCGTTAATTAAACCGGTACACCACACCCGGCAACCATCTTCCCTGTAAATATTGTGGAGCAAATGAAACAGTATTTTTCTTACGTTTTGCGGCTTCCTCTAATTTAATCTTTGCAAACCGGTGGTAATTATTCACCACCTGGCGGCCGATGAGGTGCCCGAGTATACCGCCTATCAATACATCAGAGGCCCAGTGCTTATTTTCGGTTATACGGCTTAAGCCAATGAGCGATGCGGCGCTATAAGAAAGAATAGGTATAATTGGCCGGTCGCTGTATTCCATGGCATATACGGTTGCTGCCGCAAACGCCAATGTTGTATGTCCCGAAGGGAAGGAAGTATAAGAATAACTGTTCGGCCTGTTTCCATTGGCATCTTTTTTAAACTGGTAAAATGGCCCGTGCCAGGCTGGACTATTTTTATTCGTTACAGGATCGTAGTAATAGGGTCTTTGTCTTCCCGATAAAAATTTGGCTGCTTCAAATATCACTGCAGAGGTAATATAGGCCTGTGTGGCCAGAAAGGTGGTTGTTTTTATCTTTTCGTTTTTGAAAACAAATCCATAAGTGCCCAACGCCACCAGGGTATATGCTTCATAAGGCCCGCCGAAGTTGGTTACAAATTTACTGGTACCTACCAGAGAAGCGCTTTTTTCGCGCCATTCAACGGCTTCGCGGCTGATCGGTTTATCAAGCAGCAGCACACCTGCGGTTATAGCCACCACGCCTGCAGTTTTGGCCCAGTCTCTTGGCTTTGCATGAAAGGGTGATGTGATCTGCTGTTTTAAATCACTACCCATTAATGTCCAGTAAACAGGAAAAGTGATCTTTGTTTTTTGATTATAAAATTCTCTGCGAATGCTGTCCCGGTTTCGCCTTTTTAATTCAGGTGATTGTTGATTTAAACTATCCAGTTTTTTAATCAACGTATCTTTTTGTTTTTTTATTAATGTATCCTGCTGGGCTACCGCCGCAAATGGTAAAAACAATAATAAAAAAAACCCGTATTTAAAACACGTTTTCATCGCACTACATTTTGACTTTCAATGCTATACTTTCCCTTCGCTACCGGAGCACCAACATACTGGTATGAAAACTTTTCTATACTGCGATTGCATTAAAAAATTGTGCCATGCGCTGAAAATCGTGCATCATAAATCCCAAAATAAAAATCTCAAACTATAAACTCTTAACTATTCCCATCTCTAATCCTCTTAGTTCAGCCAGCCCGCGTAAACGGCCGATGGCGCTGTAACCGGGATAAGTAGTTTTCTGAAGATCGTCGAGCATCTGGTGACCATGATCGGGACGCATGGGTAAAGTTACACCTCTTCTTTTCATCATCAGCACTATTTCCTTTATCACTGCATACATGTCAACATCGCCGGTCAGGTGATCGGCTTCAAAAAAATTGCCGTTCTCATCTTTTTTTGTGCTGCGCAAATGAATAAAATGAATATGATCGCCATATCTTTTTACGATCCCCGGCAAATCGTTATCGGCACGAACGCCAAAAGAACCAGTACAAAAACACAATCCGTTGGCGGCAGAAGGTACCGCCTGCAACAGGTCTTTTACATCCTGTTCGGTGCTCATGATGCGTGGCAGGCCTAACACTGAATATGGCGGATCATCAGGATGAATAGCCATTCGCAATCCATGTGCTTCAGCCACCGGAACCACCTGTTGTAAAAAATAAAACAAATGCTCCTTTAGTTTTTTGGCATCGATGTGATGGTATGTTTTTAAGGCCGCCAGCACCTGCTCTTTGGTAAATGGTTCATCGCTGCCGGGCAGCCCCAATAAAGCATTTCGGTATATTGTGTCTCTTTTCTCGTTTGAAATGTTGGCAAGGTATGTTTTGGCAGCAGCCAGTTCTTCCTTCGTATATTCTTTTTCGGCTCCGGGCCTTTCGAGCATATAAACATCAAAAGCAATAAAGGCCATTCTTTCGAACCGCAATGCTTTACTACCATCGGGCATAGTGTAATTAATATCGGTACGCACCCAGTCGAGTATGGGCATGAAGTTGTAAGTGATCACCTGTAATCCGCAGGCTGCCACATTTTTTAAACTCTGCTGGTAATTCTGAATGTATTGCTGATAATTACCGGTTTGCTTTTTGATGTCTTCGTGCACGGGTAAGCTTTCAATCACCGTCCAACTCATGCCGGCCGATTCAATCATCGCCTTGCGCTTGTTGATTTCGTCTATCGTCCAAACATCGCCAACGGGTATATGGTGCAGCGCTGTTACCACACCGGTACATCCCGCCTGCCGTATATGTTCTAACGGAACGGGATCATTGGGCCCGAACCAACGCATTGTGTATTCCATTTAATAATAATGAATATTGTGAATGGTGAATGGTCAATGGTGAATCGTAAAACGGCAAACGTGAATCGTGAATCGGCAAACGGCAATTTCCTCCGGTTCGCTCATCGCATTTTAACTTATAAACCTATTAACTTGTAAACTTGTCAACTTCCTACTTCTTATCTCCTACTTCTTCCTCCCTACTCGCACCTTTGCGCTATTTTATTACTACGGTTGCTTCAACCGCTTTCGCCGCTCCCAACGCTTCGCTTCGTGTACCGGGCAATGAACCTGCAATGCTTACTTTCAGCTTACCGGCCGGTAACACGCTTTCGCCTTTGTCGTTAATCACTTTCATCATATCGGGGGTAATGGTAAAACGGAGCTGTGTGTTGGCGCCGGGCGCTAAGTTTATTCGCTTAAATGCTTTCAACGCATATAACGGTGTGGTTATACCAGTTGCGTCACTGGTAAGATACACCTGCACTACTTCATCGGCCGCATTTTTTCCGGTGTTGGTTACAGTAACCGTTGCTTCAACCGGCTCGGTCTTTTTTACGTTTATAGTTGTTTTTGATAACTGCAGATTACTGTAGTCAAAGCTGGTATAACTTAATCCAAATCCAAACGGATATAATGGCTCGCCGGTCATATAGCGGTAAGTTCTTCCTTTCATGGAGTAATCTTCATACGAAGGCAGCTGGCTTAACGATTTGGGAAATGTTATAGGCAATTTACCCGAAGGCGATACTTTGCCGAACAGCACATCTGCCACCGCATTGCCGCCTTCTTCGCCGGGATACCAAACCATCAAAACTGCATCGGCAATATCATGCACTTCGGCCAGGTTCATGGGACTGCCGCCGGTGATCACGGCAATAACCGGTTTGCTGTTGTTATTTTTTATTTTACGCAGATAATCTACCTGGTTCTTTGGAATATTATAATCAAGCCGGTCGCCGAAAGTAGGTGAAGCGATCGATTCGCCTTCTTCTCCTTCGAGCAATCCGTTAATACCTAACACCACAATAGTAGCATCGCAGGTATGTGCTTCGCCGCTCGACCAGTCGATGGGATTGAGGTTATCCCTGTCGAGCAGAGCCCCGGGCCGGTATTGCAACTGACTGCCGGGCTGCACCTGTGCGGCTATACCTTCGAGTATGGTAACGAGGTTATTGTTAACGCCATAATAATTGCCCAGCAGCGCATCAACACTGGCGGCGTTCGGACCGGTAATAAAATATTTTTTCAGATCATTTTTTAAAGGCAGCGCGCCATTGTTCTTTAACAATACGATGCCTTCGCGTGCTACCTGCCGCGCCAGGTTCCGGTGTTCGGTGCTGTTGACAACCGATACGGGAATATTGTTGTACGGATTATTGGCAGGCGGATCAAACAGACCGAGCTTAAAACGGGTGCGGTATAAAATGTATAACGAACTGTCGATCTGTTTTTCATTCACCAGCCCTTTTTTTACTGCTTCTGCCAGCGAAGGATAGGTATCGCCGCAATCGAGGTTCACGCCTCTTTTCAATGCCAGCGCAGCAGCCTCGGCAGCATTGGGTACAACATTATGTCCGTGATAAAAATCAACCAATGCCCAGCAGTCTGATAAAATATGTCCTTTAAAGGCCCATTGTTTGCGCAATACATCCTGCAACAAATACGTATTGGCACAACAGGGCGCGCCGTTGGTGCTGTTGTAGGCGCACATCACAGCTTCTACCTTTGCATCTACCAGGGCTTTGAAGGCAGGCAAATAGGTTTCCCACAAATCTTTCATCGAAGCCTGCGCATTGAATTCGTGGCGTAGTTTTTCAGGACCGCTGTGCACGGCAAAATGCTTGGCGCAGGCTGCCACTTTTAAATATTTAGGATCGTTGCCCTGAAGCCCTTTTACAAAGGCTACACCTATGCGCGAAGTGAGAAATGGGTCTTCGCCATAGGTTTCCTGTCCGCGCCCCCAGCGCGGATCGCGAAATATATTGATATTGGGCGTCCAGAAAGTTAGTCCGCCATATTTCATGCGGTAATCTTTTTTAACCGCTTCGTTGAACATGGCGCGGGCTTCATCAGAAACCGCATTGGCTACCTGGAATGCCAGGCTATCGTTAAAGGTAGCGGCCAAACCAATTGCCTGCGGAAAAACAGTGGCTACACCCGAACGTCCTACGCCATGCAGGGCTTCGCTCCACCAGTTGTATTCAGGAACATTTAAACGTGGAATGCCGGCAGAATTATACACCATCTGACTAATCTTCTCCTCAAGCGTCATACGCGATACGAGGTCCTGTACCCGTGCTTCAAGAGGGGCATTTACATCGAGGTATAATGGTTGTTGGGCTTTTGCAAAAAGGCCGAGTGACAATGCAATTGTCAGTAATACATTTTTTTTCATATCGGCGAATCGTATATTTATTGCAAGATAATATTTATACGCTGAACGCGAAACGCTAAATGTGGAACGCGGAACGCTGAACGCTAAATGCTGAATGCGGAACGCGGAACGCGAAACGCTGAACGCGAAACGCTAAAACTGCCATCGGCTCACGCCTTTGTCTTGTCCCCTACGGGACTCTACTAACACCTCTCTCTTTTACCAACATTCCGGTGCCTAACGGCACAATTAACCCCGCATTACATTTCTACCAACATTCCGGTGCCTAACGGCACCCTACCAATCATCCGTTCTGAACGATGAAGCAGGCAATCCTTCTTTATTGTACAGGTTAGCGCCATCGGGGTTATCGGCCCAGGCATAACGTACTGCCACCGGATTGCTTACATTGTCGTTCCACACAATTACTTTATTGCCTTCGATAGTGGCCTTTGCCCATACCAACTTTTTATCGGCCCCGGCAATGGCAAAATAACGTAATTCGCCGCCTCCTTTTGCCACTAATCCGCTGCCGGTATTGGTAAAGCTGATGACAATCTTATTGTCCTGTACTTTCATCGACTGGTATAACGGCCCTGAATAAACTATTTTTTTATCGTTATAGGCAACTTTTTGCGCAGCCAAAGCCAGCCTTTTGCCAACATCCTGTTTATTCAGGGGATGAATGTCGTTCCATTCGCCAATATCGGTAATTACTGCCATGCCGGTATTAGGTACCGATAAAGTTTTTAACTGTGCTTCGCGTAGCATGGCCCAGCCACTTTCTGACGGCTGCTCTTTTGCCTGCATAAAATTGGCCAGCTGTACAAATAAAAACGGAAAATTTCCCTGATTAAATTTTTGCCGCCAGTTATTTATTACTGCCGGAAATAATTGCCTGTATTCAACAGGCTTGCCGGCATTCGATTCGCCCTGGTACCATATAACTCCTTTTATGCGATAATTCAGCAAAGGCGCTATCATGGCATTGAATAAACCGGTTGGCTGATATTGAAAAAATGTTGGTCCGCGCAGGGGCGATGCTGTGGTACCTAATTTATATTGCCAGGCGCCGGTAAGATCAATGCTATCGTTACCTGCTGTCAGCCGGTAAGGTTTGTCGGTGATGAACCCACCCCGTCCGGCATTGTTGATCACCCGCACTACAATACTGTTTTTACCGGGCTTCAGCATACCCGCTGGCAACTCATATCTTCTGGGGGGATATTGATATCCGATAGTTCCTGCAAATTGACCGTTTACATAAACCGAATCCTGGTCAACAATTCTTCCCAATAACAATTTCGCCGGTTTGCCGGTCATGGCAACGGGCACTTCAATATCTTTTCTGAACCAAACTACTCCGTTTACGCCTTTTAAACCATGTTCATCCCAAAACGAAGGTACTGGCATGGTTGGCCAGTCTGTTGTATTATAACCGGCATTATACCAGGGCAAGGTATCGTGTAATCCTTTATCCTGCTGCCAGATGGTATTGTACCAGGTATCGCGCACCAGCCGGTCGTTATTTTTGATGCTGTCGATATACCCGTTGCGTTTAAATTTTAAAGCAGTTTCGTAGTATTGGGGAAATGCTTTTACGGCATCTTCACTTAACCAGGCATCGGCCGGTGAGCCGCCTACGCTGGCTCTTATTATACCAATGGGCACATGATATTTTTCGTACAACGACTTTGCAAAGAAGTATCCTACCGCTGTAAACTGCAGTACCGATTGCGGATTGGCTTCCTGCCAGTTGCCTGAATCGAAGTTTTTTCGCGGGCCATTAAATTCCCAGGTGGTGGCAACCGCAAACTGTCTGATAAACGGATTGGCCGATTGGGCAATTACATCGGGATATTTTTCTTTTACCCGTTCTATAGGCAGCTCCATGTTCGATTGCCCCGAACATACCCATACATCGCCGATCAATATATTTTTGAGGGTTATCTGATTAGTGGCTTTTATTTCCATATCGTACGGACCACCGGCTTTCATAGCTGGCATTATTACCAACCATGTGCTGTCGGCGCCGGCTGCAGCGGTATAAGTTTTTCCTGTAAAACGTAGGGTAACTTTTTCACCGGGTGCCGCCCATCCCCATATGGTTAGCTTTGTATCGCGTTGCAAAACCATATTATCGCTGATGAGGCGGGGCAATTTTACCTGGGCGGTGCTCAGTACAGGCAGGCACAGTAATAGCCATTGAAGTTTTTTTATTATCCGCATGGTTTCTTTAATTCGTTGATTCTATCTTATGGTTTCAGGTTACAAGTTACAGGTTACATGTTTCTGGTTACAGGTTTCAGATTACAAGTTACAAGGAAAAATCCCCTGTACCATGTAACCTGTAACCTGCAACATCCTACTCCATACTTATTACTTACAACCTGCCTTATTGCGCATATCCCGTATTCTGCGGGAACTTCGGCCCTTCAGTAACCCTGTCTATCTCGGTTTGCGGAATAGGTCGCAATATGTGAAAATCCTGAATATTGGGACCCGCCTCGGGATTCCAGTCTTTCACTCTTTTAATTAAAGATTGGGTACGGACTAAATCATGCCAGCGTTGCCATTCGCCATAAAACTCGCGGGTGCGTTCATCTAATATAAAATCCAACGTAACATCTGTTGAAGTAATGGTCATGGCGGCAGCTGCTGCTGCATTCTGAACGGATGTATTGTTTTTTCTATAAGCTGCCCTTTGCCTGATCACATTCAGCATATTGGCGGCATTGGTTAAATCGCCCAGTTTAAATGCTGCTTCGGCAGCTACCATGTACACATCTGAAAACCGGTAAATAACTACAGGCCTTGTTGATGGATCATTAAAATTCGATCCTCGGCTGGGGTCCATAAATTTCTTCACCGAAGGGAAATAGGAATTGGTCCACAAACTGGGTGGAATAATGATTCCCTTGAATGGCCGGCTGCCATCGAATTGCGGAGCGCCTGATACTTCATAATCGGGCATCCATATCGCGGTATCAACACCCGACGTTACGGTATAGCCAATACCACGGGAGTTGTTGGCTGCCGTTGCACTGTTGGTTAACGTTGTATTGGAAATCCACACTTTCTGAAATGTATTGTCGTACCGTGAATCATTGGTGCGATTTACAAAAGCCTCGTCAAGAATATAGCGTTTACCGGTATTGGGACCCGAAGAAAGTAAAGTAGTGTTGGGCCTGGTGCGAATATACGGACGGCCATTGGCTGCATCGCGTACCATATCAGATGTACCGCTGTTGACCAAAGCACCTGATGTATTTTTATAGGAATTGATTCCGCTGTTCGAAGGATAATTCCAGATATAAAACCAGGGTGTAAGATTTTGTGTAGCGCCGCCCGATGCCCCTGCACCAACCGAGTATTGACCGTATTTAGGATCGATGCTGTGATCGCTTACAAACATGGTTTCTTTTCCATAATCATTGGCCGGGTTAAAGGCATCGCCGTAATCCTGCCACAGATCAAGATCGTAGCTTGATCTATTGGTAATAATATTTGATGCAATAGTATATGCCTGTGTAAAATCGGCCGAAGTATTATTTAACCAGCCACGAGTTAAATAAACTTTCGCCAGCAGGTATAGGGCAACAGGTTTGGTAGCCGCTTTGCCCAGAAAAGGTGAGGTTGGTTTGTTGGGCAAATCAACAATGGCATCATTCAAATCTTTAATGATCTGTTCATACACCTGTGCTACCGGCTGGCGTGAGGCGCTTTTGGTAGCTACTGAAATAAACGATGTATGAAGCGGCACATCGCCCCATGTTTGCACCAAATAAAAATACCAGAATGCGCGCAAAAATTTTGCCTGTGCCAGATAAACTCTTTTGGTTGCAGGTGCCAGCGATAAAGAGTCGATAGCCGCTCCGTATTGCAATACACCATTTAATGTATTGATGTCCTGAAATGCAATGCCCCAGGCCGCACCAAAATTGCTCGAATTAAGACCATTATAAGTATATAACTGAATGCCGCTTGCGCTGGCACCTGCCAGATATTCATCGGTACCAGCTACCATTTCGGCGCTGAACCCTTCGGTGCCCCACTGGCTTCTGATATCGTTATACACACCTGCTATACCGCCCAACACACCGGCAGGCGTACTAAGGAATGACGGAAGCATGCTTGACTGCGGATGTTCTTCCAAAACTTTTTTACAGCTGTTACCAAACAATACTGCCACGAATAATAACAAACAGCCTGTTTTTTTATGTAGGTTCATATGGAAAGTTTTATTCGTTTAAAATTTTAAGTTTACGCCAACGGTATACTGACGAATGGAAGGATTGTTGAGGCTTACGCTCACTTGTCGGGTAGGCGCACTTACATCGGTAGAACCGGTTGGATTTACAGCGCCTCCGTAACCATTGCCTTCGGGATCGGGACCAAAACCATCACGTACAAAAGGAGAATAGATGATGAACGGATTGGTGGCATTTAAATAAACCCTCAGCGAATTAACATGTAATCTTTTCAGCACTGTACCCGGCAGTTCATAACCCAGATTGATACTGCGGCATTTGATAAATGAGCCATCACGGTAAGCCAATGTTGAACCAAAGTTAAGCCGGTCGGTTCCGGCATCAGGTGCAGGAAAATCGTTGGCAGGGTTGGTGCGTGTCCAGTAATTTACTTTTATCTGATTTAAACGTCCCTGATTGAAGAAAGGAAAACCCTGGTTGCCACCATCCGCTGATAAATAAGGAACCAATACTTTCATACCCATGCGGGCATACACCACTACCGACAGGTCGAAACCTTTGTAAGCAAATCTGTTTGTGATACCGCCTTCCCATTTAGGTTGAAAATTGCCAAGTATCTGGCGGTCGGCTGCTTCAATTTTACCATTGCCGTCTACATCTTCTACTCTGATCTGACCGGGATATGCCTTCGGTGAAGTTTGAGCAGCAGTTAATCCTTTTACAGAATCTTCGAGCTGCCAGATACCGATCTTTTTATAATCATAGATCACACTCAACGGCTGGCCAACAAACCAACCATTGCCTTTATTCGATGTTTCGTCGGGCGTGGTGAGTTCGGTTATTTTTTCCCGGCTGAAAAAGAAGTTCACATCGGTGCTCCAGGTAAAGCCACTCGCGCTTCTGATATTCACGCTGCTCAGTGAAATTTCCAAACCACTTACTTCTGTTTTTCCGAGGTTTTGAACCGTTGAATTAGCGCCATTGCTTTGCGGCAGATTTACAGGAAGCAGAATATCTTTTGTTTTTTGCTTGTATACATCAATCACACCGGTAATGCGGTTATTCAGCACACCAAATTCCAAACCAAGGTCGTACTGTGCTGTTGATTGCCAGGTAAGGTAAGGGTTAGCAACCTGCGTTACGGTGTAAGCCAGTTGCTGTCCTGCAGAAGTTTGTCCAAAATTGTAGGTAGAAGCTGTGAGCAGCCCCAGTGTTTGATAAGGCGCCACATTTCGGTTACCCGATTTACCCCAGCCGCCTCTTAATTTCAGGTTGTTTACAATATTTATATCATGCATGAACTCTTCATCGCTGATATTCCATCCCAAACCAAAAGCCGGATAGGTAAAATACTGATAGCCGGGTGCAAGCGTTGAAGATCCATCTACTCGCACCGTAGCAGTAACCAGGTACCGGTTATCATACGCATAATTCACACGGCCCATGTATGATAAAAGGCCCGATTCGGTAAAACTACCGCTGCTTGTTGGCTGGCCTTGTGCAAGGGCAAAGTTGGTGTTGGTGATATAATCAGCCGGCACACCGGTTACGTTAAAGGTGCTGCCAAGGCTGTGATCTTTATTTACCTCAAACAAACCGGTTACATTGATCCGGTGCTTATCGGCAATTGTTTTATCGTAATACAACAGGTTCTGAATGTTGTATGACCATGCCTCGGTATTGCCTACACTTGCATTTGATGATGCCTGTGAGGTAGCCGAATTGGTAAAGGTTAACGGACCGTTGTAGGTATTTGTATTTTCCTGTCTGAAATCGAGACCCACATTTAACCGGTAACGCAAACCGTCAATTATTTGTACTTCACCATATAAACTGTTAAAGGTGCGCATGCGTCTTGTGCGGTTCAGTATCGCGTCTTTTCTTGTTTTGAGCGTTAACGGAGAAATGATGCTTGCGTCGATAGAACCGAGGGCGGGATTAAGATTTAAAGTTCCGTCAGGAAGATAAGGCGAAGCCAGTGGTGTTAATCGCACCAGTGAATAAGGCACGCCTGCCCCGCCTGGTGTATTGGCATATGACAGGGTATTCAATGTATTTAAACCGATCTTTAACCGGTTGTTTATTTTGTGATCGATAGAAGCTCTTAATGAATAGCGTTCAAATTTTTGATTGGGTATAATACCTGTTTCGTTATAATAACCGCCGCTTAAACCATATTGGGTGGTTTCGGAACCGCCCGATAAGCTCAACTGGTGGTTGGTGGTAAAACCATTCTGATAAATAAGGTTTTGCCAGTCGGTTGATACCCCTGCGGCCAGCGCATCTTTTTCGGCCTGGGTAAGATTATAGGAAGATGTTCCTGCGCTGGTTGGCCAGTTCGACCGGTTGTAAGTTGCCGCATCGGCTTTAAACTGCGCGTATTCCTGTCCGTTCATTACTTTGTACTTACCCATGATCTGCGAAATGCCGTAATAGCCGTCATAGCTTATTACCGCTTTTCCGGGCTTTCCGCGGCGTGTGGTAATTAATATAACACCACCGGCTCCCCGTGAGCCATAAATGGCAGTAGCCGACGCATCTTTTAATATTTCAAGGCTGGTAATATCATCGGGATTAAGGTCGTTGATGCTGCCGCCGTAGGGAATACCATCTACCACCAGCAACGGACCATCCAATGCATCGCTTGAGCTTTGCGAATTGGTAATTGTACGGTTACCCCTGATGCGGATCTGTCCGCCGCTTCCCGGTGTAGAACCGTTACTTACAATAGAAACGCCCGGCGTGCGACCCTTTAACTGGGCAATAACATTGGGCGCAGGCACTTCTTTTAATGTTTTTTCAGTGACCGACACTACCGAACCGGTAACATCTTTCTTCTTTTGTGTACCGTAGCCTATCACTACCACCTGTTCAAGATCGTTAGCAACGGTAGCAACAGAAACATCTACCATTTCGCGACCATTAATATTTACTTCTTTTGTACCAAAGCCTATTGAAGAAATAACCAGCGTTCCGTTAGCTGACGCCTGAATTTCGTAATAACCGCCCACATCACTGGCAGCAGAAACCGAAGTTCCTTTTAAAAGAATTGTTGCATTGGACACAGGATGACCACCCTCGCTGGTAATGCGCCCTTTTACCTTAATGGTGTTTTGGGCGTACAACGATGAGGAAAAAAGAATGCCTGTAAATACACAGAACAGTAAAGGAAAAAACCGGGGTGAGCGCAGCCATTGCCTGGCAAACCCTGAAGGTGAACAAGGTGTAACCGGACTTTTCATAAACAAGCGTTTTTTAAATGTGAGGATTGAGTTTTGGCAATAAGCAGCCGGAAAACCTGTAACTACAGATTTTCAGCTTTATTAAAATGCTTTATACTTTAATTGGTCGGCTTAATTATATACAGTCAGTTTATGCAGCCATACTAACAGATTTACATTCAAAGTCGTTGAATCAGTCAATTATGCACATAGATGTATATACGCAGATTGATGAATAAATTCATTTGAACACTGCGCCTTTGTTTCTATGCGATTATTTACCAACGCCGGTGGACCGCCGGCATTAATTCAATGATATCAGATTTGCATTGATCAACTCCTCCGGGATAACCGGATGCCTGTTTGTTTGATGAAGACCGAAGACCGGAAGTCGGAAAGACCAAAAAAGTCCGGAAGTCAGTAAAGACCGAAAGTCTGAAAGAACTTACCCCGCTCAGAGGCATCTTTCGGACTTTCCGACTTTCCGTCTTTCGGACTTGATAATTTTCATCATGGCAAACAATAGCTTAGTGATTCGCAGCACTAATTTAGAGAGAATATGTGAAAATGTAACCGTTTACATTGTTTTTTTAAAAATAATTTTATTTTACCTTTACTATCAGCTATGTAAACGATTGTATGACAAAACCCAAAGAAATCACCATCTACGATCTTGCCCGTAGGCTAAACATCTCAATTGCAACGGTTAGCCGCGCATTGAAGGATGACCCCGTTGTTAGCAAAAAAACCCGGAAAAAGATATTTGACCTGGCCGAAGAAATGGGGTACCGGTACAATCATTTTGCCCGGAACCTTCGCGAACAACGCACTTATACTATCGGCGTTATTGTTCCCCGGCTGAACAGTTATTTTATGAGCACCGTTATTGCAGGTATCGAAAGCGTGCTAAACAATGCCGGGTATAATCTCATCATCAGCCAGTCGAGCGAATCGGCCGACAAGGAAATGGCCAGCGCCAAAACCATGTTCAACAACCGGGTCGATGGCATGCTGGTTTCGCTGGCATACGACACGGCAGACATTAGCCACTTTGACCCCTTTTTCAAAAAACATATCCCGCTTATATTTTTCGACCGGGTGGCTGATCATCCTAATTGCACCAATGTATTGATCGATAATCGCAAATGCGCTTATGAAGCCACCAGTCATTTAATAGCTCAGGGATGTAAACGCATTGTACATATTACGGCTACACCAAAACGCAATGTATATATCGACCGCCTGGCTGGTTATAAGCAGGCGCTGGCCGACCATCAACTTCCTTTCAGCGAAGAATATGTATTGATCAATAACCTAAGCCAGGAAGCAGGTATGCGGGCGGCAGAAACGATACTTCAAATGAACCCTTTACCCGATGCGGTTTTTGCAGCGAACGATAACTGTGCGGTGGGATGCATGCTTGCCCTGAAAAAAGCAGGACTGCACATTCCGCACGACATTGCCTTTGTGGGATTTAATAACGATCCTGTTTCAACCGTAATAGAACCGAACCTTACAACCATCAATTATCCAGGATATAAAATGGGCGAAATGGCAGCGGGCAGTTTAATCAACCATTTAAATGGTGTAGATAGCATTGACGCTACCAATACTATTTTATTAAGGTCGGAGCTGATCATAAGAGAATCGTCATTAAAAAAATAAAGGTGTTTAATTATCCCGTCAGGGATTACATATTGGTAGAAAAATCAATAATTGAAATACGGTCTTGTAGGGACCAAATATATTATATCTCGCAAAGGCGCTATGCCGCAAAAGTTGATCGCTTCGCGATCTGTAAGAACGCTAAGAAAGGCTTTGCGGCTTTGCGGCTTAGCGCCTTTGCGCGAGACATTATTTCGAATTGCATTTGTATGAAAAAATGGATCGCAGTTATTATTGGAGTTATTATCATCTACCCTTCAAAAGCTGAAGACGGCTATCGTTTATGGTTGCGGTATAACGCCGTTGATGATGCGCATTTATTGCAGCAATACCGGCAGCAGATTACCGGCATTGCCTGCAGCGCCGCCACCGCTACCCTGCAGGCTGCCAATAATGAATTGCTTACAGGGCTGCAGGGACTACTGGCAAAAAAAATACCTAACCAGGTTTCCATTGCCGGCGGAACTGTTGTTGCAGGAACGCCGGCCCATTATTCGTTTATAAGCGCCCTTATTGCCGATACCATCCTGAAACGCCTGGGTAATGAAGGATTTATTATTCGAACTACCACCACCGGCAATAAGAATATCATACTCATTACCGCCAATACCGATGCAGGCATATTATATGGCGTATTTCATTTTTTACGACTGTTGCAAACCCATCAGCCCCTGCAACACATTGCAATTACCAGCGTACCACAGATCACCCATCGTTTGTTGAACCACTGGGACAACCTAAACCGAACGGTTGAACGCGGATATGCCGGTTGCTCAATCTGGGATTGGCAGCGATTGCCCGGTTATATCGACCAGCGGTATATTGATTATGCACGCGCCAATGCATCCATTGGCATTAATGGTACGGTGCTTACCAATGTAAACGCCAATGCCATGGTACTAACCGAACAATACCTGAAAAAAGTAGCTGCCCTGGCCGATGTATTCAGGCCTTATAATATTAAAGTGTATCTCACCGCCCGCTTCAGCGCCCCGGTTGAAACCGGCGGATTGCAAACAGCCGATCCGCTGAATGAACAGGTACAACGCTGGTGGACCGAAAAAGCGAATGAAATTTACCGTTATATACCCGATTTCGGCGGCTTTCTGGTAAAGGCCAATTCAGAAGGACAGCCAGGTCCACAAAATTATGGCCGCACTCATGCCGATGGCGCCAATATGCTGGCAGATGCCTTAGCGCCGCATGGCGGTATTGTAATGTGGCGTGCGTTTGTATACAGTAGTGAACAACCCGACGACCGCTTTAAACAGGCGTATAATGAATTTAAACCGCTCGACGGAAAATTCAGAAAGAATGTACTGATACAGGTAAAGAACGGTCCTATTGATTTTCAACCGCGCGAACCTTTTCATCCCTTGTTCGGCGCCATGCCGCAAACACCGCTGATGATGGAGTTTCAGCTTACGCAGGAATACCTTGGCTTTGCCACGCATCTTGCTTACCTCGCTCCCCTGTTTAAGGAAGTTCTTTCTACCAATACCTATGCAAAGGAAAATAACAGCACGGTAGCGGATATTATCGATGGTGCCGCTGATGGACATACGCTGAGCGGAATGGCCGGTGTAGCCAATATCGGCAGCGATATTAACTGGACGGGGCATCCGTTTGGTCAGGCCAACTGGTATGCACTCGGGCGGCTTGCCTGGAGCTGCGATCTTACTTCGGCACAAATTGCCAGTGAGTGGATACGGCAAACCTTTACCAATAAACAACCTTTTGTTGACAGCGTACAAAAAATAATGCTGGATTCGCGCGAAGTACTGGTCAATTATATGACCCCGCTTGGCCTGCATCACATTATGGGATACAGTCATCACTATGGTCCGGCTCCCTGGTATAATAAAGCGACACGGGCCGACTGGAACCCTGTATATTTTCACAAAGCCGATTCAACCGGTATCGGTTTTAACAGAACGGCTACCGGAAGCAATGCACTCGTGCAATACCAGCCTGCCGTACAACAACAATTTAACGACCTGCACAACTGCCCCGAAAACTATTTGCTATGGTTTCATCATGTGCCATGGAATTATACCATGCGATCGGGCAGAACGCTTTGGGAAGAATTGTGCTTTAAATATAATACCGGTGTTGATTCAGTGCGGTGGATGCAACGCACCTGGAAACAGCTGAATAAGTATATAGATGAAGAACGGTTTAAACAGGTACAAATGCTGTTGAATATACAGGAGCAGGAAGCAGTATGGTGGCGCAATGCCTGCCTGTTGTATTTTCAAACCTTTTCACAAAAACCTATTCCGCCTCAATACGAACAACCCGACCATACGTTGGAATATTACGAAGCGTTGAGTTTTCCATATGTACCAGGCAATTGACCATTGACCATACACGAAATTAAACAACGAGAAAAATAAAAGTAGTCATGAAATCAGCAACCCCAACAACAGTAGCAATAGTAACCGGAGGCGGTTCAGGGATAGGATTAGCTATTACAGAAAAGTTTATACAAAATAAAATTACCACGGTGATCGTAGGACGCGATCCCGAAAAGCTGCATCAGGCAAAACAAAAACTGGGTGAACTTTGTGTACCAATTGTAACAGACTTAAGCGATCTGAGCGCCATTCCATCGCTCGTAAAACAGGTAATAAAACAATTCGGGCATATTGATATTCTGGTGAACAATGCAGGCATCAATATGAAAAAAGAATTCACCGATGTAACCGACGAAGATTTTCAAAAGGTAATACTTACCAATTTAACAGCAGTATTTGCGCTTACGCGCGAAGTGGTTAAAAACATGCTAACAGCCGGTAAAGGAAGCATCGTGAACATCAGTTCCATGGCTGCGCAGTATGGCATTCCCAAAGTAATAGCCTATTCTGCATCCAAAACAGCCATCGAAGGCATGACGCGCGCCATGGCGGTTGAATTATCACCCAAAGGTATACGCGCCAATTGCATAGCCCCCGGTTTTATAGCCACTGAAATGACATCGAAGGCATTCAACAACGACGCAGAACGAAAAAACAAAGCGCTGTCGCGTACGCCCATCGGTGCCATGGGAGCGCCATCGGATATTGGCGATGCGGCGTTGTTCCTCGCTACCGATGCATCGCGGTACATTACAGGTGTAGTGCTTCCGGTTGATGGAGGAAATTCGATTGGGTTTTAAGGCACAAGGACATAATTGTCTATTACCAGTACCTGCCGTGTTATGAGCATAAGCAATCATCTTACTAAAATAGCATGGAATGTTATAGTCGCCATGCGTACAACCGGAGCATGTTGAGGCTATAACATGCCCGGTTATATTGGCCACCTTGTTGAAATTTGAAAAACAAACCTGTTAGGTTTACAACATATCTTTCATATGAAAAAAATAGTACTGCTAACGATTGTCCTTATCCTGTACAACACCTTATCTGCTCAAAAAAAACCTGGGCAACCGGTAAAGGATGCATTTCCGTTGGTTACCCGCGAGGCAACAACGATATATGTTGACGGCAATGACCATTGGCTTGTTCAAAAGGCGGCGGCATTGCTTCAAACCGATATTGAAAAAGTAACAGGCAAAAAGCCCGATACCACTCATACGCTTGCACACCCGGCCAAAAATATCATTGTAATTGGTTCGCTCGAAAAAAGCACGCTCATCAACCAGCTGGTTACCACCAACCGGTTAAATGCCGACAGTATCAAAGGCAAATGGGAAGCCTTTCAGGTGCAGGTGGTGCAACAACCCTTTCCCGGTGTTGACAAAGCACTGGTAATTTGTGGCAGCGACCGTAGGGGAACAGCATATGGTGTGTTTGAACTATCGAAACAAATCGGAGTATCGCCCTGGTACTGGTGGGCCGATGTACCGGTAAAACAACAAAAGGAATTATATTTTCAAAACGATAAAAAACTATTCGAATATCCGGGTGTAACCTACCGGGGCATATTCATCAACGACGAAGCGCCCGCTTTATCAGAATGGAGCAAAGCCACATTTGGCGGCTTTAATCATAAATTTTATGAAAAAGTATTTGAGCTGTTATTGCGCCTTAAAGGCAATTACCTGTGGCCGGCCATGTGGGGTAATGCATTTTATGATGATGATACTTTAAACCCGGTGGTAGCCGATCAGTATGGCATCGTTATTGGCACCAGTCACCACGAGCCCATGCTGCGTGCGCACGATGAATGGCGACGCTATGGCTCGGGCAAATGGAATTACGACTCAAACGAAGCACGTTTAAAAACATTCTGGCAGCAGGGCATTCAGCGCAAACGCAATTATGAAAGTATAGTTACAGTAGGTATGCGGGGCGATGGCGATATGCCTATGAGCGCCGGCAGCAATATTGCTTTACTCGAAAGAATAGTAAGCGATCAGCGAAAGATCATTTCTGATGTTACCGGCAAAGATGCCGCCGCCACGCCACAATTGTGGGCATTGTATAAAGAGGTGCAGGATTATTACGACAAAGGCATGCGCGTTCCGGACGATGTAACCTTATTATTGTGCGACGACAACTGGGGCAATGTGCGCAAACTGCCCAATCCTGCTGCACCTGTACGTTCAGGCGGGTACGGCATGTATTATCATTTTGATTATGTAGGCGGACCAAGAAATTACAAATGGATAAATACCAATTCTATTCCCCGTGTATGGGAACAAATGCATCTTACCTGGCAATATGGCGTTAACCGCATCTGGATAGTGAACGTTGGAGATATCAAACCAATGGAATTGCCCATCTCTTTCTTTCTGGATTATGCCTGGAATCCCAATCAATATACAACAGACCCCGGTCCCGCATATACGCTAACATGGGCTACTGAACAATTTGGTTCAACCTATTCCAAAGCCATTGCGCAACTACTTTCAAAATATACGCAATACAACAGCCGCCGCAAACCCGAACTGTTATCGCCCGATACGTATAGTTTGACAAATTATCGCGAAGCAGAAAAAGTTGTAGAGGACTATAACCAACTGGCCGATGAAGCAGATAAAATTTACCACCAGTTGCCCGAGGCTTATAAAGATGCTTTTTTTCAGCTGGTATTACACTCGGTAAAGGCAAGCGCCAACCTGAACGAAATGTATGTAACAGCCGGCAGAAATCATTTATACGCAAAACAGGGGCGCGCCGCTACCAATGATCCCGCAGCTCGTTGTGCTGCATTGTTTGCAACCGATTCCCTGCTCAGCTATCAATACAACAAGGTAATGGCCAATGGCAAATGGATCCACATGATGGACCAAACACATATCGGTTATACGTACTGGCAGCAGCCACCTGTAAATAAGATGCCTGCGGTTACTACCATTACCGTACCGCAAAAAGCCATTATGGGGGTAGCTGTTGAAGGATCTGAATCGGTATGGCCCGATGATACATCAAATGCAGTATTACCAGAGTTTTCGGTGTATGATTCATCAAAACATTATATAGAATTGTTTAATCGCGGCAGCGAACCCTTCAATTATACCATTGATGCCTCTGCTCCCTGGTTGCAGCTTTCATCAAAAGCTGGCAGTATTGAAAAAGAACAACGCATATGGTTTTCTGTTAACCGCAACCTGGTTCCCAAAGGAAATCATCGTATTCCCGTTACTATAACCGGACCAAACAATACAAAAGTTGTTGTTTATGCTGTAGTTAAAAATTTCTCTATACCAGGCAATTTAAAAACACCGCTTTTTGTTGAAACCAACGGTTATATTTCAATAGAAGCCGATCACTATGCCCGCGCTGTGAATGACAATATTGTTACATGGCAACGTATAACCGATATTGGCCGTACCGGTGGTGGTGTTACGCCTTTCTTTTCGAAACCTGCGAGCCCGTTTAAAAGTTCTTTGGCAATAGATAAGCTTCCTCACCTTGAATACAACATCTACAGCACCGACACCGGCACTCTGAGTCTGATGGCGTATTGTTCTCCTACCCTGCCCTTTAATGAATCGAACGGATTGCAATATGCCGTGACTTTTGATAATGAAGCACCGCAGGTTATTAATCTGCATGCCGATAATTCAGAAAAAGCCTGGGGGCAATCGGTAAGCGATAATATACGCATCGGCACATCACACCATGCATTGCAACAACCCGGGCATCATGTTTTGAAAATATATGTTGTTGATCCCGGTTTGGTGTTCCAAAAGCTGGTCATAGATTTCGGTGGGGTGAAACAAAGTTATCTGGGGCCACCTGCCAGATAGCCAACATTTGATCCCGTAAGGCGGGACGCCATTTTTCAAGCCATTATTTATAACTACTCAAACAGGTGAACCCATAAATGACATCATAGTATAATCAACCTGTATGCAACCTCTATGGGTCCTTGTATTGTAGGGTCATCTTAGGGTCTTCTTAGGTTATTTTCAGGATTATATTAGGTTGAAAAACCAATAATGAACCTGAAATAAACCTATAATCACCCAAAAAGAGGAGGTATCAAAGAGGTTCTTCACAGTACCTTTAGTATATCATTTCATCATTGAAAAACAATTATTATGGCTATCAGTGAAAATATATTATTAAAAAAGCTGTCGGGGCAAATAGGCAGGCAGCTTGTAATTAAACAATATGGCGATAAAACGGTGGTATGCAAATACCCCACTATTAAAAAACGCAAACCAACCCGCAAACAATTGCGCAACCGGGAAATTATGGAACAAGCCAATTACGAGGCGCGGTATATTTTATCGGATGATGCACTCAGAAAAGAAGCACAGGTGCGCCTGAACGTAACCCGCAATAAATTGTATCATGCGCTTATACGGGAACACTTTGCAGCAGCGAAGAAGAATGAAGTAGAAAGTTAATTTGTGCCTAACGACACGAAGAAGCATTTGAGTTCTTAAAAGAGTTGATAAAAGAAACCTGACATGAAAAAAATATCCTTATACAGCATAGTACCGTTGCTGATGATTTTATTGGCCACCGGAACTACTGCTCAAGTTACCAAAGGTCTGAAAGATTATTACAAAGATTACTTTCCCATTGGCGTAGCAGTTAGTCCGCGGTCGCTCACCGGTCCCGATGCACAACTGATCGTACAACAATTCAACAGCATTACCCCCGAAAATGCCATGAAAATGGGGCCTGTTCATCCGCAGGAACACAGATACAATTTTGCGTTTGCCGATTCGATCGTTCAGTTTGCACAAACTAATGGAATCAAAGTGCGCGGACATGCTTTATGCTGGCACGAGCAAACACCAGCCTGGTTGTTCAAAGATTCATTGGGAAATACCGTAACCAAAGAAGTGTTGTTACAACGGTTAAAAGACCACATCACCACCGTGGTAAAACGTTACAAGGGAAAAGTGTATGCCTGGGATGTGGTGAACGAAGCTGTTGACGACGACAGTACCCGGTTGTTGCGCAACTCGCTCTGGTACCAGATATGCGGAGAGGATTTTATTGCGAAAGCATTTGAATACGCCCATGCCGCCGACCCCAATGCAGTTTTGTTTTATAATGATTACAATACCGAAAGGTCGCAAAAAGCAGAACGGGTATATCAGTTGCTGAAAAAATTAACAGATGCCAAAGTTCCCATTAACGGTGTAGGATTGCAGGCGCACTGGTCGTTATATGAACCAACCGAAAGCGAGCTTCGCAATACCATTGAAAAATTTTCATCACTCGGGTTAAAAGTACAGATCACCGAACTGGATATATCGGTATACCGGTGGGAAAAGAACCGGCGTTCAAAACAACCCGGCGAATCCGATGAACTTACTGCCGAACGCGAACAGCAACAACTGGAACAATATAAAAAAGTGTTCCGCATTTTGCGTGACTATAAAAATGTGATCACCGGTGTTACGTTCTGGGGTGTATCTGATAAACACACATGGTTAGATGATTATCCTGTTGCCGGCCGAAAAAATTATCCATTGCTGTTCGATCAAAATCTGCAGCCGAAAAAAGCATTTTATGAGGTTATAAAATTTTGAGTACTTCGAAGTTTTTTGCAGTTGCGCTAAGAGCTTAAAAGAGAAAAAGGAGAAAAAAAGAGAATACAGAACACTTTTTGCATACAGGCTTAAAAATCTTTTAGTACCCGACTCTTATAGCGGTAGAGACTCAAAGAGTAAAGGACTGTTTATAAAAATCTCTTTTTTTCTCTTTCAACTCTTATATCCTCTTAGCGCCACTGCATAGCTGAGCGCAGCGAAGCTAATAATTGCTCACAAACGCAATATACTTACCATCAGGCGACCACGAAGGCACGTTGATAGTTCCCTGTCCGCCATAAATGTAGGCAATAACGCGCGGGGCGCCAACAGCCGTTAATGGCATCAGGCGCAGCAATACTCTTTTATAAAAAGGATGATCGGCCGGATCGATCTCAGGCGGAAATGAAATAAAGGCCATCCATTTACCATCGGGCGAAATATGCGGGAACCAGTTATGGTATTCGTCAAATGTAATTTGCTCCTTGCCCGATCCATCGGGTTTCATACGCCAGATCTGCATGGTGCCGGTAACGTTCGCGTTGTAGTAAATGTATTTTCCGTCGGGTGAATATTCGGGGCCGTCTACATGACCGGTTTTATTGGTTGTAAGCGGCACTTCAGCGCCGCCAGTGATGTTCATTTTATAAATGTTATACACCCCGCTGTCGCGTTGCGCCACATACAACACTTCTTTATTATCGGCCGACCATCCATGCCAGTATGATGGCGTTTTTGTCGTGAGCATCTTTGGCGTACCGCCCGCCAGCGGCATTACGTACACCGAAGAACCACCGCCCGGCAATCCTTCCCTGTGATGACTTACAGCCAGCTGCTTTCCATCGAACGAAATGCCGTGATCGTTATTCATCTGGTCAAGATCACCAACGGCAAACTTTTCAGGAGTGCCGCCTTCAACCGGAATGGTGTATAGCAGGCCGCCGGCATTGAACAACAGTTTCTTTCCGCCGGGCATGAAATTGGGTGCTTCAAAACGGCCTGTTGATTCATGAATCACCTTTCTATGTCCATCCCAAACGTTCATTACTTCAAGACGGCTTTTTATAAACCCCTGCTTGTATGCATTATAATTGTCGGGTACCGGCTGGTCGATGCGCACATTCCATACGTGTGCTTCTTCAACAATATCCGCATCGTGCGAACAAATGAATAAGCCAGCCAGTGCCGAATCGGGCATTTCGGGCAATTCCTTCACACCCACCACCTGCAGCGGTTCGCCCGGATGTGCCACCCGCATGATAAATTTATTTCCATTGCGCTCCAGTTGAATGATCTGAAAATTCTTTTTTGAAAAGAAAAGTTCATCCTCGGGATCACGCATATAAGCGCCACGCAGAGGCCGCCATTGCATTACCGTTAATCCGTCGCCATGCGACACAGCGCTCATATGAATGGCTTCTGCATCGGTTGAGGCGCGCACCATCCACCCTATTTTACGATGGTGATTGCTACCCTGCCCCGCAAATTCAAAGTTGGCGGTTAAAATAAAATCTCCTTTTATTTTCTTATACGCATACTGAAACTCATCGCGGTTGAACCAGATATTATAGCCGGCGCCCTTCAGCGTATAGGTTTGTGAACCTGCATCATATTGAACTGAGCCTGCCTTTTTAGGATTGCCAACATCGGCCAGATAATCGAAAATACCAGCCGTTTTCGGTTGGGCCATGCCAAATGAATACAAAAAAATGAGAAAGAGAAAAGGTGATACCTTCATATAATTACAGTTAAAATAATTACAGGATGGATCTCGTAAACCACGCGGGACCCGACGGGTCATTGCGAACGCAGGAAAAAAGTGTTCTATAAAAATAAGAGTCTCCTTTTATAAAATTGTAACTTTTCATAAAATAATCTTTTATGAAGGGTTTGTTTGTAACATTCGTACTGCTGAGCGCCCTGCTGCCTGCGCCTGCAAAAGACACCCTTACTTATGAAGAACATAAAACCCTGGCCATCGGCTCACAGGCGCCAAACTTTACACTGCCCGGCGTTGATGGCAAAACGTATACGCTGGGATCATTCAAAAATGCCGCTGTGCTGGTAATTATTTTTACCTGTAATCATTGTCCTACTGCACAGGCGTATGAAGACAGGATCATTCAGCTCACCAATGATTACAGATCAAAAGGCGTTGCAGTGGTTGCTATTATGCCCAATGACCCGAAATCAGTACGCCTCGATGAGCTGGGCTACACCGATATGAGCGATTCGTTCGAAGAAATGAAAATACGTGCCAAACAAAAGCACTTTAACTTTCCTTATTTATACGATGGTAAAACACAGGAAACAGCCAAAGCCTACGGACCAGCAGCCACACCGCATGTTTTTATTTTTGATAAAGCACGTAAACTGCGTTACCAGGGGCGGATCGATAATGTAGAAAAGCCTTCCAAAACGCCCACCGGGTTTGATACCCGCGCTGCTATTGATGCTTTGTTACAAAACAAACCAGTGCCCGTTGAAACCACCAAAGTATTTGGCTGCTCTATTAAATGGGCCGAAAAAACCGACCTGGTAAAAAAGGGTTTTGAAGAATGGGCCAAAGAACCGGTTACCGTGAATATGATAGATGAAGCAGGTATAAAAGAATTGCTGAAAAACAATAGCGGTAAACTGCGGCTGATAAACTTATGGGCAACCTGGTGTGGCCCTTGCGTTACAGAATTTCCTGAATTTATTTCCATGAACAGAATGTATCGCCAGCGTGATTTTGAATTTATCAGTATCAGTGCCGACGATCCGGCCAAAAAAGAAAAAGTGTACCAGTTTTTGAAGAAGCAACAGGCGTCTAACACCAATTATCTTTTTTCGATAGATGATAAATACAAACTGATAGAAGCTATCGATCCCAACTGGCAGGGCGCATTGCCCTATACTATTCTTGTTGAGCCTGGTGGTAAAATCGTGTACGCCAAACAAGGACCCATCGATGAGGCAACCATGAAAAAACTAATTGTCGATAATCCACTCATAGGTAGATACTATTAGAAGGCGCAAGGTTCAAGGTCTTGCGGGTTAGTCACGCTGACTGAATTTTAACGGCTTGAGCCTTGTTTCCTGTGCCTTGCAATTTGTTTCTTTTTTCCTTTCAATCTTTTTTCGTAAATTTTGTAACTAACTTTGAAAGCAGGCATACATTATTCATTAAACATATTCAAGTAATTGATTATGCTTTATCCGATAGTGTAGCATCCGGTTATCCGCTGCCCGGTTTTACAATACACATATCATCAAACGAAATTCTCTTTTAACAAAAATTATTCGATTAACTGTTACTGTTGATGTATGGTTTTACGCAACTGATTTTCCTGCCCGCCCGGATGAGCAACTATATTAAGTAGTTTTTATTGTAACTATTATCAATCATGTACTATTCATAGTACTACCGTTTATCCCTGACTGTAAATAAATTTACTGGATTCAATTCCCATTTAAAACTGTAACCCAACCTCTAAACCATGATTAAAGTCGGCTTGATCGATGACAATTACTTTTTGTTAAACAGCTATAAAGAATTCCTCCAGGACTTTTCCGACATCTCAGTTGTGTTCACCTTCATGTCGCTCGGAGAACTCGCAAAAACCATGCGACAGGGGCTGCATGTACCTGATCCTGACATTGTATTGCTCGATATTAACCAGCCGAAACATGCCGGTAATGAAGGGTTGCAAACCATATTGGATGTATATCCCCATTGCAGGATCATAATGCTTAGCGGCGATGATGATGAAAAATACATTGTACAATCGCTGAAAGCAGGCGCCAGCGGCTTTTTGATCAAGAACTCGAAGCTGATGGATATTTACAGCTCAATCAGGGATGTATACAATTCAGGCGCCTGTTTATCGCCCAAAGCAGCCAAAAAACTAATTGATCATCTGAAAGGAAATGTATCGGAACAACTGGCTGCCAAACTAACAAAACGCGAAATGGAACTGGTAAATCTGTTAAAGGAAGGTCTTTCGTATAAGGAAATGGCAAAAAGAATGTATGTATCGGTGTATACCATCAATCACCATTTAAAAAATATTTACCAGAAGCTGGGTGTTGAATCGAAATCGGAGCTTATATCGAAGATATTACAGAAAACGATCTGAATCGGTTGTATATACCTGATATGTGTAAGTATTTACCGGTTCCTACATAAATACTATTAACTAAAGCAGGTAAATGAACATGATTCGCTAATTATTTTTGATTATTCATAGCCACCAACACACCGGGGCATAGAGAGAAGAAGGGTTAACAGCGCTTTCGCCGGGATAAATGAACTAAAAATACTACACCCCTCAAGGGACGGGGTAAGGGTCAATTGACGGATCTTAGGTGGAGCCATCTGTCACCCGGCGGATGGCTCACTCACCGGCCCCAAACAAATTCCACATCATTATTGAAAAACCAGTTAGAACCGGCATGAACGGGTTCACACGTATGTGCCGGGATATAGCTTCCATTTGGTAAAGTACACACTTATTCATGAGGGTGTTTCCACTACAAAACATACAACAGTTGGTTCCGGATGGAATATTGAAAAACCGCTATATCCCGGCCTTTTTTAAAGGCATACTGCTTAGTATACTAATTTATACATATACCGAGTGGCAATACGAATCGCAATTATTTAACCATCTTGTTGCCAACATACGATCATCACCCGCAGTTGCGCAACACGAAGACTCGTTTCTGTTACAGGCAATGCATGTAAGCCATTCTTTACTGGCAAACAGGCAACCGGTTTTCAGCGATCAGCCATTTACAGGATTTAAAGCCGGCATGGTATACCCCGTATCGTTCGATCTGATGACGGGCAGCGGCGCCTGCGGCAGTTATTCAAGGGTGCTGGCAGGTATATTGCAAACCGGCGGCATTGCCGTACGTTTTGCACAAATGACACCGAATGATCAGCCCGGCGGTCATATTGTTATTGAAGCGCATACTTCGCATGGCTGGGTAGTGCTGGATCCTTTATACGACCTTTACTTTATAACTCCTAAAGGTCAATTAGCCGGTTTTGCACAGGTGCAACAAAACTGGCCTTATTATGCCAAACAGGTGCCTGCGAATTACGACCATTCATACAATTATGCCGGCGTTCAATACACCAACTGGAACAAAATACCGGTCCTGTTTCCGCTGGTAAAAAAACTGCTGCAACATGTAATCGGCGCCGAAAGAACCGAACACATTTCATTACGCACTTATTTTTTGCAACCGTACCGCATGGCTTTTCAATGCACGCTTGTTATTTCATTATTTGTGCTGGCGTTTTCCCTTCGCCGCCTGTTCAAAATACATCGGTTAAGGCTACCCCAACGGCAAACCAATACCCTCCCTTTTCCGGTACATACTATTAATACCGGAAAGCGGCAGGCGTCCCAAACACCTGTAGCTGTTGAACACTCCTGACTTCAGCGGCCGTTTATTTCCCAAGCGAAACTGCCACCATCACGCTATTATCGGGCGTATTAATCTTTCGCCAGGCAAAAGCCTTCCAGTTTGGCCAGTTGCACTTCTTGTTGTAATAATTCAGCACACCGCGCAGGATGTCCTTCATGTCGGTCAGATTACAGGTGTCTTTGTTGGCAAAAGCTACTACCAGTTCGGCATAACACGGATTAAACATCCGCTTTTGCCGGTGGATGAAGTTGCTGCCTGCAAGAATAATATCCTGCAGGGCCGAATGATGTTCATCATCCGGCTCCGCATCATCCACGTCGAACCGGTAGGGCACAAAGCCCCTGGTAAATTGCCCTTCCATGCAAACTGAAAAAGTATACAACGTAACATACGTTTCAACTTTTTTAAGAGATGAGCGGCTACTAAGAAAAGTAGTCCGTACCTGCTGAATGATGCCGTTTTGGTTTAATAAAACTGAATTATACACGGTCATGCAGGGGGTAATAGTAGTGATAGAGTACAATAGATATTAGTTTTAAATAATTTTCGGATTGATGCAAAGATTGGTGACAAAAAGGCCATTAAAAACTACTATTTCAAGTCATTTTATGATTTGTGCGAAACTTTAGTTTTGTCCTGAACGCTATGCCTTGTGCCTTGTACCTTGGGCCTTGTGCCTTGATTCCTGTGCCTTCATCATATCCTGAATAAACCTATATGAAAAAAGTATCCTATACGTTGAACAGAGTGCTGGTCATTGACGATATACCCGTTATTGCTTTTGGCCTGCTCGAAACATTTACCGCCCTGAATACATCTGTAACCATCGACTACGAATCTTCTGTTTTTTCTGCTTTATCATCTGCTGCTAATTCGGGCAATACATTCGACTTACTGGTGATTGGCATATTGCCGGGTCATGACGCTGAATCGATCTGGAAAGCGCTGACCGCATTAAAAAAGCGGTTTGGCTATCCGAAGCTGATGGTGTATGCCAGTCATTATAACCACACTGTTATTGAAAAAATGGAGCAATTAGGCATCGATGCCTATGTTCACCGGTACGAATGCATGGAAGAAATACAAAGGGCCTATATACGCATATCGGCCAATGAACGATATATCTCCGAATTATTCTACACCCTGTACAATGATTATTGTCTTACCCGCGATTGGATGGCCCCCGGCGAATACTATGTTTCTATGAGCTCTCCCGAAAAGAACATCCTGCTGTTATTATGCCAGGGAAAAGATGTTACGGCAATAGCCGACATTCTGCACTTACCCGTTAATGAAATCAGCATGCACCTGAATACGTTTTGCAGCAGACTTGGCCAATAGGCAATGAGCAATTGGCAATTGGCAATTGGCAATCGGCAAGCCTTGCTACTGCATGCCTATTCCTACTTCTATTTGCCTATTGCTTATTGTCTATTGCTTATTGCCTATTGCCTGTTAAATAAAAAAGCCCTCCATCGAAATGGACGGCTATGGTTACCTCTGAAACCAAAATGTATATATGAAGCAGGTGCAAGATAGAATAAAGCTATACGTTCATCAACACTCGAATCAGTAGTTTTTATCATTGATAATGGCTTGAATTTTCAATATCATATTATCATTATATGCTATTGGGACTTTTGCTATTGTATAACTAAAACGTGTAAGCTAATTTGCAAATCAATCTTCATCCTTAATACTTTCCTCCTATGAAATATATACGTACTATTCTATTGATATTCATTACAGCATTTACTTCTTCACAGCTTATAGCTCAATGCACAGGAGGTTGCCCGTCGGGCGCCATCACTACTCTGCCGGCCGGGGTAGCTACGCTTGCCCAGGGCAGTACCTGGTGTGTTTCAACAACAACCGATTTAAGCAGTAATACCTATACTATTAACGGCACCCTTGTTATACAGGCGGGTACAGTTACATTAAAAGATGTGGTCCTTAATAAAACAGGTGTAATACTCGTAAAATTCGGTGCTAAACTAATTATTACCGGTACGTTTACAGGTAACAGTACAACTCCCGTTTCAACAATTGATAATTTAGTTATATGTAACGGTGGCTTTTTGAATATAACAGGGTCCTTTTCACAGGGGCAAACCAATATCGCTGTGAATGATTTTGCTGTAATGCAGGTAACCGGCGCCTGGACAGCCGGCGCTTCGGGCGCCACGGTAAAAATTGGAAACGGATCGGTAATCGAATTATGCTCTTCGTTTAACCTGAATAAAGATGGGTTCTTTACCGAAACCAGTACAGGTGTTTCTTACTTCGTAGTACATGCTCCCATGACACAAAGTGTTGTAAACGGATACTTGTCTGCCTCGAAAAACGACTCGCACATTAAGTTTACGGCCGCAGCAGGTGCAGCTTTTGTATCACATCCTGCCGCCTATACCTGCAATGCCTGTGGCAATTTTAATCTCGCGCCTCCAGGCACAACTTCGACCTGCGGCTCGGCAGCCAATTCGGTATTAACCGTTGTATTGCCGGTAACTATCCTTAAGTTTTATAGCCAAACGGCCGGAGAATATTTTCAATTAATCGGTGTAATTGATAATGAATTACCGGTATCGGATAACATACTCGAATACTCAGCCGATGGCCGGAATTTTACCACCAGCCCCTATGAACCAATGCTTACCCAATCAACCGGTACAACCACCTGCACATTTTCATTGCCTTTATCTGAAACCCCAAAATTTTTCAGGCTACGCATTAACAGTGCACAACTGGTTCAATATTCACCGGTTTTACTTCCAGGCGTTAATACTGAAGATAACAGCCTATTGGTATTTCCTAACCCTGCCCGGGAAGCCATATTTCTTCAATTACCGCAGAACCACTCCTATACAAATATGGCTATATTTAATCGGTCGGGGCAGCAGGTATATCAGGCAACCATCAGCGCCGCTACAGGCATAACGCGCTTCAATTTGCCTGCCCATTTAATACCGGGCATGTATTTTATAAAATTTACCGGAACGCAAACAGCGGTATTCAGGAAGCTGCTGATTGAATAACGATTTAATGCATCCTGCCGCCGTGCTCCCGGGATGAAGAAAAAGCACCCTTGCCAAAGCTTTTGAACCTGTACATAAAACTTACAAGGAAGAAGCGCTGCAGTACGCGTGTGTAGGTATCTTCAATATAGTTATCACCTACCGAGCGGTTAATACTTTTATTCTGGTTCAGCAGGTCAACCCCGCTGATACGCAATTCGCCATTTTGTTTTTTGAATAATAAACAGGATACATAAGCATTCCACAAGGGGATTGGCTGGTTAAAACCCTGTGCCCGCCCGGTGTTTATATAATAATCAAAATCGTTATTGATCATAAACCTTTTGAAAAACGTATAGGTTACATCTATTGCATAATGATGATTGAAATAGGTATAGTTCAAACTTTGCTGCACACTGTACCGGGCATCGTTATAATTAAAGCTTGCACTGGCCACCAGGTCGAGCTTGTCCTGAATGAAATACGTAAAGTGAAAACGCTGACCTATGCCGCGTGTATAGTTGAAGTTCAGCCGATCATCGAGCTTGCTCACATCGCGGTTGTACCGCAGGTATGTAGATAAATTAATATTCAGCGGACTGCGGCGGCCGGTAGTTACTTTTGAAAGCGGAATACCAATGGTGCCTGAAAAAGTAAGGTCGCCGGCGCCATTGAGGTTTTCGGGCCGGGTCAATTGCACTCCATCACTCAGCTTGCTGATGCTGTTTACAATTTTGTTGCTCACTATTGAGCCTGCCACATTCAGGTTCAGATACAGAAAGTTATTTACATTAAAAGTATTATAACTGATGTTTACATTATGCGTAAACTCCTGTTTAAGATCAGGATTACCGGTGCGGATATTTAACGGATTGCTTACATCCTGAACATCCTGCAATTGACTGATACTCGGAGCACGCGAACTGCCGCGGTAATTAAACCGAAAACTTGTTCGCGGCGCCGGATTATAGTTAAAAGAAGCATTCGGGAAAAAATTGGTGTACTGCTGCTTCATGCTACTGTCTTTTCCCGAGGTAGCGCGGTTGCTTAAATTCTGCAGCGAAGCAAATTGTACAGCGCCGCCAAACTGATAATCATATTTGAGCTTTTTTACCCTGAAATTAGAGCCCAGTCTGCTGGCAGTAAACAGGTTTTCAAAATAACTGGTAAGCGGTTTATTGATGCTGTCGAAGCGCTGCGTGGTTGAATCAAAATCGTACGTATTGCGATCGCTGTTGCTTTTATTGATGGTGTAGGCATAATTCAGTTCCCATATTTTATCGGTACCGAACATTTCGGTTAAGGATGAACTGATGATATTATTAAAAGAATGGGTAAGCTGATCATTTCGTTGCCGGCGGTTATCGAAACGGCTTTGGCTGCTGTCGGGATTATAAAAATAATACGGCGAAATATTAAACCCTTCGCCATCGCTGTTGTTGAGCGAGGTCGACCATCCCATAGTAAACGTGCGGCCCGGTTTATTAAAGCGATGACGGAACAACAGTTCATTGGTAAAAAGCTGACCGTCGCGTATATTCGAACGGTGGCTTTCGCCCTGAATGGCTTTATAATTGAATTTTGGGCTTACGGCCTGTGTGCCAAGCGTTTCATCACTGAACGATTCGGCATGTTGCAAATTCAGCGTTGGCGTAAGCAATATCGAATTCATGCTGTCGATCAGGTATTCGAACCGTAACCCAAAGCGATGGCTGGTGTTAACGTTCTTACTGTTCGATGTTGAACTGGCGAGCGCAGAGGAATCGTTGGCAAAAAAACTTTGCCGGTAACCTGAAGTAAAATTGCTGGTGCTTGTTTGCGATACAAAATAATTACCGCTGATGTCGATCTTCGGCCCCCATTCATCACGGTAATTAACACCCGCGCTCCACGATTTCGTATTGCCATTGTTGGTGCTGCCACCTCCTCCGCCTCCGCCACCACGGCCGCCTCGTCCGCCACCGCCACTCACATTGCCCATACCACCCATACTGCTGATGAGGTCGTTGCTGGTAAAACCTAACCGGTTAATGTTATTGGCGCCGCCCAGCACAGATAGCTGCCTGCTGTCTTTAAACATATTCACTGATGCACTGCCTTCGTACCGGTCGCTGGTGCCTATTGAAGCGCTGCTGCGGCCGAATATGCCGCGTTTGCTGTCTTTTTTAAGCTTGATATTAATAGTGCGTTTGCGGCTGCCGTCATCGATTTTTGTAAACTTCGCCTGGTCACTCATATCGTCAAAAACCTGTATGCTTTCAATCATATCCGACGATAAATTGCGGGTAGCCAGCTTGGGGTCATTGCTGAAGAATTCTTTTCCGTCGACATATATTTTGGTGATCTCTTCACCCTGCGCCTGTATTTTTCCATCCTTATCAACTTCAACACCGGGTAATTTCTTTAACAGGTCTTCGACCGTTGCATTGGGTTTGGTTTTAAACATGCTGGCCTTAAACTCAACAGTATCTTTTTTAATGGTGATGGGTGGCGCCGACACAATAACACTGGTAAGCATCGAAGTATCGGGCTGCATGTAAATGGTATCGAGATCAATAACAAACTGTGATAAAGTAATATCAAGGTTTTTTGTAAAAGGCCTGTAGCCGGTATAAGTTATACCCAGCTGATAGTTTCCCTTATGAAGATTCTTTATTTCAAACAAACCGTTTTTATCGGCCACGGCAAAGCCTGCAGCTGCCGAATCGACCGGATTAATCAGGGTAACAGTGGCATCCGGTAAAGGAAACCGGTTCATACCATCAACCACTTTTCCTGTAACCTTGTTTTGTGCAGTTAGTATATACGCAGAAAACAGCAACAGGATAAGCAGAACAGTTTTTCGCATGCAATTTCTTTTGGGTGTTACCTCACGTGACCATTAATTGACGACAGAATGCCAAAAAACAGTTGCAGGGTCGATAAAAATTATGTTTCTGGTTTGTGCCCGCCCGGATGACCCGGTCGGACGGGGTTTGAAGTTTGTGGTTGCTGCCGCGATTTGAACATTTTAGGTAATTCAAACACCTGAACAATTTAACAGGTGGCCCAATATTACAGGACATGATTCACCGAAAGAACCACAAACTTCAAACAATAAACCTCTTTGCGCGCGAAATCTATCGAAGCAGGGTAATGCTCATCAAACCTATAACCACATCATTGGCGAAAGTATAAAGGGAAATGGATTGAAGGTCTTTATTTGGGTCGAGCGGCATATCAGTTATAGTAGCGGCGCCGCCATCGATGGCCATATTGCTGAACCCTTTGATGGTAATATAGTCTTTCCATTCTGTAGCGGCTCTGCCCGTTTTTAAATAAACCCTTAGTGGATGCGGTGCATAGGTAGTAAATGCATAGCCGTCAACAAAATAATCCTGCTCAACAGGCCACCAGTTTTGCGGATTGATCAAACGCAACGTATCTATGGAGCCATCTGCGTAATGCACACGCAATTCGGCATTCGTTAATCGGGTTTGCATGGGGTTGGTACTTCCGGCCATCATAAACCAGGCATGTGTTGCGCGACCCGATACAGGTATTACGGCCGAATCGGGATAATTATCCCATTGAGATGTAAATACAATATTTTTTGCAAGCGTATCGCCGGGTGTAGCAAAAGGAATGCGTTGTGGCAATACTATTTCATTATTTACTGCGGCTTTTCGAAGGCCGGCATCATCAATGACCGGCTGTACCAAAGGGTAACACCAGTTGCCGATTCCCTGCACCGGTAATTGTAAGGTAGGCGACTGCGGGCGGGGCGACAGGTACTGTTGCTTAAAAATATTCGTCACTTTATCATTGTAATATTTTGTAAGATCGATCTTATCGAATCGCATGTCTGATGTAGCCTGCACCTGCCAGTTTATGATCGTTGTATCGGTATGTAATCCTTCGCCCCATTCGAACCGAATAAGAGTACTGCCCGGCACCAGATTAGTTGCTGCAACCACTATTTCGTTCGATAATGATTTTGCAGGAATTTGCAGGGCCTGTTGAAACGAATGCATCCCCGCCTGTAAGGCTACTGTTCCCGCAACGGCAGCGCCATTGTTTTTTATTCTGAAACGAATACCCTCACTATCGGGCTCCCCAACAGCAATAATTTCAACCGGATGCTTTACTTCAAAGCAAAGCGGAAACCACCACACCATTTCACCCTGCCGCACCTGTACAAATACGGTTTTATTGCCCGCAGGCCCCTGCACAGTGGCCTGCAACTGGTTACTGGTAAGCATAATGTTTTGCAATACCTGCTGTGGATCGTAAATAGATTGTATAAAGCCAGCCGGTGTAACAGCGGTAAGCTGATCGCCGGTTGCATACACACTGTCGTAGCGCATAGGCTGAACTGTTGTACCGGCCCATTTTATCACTATCGTATATTGTTTGGCTTTGCCGGTGGCAACTTCCAGCACCGGATCGCCCACGGCATCGTTGAGGCTGCGCCAGATAGCCGGTTGTCCGTTTATCAAAACTGATTCCACAGCATCTTTCACCGCGCGCAGCTGCAGCCGCAGGTTCATGGGTTTGGGGAAAGAAGGTTTCACTATAAACTGATCGCTTACCCCTGTACGTTTAAAATCAACATATATATCGGGTGTTTGTAAAGTAGCATTGTTCCAGGCATCGGGAAAACCTGGTTTAATGGTAAGCGTATCATTCAATGCATCGGGCAAAATGCCAAACAATCCTTCAACCAGCGACCGGCCTGCCATGCCAATAGGATCGGCAAAATCGCGGTACAACTCGCCGCGCATGGCATCATAAAACGACAACTGCTGAAACCCGCCGGGACTTGAACTGAGGTACATACTTTCAACCAGCGCGCTTTTCCATAACCGGTATGCCTCCCGGGGCCGGTTGCCCTGCCAGTAGGCTAATGCTGTATGCAGATTTTCGGCCAGCGCCACATTGTTTAACGACCATGTATAGGGTTGCCAGTTTGTTGTTGACAACAAATAATAACCGGTATCTTTTAATCCTTTCGCCTGAATTGGAATATGGGGTATCTGTTTATCAACATACCGCAGAGACTGATACGCTTTAAATGCATCAGAAATTTTTTCATCAATAGCATGATAGATCGTCCACAAACCCGCAGCCGGATGCAACAACTTTTCACCCAGGGCATCTTTGTATTCGGCATACCAGCCCAGGTCGGGCATCCACAACAGGCTATTCACCGCATCAAAAATTTTATTCGCTTCGTTGTGATAAGGGGCGGGATCATCGCCGGCAATGGATGCCAGTTGTGCCGCAACCATATTGGCGCGATAGTTATAGGCCGATGAATGCGTTACGCCTCCCCCGCTGTACTGCAAGGCGTCACTGGCCCATATGCAACAGTACGCATCGTATAAACCATCATTATCTGCATCGAAATTTCTTTTTTCCCAGGCAAGATGGCGCTTTACCAGCGGCCATTGTTCTTTGATGTATGTTGAATCGCCGGTGTAATAAAAATGCGTAAGCAACTGATCGATGAACACGAGGTTCATATCGTAATGGTGTGGACGAAGATCGCCATTGGGGTTACGGCAAATATATCCGCTGCTGAATAGCGAAGTGCCCATTTTTTCGAGTTGGCGTGCCAGATGCAGGGCAGTATCAAATACCACAGGCCCTGTTGCCGGCGAAATTACCTGCGATAAAGCGTAACTGTTGAAATGCATGCGAGCCCTGTCGTGCCAGCCTAATGCATCGGCTACATAAGCGCCACGCCATGCAGGCAGTCGCATGCGCCAGGCTACAGCGCCATGCAAATACGTTGGCGCCTCCCAAATAGCATCGGCCGCTACACTCAATGCACCACCCAATGTATTGATCCACGGATCGGGTGTAATTATTTTTATTCGTTCGGCGAGTTTTTTGCGGGCGGCTTCTGCTGCAGCTAATTGCTTTACGAGGTCTTTATACAACGTTGTTATGGTATCCGCAGCATTTAGTAAAAAATAATTTGTTCCGTTTGTAATGGTCATCTTACCTGCAATGGCCGGTGTTGCAGTTCCATTGCTTTGATACAACGCCAACGGATTTTCCTGTTGCGCAGCATCGGTTATATGTATCACCGAAGCAGGCGGCACAATGGCACACAAAACTTTACCTGCTCCATACGTTAAATGAAAATTATTATTAGAAATGGTGAATACATTGTCTTTACAATTATCAGGCTGAAGATAAAAGGAAGATTCAGGATCAGCGCCGATATCGCCGTCGCGCGAAAACTTTTTACCCGAAGCGCCGCCATACACCCAGCACAACGCGGCTTTGGTGATAACATTGATGAACTGTATTTTAACGATCATGCCTTCGGTATCGGCCAGTGCCAGCACAGAAATTTGCATGGAGCCATTACCCAGCAGCGGATCTTTTATTTCATACAGCATGGAACCGGGGCGGTAAACGGCTTTTATATATTTCGCATCAATTAGCCATTTACTATTGTTGCCTGCGATCAATCCGAATTTAAAATTACCACCCATGCCCGACATGTATAAAGCAAACTCAGGCAAATCGCCTGTTTCAATTCTGAAACCGGTATTTGTTCCATACAATGCGCGGTTAAAACGCATTTTTCCATTAATGGTTACAAAGTCGGTTCCCTGAGCATTATAGTGAAGTGAATGCAGCCTGCCTTCAGAGCCATTGTTAACAGTTGGCAATTTCCGGTTGGTACCGCCTTCCTGGCGCAACAGTTGATCGTTGACTGTTATAAATTGCCCATTGCCCGTTGCCTGTCGTTTATTGCCAATTGAAGCTTGCCCACTGCCTGCAGGTATCTGGCTTCTGGCAATAGTGATACTTATAAGAAGAATAATAAAGTATAAACACTTTCGGTACATGTTCAGCATTCTCAGCGAATTGAGCTACCTTAACCAATATCTCCGGTAACGATATATCATGTGGTATTCAAAAGACAATTTGTTCAAATTATCTGCTGCAAGGAAAAACACCATTAGTTGCAAATTGTGAATAATCAATTGGCAATTGTCCCGGTAGGGACATTATGTTGGTAGAAAGAAATTCAAGCAAGGAACGTCGTCCCGTAGGGACGAAATATCGAGGCCATAACATTGATAGCAAATGAATTTAATCAACAAAATCGAACATTCCTGTTGTAGCGCTCCAGGTTTCGTCCCTACGGGACAACATCAATCCGAACATTCTTTCTACCAATATATGGTGCCTAACGGCACTTTGTCAAAATATCTGCCACAACCCCTCCCACTTCACCTTCCAGCTTCCGTCATTGGGGAAACCGGGGTTCGCGGTGGTGCAACCATCATATCCGGCACACATCATGGCCACAGCGCTTAATACGCCGCCATTGCCGGGTAAATAAATGGTCAGGCGGTTGTCCTGATAATTATGGCCATTGATGAGATAAGTGTTTGTTTGTACCGGCATAAACAACGCATCGATGGCTTTACCGGGCATATGCAAACGGGTTGCCGTCATGGCCATTAACGGAAAATCCCAGCCCCAGGTGGTTTCCCATTTCCAAACTTTTAATATCAGCTCATAAGTGTTTTTCATTATAGCCGTATCGAGATGATTGCAGGCAGGCAACGTGCTGTATGCGGCCAGTACCGCAGGATGATCAGTTATATACCGGGGATTGGTATAACAATCGGGTGTGCTTTCGGTAGCGAGATAAACACCGTTGGCCTGTGGCAACGGAGCAAGATTATTAATGATGTTATCCCATTTTTTTTCGCGCGGCATGCCCAACCGTTCACGCCATTGCTGCGCTACCGACAATGCCCAATACCAGTAAGCCAGTTCATAGGTTGGATTGAAAGTGTTTACCGCATCAAAACATTCCTGTGCCGGTATTAACCCTTTGCCAAGGTTGTATCGTTTATGCGCAGCATCGTACGTAGCAAAAGAAGCCATAAAATCGGCTGTACCAAAAACAAGTTTTTTATATTTTTCCAGCACCTGTTTATTTTTTCCTGCGCGATAACAAAGCTCAGCCATGTATATCAGGTGCGGTTGCTGCCAGATCAGAAAAGCGCCTACTGAAGAAGGCGATTCCTTTCCGGCATGATCGGTCATTTTTTGCCAGCGCAATCCGTCGAATCCCTGGCGTTTGGCTATTGTCCGGGCCTCGCCGGCTACGGTAAAATACCAGTCAAGACTTTTTTGCATCAATTTAGTTCGTCCCCATAATGCATAATGTACGGCATGCCACCAGTGCATTTCCAAATGTGGTTTACCAAACCAGCTGTTGAAGGTTAAACCGGTTTCCTGTGGCGGATAAGCCGAAGCGCATTGTACTTTGGTAAGGTATTGCGATAATACTACCCTGCGTTCAAGCTCTATGGCTCGCGGATCGGTACTGCCTGAAAAATCAACGGCGCCACCGCTTTTCCAGAAAGCCGCCCATTGGGTGCTGCTGTTGTTTTTTGTGTCGTCAAAAGAAGGCACGTTATTGCGTCGTACTTCTGGTGTAAAATAAAAGGACGCTTCGAATGAATTGCCGGTGGTTTTTGGTTGTATAATAAAATCATGCGCCCGGCGCATTTGTACAGCGGCTTGTTGCCGGAAACGCATTTGTACAAAGTAAGTCGTTGTATCTAATGTTCTGCGAATAAAAGCGCTGTTGCCCGATTGCTGCGTAAGCACAGACTCATGTTTGCTGCTATCGCCTTCGTACAGACCCACATCTTTAAATTCTCCGTTGGGGTATGGAAAATGCAGCCGCACTTTCAGTCGTTGCTTTGCCAGCAGCGGCGAATTGATTTTAAAGGCAATCAGGTCCTGTTGCTGGTGGGCATATGTAGTAACTTCTACCGGTTCATCATCTACAGTAAAATTGCTTTGTAAAGCACCCGTCCACAGATCGAGTTGCTGCTGTATATTTTTGATATCTTCAATGGAGGCCAATGAGCCATCTTTTTTGGTGATCTCCAATCCTATGTTCCCCAGTTGCAACCGGTGTGGATTTTGTCTGAAATAATCACCCGCTTTTTTATTACGTTCCGGTTCTTTGTACTGTACGGCATAGGATATTTTCTTTCCTTCCAGCTCATATACTTTCAGCGATTCTTCGCGTTTGTAATTTTCGGTATTGGGAAAGCTGTGCCAGCCCCATTCAGATTGTGTTCCGAGCGGAACGCCTTTTTGATAAAATGCAGGAAAGCTTTGTAAGCCGGTTACATCAGCGGTAAAGGCAAATTGTCCGTTACCAATGGTGAGTGAAGAAAGCGAATCGGCTTTGGTGATATGTATGGTATGCCGGCGAACTACTGCCTGCCGATTGATGGCAGATTGCGAATGTGCGATAAGGTTAATAGAAATAAAGGCTGTGAGCCAGATGCTTTTTTTCATAATAAGGTAATTTCGAAGGCAACGAGGCATAAAGGCGCTATAAATATCGAAAATTGAATATTAAATGTAGAATGTTGAAATTGAAATAACTTCAATATTCGTTATTGGACATTCAGTATTCGATATTTCTGCATCTTTGCGAGATAATAATTCGTTTAAGGAACTTTCACTGCCTGCCGCGCCAGTAACTTCCATTGTCCTTTTTGTTTTTGCCAAACGAGCAGTATGTTCAGCTTTACGGTGCCGGGCGTGCCGCCATCATTTGTAGTTGCTGAAAGGGTATGACGAACAATGGCTGCATCACCGGCTACCGCCACGGTTTGATTGGTAAGATCGATGGTAACAAAATCTGATTTACCACTTACAATATTTTCAATAAAGGTGGCTTTATCTTCAACCCGGCCGCTGCTGTGTCCGTAACTTAACTGATCGGCGGTTATCTTTTGCAGTCCTGCTTTATCTGCATCGATCATTGCCTTGCGTAAAAATTCTATGGCTGCACATACAGCTGCAGAATCTTTGCTTTGTGCCGTTGTTGTAGTTACCATTCCTGTTAGCATAATAAGATAAATGAAATGTTTGATCATATGGAATTATTTAATAGATGGTTCAATTTAACCATCTATCGTTATTTAGCCAATATTAAAGGCGCAATCGTTACCGGCCCCAGCAATCCCGAAGGTTCGGGTTGCCAGTTGATGGCCGTGAATAACCCATCGGCGCCACGGTTGGCCGGAAGCCTTGCCGGGAAATCGACATTATAAAATTTCTTCCATTCTACACCGCGTTTTTCCATATCGATGATGCGGTTGGCCATGCCATTGCTTACTTTTATTTCGAGCACATTATCGTTTATGAGTTGTTCAGCAGGTATAGTTACCTGGTAAACCGGACCAATGAGGGTGGCAACTGATTTACCATTCAGCACCACTTCCGCTTCTGATGCCACATTACCAAGATTAAGCAAATACGCCGGGGCCGCCGCAGCCGGTTTTGCAAAATGAATGCTGTATTGCGCAGTACCCGAAAATATGCGGGCAGCGGTATCGGGTAAATCTGTCCAGGAACCTAATTGTGTAACGGTAGTTGATTTTGGCAAAACCGCACCACCACTGATAAATTGCAATGCCCATGTACCTTTTATTTCATTGGCATTGCCACTAACCGTGTAATACGGATATTCTTCGGCAGTTATGGCTGCGGCAGTTGTTTGCAGCACACAACTTTCGCCGGGTTGCAACTGAATATACACTTCGGCATTCCCATCGGCCGATTGTTTTATTTTGCCAACTCCGCTTTTTTGAAACATGGGATCGAAAACAATTACACCGGCCGCTTTGGTTGAAAGCGGCACCCATTCTGTTACCGCTTTATCAGATGAGTTGGTGATGAAATAATATTTACCGTCGTTAATGTTCCTGCGTATGCATTGCAACCCTTTATCGAACATTTGTTCGCGGGACACTTTTGCGAACGACAACAGTTCCTGCATATCATCGCCGTTCAGGATCATTCCTTTGCCGGTAACCGCCTTCTTTATATTCTCCTGCGATGAAAAATTTAAAGAAGATATCAATGCTTTAAACTGTTGTTGTTTTGTTGCCAGATCGCCATAACCGGGCACATCTATAGGCAAACTGTTGTATACAATGATCGTAGCGCCCATTTTGGCAAGAACTATCAGCTTTTGCAACGTTTGCAGCGGAATATATTTGGTATTGGCCAGTACAATGGTTTTGTAATTGCCGATACGCGTTTTTAATAACGATCCATTATTGCCAACCTGCTGCAGTTGTTTGTCGGAAATAAAATCGAATGCATATCCTTTCTGTAACAGTTCTTCGGCCACCGTATTGAATTCGGTGTTCTCAAAACCCTTCATACCATCGTAATGATGCAGCAGGTCGCGGCCGGCTTCGGAATTATGATCACTGAATGGAAAATACAGCAGGATATCGTTATCAGGTGTTCCGCTTTGTAAAAACGACTGACAACGGGTTACATAATTATTCAGCGTACCAAAGTCTTTCCATAATGGATTAACAGGTTGAAAATGCACGGCTGCATAAAACAACCATCCGGGCCAGGGATCGTTTTCGGGTGAATAACTGGTACCGTGATATACAAGATGATTTACACCCCCTATAAAATATTTGTCAACTGCTTTCTTTACATCGCCTAAGGTCGATTTGAAATGTTCATTCAGCCACGTTGCAGCCTCGGCAGAAGTGAGGGGTTTACCCAGTACATGCGCGGCAGATGCTGCAAATTTAAATCGTAATAATTCGGTGCCTTCGGTTTCGGGTATATCTACAGCGCCATATAAATCAAGGATGTTGGCCGGTGAACCATGGCTCTGGTTTCGTACAATCTTTCCTTTTGCCTGCGCCCAGTTATGCCAGGGAATGGTGAATTTCTCCAGCAACAGATCGGCTATGGTTTGCCGGTAATCGTATAAGATGCGCAAACCCGTTGCATCGGGTTGCTTGTTGAGTAATTCGGGTAAATGCAGTTTCAGATCGTATCCGCGGCGGCGTTTGAACTCTTCAAAAAAACCGGGCGTGTAATTGCTTTGTCCGCGTGCATCGTCTACTTCATACGAATCATTAAAAAAACCGCGCAGCTGGCTGATATCATTGCCGGTAAAAGCATTGTCGAACCGGCTGAGGTATTTTTTCAAGGAAGTTTCTGAAAAATGGTCAATGGCATTGCCTTCCGCGCCGGGTGCAGCGCGTTCTACCATTTTGCCGTGCCAGCCCATAAACAGCGCATAGATGGTCCAGTTACCGGCCGGTGCTTTCCAGTTCAATTTGCCTTCGGCATCTACATTGCCCGTTAACTCAATGGCCTGTCCGTTTTCACTGTATGCCATTACCACCTGCAGCGGCAGGTTCTTTTTAAATTTCACCTGGTTTAAGGCAAGCGCCTGCAGGTTTTTATTTTCGTAAACGGGATCAACCAGTTTGCCGATATCTGTAACGTGTGCGTATTCTTTCAGTTTATCTGCCGAAATGATACTGTTGGTGCCTGCATCTTTGTAAATCGATTTCAGGTTGGCAAGGTGATTGCCCTCCGTTTCAACATAAGGTTGCTGAATATAAGTAACCGGTTCTTTAAGGGTTTGATTGCCTTTTAGCGTGAAGGTTTTGTACACAAAATCCTTGCAGGCTTCGGCATCGCCGATAAGCGGACCGCCGCCGAAAGGCCAGCCACTGCCGGTGGCCATATCAATTTGCATATTCAGGCGTTTTGCTTCCTGTAAGGTATGCGTGAGCATTTTCATCCACTGAGGCGACAGATAATCAATAAACTGGTTTTCATAACCGGCTACGCCGTAAATGGGAGTAATTTCCAAACCGCCTAAACCTGCTGCTGCATATTTTTCCATATTGGCAGTGAGGTCTTTTTCGTTAACAGCGCTACCCATCCACCACCAGCGTGTCCAAGGTTTGGTAACGGGGGTAACGGCCGGCCATTTGATCTGTGCTTGTGTAGTTGTTAATGCCAGTAACAGTGCTGCTGCGTACGTGAACCTTTTTATCATATTCGTGAATAGTGAATGGTCAATGGTGAATTTCCACTGCATAAACTTCCTGCTCGTCTTCAAAATTAGCCCTGAATATAATCCATTTTCCATCGGGTGAAAAATGTACGTTGGGTTCCAGCTTATAATTGTGGTGTTGCATATTCACCAGCTTCTCGGCAACAAAATGATCATTATCGGGGCGGAACAAATAAATCCATTGTCCGTTGGGAGCTTTGGCCACCTGACCGGGGTCGCCGCCATCGCCTGCAAATAGTTTTTGATCGGGCGACAAGGTAAAGTGTATGCTCCACTCATCGCGTTGCAGGCGGTACTTTGTTTCCTGCAGCGTTTTTACGTTGGTACCGGCTACAAAAAAGGCCTCACCCCGGGGCATCTGTAAATCGAACCAGATGGTTTTGCCATCGGGCGAAAAAAATTCATGACCGGCAATTTCCATATCCATTGTTCGCCGGTGCATCAGTTGTGGTGCGGCGCGACTGGATTTGTTTACATAAATCGTCCATATGCGGTCAACTTTATGCCAGGGGCCTTCATGACAAAACATTAACAGGTTGGGATCTGTTGTTGAAAACTGCACATGATTCAGCCATGCGCTGTCGGTAAACAGCTTTCGTAATTGTTTGGATCGAATATCTATCACAAACAAGGTACGGGGTAAACGGGCCTCGTATATTTTTTCAAAGTAGTCGTGCTTTTCGGGGTTCTTTTTGAAAATTTCTTTTTCGGCATCGGTGCTCCATACACCGCCGAGCAGGGTTTCATCGGCATTTACGGTTGTAATACCTCCTATAAAATCAGCCGGAAAAACAAATATCAGTTGTGTGTTCTTTGTTTTGATGTTGGTAACAAACACACTGTCTTTTATCTGGTAATAAACATTATGTCCTTTTGCACCAATGATTTCACCGCTCATTGGTGAGCTTTGGTGCGTAACCTGTTGAAACTGCCGGGTAGTTAAATCAACTATATACAATTGTTTGCCGCTGCTATCGGTACTGTAAAAAACCATTTTATTACCGATAAACGGATTGTTGTGAAAATAAAAGCTGGCATTGCTGCCGGGTTTATTGGTTAAGCGAACTACTTTATGATGGGTAGCGGCATCTATCCACACTTCGGGCATGGGGTGTTGTGAACCGGTTTCCAGAACGGGCTGTGCAGCAGCAGTAACCGATACGAAAGAAAACAATGCAAGCAATTGATTTTTCATGGCTATACATTTATTGTCCGGAAGTCGGAAAGTCCGGAAGTCCGAAAGAATCATCGTTCAGTTTTGAATTGTCTTTCGGACTTTCGGTCTTCCGGACTTTACTGACTTTATTAATAACCTAAATTCTGGTCATACAATCCCTGCTTCACGTCAATCTCTGACTGAGGTATTGGATATATGATGTAATTTTTCTGAAAAGGTTGCATTACATGTTGTATATCTTCTGCGGTTATCCAGTTGGTCATTATTGATTCAATCGATCCGCTGCGTACCAGGTCGTGCCAGCGTGAACCTTCGGCAGCAAACTCTTTTCTTCTTTCTTCCATTAATTGAGCCAGCGTTACATTCGTTACAGGTGTGGTTAATCCGGCGCGGGTTCTTACCTGGTTTACAATGGCATCCACATCAGTCTGTGTACCGGTAGCGCCATGCAGAATACATTCTGCTTTCAGCATCAATACATCGGTATATCGCAGCACAATAAAATTTATCGGCCAGTCGAGCCGGTTAGTGGGCACTTTGGTAAGGTCAACATATTTTTTAAAGAACGAACGGGTTTCGGTAACTCCGTTATAGGTAAACCCTGTTTGAATAGAAAACGCTTTACGGGTATCGCCGCTTTCGTAACTGTTCAGCAGGTTATTCGATACGGGCCTGATGGTTAAGCCGCCCTGAGTACCCTTACCCTGGCTTTGAAACCATGTATCGGGTACCAGCACCCATGGAAATGTGCCACCTACAACAGGTGTTGATCCGGTGGTATACTGCACATCGAATACTACTTCGGCATTGTTTTCATTGGTATAGGAAAAAATATTCGAATAGCTTGCCAGGAACGAATATTTACCGCTGGCAATGATTTCATTCAACAGTGCCAGCGCTTTGTTCCATTCATTTGAGTTAAGCCCCGGGCCTTTGATGTCGTAGGTGGGGGCCGACCGTGTCATATATACCAGCGCCAGCATACCTTTTGCTGCATATCTGGTAGCCCGGCCTTTATCGGCCGCAGGATACGCTTCAGGTAAAATGGCGGCAGCAAATTCCAGATCAGAGATAATGAAACTGTATACATCACTTACATTACTTCTTCCTATTTGCAAGGCTTCACCGGCACTAACTGTTTTGTCGATCAGCGGTACACGGCCAAACCAGCGTACCAGATCTAAGTAATAAAAGGCGCGCAGGAACCTTGTTTCTGCCTGCAACCTTGTTCTTAAAGCGGTATCCGAAATAACATTTCCTTTTTCGGCAAGTTTCTCCAACACCGTATTGGCTTTGAAGATGGCATTATAATTACCGGCCCAGGCCTCGGTTACATAATTGTTTCCAGCAATGGTTTTATGAAAACTGTTGATGCCTTCCCAGTCGCGCACACCGCCATCTGATACTGCATATAAATTATCCGACCTTGTTTCTGATAAATTCAGTTGTCTGTCGGGATAAGTCATTAAGCCATTATATACTGCGTTCACCGCCTGAATAAAATCACTCGTTTGCGTATAGAAATTTTCAGTGGGTGATCCCGATATAGGCGATTGATCAAGCTGTTTTTCACAGGCGCTTATGCAACCTGCTATCGCTATTATTATTACAACAAATATTTTTTTCATAATGAAATGAATTAGCCAATGGTTAAAAAGTAATATTTACACCGAGCACCAGCGATTTTGGTAAAGGCAATCCGCCATAATCGCCCGGCTCAGGAAATCCTGTATTGCCGCTTAAGTCGGTGTTGTTGGCTTCGGGGTTCATACCGCCTTTGTATTTGTCGTGCCCAAAAAAGTTTTCGGCAGTGATGTACACACGGGCAGCCTGAATACCCTTCTTTGCTTTGATCACCCGGTTCAAATCGTATCCTAACGATATCATACGTACGCGGATGTAATCAGAAGAATATAACCAGTCGGTATTGGCTATTTGTCCGAATGTTGAATAGGCTTTACCTACTTTTCCATCACCGGGATCATCGGGCGAGCGCCATCTGTTGCGGAAAAAACCTAAGGCATTATCAACATACCCCTGTCCTGTTCGGCCCAAAGCACGCCCGAGCAAAGAATAAATGGAACCACCCCATTGGCCCTGTGTTAGTATACTAAGATCAAAGCCCTTGTACCGGAAATTGTTAGTGATTCCCCATACATAATCAGGATTGGGATGGCCAACAATAACACGGTCGTTCAGATCGATAGAACCATCGCCACTTTTATCATAGTATTTGGGATCGCCAACAGTTTCAGGGCCGTACAATGCTACTTTTTTATCAATATCCTCCTGGGTTAATATGCCTGTTTGCTTTACCACATAAATGCTGTACATGGGATCCCCTACCCGCAGAATCGAGTGCTGGGCGTTCACACCATAGGCCGAAGGAATGAGTATCTGCGTTTGATCGTTTGTCAACGAGGTTACTTTATTCGTATTATGGCTCAGGTTGGCCGTAGTGGTCCATTGAAAAGACCCTTTTACAATATTGCGTGAAGTGATTTCAATATCCCATCCTTTATTTTTAACGGCGCCTGCATTGATGAGTGAAGTGCTGTAACCGGTAACCAGCGGAACAGGCGCGTTTAATAATAAGGCGGTATTTGATTTGGTATAATAATCAAAGGTAGCACTGATGCGGTTCTTCAACACCGTTACATCAAAGCCCACATCAAAAGTTTCAGATTTTTCCCAGGTAAGATCGGGATTGGTAAGCGCTGAAGGGGCCAGTCCTACAACAGCCGTTCCGTTCAATGAATAATTATACAATCCTTCAACATTAATGCTGCCATAATCGGGAATATTATAATTACCCGATTTACCCCAGCTGCCTCTCAGTTTCAGGTCGTTGATTAAGGTTACCGGTTTCATAAATTCTTCTTCCGATATTCTCCATCCTACCGAAGCGCTCGGAAACCATCCCCATTTGGTGTTATTGCCAAACCGGCTCGATCCGTCGCGCCGGATACTGGCCGACAACAAATATTTATTATCAAAGGAGTATTGCAAGCGGCCAAAATACGACAGCAGAATATTTTTCGATTCGTTAGTGCTGCCGGTAACGCCTTTGGCAGCATTTAAGGTAATGATATTGTTCTGGCTGTACCCGCCGTTAGACGACAACTTCACATTATCTAATTTATCTGAGTTGTACGAAAAACCGGCCAGGGCCGATATGCTATGCAAACTGTTGAATTCTTTATTATACGACAACGTATTTTCATTTACAAAAGTTTGCTTTTTATAGCTGCTGTATGAACCGCTCGATTGCACAGTTCCCTGCGCGTTTCGGGTATCGAGCGAACTGGCCACTATATAAGGCGTAAAGCTTTTGCTGTTGTTGTCGGTATTATCAAGATTGAGTGTTGTTTTAAAGGCAAGGCCCGGAATGATCTGGTATTCGCCGAATATTGAAGTGAGGGTGCGGAACCTTTTTGTTTCGCCAATAATATTCTGCAGCTTGCCAATGGGACTGTTGGTAGAAGTGCTCCAGCGGTATTGTCCGTTTTTATCTATGTTCGGATATAACCCCATCGAATCTTCCTGCACCGGCGACATGCTTAATATTTGGTGCAGTATATTGTCTTTCCCTTCCACGCCCGGATCGTTAATAATAGAATACGTGGGTGAAATATTCAATCCAAAGCGAAGTTGTTTGCTGGCGTTTACTTCCACATTGGCGCGGGCCGAATAACTGATGTAGTTGGTATTGATCACCATACCTTCCTGGCGGGTAGTATTGCCCGATACATAATATCGCACATATTCATTACCGCCGCTGGCCGATATCTGATGATTTTGCATTAGGCCTTTCCGAAAAGCTTCATCCTGCCAGTCGATAAACCGCAGACCGGGATGACCAGGTTGCGCCCAGCGGTCATCTAACATATAAGTGGTATTATATTGACCGGCTGCTATTCTTTTTGTAGGATCTGCAATAGTGCTATTGATCTTTTGCCTTCTCGTTTCATAATCATCCGACGCGCCGGCGCCCTGCGCTTTATAGTCGGCAACGTATTTGGCATTGATCATTTCGGTAGCGCGGTCTATCCATTCATCGGCCTTCAGCATGTCGAGCTTTTTGCTGCGCTCAACAAATCCAACATAGCTGTTTACATCGATCTTTACTTTGCCCGAACGACCACGTTTTGTAGTGATGATCACTACGCCATTGGCTGCGCGCGAACCGTAAATAGCTGCAGCAGCTGCGTCTTTCAACACCTGTATCGATTCAATGTCGTTGGGATTGATATTATCAAGCGGGTTTCCATTGGCAAAGTTTCCGGCTGCATTGGGTGCAGCTGTTGCCAGCGGAAAACCATCAATTACATATAATGGTTCGTTACCCGCCGTAATAGAACCGGTTCCACGCACCTGCACGCTGAATCCTTTACCTAATGCACCACTCGTTTGCTTAACGGCCACACCGGCCATTTGCCCCACCAGCGCCTGATCAATCCGTGTTACCGGACGCTCATCCAGCTTTCCGGCATCGAACGAAACAACAGCGCCGGTTACATTGCGTTTTTTTTGCGTTCCATAACCAATCACCACTACATCTTCGAGCGTGTTTTTTGAACCCGAAAGTTTTACGGTTATGAACGTTTCACCATTCAGAGGCACTTCTTTTTGTGTAAATCCAACCGAACTAATGATGAGTGCATCTTTACCAGATGGTACCACAATCGAAAACGTACCATCGTTATTTGCACTGGTACGGGTATTAGTTCCCTTTACCTGTACCGTTGCACCGGGAATGGCATTGCCGCCTTCGTCGGTGATTTTTCCGGTAACGGGTTTGTTACTATTCTCGTTCTGCGCTTTTGCAATAAAAAATGTAAAAAGAAAGAAAAATGGGAATAGCCATAAAGACTTCTGGGGAAGTTGATATTTTTTCATAATGGCCTGTTTTTGAAATTTACAATCGTCGGCAGTGGTGAAATTAGGAGCCCTTACAAGAACGTTCATCCTGTTCTATCCTGAGAAGGCAGAAGAAAGAAGAACCAGGGAACAAGGAACAAGACGTTTAAATTCAGTCAACCTGACTAAACCGCAAGCCCTTGAGCCTTGTACCTTGTGTATTGCGCCTTAAGTGTCATATTTACACTTCCGGGAACGATTGCGTAAATCAAAAGCGTCAATCGGGATGCTTCAGGACGGTTGAGCAAGGCATAATTTTAATTTTATATTAATAACTGCTTTTAACCAAAAACGAAACTGACTTGCCATGCGCCCCATTTTAGGTGTAAATATTACACGCAATCTGTCGTCTCTACACGGCATGCTCCCTGCCAATTCTTTAAACTTTTATTTATCGCAGTTCACTGAATTATGTATCGGGCCTTAGGCTCGTACGCCCCGTTATTTTCGCTTGCATCTGGCTTTACTATATGAAAAAACAATTACTTGTCATGTGTAGATTATTACAACCGTTCTTTTTACTTGTTACTATTTGTGTATTATTGGTTAACTGTCGTAAAAAACAGTGGGATGAGTTTTACAACCGGCCCGAAGGCCTTGAACCACCCATTTACCAGGTGCTTCAAAGCAAAGGCAATTTTTCAACGCTGCTTACCTGTATAGACAAGGCAGGATACAAAGACATTCTGAGCAATGCGGGCTACTGGACGCTATTTGCCCCTACCAACGAAGCTTTTACCAGATATTTTAAAGAACAAAACATCACCGGCATAGAAGCGCTTGATTCTGTTGCTGCGCAGAAAATTGTTCGGTTCTGTCTTGTATACAACTCGTTCAATACCGACAGGCTCGATGACTACCAGGGTACTGCAGGATGGGTAGCAGATGATGCGTTCAAACGCAGAACAACCTGGTACGAATTATACGACACAGCCACCATAAATGGCCAGCCGGCCCATATTATAGCCACCAACCGCAACGGTAGTTATGTATTGTCTGATAACAACAACAAATACATTCCCTATTTCACCAATCCTTTTTTCACCAAAAGAAAACTAACCGCAGCCGATTACAATTATTTTTATCCGGGCAGCTCATTCACCGGTTTAAATGTTATGGATGCGGCCGTTACCGAAACTAATATCGCGGCCGAAAACGGTACCATTCATGTGATTGATAAAGTATTGACGCCTGTTCTGAATATTGATAAATACCTTGCTTCAAAACCTCAGTACAGCCTGTTTAAAAGTTTGTATGACCGTTTTCTGGTAACCTATACCGAAAATGCTGATGTAACCAAAAGATACCAGGTGCTCACCGGCGCTTCTGACAAAGTATATATTAAACAGTATAACGCCGGCCTGGCCTTTTCGCTGAATAACGAAAACTATCTGAAGGCGCAGGACAACGACGCACAAATGAATGGCTGGACACTTTTCGCCCCTACCAACGATGCGCTGGAGCCTTATCTTAAAAGTGTTGTGCTGGAACATTACAACAGTGACCTGAATAACCTGGGTCAGCTGCCTACCGATATTGTTATAGATTTTTTAAACGCTCACATGTGGCAGGCACCGGTATGGCCATCGAAATTTGCTTCTACCGGTAATCAACTGGGAGAACCGGCCCGTTTTGATCCGAACGCCGACATTGTTGAAAAGAAAATACTCAGTAATGGATTTTTTTATGGCGCCGGTAAAGTACAGGAGTCGAATTTATTCTCTACCGTATACGCCCGCCCCTATCTCGATCCGAAGTATACATTGATGACCCGGTTAATCAACAATGAATTGAAACCGGTTATCAGCAATCCCAATTTCAATTATACCATACTCATGATGAGCGACGACATGATCCGTGGGCTTGGATTCGACTGGGATGCCAACAGCAGTACATGGATAAATACAAAACCCGGTGTACTGGGTTCGGGGGATGCCACAGGAACGGTTAAGCGCCTTGTAAATATGCATATTATTGCTACACCCCAAAATGAGCTCGGTAACCTTACAGGTGAAGGCATTATTGAAACAATGGGTGGCGAAATGATCAAATTCAAAAACGGCCAATTCTATGCAGCGGGTAATATCGATAGTAACGTAAATGTATCTATACTCAGTTCCAAAACCATGAAGAACGGTACGGCGTATTATATCGACAGGCTACTGTACTTTTCGGCACTTACACCCGGCAAACGCCTCGAAGCATTATCACCAACATCGGCTTCACCCTACTATAATTTCTTTCAATTCCTGAAAAACTCAAAATTGTATACCGCTTCTACCGGCGTTATCAGTGTAACACCACTCGGCTTCTTTGGCACTTTTCTGATTCCCGACAACGCTGCCATAATAGCTGCCGTAAATGCAGGATTACTGCCGGGCACCGGCACCGCACCTAATAAAGTGCCAACTTTTGCACCCACCGATCCTACCGAGCAGGAACTTGTAAGCAAATTTATACAATACCATATTCTGAAAAAATCGGTTGTACACGATGCAAAAACAAATGGCAACATCGAATCGGTATACAGGAGTTTACTGAACGATCAGATTGGCATTGTAACAGTAACCAACGATGCCGCGAATTTCAGCTTTACAGATGCTTTTGGCCGAACTGCGGCTATTAATGAAGCGGGCAGTAATGTACTGGCCGACCGCATAGTTATTCATTCCATTAATACGTACCTGAAATACAATAATTGATCATGCTGCAAAACTGTTATATGAAAAAACACTCAGCCCTGCTTTTACTCACCGTGGTACTTTTTACCGTTTGTCCGGTTGCCGCATTGCATTCGCAGAATACACCGATTATTGTACAGGGAAAAATTGTAAGCAGTAAAGATAAATCACCCATACATGGTGCTTCGGTAACAGAAGTAGATAAAGAAGACCGTATAATACGGGGTGTGGCCACCGATATTGAAGGTAATTTTGCCATACGCATATCTAATCCGAATAATAAATTATCTATTTCCTACATAGGTTTTAAAACCATAGTGATCCCCGTTAGCCCCAAAAGTAATCTTACCATACAGTTAAACCCATCCAATAACGATATGGATGAAGTAATTGTAGTATCGGGCAAAAAAACCGATAACGGTATGTTGCAGATATCAGAAAGAGACCGCACCATTGCTTCCGCTACCATCAGCGCTAAAGAAATGGAAGAAATGCAGGCCACCTCTATCGATCAGGCATTGCAGGGAAGGTTGCCGGGTGTTGATATCACCGCCAGCTCAGGCGATCCCGGTGCAGGCATGTCGATAAAAATACGTGGCACCTCCTCTATCAACTCATCCGATAATCCGTTAATTGTAGTTGACGGTATGCCGTACGAAACTGATATCCCCTCGGATTTTAATTTCGGAACAGCCGATGAGCAAGGATATGCAGCGCTGTTGAATATTGCACCATCTGACATTAAAGATATCACCGTGTTAAAAGATGCAGCCGCTACGGCCGTATGGGGCGCCCGCGCGGCAGGTGGCGTATTGATCATTAACACCAAACGCGGCAGAATAGGCAAACCAATTCTTACCTATACATTTAAAGGATCATTATCACTGGCGCCCGAAGCCATTCCCATGCTCACCGGCGACCAGTACTCGACCATGATCCCCGAAATGGTGATGAACAAGAACGGCGTTCCCCTGAATACACAAACGCAAAAAGAATTTAACTACGACCCCGCTGACCCCTATTGGTATTACAACTATAGCAACAACACCAACTGGATAAAAGCCATCACCCGCAATGCATATGTTATGAGCCATAACTTATCGCTCAGCGGAGGCGGCAGAAAAGCGCGCTATTTTACTTCGGTAGATTACCTGAAACAAACAGGTACAACCATCGGTACCGACCTGAACCGTATCAATACCCGCCTTAATCTCGATTATTCAGTATCGGACCGCATAAAATTCAGAACCGACCTTTCGTATTCGCATAGCGACAACAACAGGAATTTTGCCGAGAACCTGCGCGAAGTAGCGTATCGAAAAATGCCCAACATGAGCATTTATGAATACGATGAATACGGCAATCAAACGCCTAATTTCTTTTCACCCGCAGCCAACATTCAGGGACAATACAATGGCATTAACAGCAGTAACAATCTGGTAGGTACTGTAAATCCGGTAGCTATGGCCGTTAAAGCCATGCGCAATGTGGTTACCGAAAGAGTATTGCCTCACTTTACTCTGCAATACGATATCAAGCCAACGGTATTACAAACCACATTCGATATTCAGTTCGATATTAATAACATCAAAAACAAATCCTTCCTGCCGCAAATAGCCACCGGGCGCCCATGGACTGAAACCGTGGTGAACCGTGCCTACGACGGCGATGCAGATGCATTCAGTGTACAATCAAAAACCAATCTTATCTATAGTCCGCACCTGAAAGAAAATCACAACCTGATAGCCTTTGCATCGTTTATGACCAGTGATTATAAATACGTATCGCACCAGGCGCAAACGTCTAACACCGCATCGATCGACCTGCAGGATCCCTCGGTTCCTTCACGTACGGCCAATACCGATTTGAATTTATCAGCTACACAAATTCAGTCCCGTTCAATAGGCATGCTGGCGAACGCACAATATTCATTCAAAGACCGGTACATCATTAACTCAAGTATCAGGGTAGATGGCAACTCGCGTTTTGGTCCCAATCACAGGTATGGCACCTTCCCCGCTATTTCAACCCGTTGGCGCATTTCGGATGAATGGTTCATGCAGCCTTTCCGTAAATATATCAATGATCTGAGCGTGCGCGCCAGCTACGGACATTCGGGAAGAGCCCCCAAAAACGATTATGGATTTTACAATACCTATGGCACTTACGCCTATACATATCTCGGTCAGGCAGCGATCTACCCGGCCAGTATGCAATTGAACAACCTCACATGGGAAACTACAAAAGGACTTAACCTTGGTTTTAACCTGATGATGTTCGATCGCAGGTTTACTATGGATGTTGACCTGTACAGGAACCGGATCACCGACATGTTCTATTCGGGTTTGCAAATTTCTTCCTTTACCGGTTACAACAGCGTTGACATGAATGTGGGCACCATGGATAACCAGGGCTGGGAACTGAACCTGAATGCAACACTTATACGCAATAATAACATACAACTCGACTTCAACGTTAACATTGCCCACAACGATAATATCATTCGCGAAATATCGGAATTCTATCCCCGCGAAAAAGGAAACATCGAAGCCAACGGACAATACAAATCACTTTTACAGGTTAACAATCCGTTTGGTTCTTTTTATGGCTTCAGATATAAAGGCGTATATACCGACAAATCAGCTACCATCGCCCATGATGCAAAAGGGCAACCCATTGTGGGACCCAACGGACAGGTGATTTATATGCGCTTCAATTATCCCACAGTTGATTATGTTTTTCAACCTGGTGATGCCATTTATGAAGACATCAACCACGATGGCAATATAAATTATATGGATGTTGTATACCTCGGCAATGGCAACCCCCGGTTTGTAGGCGGCTTTGGCCCGGTATTAACATACAAAAAGAATTTGCGGATAACTGTATTCTGCAATTACCGCCTTGGTTCCGATATCATCAATGGCACCAAAATGAATACGACCAACATGTACGGCTTCGATAACCAAAGCACAGCGGTATTAAGAAGATGGCGAAAAGAAGGTGATGTAACCGATATTCCCAGAGCAGTATGGGCAACAGGTTACAACTGGCTTGGTTCTGACCGGTATGTTGAGGATGGTTCGTTCCTGCGCCTTCGTTCGGTAACAGCCCGATATACGTTTACACCAAAAATACTCGGCAAATTAAAGATCAATGCGCTGAGTGCTTATGTAACTGCCGAAAACCTGGTTACGTTTACCAAATACACCGGCCAGGACCCTGAAGTTTCTTCACGCGGCAGCGATCCGTTCAGGGTAGCAATAGATAACTCTATGACACCACCGGTTAAATCGTTTACATTAGGTTTAACCGCCAGTTTCTAACACAAACATATACCTGTTATGCGTCGATATATATATACTTTACTCTTATCTGCAACAATAATTACGACCATCGGTTCATGCAAAAAATGGCTGACCCTTGAACCGGCAGATGGTATTGTGGGCACCAAATTCTGGAAAACCAAAGAACAGCTTGCATCAGCTGTTAATGGCATTTATGCATCGCTTATTGACAAATCGGTAGCCGAGTACCTGTTTATGTGGGGCGAGCTAAGGGCCGATATGGTAATGCCTGCCTCCGGCGCCAGCAATAGCGACATTGATGTGTACAACGTAAACCTGCTATCGACCAATACCGTTGTTGACTGGCGGATCATATACCGCACCATCAATTACTGCAATACCGTGATCGACCTGGGCCCTTCGGTGATAAATGTTGATAAAACACTTACGCAGCAACAGCTCGATCAGTACCTGAGTGAAGCCTATGCCATCAGGGCGCTGATGTATTTTTACCTCGTACGCAGCTTTGGTGATGTTCCTCTTAAAATATCAGCCACTACCAGCGACGATCAACTGGAGCAACTGGCCAAAAGCAAACAAAGCGAAGTTCTGACACAAATCGTGGCCGACCTGAATACAGCAGAAGCCAGTGCAGTTTTCACTTACAACGACAATGCATCCAATAAAGGCCGGATAACAAAATATACCGTTAATGCCATACAGGCCGATGTGTATTTATGGATGGAAAAATATGCTGAATGTGTTACCGCCTGTGATAAAGTCATTAACTCGGGCCGCTACGGGCTGGTAACCCGGGGACGCTGGCTCCCAATGTTCTTTGAAGGCAATTCAAACGAATCGATTTTCGAATTTCAATACAACCCACAGGCGCTGAATCCCTTTTATCCGATGTTCACTACAAGTAAAAGAAGGTATATGGCAACAGATGCCGTACTGGAAGATATATATACTGTAGATTATGCCAACCCCGATAGCGTTGATTACCGGGGCGACGGTGCTTCAATTGTAAGTAGCAACAATACCATCGCAAAATTTTTATGGAACACCACTTCGGATGCTTCGTACAATCACTGGATCGTTTACCGCTATGCCGACGTATTACTGATGAAGGCCGAAGCCATCAACCAGATAGGCGGCCGCGGCCAGGAAGCATTGGATATAGTAAAATCGATCAGGCGCAGAGGACATGCATTACCGGCTACTGAACGCAACCCCGGCCCCGACGATCAGGATGATATAGCCGATTATATACTGGAAGAAAGATCACGCGAATTTGCATTTGAAGGAAAACGCTGGTACGATCTGTTGCGCAATGCCAAAAGAGATAATTATCGCCGGCTCGACATCTTATTAAGTATGGTCGTAGTTGCAGTACCGCCCGAGCGGCAACAATCGGCCCTGAACAAATACAAAGATTATAACAGTCACTACTTCCCTATTTACTATTACGAACTGCAAACCGACAAAAACCTTGAACAAAACCCATTCTATAAATAACTAACGTATAAAACTTGCTTTATGAAAAATATGTCAAAGCCTGTACTGGTGGTTATTTCGATACTGTTGCTGATAGCAGCAGTGTGGGGTTGCAAAAAGATCAATATTGATACTTCAACTACCGACGCCACCAACCTCGTAGGCTATATGGAAAAGTATCCCGATACGTATTCGGAATTTCTGAAAGTATTAGACAAATCGGGCACCTCTTCCTTTTTAAATGCTTATGGCACGTATACCCTGTTTGCACCCAACAATACAGCCATGCAAAATTACCTGAAGGAAATTGGTAAAAGCTCTATTGATGATCTGAGCGCCGATGATTTGAAAACGCTGGTGCGTTATCATTTACTGGGCGATACCATATCAACGCCATCTTTCACCGATGGAAAGCTACCCGTACCTACCATGCATGGCGAATACCTTATTACCGGCGTGAATAACGAAAACGGAGTTTCGCGGTATATTGTTAATCGCCGCGCCCTGATCATTCAGGCCAACATTCATACCGGTAATGGCGTGCTGCACACCATTGATCATGTACTGATACCAAGCAAAAAAACACTGGCTGCCATGCTCGAAGAAAATGCCAATTACAGCATTTTCACCCAGGCACTAAAAGAAACAGGCTATTTCGATACCATTAATGTTTTGAAATACGTAAATGATACCCTTCCCCAATGGTTAACCGTATTGGCCCAGTCGAATTCGGTATATGCCGCAGCTGGCATCAACAGCTATAATGACCTGAAGAAAAAATATTGTAATACCGGCAATCCACTCACAGCAAACGACAGTTTGCATTTATACATGGGTTACCATATTTTGAGTGACCTGAAGTTTATAGCCGATCTGTTAATAACCCCCGCTCACAATACACTAACGCCACAGGAAATAATTCTTATAACATTAAAACAACAGGAAGTATGGGCCAATAAAGAAACCTATAATGGTGTAGATGAAGGCGTGTTGTTTAACCGTGCCGCCAGTGATGTTGCCGCCACCAACGGCGTACTGCATGATCTGAATGGCGACCTGTATATCAAAGTGCGCAACCCAACGCCTGTTTACTGGGATGTGGCCGAACAACCCGAGATCATGAAGCTTACTTCGGTTTTCAGAAAACCAGGTAAATCACAGATATTTAATGTCGGTGACTTTAAAGATATAACCTGGAATACGGGAGACGCGAAATATAATTACCTCGAATATTACTGCAATAGCGCCGGTTCGAAAGATTATTACTACTGGAACGACCGGCTGAATATTTACAACTTACGAACAAACAGCGGAAGAATCAACTGGATTGAATTTACCACCCCCGTTATTATTAAAGGCAGGTACAAAGTGTGGGTATGCTGGCGATCGAATAACGGCTATTCAGGTATAAACACCCAAACATATATCGACGGAGAGCTGATGCCACGGTTATTTTCTTTCGGTGATTATAACTACGGCAAAACCTTGTCAGATGCAGAAGTACAGGCACAGGGATGGAAACGGTATTATGTAGGGCCCAGCAGCGCCAATAATATGGCATCGAAACTGCTGGGAACTATTGAAATCAAAACCACCGGCCGTCATAAATTAAAATTTGTAGCAACAGAAAGCGGAAAAAACGATGCCGGATGCTGGCTGGATATGATTCAATTCATTCCTGAAAACATGAACCAGTACTCACCTCGTTTTGCCCAGGATGGTACCCAGGTACCTTAATCGCGATTATTTGACACTAATAGATATCGAAGCACATTATCAGTTTGCCCGCCGGCAAACTGATAATGTACCACAGGTTAATCAAATTCTTTACTTGTTATGCTATTGAAAAAGAGAACAATTACGTTACCCATTGTGCTATGCTGCCTGTTACAGGTTTCGTGTACCCGGAAATGGGAGGATCACAATGCCACACAGGATGCTGATTTGTCGGTTAACCTGTTTCAGAAAATTGCAGCCAATGAGTCATTAAGCCGTTTCACAGAGTTTCTGAAAACCACCGGATATGCCGATACCTTACAATTGTCAAAATCATTTACGGTATGGGCTCCTACCAATGATGCATTAAAGTCGCTGGATGCTTCAATCATAAACGACGGTAATAAGCTGAAGAAATTCGTAGCGCATCATATTGCCGGTTTATCATACTATACTTCCCAGTCGCAAACAGCCCGGCTTCGGCTACCCCTTTTAGATGGAAAATATGCCGTGTTTTACCAATCCAGTTTCGACAACACATCGATTGCAGCCAAAGATCAGGCGGTAAGTAATGGGGTATTACATACCATCACCGCAGCTGCTGCCCCGGTTGGTAACGTATGGGATTATGTTGATTCGCTGAAGGCCGGCAATAATATGGCAGCCTACATAAAAACCCAGCTACGGCTTGTTTTCGACACCAGTATAGCAAAAAAAACCGGCATCGATCAGTTGACCGGTCAGCCTATTTATGATACGGCATCAGGAATGGTAACCCGCAATACCTTTCTTGATTCAACCTACAACATGGCCAATGAAGCCAAAGAATATACCCTGTTTATTTTGAACAATACAACCTGGGATTCGGAACGCGCCCGGTTAGATACATTTTACAAAGCCACTACACAGGACAGCACTTATTGGCTCGCCTACTGGAATACAGCCAAAGACCTTGTAATACCAGGCGCCCTGGCGCCCGATCAATTGCCTGCTTCATTTGTATCAAAATTCGGGGTGGAAGTACCACTTGATAAACAGGCTATAACCGCTACCTATCGCACCAGCAACGGGTACGTATATGTGTTGAATACTATGAACGTGCCACTGAAAAATAAGTTCAGGCCTTATGTGGTACAAAGCGATAACTGGATAGGCCTAAGTAATTCAGTATCGTCAAATGTTCTCCAATACCGAACCCTGTTGAACCCCAATACCGGTGCTCAGTTTAACGACCTGTTTGTGTACAACCATCAAACCAATAAGTTTTATATAGCCTACAAAATAAAAAACGTACCTACCGTAACGTACAGAGTATATTGGGCAACCTATAATAACCGCTATAATAATACATTGAATCAGCGGCTGGCTATCGGGTCATCCACTGCAACCAGCTTTGCATACCGGTCGCTGCCGTACAATGTATACAACGAAGAATATCTGGGCGATTATCAGGTAACTACCTATGGAAGTGGTAATCTTTATCTGTATTTGGTGAGCGCAGATGTGGCGCCTACCTCATCAAATCAAAATACCAATTCCATGTTCCTCGATTATATCAGGCTGGAACCGATCATACAATAATATTATTACGCATTCTATTTACATATCATGCAATTGAAAACGATTATAACCAAACCTGCTTTAGTATCTGCCATAGCTACGATTGCTTTTTTGCAGCTGAGTGCACAACAGCAGGCGCCTGATTCTGCCTCACAGAACCAGGCCGCTACACAGGATACTATTATCATCGAAAAGGGAAAAGCACAACAGGACCCACACGCAGTAACCATTAAAGGTACCATCATAGATGCGGCTACCCGTAAACCCGCAGCAGGTATAAATGTTTCGGTAACCGACTATTCAGCCACCATATCAGACGAAAACGGCCGGTTTACAATAAAAGTACCCTCCTACTCCACTACCCTGATGGTAAGTGCCGAAGGATACCAGAGTAAAAATGTTCCCCTGCAGGGCAATAAAGAAGTGTCTATTCAGCTATACGACGACAACTTTGATTCCTATTACGACCCCGCAGTAGTAACATCAGGACAAAAACCCAAAAACCGCATAACCAATAGTGTTGTATCACTCAATTTACAGGGTGGCTGGACACACAGTACCGAAACACCGGATAATATTTTGCAGGGCAATGCCCCCGGCCTCACCGCTATTCGCAAATCGGGCACACCCAATATTGGCAGTTCGCTTTTTATGCGCGGTATGAACTCGCTGTATGCAACCAACAAACCGCTGGTTATTGTAGATGGTATGATATATGAAAACATTGATTTTGGTTCATCGCTCATCAATAACTTCAGCAACAATCCGCTTTCGCTTTCCGATATAAAAGACATCGATAATATCACTGTTATCAAAGACGGTTCTTCATTATACGGCACCAAAGGAGCAAATGGCGTTATAATGATCACCACCGCCAAGGCGCGGCAACTGGCCACCCGCATCGACTTTGGCGTATTTACCGGAGTAAATTTTGCACCGGAAAAAATACCAGTCATGAGTCCGGCCGAATACCGGCCCTATCTCGTTGACATGTTTCAGTCGCAGGGACTTACCAGCGAGCAGATCCAAAAGCAACCCTGGATGACCGATGATATAAACAACCCGCAATACTACCGGTACCACAATAACACCAACTGGCAGAAAGAAATATTTCAGAATGGCCTGTCGAATAACATTTATCTGAAAGTAGCCGGAGGCGACAACATCGCCCGCTATGCTTTGTCGATGGGTTATTTAAAAAACCAGGGCGTTATAAAAAACACCAGCGTTCAACGGTACAACACCCGGTTCAATGCCGATATGAACCTGAACAAAAAATTACTGGTAAACGCCAATCTTTCTTTTGCCTATGCAGAACAACTGGCACAAAACATGGGCATCAATGCAAAACTCAATCCCCTGTATGTTGCTCTTGTAAAAGCCCCGTTCCTTGGCCAACACGAGGTAAATGAAAAAGGCGTTGAATCACCCAACCTGGCCGATGTGGATACATTGGGTGTTAGTAACCCCTCAATACTTATAAACAATGTATTAGCCATCAATAAAAGCTACCGGTTTTTCGGATCACTGAAGTTTAATTATACCGTCAATCCATTTTTCACCATAAGTTCTTTATTCGGATTAACGAATGATAAAGTACGCGAAAACTTTTTCATTCCCCGCAAAGGCATCGTGAACGATACATTGCAGGCAGCCATTGCCGACAGCCGGTCGGGCAGCCAGGTAAAACGTTTGTTCGGTGTATTCAACGATACACGTGTTACATACGCCAATACATTTAATAAAGTGCATGCAGTAGAAACGCAGGCCGGATTCCGCTATCAGCAACAAAACCAGGAGCAGGATTACGGATTTGGCTATAATTCGGCAACCGATGAACTGGTGAACGTAGGGTTTGGCGTTCCTGCATTGCGGCAGGTAGGCGGCGATATTGGCACAAACCGCTGGATGAACACTTACCTCAATGTAAATTATGGCTTCAATGAAAAACTGTTTTTAAATGTTGATGTAGCGGCCGATGCTTCATCGCGTTTTGGTAAAGCCATTTCAACAGCTCCTGCTATTGGCGGTATTAAAGTGGCTATCTTACCATCGGTAAGCGCAGCCTGGCTTATCTCTTCTGAAAAATTCATGAATCCTTTTAAAGCGATCAGCTACCTGAAACTGAGAACCGGCTTTGGTTATTCGGGCAATGACGACATTGGCAATTTCACCGCCCACCAATATTACGTATCGCAAAACCTGTTGGGTATGCAGGGTTTGGTAAGAGGCAATATTGCCAATCCGTATTTACAATGGGAATTAAGCAAAAAGCTGAACCTTGGCCTTGATATGGGTTTTCTGCACGACAGAATACGTATGAGTGTTGATGTATACAATAACCAAACCAGCAAAATGATCGTGCTGGAACAAACCATCAGCGCTTCGGGCTTTAATTATGTTGCTACCAACAGCGGCGGCATGAAAACCCAGGGCATTGAAGTTAGCCTGAACAGCCGCATCATTAATAAATACAACCTGAAATGGGATGCAGGCTTCAGCATCGCCACCTATAAAAACAGGATCACCCATTTACCCAACAACCGCATATTAACAGAGTATGCAGGCGCCACCATATTAACCGAAACAGGCCGCGCCGCCAATGTTTTTTATGGTTATAAAACACATGGCGTGTATAGTTCCGATGAAGCCGCAGCCGCCGAAGGCTATTCAACCAAAGTGAACAACAGCACCTGGGTACCATTCAAAGGCGGTGATGTACGTTTTGAAGATGTAAACAACGACAAACGCATCGATGAGCAGGATATGCAGGTGATAGGCAATCCCAACCCCGATTTTACCGGCTCATTCAGCAGCAGCGTTACCTTCAAACGCTTTACGCTCGATGCCCTGTTCACCTTCAGTGCAGGTAACGACATTTATAATTACATGCGGTATAAACTGGAAGCAGGATCTGATTACAACAACCAGTTACCAGCTATGAATAACCGCTGGCGTACAGCCGGCCAGGTTACCAATATACCCAAAGCAGTTTGGGGCGATCCCATGCAAAACAGCCGCTTTTCTGACAGATGGATTGAAGATGGCTCTTATTTACGGTTGAGATCAATATCTCTGACTTATAATGTACCTGTTAAGCCAGGCTTTTTGAAATATGTAACAGTATATGGCGCCGCCAGCAACCTGTTTACCATTTCAAAATACCTCGGTTACGATCCCGAGTTCAGCTCAACAGAATCGATATTGGGTCAGGGCATCGACATAGGACTTGAACCGCAGTACCGGTCGGTTCAGGCAGGTGTACGCATTGGTTTATAAACAATCTCTGTAACAGGAATAACAAAATGATTATGCCAAACATAAAAAACATATTGATTTGTATTACGGCAACTGCTTTTATAAGCATGGGCAGCGGTTGTAAAAAAATATTCGATGTAGAGCCGAAAGAAACCCTTGATAAGGCGCAAACCTATCGAAATGTGTATGATGCCGATGCCGCTGTATTGGGTTTATATGGTAAACTGCTGGGTGTTGCCAAACAGTATGTAGTGTTAAACGAGCTGCGGGCCGATTTGATGGATGTTACCATCAATGCCGAAGAAGCGTTAAAACAACTGAACGAACATACCGTAACAGAAGATAATCCCTATATCGATCCCCGCCCCTTTTACGAAGTAATACTCAACTGCAACGACATATTGAAAAACTTCGACATTATGCGGGCCGGTAAAAAATTTACAGAAGACGAATACCGCCAGCGCTTTGCCGATGTTGCATCATTGCGTGCATGGGTATACCTGCAATTGGGCATTCACTTTGGAAAAGTGCCGTATGTAACCGATGCACTGGAAACAGTTGACGATGTTAAAGATGAATCAAAATTTCCAAAACTTGAACTGAAAGACCTGATCGAGGCGCTTGTAAAAAGCACCGAACCGCTCGCATTCAAAGAAATTTATCCCACAAGCGCCAGTTTGATCACGAACGTGGATGGTTATAATACTGCCAAGTTCTTCATCAATAAAAAATGTTTACTGGGCGATTTATACTTATGGAGATCCGCTTTCACAGGCGCTTCGGCCGATTACCAGAAAGCAGGAGAATATTATAAAGACGTAATGGAAACCGGTGGCACTAACGTAGACATGTACCGCGTAAGATGGGCCGATGTAACCGGCAACGCGGATATTAACGTAACCTACTGGGCAGATTCACGGTTGAACCAGTATAACGAAAATGCTTTGGTGAATACGAATTACAGCGGGTGGCGCTCCATATTTGCGCGCGGCCAGGACGACCTGTACAATCAGGAATGGATATGGATGCTGTATTTTGATAAAAGCTTCAAACCTGAAAACCCGTTTATCGATCTGTTTTCGAACCGGGGCGGCCGTTATCAGCTCAAACCCAGCCAGGCAGCCATCGATGCCTGGAACAGCCAGGTACAATCTGATAACAACTTTCCATACGACGCACGCGGCAAGCTAACTTACAGAACATTAAACGATCAGCCGGTAATTATGAAATACCTATATAATTACCTCGACAACGATACTTATTTTCCGGTGAATATTCTTGAGAAACCCGGCAAATGGTTCCTATACCGGGCAGCGCAATTACACCTTCGTTATGCCGAAGCAGCCAACCGCAACGGCAGACACCGCCTTGCGTATGCGCTGGTGCACAATGGCATCGGCTATAATTTCGACAATAACCCCGGCGGAGGTCTTACACGCGATGTAACCAATACCCAGCAAACTTTTGATGCATACCCTTATAACTTCGATGCACGGTATGCTGATTATCCAAGATACCGCGCCCCCTGGCACCGCAATGTGGGCGTTCGCGGAAGGGCGCATCTGAAATCGGGCGCATTGCCCGGCGGTTCCGACAGCACATTAGCCATTGAAGACAGGATCATCAGCGAAAGCGGCCTTGAGCTGGCGTATGAAGGTACCCGGTGGGCCGACCTGTTACGAACCGCCATCAGAAGAAACGACCCATCTTTCCTTGCCGATAAAGTAGCAGCCAAGTTCGAAAAAGCAGGTAATGCGGCCATGGCGGCTACCATCAGGGCCCGGTTATTGAATAAAGACAACTGGTATTTGCCGTTTAAGTGGAAGTAAACTACTGCTCAAAAAATGCCCGGCCGATAATAAAATCAGGCCGGGCATTTTTTTTTAAAGTAAAACTACATTACTCAACTGTAAGCTTGCGAATTATAGTATTGCTGCCGTTCATGATCCGTAACATATATATTCCTGTTGTTTTAGGAACAGGTATTTGCAAATTGGTTGATCCAACATGTTTATTTGAATAAACCAGTTTCCCGGCTGCATTGAAGATGTCGGTTGTTATATAGCTCGCCGGTGATTCAACAACAATGTTCACCAATTTTCCATTCAATACAGGATTTGGATATACATTATTATTCAATCGCTCACCGGCAGATGGAGCTTCGGGCGTGGTTGCTTCCCTTGCTGCGGCCGGTACAGCAATCAACCACTTCTGGCAATTGCAATCGCTGTAATCCTGCAAACTTAACCGAGTGCCCGCCGTAGTGGAAGAATTAGCTACGCTCACAATTCTTGCACCGGATAAGGGCGTAAAAATATGTGAGCCGTCTGCCATTCTTTCTACTTTATATTTCTGACAATTATTATTAAGCCACGAATACAGTTGCAGCTGAGTACCTGCAGCAGTACCGCAATTGATTACATCGGCAGCCAGTCCACCCAGTGCATTCGTAATTTTATAATAACCGTCACCAACAGGCGTAAAATTCCATTTCTGACAGGTTAAGTTACCCCATGTTCCCTGTGCAATACCCTGGCCCGACGCACCTGTACAGCCCCATGCATCCCAAACAAGATTGCTGTTTTTATTGGTAATCCTGTACTGGCCCGAGGCTATCCAGTCTCTTGTAATAAAAGGCCAGCCGCTGCTAAAGCCGAGGTTCGCTATATCCAACTTAGCATTACCGTTATCATTTCCATCATAATAATGCATCGATACAAAGTTCGACCCGTTTTCGGTCAGTAACCCGAAATGCCCTGGCCCGATATATTTTCCCGAAGTACCGATAGCAACCGTTCCTCCTCCGTTTTTAAGATCAACGCCATTTTTATCAACATAAGGACCGGTAATGCTGGTTGACCGTCCCATTACAATATAATAGGTGCTGCTGGTGCCTTTACAACAGCTGCCTCTGTTCACAAACAAATAATAATAGCTGCCGTTTTTAATAATATAAGGCGCTTCCCAGTCGGCCCCGCTGCCTCCGCCAATTGCTGTAACCGTTGCACCGCTTTTTACTTTTCCTGTTGATGCATCGAGTTCAACAATGCCTATACCGGCATGAAACGAGCCATAGGTAAGATATACTTTGCCGTTTGCATCTTTGAATACAGCAGGATCTATTGCATTTATATCGGAAGCAGAAGACGAAGAAACTACTTTACCCAGATCGGTCCATACATACGATGATGAATTTTGATCGAGTGTAGGAGAAGTAGCTACGCCAATGGCCGATACAGAAGAACCGAATGTGGAACAGGAATAATACAAATAATATTTCCCGTTCATATAGATGCAATCAGGCGCCCAGAAATTACCGGCGAAACCCGGTACAGCACTGTTGATCCACGAAGGCCAGGTTCCAACAGGAAATACTGTTTTGGGACCCGACGTCCAGTAATAAAGGTTCGTGGAGAATGCTGCATAAATGCCGTTTCCTGTTGTAAACATCCAATATTTACTGCCATCTTTTATAATGGTAGATGGATCGTGCGCCTGATAGGAGCCGCCTAAAGCATGGCCCTGTTCGGGAATTGCAATAACAAGCATCCCAAACAAAAGACAGGATAATACTTTTCTCATGATGACAAGATTTGAATTGTTTAATAAATGTTTCAAACAAATTCTTCCTGCCATTTGCTGCTCCTGGTCGTTTGCTACTGCAATTTCACACGCAACACATTAAACGAATATGGAGCGGTGGCAAGAACAATCTGTTTTCCTTTAACAGTAATAACCGATTCAACCGGTACTACATTGGTGGGATTATCAAACGAGTTCAAGGCAGTTAAATCACTCTTCATGGTGAACAGCTTTCCTTTTGGTGCTGTTTTCTTTACACCATCGAGTTGTATGGTATTGTTTTGTGGTTTGTCGGATGCATTTACCACTTTGATGATGAGTTCATTGTTGGCCGAGTCGATACAGGCAGCAGCATACAAACTATCCTGTCCGGCTATGGCATCGTTATTCAGCGTAATGGGAACTGTTTTATTTCCTTTGTTTAACGAGAATAATTTCTGCACATAATAATCCGGTGTTCCGTACGACTGCAGGTTATTAACCCATATAAGATCCGGCGCCCATTGCCAGCCATCGATGTGAGCAAATAAAGGCGCATAGGAAGCCATATTTACCACATCGGCATTGCGTTCGAGGCCCGTCATAAAAGCAGCTTCGGAAATAGCGGCCAGCCAGGTATTTCTGGTGCCTCCTGCTGTTTTATCAACGTGCGACGCATATTCACCACCGAATATTTTGGAACCATTACGCGGATAATTATCATATCGCCGGGCATTTTGTAAAAACCACTCAGGCTTGCGGTAATAATGTTCATCAATCAGATCGGCATTCATCTTTCGTAATTCGCCATTCAGGTAATCGAAACGATCGCCATTGGGATCTGTGCCTGAGCTGCATACCAGCTTAAAGTTGGGATACTTTGATTTGATCGCTTGTTTGAAAATTGTTAACCGTTCAATATACTGAGGACCCCAGTTTTCATTGCCTACGCCCATCATTTTTAATTTGAAGGGAGCAGGATGTCCCATATCGGCACGCAGCTTGCCCCATTTGGTATTTACATCACCATTGGCAAATTCAATCAAATCGAGCGCATCCTGTACATAGGGATCCAAATCGCTTACGGGTACCAGTTCGGCCGAATTGAACTGGCAGGCCATGCCGCAGTTCAAAATGGGCAAAGGTTCAGCGCCGATGTCCTCAGCCAGTTGAAAATATTCAAAAAAGCCAAGACCAAATGTTTGAAAGTAATCCGGTGCAGCGCGATGCGGAAATTCAATATTCCAGCGGTTCATGATCAGCTGCCTGTCTTCAACAGGCCCCACTGTATTCTTCCAGCGGTACCGGTTGGTTAAATCAAATCCTTCCACAATACAACCGCCTGGAAAACGAATAAAACCGGGCTTCATATCGGCAAGCCACTGAATCATATCGGCGCGCATGCCACCAGGCCTGTTCTTCCATGTATCGGCAGGAAATAAAGAAATCATATCAAGGTCAACAATACCATTGCCTTCGAACCATATGTTCATTTTTGCTTTCAGCACAGTAGCATTCGCATGAAAGCTTACTGCAGCCTTGTGCCATTGGTCGCCTGCTTCGGTTAATGTTAATACGGTATCGCCAATGACCTGTTTTGTAGTATCTACCAGCTCAATATGCAGTTTCGTATGTACATCAGGTTGACGATACATTACCGAAAAATCGTACCGCAGGCCTTTTTTAATACCCATACCACGAAAACCTTCATTGGTTAATCCCAAATCATCTTTAGCGGCATTGTTCATGGTTACCCGCAGGTAGCGTGGGTTGCGGCTGTTTTCTTCACTACGATTAAGCACCAAAACTTCTCCTTCAACAAACTTTTTCCGGTTGATAGTCCATCCCATCAACGGTTTCAAAAACTCAAACGAACGGTTCTTTACCAATTCGGCATAGATGCCGCCATCGGCACCCAGATTGATGTCTTCAAAAAAAACGCCCCACATGGTGGGTTGAATGGTTGCACCGGGTTGCGATGCTTTTACCACCAGTGTATGCGTTTGCTGCGAAAAAGATGGCAGGTATGCTGCTGCCGCCATTAATAAAGAAAGTGCAAATCGTTTTTTCATTATGTATGTTGTTCTATGTTTTGAGATCGTCAATGGTGAATGGTCAATGGTGAATTAGAGTCTCCGTTTCTGTAAACCTGTTAACCTGCTAACTTATCAACTCGTCAATTCTCACCTCTTACTTCATTTTTTCTTGCCCCAAACGGCTGTTCCTACATTATTCAATCCCGTAAACACCAATGTAGCACTTTTCTTATTTTCCCAGTCGCGTTCCCACGAAACATATACTTTATCAGTATAAGCTCCATTGTTCCATTTTAATTCAAGCCAGGGCGCGGCAAAGGTCCAGCTGTTGGCCGAACTGCCGTTTATTTTTCCGTCGGCATTCAATGTAATGGTAGTCGCCACCTGCAAATTGGGTGATGTTTGTTCGGCCGAATAACCCGGTACTACCTGGTATCCTAATACAATCTGTTCCCAGTCGCCAGCCAAATCACTTTGTGCAATGCTGTTTTGAGGTGTATTGGCATAGCGCTCAGGCGACACCACAGGCCATCCATCTGGTGTCCAGAATATTTTACGTATGTGAAGGTCCATATAGTATTTATCAACCGAAGGCCGTCCCTGGTGCGCCATGTAGTATTGCCCTGCATCCTGAAAAACGGCGCAATGCGCCACGCCCTGCCAGCCGCCATGTCCCTGAAACTGGTACGGGGCCAGTATCATGGGAATGTTGTCTTCTTCGGTATTTAAATCTTTTCCGGCAAAATCATAAAAAGGCCCCTGCGGCGAAGTGGAACGGCCTACACGTACATTGTACTTTGTTTCGAGCCAGTCGTAGGCAATGAACAGGTAATATTTGTTTTGCGACGAATTATATATGATCTCTGCTCCTTCAATATTACCATTGATGTTGCTGTTGGTAAAACCGCGCTGGGCAATTCTTTTGCCTTTGTCGCCGCTGGTAGCAGCCAGTCCGGTGCCTGCATCGAGCTTTAATACATATATTCCGTCGAAGGCCGAACCATAATACATCCAGTGTTCACCCTGTGGCGTAACTACAACAGTGGGGTCGATGGCATTTGTTTGTGTAACAGAAAAATCGTTGCGCGAAACAACCACCAATCCCTGTTCGGTCCAGGGCCCTTCGGGCGCTGTGGCTGTGGCCAAACCAATTACACTTAGCCGAAGTGTTGCACATGATAATGAATAGTACAACCTGTACTGGTTGTTTACTTTCATGATATACGGAGCCCACAACGACTGAAAGGGCGTACCGCCGGCCTGTGTAATAAAATTGGCGCCCATAGCAGGCAGCGCATTAAAGGCCCAGCCAACAAACTGCCATTGTATTAAGTCTTTCGATTTTCGTATTTGTATACCGGGCCGTACCGAAGTTCCGTAAGCTGCATCGGTACTGTAACAATAAAAATAGTCCCCGCTTTTAATCATGGAAGGGTCATGTACATTATAAGGCCCCCATTGTGCATAGTTGGCGAAGGGAGCCACCGCAGCATACGTATCGGTTATGGAATTGATATCAAATGAAGAATTGGTAGTTGGTGGTGTTTCATTACCGGGCGCGGCATCGCTGCTTTTATGGCAGGCGTTGCCAGTTACCAGCATAACCACAGCAATAAGCAATCGTATTAAATATATTGAATTATTCATGCAAACAACCGGTTATATAACCTCAAACATTCGGCTCGGCAAATTTAGTCCGGTATTCGTAAATGTCTTTGGTACAATTATAAATATTTATTTGCAATTACACAAAAACCTGCCCTCTGAGAACCTGTCAGGTCAAAACCTCATACACAAATCTGTTAATTGTTCAAGTGACAGCAATTAAGAACGCTGACCCGAAGGATCGGGACAGGCTCTGACAGGTTTATGGGTTTAATAGCCGTCATTCTGCTTCAGGTTTTTATTTACATCAATTTCTGCCTGTGGAATGGAGAAATATTCCCGGCCGGCCACATAACTGTTGAACTCGGCATCGTGTGTTTTGAGCTCAGCCAGTTTGGTTGGATTTTGTAACCAGCCCCAGCGGCGGATATCATCAAAACGGTGGCCTTCCAAAGCAAATTCCAGCGCGCGTTCGTGCGCTATGCGGTCGCGCATCTGCTCTTTTGATAAAACAGCAAACTCAGCTTCGCGATCGGGCAAACCGGCACGGTTGCGAACACGTTGAATGTATTTGGCACATTCTGCAGTATTGCCTTGTTCATTTGCACATTCTGCATACATCATCAACACATCGGCATACCGCATCAGCCGTTCGTTAACACCCGAACGCCAGTCTTTTTCATCGGGGCGGCCGCTATCACCATTTCCATATTTTTTTACACCCAGCTTGTTCAGGTCTGCCGAATATACAGTTTGAAATGACTGGCCATATAATTTACAACCGGGGTAATTGTAGTAGATCGAGGCACGCAAACGAGGATCATCTTCACCCAGGGTGGTTTTTTCTTTTAAAAATTCATCAACGATCCATCGCGTGGGCGCAGCATCATTCCAGCCAAAAGGCGCAGGCGCAAAAGTGATCGCGCGCGCAGTGGTCTTACTCCAGTCTGCAGCCGGCGAGCTTACCCAGCCCAATGTAGTGCCGCCTACTTCACGACTGAACTGTATTTCAAAGATTGACTCTTTATTGTTTTCATTGGTTTCGGTAAAATTATCGGCATAGTTGCTTACCAGATCGTATACACCGAGGTTCATTACTTCTTTAAACTTAGCCGATGCCTGATCATATTGCTGATTGAATAAATAGCTTTTGCCTAAAAAAGCCAGTGCAGCCCCTTTGGTAGCTCTTCCCAGATCACTGCTTCCGTAAGAAACAGGCAATAATTTCGATGCCTCATCAAAATCTTTGTATATCTGGTTCCATACATCCTGTGGCGTTGCCTGTGCAGGAAAATATTCATCAGCTTTTTCGTAGAACTTTGTAACCAGCGGAATATTTTTAAAGAATGTAACGAGGTAATAATAATTCAGGCCACGTAAAAACAAGGCCTCCCCTCTTAACCGGTTGTATAATGTGGCCTCTTTAAACGGAACTTTATCAATATTACTCAATACAAAATTGGCGCGTGTAACCCCTCCGTAAAAAGCGATCCACAACCATTGCTGCATGATGGCATCGTTGAACAGCCTGAATGATCCGGTATTCGACAATACATCCCATGGGCTGGGACTCATCATATCATCGCCCCTGAAATCAAGGGCACATTGTGCAAACCGTAAAAAAGTTCCATCGTAGTATAACGACTGATACACGGCGTTCACCGCCATCACCGCATCGTTCTCGTTTTTCCAGAACGTGCCGGTGGTTTGGGCATTTGGATTAGTTAATTCAAGATATTTTTTACCACACGAAGTGCATGATAATGCAACCGCTGCGGTGAATAATATTTTTTTAAGTTTCATTGCTTTAAAGTTTTTTACCCATTACCTAAATGAGTGTTTACCATCGGGGCTATTGCCCATTGCCTGTTGCCTGTTTCTATAACCCTACCTGCACCCCAAACAAAAACGATCTGGGATTTGGCAAACCGCCGGCTTCGTTGGCCGTAAACGGACGGTTGGGATATGCCCCGTTATCGATAGCTCTGTCGAATAAACCGTTGTTGTTGGCAAAATCAGGATCAAAGCCTGTGTACTTTGTAATAGTGATCAGGTTTTGTGCCGTTGCATAAATTCTAACGTTCGAAAGATGTGCTCTTTGCAACAATGCGGCCGGAACGGTATAGCCAATCTGCAAACTGGTGATGCGGAAGAAGCTACCGTTTTCGAGCCAACGGGCCGAAGGGCGGGTATTATGATTGGGATCGCCAATAACAACACGCGGCACATTGGTATTGGTATGAGTGGGTGTCCAGCGGTCGAGCAAACGGGTGCCATAATTATCCCATCCTGCACCGGATTCAATGCCGGCCCGTATGGAATTAAATATTTTATTGCCCGATACACCCGAACCAACAACCGATAAATCAAACTGTTTGTACGAAACGTTTGCACTTACACCATAATACAGGTTGGGAATAGCCTTGCCGAGATAAACACGGTCAGCATCATCGATCATGCCATCTGGCTTACCTGTAAGTTTACCATCTTTGTCTTTGCTGTCTATATCTTTAAAGCGGTAATCACCGGGAGCGGTTTGTTTTTCCTGATATTGTCCAAGCGGCGCTTTCACATTCAGGGCATCGATCTCGGCCTGCGACTGAAATATGCCATCGATCACGTAACCATATAAGTCCCCTACCGACCTGCCTACTTCTGTTTTTGTCATACTGCCATAACCATATATTGGTTTATCGCCATAACCCAGTGACAACACTTCATTTTTAAGGGTCGATACATTGGCATTTATATTATAGGAAAAGTCGCCTTTTTTATCTGAATAGCCCACCTGAAATTCAAAACCGGTGTTCTTAAGCTTTGCGCCATTTATATAAGGTGATTCCCACGGATACACGCCTGTTGAACCGGGAATGGCTACACGCAGTAAAATATCACTGGCTATATTATGAAAATATTCAGCCGAAAAAGTAAGCTTTCTGAATAATTCCACATCGATACCAATGTTCTTTGAAACCCTCGATTCCCATTTGATATCGGGCACTGCAAACTGGGTTTGGGTAGCGCCAACCGCCAGCTGATTGCCAAATACGGCATGTGCATAGGAATTAATGAAGGCATCATATTGATAATCGGGAAGTTCCTGATTGCCCAGTTGACCATACGAAGCACGCAACTTCACCTGATTTACAAAAGAAGGAAGCACATTTTGCATAAAAGGTTCGTTATGTAATTTCCAGGCAAGCGCAACCGATGGAAAGTCACCCCACCGATATAATCGTGAAAAACGGGAAGATCCATCGCGACGAAAAGTGGCCGTAAGCAAATACCGGTCGCCGTAAACATAATTCAACCGGCCAAAATACGAGCTCAGGCGACTTTTAAATTCCATACCGTTAACAGAAGCGCCTGATGTGCCATTGCTCAATTGAGGGAAGTAGGGTTGTGTAAAGCTTTCAACATGCGAATTACTGTAATTCAAATTGCTTTCCAGTATCGACTGCCCGATCATGGCAGTTATTGCATGCTGGCCAACTACTTTATCGAACGACAAGGTATTTTCAATAGTACCGGTATTGCCCGAACCGCGCCAGTCGTTCAATTTGGCAATATTGTTTATATAAAACCATCCGAGATCATGAATGGGTTCAAAATAATAATCACGATAGTCGGTTCTTTCGTAACCCAAACTTAATTTATACTTCAGCCCTTTGGCAATTTCATATTCGCCATAGGCATTTCCTATAAAGCGGAAACGTTCTGTTTTGCTGTCGAGCACATTATTAAAGCCAATGGCATTCGCCGTATACGAACCATGTATTGTTTGACTGGCGCTGCTATAGCCATCGCGGGTACTGCTATCGTATACCGGTAACGTGGGAATAGCATTTACAATATATCCCAGTATATTACCGGTGTGTAAAAAGGTCATAAACCGCTGATCGATCTTTACAAAGTTGAACGATTCGCCAAATTTGAAACGGCCCTGTTTGAAATCGGTATTAATACGGAAAGAATACCGCTTATACGACGGACCTTTACCTTCTACTGTACCTGTTTGATCGAAATAGTTAAGCGACACATAATATTTCGCAGCGTCATTGCCGCCCGAAACGCCTACTGTATGTTCCTGTATTTTACCGGTTTTAAAGGCTTCTTCCTGCCAGTTGGTATTTATATTTTTTACAAATAAAGCCGAAGTGGGATCGTTGGCCGGTTTTACCAACTGTACCGGATTGGCGTTGGCGCTGGCCTCATTCACCAGCGTTTGGTATTGTTGGGTATTGGCAACATCAAATCTTTTTACGATATTCTGTACGCCATAATAGCCGTTGTAATCGAGTTTGAATTTTCCGGTTTTACCCCGTTTGGTAGTAATGATAATTACGCCGTTGGCAGCACGCGAACCGTAAATAGCGGCAGCGGAACCATCTTTTAAAACCTGTATCGACTCAACGTCAGATATTACGAGGTCGTTAACAGGCGCCTGCACCCCATCGATGATATACAACGGGTTGTTGTTGTTGAATGATCCTATACCACGGATCTTGATAGCAGGAGCGGCGCCCGGTTGACCACCACTGGTTACACTTACACCGGCCACCTGTCCCTGCATGGCTTTCAGCACATCATTGGTAGCTACCTTGTTTAATGTTTTCGGATCGATGGTGCTGATAGAACCGGTCAGGTCTTTCTTCTTTTGTGTACCATATCCTATCACTACAATCTCTTCCTGAACCGATATATTTTTTTTCAACACTACATTGACCTCTGATTTTCCGGCAATAGGCACTTCTGTTGTTTGCATTTCAACCGAAGAAAATATGAGGGCGGTTGCATCCTGCGGAACCTCGAGCCGGTAAAAACCTTTTTCATTGGTGATGGTGCCAACAGAGGCGGCACCTTTTACATATACCGAAACGCCGGGCAACGGTAATCCCGATTCGCTGGTCACTATTCCGGATACCGTAAGGCTCGCCACTCCCGAAATGTCTTTCGAAATAACGATCACCTCATTATCTATCAAATCGAATTTTAATCCTGTTTGATGCAGGGCTTCTTTTAATACAGAAGATACCGGCGTTTCTTTTACAGAAATGGTAACCAGAAAATCGGGCGGAAGAATATCGTTACTGTATGCAAACCGGTAATCGGTTTTTTTCTCGATTGATTTAAAGAATTGCGGAATGGAAGCATCCTTCAGCGTTAAGGTAACTTTCTCTTCCTGAGAAAGTCCTTTGGCCGACACATGCAGGCAACCAATGATCAATAAAGCAGTCGTTAGTTTCATAATCCTTACAGCTTTGGTACCGCATATGCGCGGTATTGTGTAAAGAAAGGTATCCCCCGGGGGATGATTTTTTTTCATACCTTTAGAATGTTTAAAGATGAATAATTGGAACAGGCTGGCTCTCAACAATCAACCTGTTTCGTGCTTTAAGCAGGGGAATGCGGCAACATTCCCCTTTTTATTGCATATCGTTTTTTGCGAATTATTTGTTTGTTGTCTATTGCATATTGTATTGATTTTTTTTGCGCATTGCTTATTGTCCATTGCCTATTTATATATCATAATAGCGCCCCCTTCTTCAAACCGGTAATTAAATTTTTTCGAAGCTTTGAGAATTTCGAGCACCTGTTCAATTTTTTCTTTTTTAAAGGTGGCGGTAAAATGATATTGTTTTATATCGTCTGATGTAAACTGTATATTCACATTATACCACCGGTTTAACTGCAATGCTATTTCCTCGAACGACTCATCTTCAAAGGCGAGGTTGTTCTGCACCCAGGCCAATTCTTTAAAGTTTCCGTTATCGAGTTTATTAACCCGCTGAACAATGGCTTGCTCAGGTTCCTTTTTACCTGCAGACTCCGAAACTTTTGTTTCATGTTTTATTGGGTGGTCTGTCCACAATACTTTTTCTTCGGGGTGCAGTAATACTTTGCGGTTATTATCTTTTTTCAGGGTTACTTCAACCAAACCGCGAATGAGTACCGTTTCGGTTTTCTTTTCATTGCTGTACGACTTTACATTAAATGCAGTGCCCAGCGCCTTAACATCCATACTGACCGTATGCACAATAAAAGGAACCTGTTTATTATGCTGTACTTCAAAAAAGGCTTCGCCTTTCAGAAATATTTCCCTTGTATGTTTTCCGTATTGATCGTTCAGTTGTATTTCGCTGCCTGCATTCAATATCACCTGCGTGCCATCGGGAAACAAAAAGCTTTTTCTTTCACCCTGTTTGCAGGCATATTGAATGACCTGTGGCTTTGGTACAGCTACGCCTCGTGATGTAAAGAACAGGTAACCACCGGTTGCAATCAATACAATGGCAGCAGCAATAGCAGTAATTACCCGTTTGCGCAAACGGCTGCCTGAGCGAATTGCAGGCGACAATACAAACACCGGGGCCTGATCACTGCTTTCCATTCTTTTTTTCAGGTTTTCGAGCTGCTCTTCCATATCGGCATTGGCCAGCGTGGAAAATAAAAGCCGGTATTCATGTATCGCTTCTTCTACCAGTTCTTTTTTACCGGGATTTGCTGCAATAAAAGCTTCCCAGTAGCGAACATCCTGTTCATTACATTTAAGACAATAATTGATAAATGATTCGTCTTTCAGAAAGTCTTCAACAGCCCGGTATTGATGTTGCATTGCCGCTCTTTTATAAGTAGAGTGGCGGGCCAATCGTTTTTACCCTTGTTTTTGAATTTTTTTTGGGGGAGAAGAGTATTTGCGCGCGAAGCCGCAAAGGTTTTTGTTTGTGCCCACACGGATGACCCGGTCGTATGGTATAAACACGTTTTGCGCGAAATAATATTAACTGAATAGCAATGCTAACCCAATAAGTAAAAGAGATTGAATGCCCGATATAAGGGCCGGCTGCACCAGCCGTTGTTTTATTTTGTGTAAGGCTTCGTGTATTTTATTATATACGGTGCGGTGCGTAAGTCCGGTTTTTTGCGTAATGGCATCGTAGCTTAGGCCTTCATAAAATTTAAGGATGATCAGTTCGCGCTGTCGCGCAGGAAGGGCATTAATAACTGTCATCAGATTTTTGCTAACCTCTTCGTTGCCATCTTTAATAATAAGGTGTTCTTCCCACGATGTTTCAACATATTCCTCTTCCTTTTTGCTCCAGGCTACTTCGAGGGTAATGGTTCGACGGGCTTTTACCCAGTCGCTGGTGAGGCGACGTAAAAAAGAAATGATCAGATAACTGCGTACATTTCTTGCTTCCATAAGCGAGCCACGCTTTTCCCACAGGTACAAAAACTGTTGCTGAATAACATCTTTTACCAGATCGCTATCCGGTATATGTTTAAGTCCGATAAATAATAATGTGTGATAATACTTTGTATACAGCTCGTATAAAGCGTTTTTATCGCCGGTAAGCAGGCGTTCCCAACACAGGCTGTCGGTATGAATAACTGGCTGATTCATCAATGGCAGTCAATCGGTTAAAAATGCAAAACGCGAAATGCTTAACGCAGAACGCGAAACGCTTAATGCAAAACGCTTAATGCAAAACGCTTAACGCAGAACGCAAAATACAAATTCACGCTTAAAACAGAACGCGCAATGCGAAAGGCGAAACGCAGAACGCTTAATGCAATACAAAACGCATAATGTATTCGGCGTGCGGCTTTTAGCGTTCAGCTTTAAGCCTTCAGCGTTTAGCGTAATATAAATTTAAATGTATTTCATACATTTTTAAAATATTTTTATAAAAAAAAGCCACACTACCCTTAATCAGCTTCGGGCGTGTGACTTTTTTCGAATGAAAATTTCATTATTCGCCGAACGCGCAATGCTTAACGAAAAACGCGAAACGCAAAATGCAGAACGCTTAATGCAATACAAAACGCATAATGTATTCGGCGTGCGGCTTTAAGCTTTTAGCTTGCGGTGTTCAGCGTTAAGCTTTCAGCATTAAGCCTTCAGCGTTCAGCGTCCGGCATTTACCGTAGTGCAGTTATCGCGCAATGGTCCATATCGCCATAATCTAAATTTTCACCGGCCATACCCCATATAAAGGTATAATTCGATGTTCCTGCGCCGGAGTGAATAGACCAGTTGGGAGAAATCACCGCCTGTTCATTCTGCATCCATATATGCCTGGTTTCCTGCGGTTCACCCATAAAATGACAAACACTTTGTCCTTCGGGTACTTCAAAATAAAAATATACTTCCATGCGACGATCGTGTGAGTGCGCCGGCATGGTATTCCACACGCTGCCTGATTTTAATTCTGTCATGCCCATTTGCAACTGACACACTTCCAGTACACTGTTTACGATCAGTTTATTGATCACGCGGTGATTGGCGGTTGCCGCACTTCCCAGCTCTACAATATCGGCCTGCGTCCGCGATATTTTTTTGGTGGGATACCTGTGATGCGCCGGAGCGGCATTGATATAAAATTTTGCCGGTTTGCTGCCATCGGCCGAAGCAAAGGTTACGTTTTGTGTTTCCTTGCCTATATATAATGCTTCTTTATAATCCAGTTCAAAAGTTTCGCCGTCGGCCGTAATGGTTCCTTTACCGCCTACATTGATGATGCCCATTTCCCTTCTTTCGAGAAAATATTTTGCTTTCAGTTTATCAGGATTGGGCAAACTCACTGTTTTTGAAACCGGCATAATGCCGCCGGCAATATAGCGGTCGTAATGCGTTAATGTAAAGTTGGCCGCATCGGCTTCAAAAATTTTATCTATCAGAAAAGCCTTCCGCAATGCAGCCGTATCCATGTGTTTCGCTTCATTCGGACTTATAGCAAATCGGTTATCCATGTTATTTAATTTATTTTTTATTCAGAGCTTATCATTTGATTGTTCGATTGTTTAATGGCCCGATGGCTGCGGCCTCTGATTTTGGAAGATTCCGGAAATAATCAAACAGTCTGCCAACTCAACAATTAACCATCAAACAATCAAACCATATAACCATCTACCTTCCCATCCATCCGCCATCAACCGTAATAATCGTTCCGGTAACATAATCAGAAGCGGCAGAGGCCAGATAAACAGCAGCGCCTTTCATATCGTCGCCTTCGCCCCAGCGATTGGCAGGTATGCGCGCAAGGATAGATTTGGCGCGTTCGGGATCGTTGCGCAATGCTTCGGTATTATCGGTAGAAATATAACCCGGTGCAATGGCGTTCACCTGCACATTTTTAGCTGCCCATTCGTTCGACAAAGCCATAGTTAAACGGGCGATTGCGCCTTTGCTGGCAGCATAGCCCGGTACGGTAATGCCGCCCTGAAAACTCAATAACGAAGCGGTGAATATAATTTTACCAGCCCCTCTCTGAATCATATCTTTTCCAAATTCGCGGCTTAAAATAAACTGGGCATTGAGATTTACATTGATCACTTCGTCCCAATATTCATCGGGATGCTCGGCAGCCGGTTTTCGCATAATGGTGCCTGCATTACAAAATAAAATATCTATGGGTGCACATTCACCTTTAACCTTGTCGATAAACCTGTACAATGCCTTGCGATCATTGAAATCGGCCTGATATGCTTTAAATGAACGGCCGGTGGCTTCTACTTCCTGCTGTACCTTACTACCGGTTAATTCCAAAGATGCCGAAACACCTACAATATCGGCTCCTGCTTCGGCCAGTGCAACGGCAATAGATTTACCGATGCCTCTTTTACATCCGGTAACCAGCGCAGTTTTGCCGGCAAGCGAAAATTTTGAAAGAATACTCATGATTATTTTGTTGTATTTATCCCACTAATAATTTAATTAGCTCTGCTTATTTAAACCGGCAGTTTAAAATTGCCTGGCGCCAGCCGGTATTCGGGGTCAAAGTAACAAGTGTATGACTATTTACCCGGAGAATTGCGTGGGAATGCTAAAAAAATTATGCAAACGTTTGCAGAAGAGCATAAAGCCACCTGCCTGCTTCACTAAACATTGCTTTTTTAATGTGAATCAACCGATATTGCAATTTCCGGCATAAAAGGCTGAATACCAAATTGGCCGCAATAACCCTGGTTTAGCATTTCACATTGCTTGCACAGTATCCTGCGGTGATTATTTAACTACCCGCATTGGTTACAACGTTAAGTAGCGATACGCAACGGTTGAGTAGCGTGCTTTAACGCGCAACAGCGTTGCCGGTCAGTTAAGCAGTGATACAAAAAGCTAATGTAGCGTTATACGAGCCCACCATCAATCAGCGAAACAAAAAACCAGCCTGCTCAGCATCCTGCATTGATCACATAGCACCTCGCATTGCTTACACAAGGGTTAAGCAGGATGGCGAAATGGTTAAGTAGCGTGCTTTATCCTGTAACAGCGTTGTGTATCAGATCAGTAATCATACAAATAGCCAATGTAGATTTACGCAAGCCCAAAATCAATTTGATAAACAAAAAAACAGGCTGCTCAGCATCCTGCATTGATTGCACAGCATTTCGCATTGATTCCATAGCATCTCGCATTGTTTATCCAGGGGTTAAGCAGCATTGCAAGGCTTGCCTGTAGCGGTGCACAAGTCAAAAATCAGTTGCCGAAGCAATATTTTAGCGTGAAAAATCCAAATATCAGGCTGCGAAAATGAAATCCGGCGATGGCTAAACAAAATTTCACTCCTGCGAGATCGTGAGCAATGCTACTTAAATGATATGCAACCCCGCTTAATGCCAAGCACTCTACATAAACGATATGTAATCCTGCTACAACAAAATGTAACGCTATCTTCACCTATTCAGGCTGAAATTACTTCACCATAATTACCGCTTTACTTTGCCCGAAGGGCAATTTCAATGCATTCAGCGAAGGTAATGGGGCATCTTTTAGTACAATCACCGGGGGCGTTTTACCGGATGGAATACTTATACTTTGCAGATTCAGTTGACGCACATCGTCGAAAACTACAGCCGGCCGAAAATCTTCTTTCTTATATTCCAGCTTTATGTTCTTCAGGTTAATACCTGTGGCATGTCGCACATACAATCCCCAGCAGGGCATTTCGCCAAACATCGAAAACTCAGGATAGTCTCCGGCATTTTCGGGAAGCTTATGCAACGAATCGAGCCCAAACTGCGCTACCTGTTTGCTGGCGCCGCCTTCGTATTCAACTTTAATATTTTCGAGCGTTACGTTTTCAACCGGGTGACCGGGCAAGCCGGTAATTGAAGCGGGAAAAACATTGTGGGGATACATTACTTCGGGCCCTTCCATTTCATATCCTTTATCGGGCTTGCCGGCGGGCACCTGCACCTTCACATTCTTTATGTAAATATTTCTTACGATGCCAATGGGCGCTTTGGTTTTGCGATGCCCCAGCCTGATGAATATGGCATTGCCGGTATTTTTTGCCAGTACATTTTCAATGGTCACATCTTCGAGCGTACCACCATCTACCGATTCCAGCGCAATGGCCGAGCGATAAGTATCATAAATTAAAATATTCCTTACCGTTATATGTTTAAAGCCGCCATGTGAAGCCGTACCGAATTTCAATGCGCTGGCGCTGGAACGAATTTTACAATTGGTTATTTCGATGTTCTCACAAAGAGCATTCGGGTTACCCGATTTCAGGCAAATACCGTCATCGTCGGCATCTACATCGCAATTCGAAACTTTTACATTTCGGCAATCCACAATATCAATTCCATCGTTATTAATATAGGCGGTACTTTTTACCCGAACATTGTCGAAAATAAGATTGGTACATTCCCTATAGGTTTGCACCCAACAGGCGCCATCCTTGAACAACACATCTTTTATAGTTACATAGTCGCAATTTTTAAATGTAATAATATGCGGCCGGTTAAATTCAGCTGAGCATTTCTGGTGCCAGGGGTTATAGGTTTGCCATTGAGGGTCCTTCAAGGTGCCTTCTTTTAACATGCGGTCTACATCAGCCACTACTTCGCGGCCCTGCCCATCGATCGTTCCTTTACCGGTAATGGATATGTGCTGTTGTTTATTGGCCACAATCAAAGCCGAAGCGGTGTCTCTGCCATAATCGGTTCGTTTGGTACTGCCCAGCAATGTTGCTCCTTCGGCAATATGCAATTCAACATTCGTCCGCAATGTAATAACGCCTGTTACAAATTTACCTGCAGGCACCAGTATTCTTCCGCCACCTGATGCAGAAGCGCTGTCGATGGCTTTTTGAATAGAGGCGGTATTGTTGGTTTGGGCATCTGCTATTGCTCCGAAAGTAGTAATATCAAAAACTTTCTGCTGACCAAAGGCAGTAACAGCAGCAAAGGAAAATGCAAGCAGGTAAAATACAAGTTTCATGTATATAATATTTAAATATTTCGCAAACATGCAAAGCCATGACACGGCCTCATGTAGCAGCTATACACGAACTATTATCAATATTGTGACCGTGGTCTGTTCTGAAGCGCCCTGCCAAAACTGGTATTGGGTTTATCGCCCATTACAATTTTCAGCGTGCCGCCGTTCATAATATCTGTATGCAGAATGTATGAATTGGGCCAGGGTTTTCCATTCAGTTCCACGCTTTGAATATAAATATTTTTTTTAATGTTTTGTACGGTTTGAACCGTAAACTTTTTTCCGTTCGGCAAAAGGATGGTGGCTTTATCATACAGCGGACTACCCAGCACATACGCCCCATTGGCCGGATATACCGGATAAAAACCCAGCGATGAAAAAACATACCAGGCCGACATTTGTCCGCAATCTTCATTACCACTGATGCCATCAGTACTATCAAGATATAATTCTTTTAAAATATAGCGGGCTTTTTCTGCTGTTTTCCATTGAGCACCGGCATAGGAATACAAATAAATAGTGTGATGCCCCGGTTCATTACCATGTGCATACTGACCAATCATGCCGGCTATATCGGGTGGCGCCTTTGGATCAAATTCAACTTTCAGCTTAAAAAATTCATCTAATCTCTTTATAAACGCATCATCACCACCCAATAAGTTTACCAATCCTTCCACATCCTGCGGCGCCAGCCAGGTATATTCCCAGGCATTGCCTTCACAATAGTCGTCGATCCACGGATGAGAAGTTTTTCCGGGCCCAAAGGTTTTGTTCCATTCGCCTTTTTCATTTTTACCTCTGAAAAAACGCGTGGTACTGTCGAAATAGTTGCGGTAATAATGCGACCTCTTTAAAAACAAATCCGCATCTTCCTTTTTACCCATTTTCATAGCCATCAGGGCAATGCTTCCATCGCTGATGCAGTATTCCATGGCTTTGGCCACTGATTCCTGGATTTTGTTATACGGAATGTAGCCGGTTGATTTCAGGTAACTCAAACCATATTCATTGCGCAAAGCAGAAGTTTTTACGGCCTCCCAGGCCAGCGCCGTATCAAAACCACGATATCCTTTCAGATACGCTTCGGCTACAATCTGCACGCCGCTGACACCTGGCATCAGGTTGGTTTCATTGCCTGCCAGGTGCCAGATGGGCAGCTTACCCTGTTGCTGAAAGATAGCCAGCATGCTGCTGACAATATCGTTTACCCGTTCAGGTTGCACAATGGTATACAAAGGTTGCAATGCCCTGTAGGTATCCCACAGCGAAAAGATGGTATAATTGTTAAACTTAGCCCTGTACACATTTTTGTCAGCCCCCCGGTACTCGCCATTATGATCATTAAACAATGCCGGATCGATCATGGTGTGGTACAGTGATGTATAGAATATTTTCCGGGCAGTTGTATCGGATGTTTCGATCACGATCTTTCCCAGTTCGTTGTTCCATTTGGCAGTTGCATCCTGCATTACTTTGGTAAAATCCCAATGCGGAATTTCAGCGTTGATATTTGCCAGCGCATTTTCAGAACTTACCGGCGAAATACCCACTTTCAGAAATAATATAGTAGGCGTGTTGGTAAAACCAATCACTGCTTTAATCGCTTTACCATTAGCCGAACTATCTTCCTGTTTTGCCGTGCTGTCGTACAAATCAAATTGTTGCATGGGAGCCGATAGCCTGATGGCAAAATAAAGGCGCTGATCGGGCGCCCATCCTTTTGAATACCGGTATCCGAATAATGTTGAATCATTCACCAGTTCAATATAGGCGTCGGTTGTTTTGTCGCCGATGCCTTCTTTCAAATCGATCACCACATGCGCTTCTTCGTTTTCAGGAAAATGGTATTGATGAAAGCCTACGCGTTCGGTAGCTGTCAGTTCGGCCTGAATATGATAATCATCCAATGTTACGGCATAATAACCGGGTTGTACTTTTTCTGTTGCATGCGAAAATCGGGATGCATAACCTGCAGCCGGATTTTCTGGCGTGCCTTTATCTGTTTTCACCGCTCCGGTAAAAGGCATAATCAGCACATCGCCCAGATCGGGCATGCCGGTACCGCTTAAATGCGTGTGCGAAAAGCCCATGATAATGCTGTCGGAATAATGGTAACCCGAACACCAATCCCATCCCCTGAAATAATTATTCGGCCCTAATTGCACGGCGCCAAAGGGAACGCTGGCTCCCAAAAATACATGGGCATGGCCTGCGGTACCAATATAGGGGTTTACAAACTGAACAAAATCCTGTGCAATTGAAACAGCGTTAAGCGAACCCAGGAACGAACAAACAACAATACTTTTTGTGATAGCCCTGCGCAAACTGCTTTTCATGAAGATTGTTTTATATCGAACAATTAATACATCATGCTATATATTTAAGTGCATACAGCGCGATATATGTAATTACGCGGGGTAAAATTAAAGGATTTGAAGGTTTGATTGCGTGATGGTTTGATTGTTTGATGGTTTAATGGCCTGATGGTTGGGCGCACCCCAAAAAATGCGTGCCACGACCTTAGCCGTGGCACGCATTTAAAAAACTTACAACTTATAACTTAAAACCTACAACTTAAAGCGGTTTTATCTTATACTGATACGAATAATTCTGATACGGTAAACGGTATGGTTCCAATGGTAAAGCGCCCCAACTGTTTACACTGCCTACACCCATTTGTTTCAGGTCGATGTTCAACTGCGTTTGTGCATGTGGTTTCAATTCACCCGAATGACGCTGGTCTTTTTTATCGCCATCATCCAGGTCATCGGTATAAAAATGTAGCGCACTCATGCTTAACAAGCTGTCTGATTCAATACGCAATCCCCTGCCCTTTTTATTGGTGATGGTAAACCAGCGGATATCTGTTTTATTGCCATTTTCCTGCGGACGTACATAAGGATAAAACTGCTCTTTCACTGTTTGTGCATAAATACCTACCGGTGCGCTGTAATTTCTGTCCTGGTAGTTTTCTACGGGTCCGCGTCCATAAAACTGAATGCTTTCAAAGCCTTCGGGTAAAATCCACTTCATTCCAAACCTCAGTAACATTGCCACGTTCTTCGATGCATCGGCAACCAGTTCCTGCTTAACCAGTATTTCACCGGCCGCATTGATCGTGTAATTAATATTCAACGTGGCCGATACAGCTTCCAACACATACGATGTTTGAATGTGTACGAGATTATTTTCTTCAGATGCTGTGAATTTTTCCAGCTGACGGCTTTGTGTTGCTTCTTTCCAGGGTTTCAGCTTCATTTGCAACTGCGCACCCATATCGTTATCGGTAGGACCACGCCAGAAATTTGGTTGAAGTGGCAATCCGTTTTCAAGCAGATTTTGTTTTTTCACTTCATATTGTTCCAGCAATCCGGTTGTTTTATTAAATCGGATCGCTGCCGATGATGACGTGATCGTATACGAAGCAGCTTCGTCTTTCACGGTTACCTTACCTGCCGCCTGAACAGCTATGTTATTGCTGTATTTTCCCGCTACCGCTAATTGTTCTTCAGCCACAACATAACCAGCTGCTAATAAAGACTGCGCCTGCTTTAACCGGTATGAAATATTTAAGAACGTTTCGCCTGCTGCAGGAATTTGTAAAGGCAAACTAATTACCGACGACTGCTGCGGCTGCACTTTTATATCGTTAACATCACCGGTTTGTTTACGAACTCCATCCACTATCAATTCCCAATGCAATTGAAAGGCCGACAGATCAATAAAGAAATTTTCATTGGCAATTTCAATACTGTTGTTGCCCTTCCATTGGGTATGAATATTTTGATACACTTTTTTCATTTCCCATGCATGCGGGTTCGGGTTACGATTGGGATAAAATAGTCCGTTGCATAAAAAGTTATTATCGCTGGGCACTGTAGCCGGACCATAATCGCCGCCATAGGCATAAATAGTATCGCCGGCCGGAGTAACTTTCAGTAAACCCTGATCAACAAAATCCCAGATAAAGCCACCCTGAAAAGCATGCTTATTGCCACGGATAATATCCCAGTAATCTTTAAAATTTCCCAATGAATTACCCATGGCATGTGAATATTCGCACATGATAAATGGCCGGTCGGGATGGGCGTTGTTAGCTGCATACCGTATCATATTTTCCGGCGTAGGATACATGGGATTAATTACATCGGTGTTCCATTCCGAAGCAAATGTGGTATAGTTGGCAACGCCCTTCTCATATTGAACAGGCCTTGTGGTATCCTGTGCTTTCAGCCATAAATAGCATTCATAAAAATTGTAACCATTGCCTGCCTCATTGCCAAGGCTCCAGGTAATAATGCACGAATGATTTTTATCACGTTCGAACATGCGTTGTACCCGCAGCAGGTGCGCATCCTTCCATGAAGGGCGGTTGGCGAGTGTTTTGGTAATATCATAACCTATACCATGTGATTCAACATTGGCTTCGTCAACCACATACAACCCGTATTCATCACATAACTCATACCAGTATTCATCGTTGGGATAGTGACAGGTACGAACCGCGTTAATATTAAATTCCTTCATCAGCTTTACATCGCGCAGCATCGATTCGTGCGAAATAACCTGACCGGTTACAGGATCCACTTCGTGCCGGTTGGCGCCTTTGATCAATATAGGTTTACCATTCACCAGCATAAGGCCGTTCTTCATTTCAACTTTTCTGAAGCCAACCCGTTGCGGAATTACTTCCAGTAATTTTCCGCTTTTATCGGTAAGCTTTATTAATACGTTGTATAAGTAAGGCGCTTCAGCCGACCATAAATTCGGATTGGTTATATTCAATGTGGCCGATTGCAGATTACCGGCATCAAAAGCAAGTTGTTTTTGTGCAATCACTTTTTCTTTATCCAGCAATTCAACAGTAGCAGTTACACCATTGGCCTGGTTTAATTTTACAGCTACCTGCAACAGGCCGTTCTGAAAGGCATTATCAAGGTCTGGTGTTAAACGGAAGTCCTGAATATGAACCGGGTTGCGCGCCAGCAAATAACAATCGCGGGTAATGCCGCTCATTCGCCAGAAATCCTGGCCTTCGAGATAGGTGCCATCGCACCAGCGCATTACTTTTAATACAATGAGATTTTTACCGGGCTTTACGAAAGAAGTGATATCAAATTCAGAAGACAGTTTGCTGTCTTCGCCATAACCGGTGTAGCGACCATTCACCCATACCTGTATATTCGATTTGGCAGAGCCTATATGTAAAACAACCTGTTTGTTTTTAAAATTGTCGCCTATTTCAATTTCGCGACGATAAACGGTAGTAGGATCAGGATCGAGGGGAACTATTGGCGGATTGGCCTTCATTTTATCCTGAAATTCATAGCCGATGTTTACATAGATCGGATATCCGTACCCACTCATTTCAGGATTACCGGGCACTTTAAAACTTTTCCACTGGCTGTCGTCGAATCCGGTGGTTTCAAAATTGGCCGGCAAATCGGCGGGCTTTTCTGCCCACTTAAATTTCCAGTCGCCGTTCAAACTGATGTAATTGGAAGATTGCTGCCATTTATTTGCTTTGGCAACACTTTCTGATTCATACACAAAAAAAGCCGCGTGCATCGGCATGCGGTTTTCTTCATTTTTTTGCTCGTCGAGCCAATATGGTTTTTGTGCATGTGCAATCGAAAAAAATAGCAAGCTAAGCGCAAGGGAAACAACGTGGCGGAAATTCATAAAGCGATTTTGTCTGATGATCGGTTATTTTCCGCCAAGATATAGCATATTCCCTTTATTTACGCCTGATTACTGTCATAAAAAAGTCCGAAAGACCGAAAGTCGGGAAGTCGGAAAAGAAATACCGCATACTTATTTGTCTTTTTGACATTTATGACCGCTGTTTTGTCTTTCAGACTTCAGACTTCAGACTTCAGACTTCAGACCTCCGACCTCCGACCTCAGACCTCAGACTTTCGTCTTCAACACCATATATATCAAAGCTGCAATAGCAGCGCCGATGAATGGCCCAATAATGGGTATCCAGGCATACTTCCAGTTGCTGCTGCCTTTTTGTTTTATGGGTAATAAAGCATGTGCAATGCGCGGTCCCAGATCTCGTGCAGGGTTTATGGCATACCCTGTTGTGCCGCCCAATGAAAGACCGATGGCCCAAACCAAAAAAGCAACCGGTAAAGCGCCTAATGAACCAAGGCCGATGGGTGTTTTTGGGCTCTTAATTTCTGCATCAGTAAAAAAAAATACTACGAATATCAGTACAAAGGTGCCTATGATTTCGCTTAATAAGTTAAATAATGTATTTCGTATAGCCGGCCCTGTGCTGAATACAGCCAGTTGTGTATCGGGATCGCTGGTGCTATTGAAATGATCCCTGTATACTAACCAGGTTAAAAAAGCACCAAGGAAAGCGCCGCTCAGTTGACCCGCAATATATATTGGTACACTATTCCATTCAAATTTTCCGGCTATTGCCAATCCTATCGAAACAGCAGGGTTCAGATGAGCGCCACTGTATGGACCGGCAATTACAACGCCTACAAAAACAGCGAGGGCCCAGCCGGTAGTTATTACCATCCAGCCACCGCTGTAACCTTTGGTGCCTTTTAATATTACATTCGCCACTACACCGGTACCCAATAAAATTAAAAACATGGTGCCGATGAGTTCGGCGGTAAATGGTGACATACAATCGCTTTTAAAATGATGAATATTGAACCGATGAATTACAAAGTTGTATTTGCTTCAACATTCGAAATTTAACATTCTTTATTCGATATTATTAATCTTCAGCCCATGCTTTGGCAGCTTTGATGGCTTTCTGCCATCCCTTTGTTAACTGGGTAGCATCGGCTGTATCGGGCGAAAAACTTTTATTCAGCTTCCATTGCTTTTTGATTTCATCAATATTTGGCCAGAAGCCAACGGCCAGTCCGGCTAAATAAGCAGCGCCGATTGCAGTTGTTTCTGTGATCTGCGGCCTGATAACCGTTGCCTGCAACACATTGGCCTGAATTTGTAACAGCAGGTCATTGGCAGTGGCGCCACCATCGACCCGAAGTTCTTTGATGGGAGCTCCGGCATCGGCCTGCATAGCGGTCAATACATCCATTGTTTGCAGGGCGATGCTTTCCAGTGCGGCCCGCGCAATATGCGCTGAAGTAGTACCGCGGGTAATGCCTACCATGGTGCCGCGGGCATGCTGGTCCCAATAAGGCGCGCCCAAACCGGCAAAGGCAGGAACAAGATATACGCCACCGTTATCTGTTACTTTTTTTGCCAAAGCCTCTACATCAGATGAACTTTTGATGATACCCAAACCGTCGCGCAACCATTGCACTACAGCCCCACCAATAAATATGCTGCCTTCGAGTGCGTACTGTACCTGGCCGTTTATTTGCCATGCAATAGTAGTAACGAGATTATTTTTTGAAAGAATAGGTTTGTCGCCAATGTTCATCAGCATAAAGCAGCCGGTGCCATAGGTATTTTTTACCATGCCTTTTTCGGTGCACATTTGCCCGAACAGGGCAGCCTGCTGGTCGCCGGCAATACCGGCGATGGGAATCTGAGCGGCGAGTATCTGTTGATCGGTTTCACCAAATACTTCACTCGACGAACGTACCTGCGGCAACATCGCAGCAGGGATGTCAATCAGCGATAACAATTCATCATCCCAGGCACAGGTATGAATATTGAACAACATGGTTCGCGATGCATTGGTAATATCGGTGGCATGCACTTTACCGCCGGTGAGCTTCCATATGAGCCAGGTATCGATGGTACCAAAGGCCAGCCTTCCTTCCTGAGCTTTTTGCCGGGCACCTTCCACATTATCGAGTATCCAACGGATCTTGGTAGCCGAAAAATAAGCATCTACGATCAGTCCGGTTTTTTCCTGTATCAGTTTGCCCGACTGAACTTTTAATTGATCGCAAAAAGCAGCCGTGCGCCTGTCTTGCCATACAATGGCTTTATAAACCGGCAAACCGGTTTCTTTATCCCACACTACGGTCGTTTCGCGCTGGTTGGTAATGCCAATGGCTGCAATATCGGTGGCTTTTAAACCGGCTTTGCTAACTGCTTCCACAGCAACTGCCAGTTGGGTGCCCCATATTTCGGCGGGGTCGTGCTCCACCCATCCGGGTTGCGGATATAGTTGTGTAAATTCTTTTTGTGCTATCGAAACAATCGTTCCGGCCTTATCGAAGATGATAGCGCGTGAACTGGTTGTACCCTGATCGAATGATAAAATGTATTTTGGCATTTTATTAATTTGAAAATTTGAAAATGTGCTAATTTGAAAATGCTTTTATACAATCTGAATGGTCAATACGCTAAACGCCGAACGCTTAAAGCTTAACGCTAAATACGCGTGGTTTAAGCGTTTTGCGTTCTGCGTTTTGCGTTCTGCCTTATTGCCTTTTAAAGATACTGCTTCAAAATGGCTGCCCACACTTTATAGCCTCCTGCGTTCAAATGCAGGCCATCCATGGTATACTGTTTATCCAATTTATTAGCGGCATCCAGAAAATGCGGGTGCAGATCAATGAGCGTAATATGTTCTTCTGCCGCAATTTTCTTTAATTCAGTGTTCACAAATAAAATGTGTTCATCTTTGTTATAATGCTTTTTAAATTGGGTGAACTCATTATTTACCGGTAACAAAGTTTGAAAATAGATCTTAGTACGGGGCGATTCTGTTTTAATGCGGTGTATGATACGGCGGTAGTTGTTTACAATAAGGGTATCGGGAATGTTATGCTCTATATCGTTTATACCGATCAGCACAAATATTTTGGCAGGCTGACCTTCGGTTATTTCATCCAGGCGTTCAAGCACACCGTAGGTTATATCGCCCGATATGCCACGGTTGCGTGCATGTGCATTGCTCAACAACTCGGCCCAGTCGGTACCTGCGGTAATGCTGTTGCCAACAAAAATAATATCCTTTTTAGAATTGGGATAACTTCTGAACTGCGCGACTTTTAAGGTGTAATTTCCGGGCCGCACGGCACTGTCGACTGTTGCCTGTTGGGCCATCATAGCAAATGGGAGCATCAATAAAAAAGGTACAAGCCAAATGCAGTTTTTTTTCATATGTGCAATTTTTTAGACCTCACCCCAACCCCTCTCCTTGAGGAGAGGGGTCAGGGGTGAGGGTTACGCATTATATTCCGAAACATATTTCTTTCCAAAACGATCGATGGCTATCACTTTTACCTGCTTTGCCGAAGCCGGAATAACGGCGCCGAACAAATGATCTGTTTTTTTAGGTTCTGCAAAACCGCGTGGTTTTGGTAATTCGGGTCCCTGATACAAAGCAACCGCCAGCGGATCCAGGCCATCCGCCTGTTTCAGTCCATCGTATTGCTGCCCGTCTATCCAGCATGCTACCGTCCAGGCAGGATCATAATTCCATACATTCACATCCATCTTTTTATTTTGTGCATCCTGGTCCTGCACATAAATGCTTAACTGGTGATCGGCTTCCTTTCCTGTGCTTTGATAATACCAGCTCAGATCGGTTCCTTTTACCGTATACACTCCGTAACCCGAGGGAGTGCCATCGCCGCAAATGGGGCCCGTCCACCAGGCGCCGCAAACCGTTCCATGATTATGCTCAAAAATATTATCCTTAATTACATTGCGATGATAATGCGTATGGCCCGACATAATATGAACATTTCGATCTTTGAGCAGCGCATACAGGTCGTTATTGTTCTTTACTTCATTATGCACAGGAATATGCAGGCACACAATAACCAGGTTGTCTTTCGGCACAAACGACAGGTCTTTCTGCAACCAGCTCAACTGCTCTTCTGAAATATAACCATCATACTCTTTTTCCTTACCAAGATAACGAACATCATCGAGTACTACATAATGTACTTTACCGCGATTAAACGAATACCAGGTGGGACCATAATGTAGCTGAAAGGTATCATCCGAAGCATCATCACCGCCTTTATTATAATCCATATCGTGATTACCGATACACTGAAAAAACGGTATGCCCATTTTTTCAACGGCGCTGTTGTAATGTGGAAACAATTCATGATTGTCCCATACAATATCACCTACAGTAATACCATGCAGTAAGGCGCCGCCGGCGGCCTGAACAAATTTTTGTACATCGGGCACCGATTCGGCCATCATCCGGTTCACATCTTTCTCGTTCTTTACCTGTGGATCGGCCCATATAATAAAGCGGTGCTCTGTATCGTCGGTTGTTAATGGTTCCAGTTCAAAGTTAACTTTACGGGGATTGATATCATTGACCATCCGGTAATGCTTTGCCAAACCCTTTTCATGCGGAAACGCATAACCGGCAGGGGTAGAAATAAATACAGCTATTGCATTTGGATGCAATTCCATTTCATATTTTCCCGATTCATCGGTTGCAGTTACGGTATATCCATCGCTTACCACCACACCTTTCAATCCTTTTCCTTTTGCTTTTACGGCGCCTTTTATTTTTTTATCGCTGCCGGTAAAGGCTTTAGCAGGTGCCAAAGGAGCTACAACCCATCCTGCCGTTAACCAGCCCAGGGAGGCTATAAATTTTCTTCTTTTCATATTTACAGATTGCGATTGCTTTAAAAATGTTTTGAAGATACTTATATCTTCTTTAAAAGTCTTTCACACAATGCACAATCCGGCAACGCAAACGTTTGTGTAATTTTTAAACCATTTATACCTGTACGTAAGACGTGCCCCTAAGACAGCATTCCATGCACAAATTGATGCACCTTACCTGCTTTTATTAAATAATTATTAATAGTTGAAAGCTCACCCGGTTAAACCAGAATATATCGCTTAGCAACCTGCGTGTACTCACTTACCTGTTTATCGATCCAGGTTTTATCTTTTCCCATCACACGCGCCATGATCTCTGCCACCGGATAAGCGATGCGAATGCTTTCGCGCGCGTCGAGCAACAGGGCCCTGGTGCGGCGCGATAACACATCTTCTACTGTACGGGCCATTTCTTCTTTTACTGCCCATACTACCTGCGCTTCGTGTATCTGCAGGCTTTTGCTGATCCATTCGCCCGAATGACCGTTCATGAGCGCCTTTACATTACCGGTATCGCTTCCGTAAAAATAAAATGGATCATTCAGGTTAACGTTGGCAGCCGAGCCGTGTATAGGCAAATGTTTTGTAGCAGTTTTTATATGCTGCCATTGCAATTCCTTTTCAACACGGTCAACCATATCTTCACCCATTTTTCTAAAGGTGGTCCATTTACCTCCTAAAATGGTAAACAGTTGAGAAGGCGCCACGATAATTTTATGACTGCGGGAAATTTCTTTGGTTTTTTGTGCGCCTTTTTGCGGGGCCGCCAGCGGACGCAGTCCGGCATAAACACTCAGTACATCTGACCGTTTCGGTTGTTGTACCAGGTAACGTGCTGCATTTTCAAGTATAAAAGTAATTTCATTTTCAAGTGCGGCAGGCTCAAGAGATGCTTCGGCAACCGGCGTATCGGTTGTTCCTACAACAACTTTACCATGCCAGGGAACGGCGAACAACACACGTCCGTCGCTGGTGGCCGGTATCATTAACGCATCATCACCCGGATAAAATTTTTTATCCAGCACCAGGTGCACACCCTGGCTGGCGGTAATGCTTTTAGCACGTGCCGGGTTATCCATGTGCAGCACATCATCTACAAATACGCCGGTTGCATTTACCACGGCCTTTGCTTTGCACATAAACACCTGGCCGGTTTCGGTATCCTGCACCCGCACACCCGAAATTTGGCTGTCGTTGTTTTTCAGCAAGCCGGTTACTTTCATATAATTCAAGGCAACCCCGCCACGTTCGATAATCGTTTGCACCAGGTTAATAGCCAGCCGCGAATCATCGAACTGGCCATCATGGTACAAAACCCCTCCCACCAGTCCTTCGGTTTTTACATTCCCCAGCTTTCGAATTGCTTCGTTTCGGGATATAAAGACCGATGAACCCAGGCTGAGCGAGCCGGCTATCCAGTCGTATAATTTTAATCCGATAGTATATTTAAGTCTGTCCCACCAGGAGTAAATTGGAATGATAAAAGTCAGGTTCTTTACCAGATGCGGCGCATTGCGCCACAACAATCCCCTTTCAATACTTGCTTCTCTAACTAATTGAATATCACCTTGTGCCAGATATCGAACCCCGCCATGCACCAGTTTGGTGCTTCGGCTCGACGTGCCTTTGGCAAAATCGGCCTGCTCAACAAGCAAGGCAGAATAACCCCTGCTCACGGCTTCAAGGGCTACGCCTAAACCGGTAGATCCGCCTCCTATAACAATTAAATCCCATTCTTTTTGTTCTGCCAGCCTGTTTATCAGCGTTTTACGATCGGATACGCTTTCAGTTTCCATTTTTTTCTATTACTTTCGTATTATTTCATTTATTTTTCAAAAGCAATAATAACGAAACAATTTGAAAGCGTGAATTAAAAATATTTCGAAACCTTAAGCGATGGTTCGACTGTTTTATGGCTTGATGGTTTGTTGATTCATTTCAAACCTGTTACTAATAATGAACCAGTCTGAATTTCAGAGACTGCAGCCATCTAACAATCATACCATCGAACAATCCAAAAATTATTTATCATTGTTATACAATTATGATCTCACAAACCGAACGCCATCAATTCATTTTAAATAAGCTTACCAAAGAAAGCTTCGTTAACGTACTGGAACTGTGTAAGGAACTGGATGTATCCTCAGTTACCATTCGCAAAGACCTGAAGTTGCTGGAAGATAAAAAGTTGTTGTTCCGCACACACGGTGGCGCCACTATCAATAACCCTTATACAATCGACCGGCCTGTTAATGAAAAGGAGAAACTGCAGGCAGGCGAAAAAATGAAAATAGGCGCCATGGCGGCACAAATGATCGCCGACAACGATTCAATAATAATAGCATCGGGCACCACTGTACTGGCGCTGGCCCGCAACATTCCGCCGAAAACAAACCTCACAGTGATCACCGCCTCGCTACAGGTGGCGCAGGAACTCATTAAACATCCTGATATTGAAATTTTGCAGCTGGGAGGCATATTGCGCAAAAGCTCTTCATCAGTAACCGGTCCGTATGCGCAAAAGATATTAACCGATTTTTTCTGCAGTAAATTATTCCTCGGTGTCGATGGCATCGATCTTGAGTTCGGACTTACTACTACCAGCGTAATGGAAGCGCACCTGAACCGGCAAATGATCGATGTTTCACAAAAAGTGATCGTACTATCCGACAGTACCAAATTTGGCAAACGCGGCTTTGGCCGTATATGCGGACTGGAAGAAATAGACCAGATCATTACCGACAGCGGTATATCGGATCATTTTGTAACCCAGTTAGAGAGCAGGGGCATTGAGGTAACGATAGTTTAGAAATGGCGTTGAAACGGCTATACCGGAGTTATAGGGAACTTATAGAGGACTTATAGGGAACTTATAGGGATGTTACTCCCATGCTACTCTCATGTTACTCCCAGGCTACTCCCTGCCTACTGCTTAGCTACTCCCTACCAACTCCATATCCTTCCCATAAGCCACTCACCCCTATTGAACCTTCATATGATCTTTCAGCAATCGCAATGCAGCCACCATATGATTTTCTACCGTATTTTTCGACAATTGTAATCTGTCGGCAATTTCCTGATACGAATTGCCTTCTTCGCGACTCATGGTAAAGATGCGTTTCTTTTGAGGCGGCAAACGATTAAGAGATGTTTTATAAAGACTTTCCAGTTCTTTATGCAGCAGGCGGCTATCGGTGATGAACGACGATGGAGGTTCCATGTTGGTATGATCCAGTGAAACGGTTGGCACGGTTTGTTTTCGCAGGTAATCGATCAAACGGTTTTTGACCGATTTATACAGGTAGGCCGACAGGGAAAGATTGGTATTGAGCATATGCTTCTTTTGCCAAATGGCCAGCATCACATCCATAACAATTTCTTCCGAAACACGTTTATCGGGTATAAATTTCAGCGTATAGTGATATAGCTTATAAAAATAACGATCGAATAAGGCACGGTAAGCCCTTTCATTTCCGGTGAGCCAAAGTTGCACCAGTTGACTGTCTACTGTTGAATTCAGTTTCATAACTATGGGTTTGCAAATCGTTTTATTACCGGTAGCTGTTACTAATGTTGATTGGGTATATTGAGCAGAATAAAATTATCCTTATTATTGTCATAGCTAAATACCTGATTTGATATTTCAGTTGTAGTTTTTGATATAAATAAGTCACCGCAACAAATGACGAACTACTACAAATACCTGCCGGTAAGTGAAGAAGATGAAAAGTGGGGATTGAGCGTATTGAATACAGGCTGCACCCGCATTGCGCCTGATAGCGCCTATCCGTATTCAACACATCCTTCGCATCACTATTTCAATTTCGAAAAAGGACGCGTGCTGCACGAATACCAGGTGATTTATATTACCAATGGTACCGGTACATTTGAATCAAAAACCGGCGGTAAGCAAACAGTAACAGAAGGGTCGGTTATATTGTTATTTCCCGGCGAAAGGCACCGGTATAAGCCCAATAAAAAAACCGGCTGGGATGAATTTTGGGTAGGCTTTAACGGGCCTGTTGCCCACAACCTGTTTGCCAGAAAATTTTTTACTGCTGCCAATCCGGTATTGTCTGTTGGTTACCACGAACCATTGCTCAATCTGTTTCTTGAAATCATTGATAAAACAAAAGAAGAAAAAGCAGGCTATCATCCATTGATAGCCGGAGCGGTTTTGCATTTGCTTGGTTATATTCATGCTGAAGCACAGCAGGATAAATTTGAAGGCAAGGATATTGATGCTATTGTAAATAAAGCGAGGTTATTATTCCGTTCGCATATCGATCAGAATATTTCGCCGGTTGATGTAGCGAATGAACTACAGATCAGTTACTCGCGTTTCAGAAAAATATTTAAAGAATATACGGGGCTGGCGCCTGGGCAATTTCAGATTCAATTAAAGATACATAAAGCAAAAGAGCTGTTGCTCGATCCATCCAAATCGATAAAGGAAATTGCATACGATCTCAACTTCGAATCCAATTTCTATTTCTCAAAACTGTTCAAAGAAAAAACCGGCATCACACCAAAACAGTACAGGAACAAAAACAATAGGCAATAGACAATAAAAATCAATAAGCAATTGACAATCGGTAAAAAGCAATATGTACCCGATTGCAGATGCCCTTGCCTATTGCCAATTGCCCATTGCCAATTATTCTTCCTGCCTGCCTGGCACCTGAATTGCGTAAAACAAAATAGCATAATGATGTAGCGCCTTCATTGTGAAACTGGTACACCACAAAAAACGAAGGGGTAATATATGTTTGTAATACTAACAATAAAACCACCTGATGCATTTTTTCCCCATGCATCTCAACACCAGAACATCCTTTTAACAACTGGTGAATTGAAATTAAAGATCAAACAGTAAACGGAAAATATTGACTATGTTGAAAATTGCACAAATAGCCCCATTATATGAATCAGTACCTCCTAAATTATATGGAGGTACAGAACGGGTAGTAGCCTACCTGACCGATGAATTGGTTAATCTTGGACATGAGGTTACGTTGTTTGCATCGGGCGATTCTGTTACCAAAGCACAACTTGTATCAGTGACTTCTGAAGCATTTCGATTAAACAGCTGTACCGACCAAATGGCAGGACATATTTTACAAATGCAGGAAGTAATGGACAGGGCCCATGAATTTGATATACTGCATTTTCATACCGATTACCTGCATTTTCCGGTTACCCGCCTCAGTCATAAAAAAACAGTAACCACACTACATGGGCGGCTCGATATTCCTGAACTGAAACCTTTATACAAAAAGTTCAGCGACATGCCGGTAATTTCTATTTCAAATGCACAGCGAAGGCCATTGCCAATGGCCAATTGGGTTGATACCGTTTATCACGGATTACCAATTGATTTGTATGAGCCCGGAAATGGTGAAGGCGATTATGTGGTATTTGTTGGAAGGTTTTCGCCCGAAAAACGCGCCGACCGCGCCATTGAAATTGCACGCCGCGCCAATATGAAAATAAAGATCGCTGCAAAAATTGATAAGGCCGACCAGCGTTATTTCGAAAAACAAATACGTCATCTGTTAAGCCAGCCGCATGTTGAATACCTGCACGAAATCGGCGAAGATCAGAAAGGTAGCCTGATCGGAAATGCAAAAGCTTTGTTGTTCCCCATCGACTGGCCCGAACCGTTTGGTATGGTACTGATAGAAGCCATGGCCTGTGGCACACCCATCATTGCATTTAATCGTGGTTCAGTGCCCGAAGTAATTGAGCATGGTAAAACCGGTTTTATTGTAGATAGTATTGATAAAGCCGTTGAGGCTCTCAACAATATTCATTACATCAGCCGCTCAGCATGCCGCGCCACTTTCGAAAAAAGATTCAGCGCTACGGTTATGGCCGAAAATTATATCCGTCAATACGAAAAAACATTACGTAAACCGGTAGAAGGATCTTTCTATTTAAAACCAGCATATCGGAAGTAAAACCGAAGTCGGAAGTCGGAAGTCAGAAACTACCCTTGTTTTCAAAAACCTCCCGCTTTTAGGATCTTCGGAATTTATCATCATTCCCTTATATTAAAACCAGAGCAGTATGAAAAAGCATGACACCCTGGTTAAGCTGCAGGATGACAAATATTACATTCTCGCTTCCTCTTCGTATGCCGATGATCGTGTGCTTACATTAAACTACGGCGATACCTTTGGCATATTCGACCGGTGGGGCGATATCAAACAGTTTGGCACCTGCGTACAGGGCATTTATCACCAGGGAACCCGGTTTATCAGCGATATGGAGCTGGAATTAAATCATTACCGCCCCATGCTGCTGAGCTCCAATATTAAAAATGAAAACGAAATGATGTCGGTCGATTTAACCAATCCCGATATCAATGAAGGGCAGCACCTGGTTATTCCCAAAGGCACATTGCATATATCACGAAGTAAATTTTTACAGGATGGCGCCTGCCACGAACTGATCATGCTGTTTAATTACGGTTCAGATACCTATGAAACCGAATTGCAGCTTACTTTCGGTGGCGACTTCAGGGATATTTTTGAAGTGCGTGGCATGGAGCGAAAACAAAGAGGCGAAGTACAGTTTCCGCTGGTAAACGGCAACAACCATGTTATGCTGGCCTATAAGGGATTAGATGGTATTGAACGGCAAACCAATATGTATTTTGATCCCGCTCCGTATGTAATTGAAGATAACAGGGTCATTTATAAAATAAAAATTGCACCGAAAGAAGCGTATGGCATTAACTGCACTGGCGTTTTTCAGGTGTATACCCAGCCGGTTTCGTTTGAACCCTATTCCATTGCCTTCAATAAGATCAAAACAGGCATGGAAAAAAGCAGGGAATTGGTTGCGGAAATTTTTACCGATAATGAACAGTTCAATAACTGGATCAACCGCTCAAAAAACGATCTGTTGTCGCTGCTGGTTCAAACGCCGTTTGGCAGTTATCCCTATGCAGGCGTTCCCTGGTATAATACCGTGTTTGGCAGAGATGGCACTTTTACAGCGCTGGAAACCCTGTGGGTGGCTCCTGACATTGCCAAAGGCGTTTTAATGTACCAGGCCAGGAGGCAAGCCACTGAATTAAAACCTTTACAGGATGCCGAACCTGGAAAAATATTGCATGAGATCAGGTCGGGCGAAATGGCCGAAACAGGCGAAATTCCATTTAAGTTATACTACGGAAGCATCGATACCACGCCATTGTTCATCGTACTGGCCGGTCATTATTTAAAACGCACCGATGACATGGTCACCATCCATAACATCTGGAATAATATCTTAATGGCCCTGGAATGGATCAAAACCTATGGCGATATGGATGGCGACGGTTTTGTTGAATACCAGCGCAAAGCCGAAAGCGGTTTGGCCAACCAGGGATGGAAAGATTCGCACGACTCCATTTCGCACCAGAATGGCGAACTGGCCGGTTTTCCTATTGCCCTGTGCGAAGTGCAGGGTTATGTATATGATGCAAAAAAACAGGCAGCTTATATTGCCTCACGTCTCGGTTATCCTGAACTGGCAGAACAATTAAAAAAAGAAGCCCGCGAACTGAAAGACCGCTTTAATGAATTTTTCTGGGATGATAACCTGGGAACCTATATACTGGCGCTCGATGGAGACAAACAGCCCTGTCGCGTTGTTTCGTCGAATGTGGGGCACCTGCTGTTTTCGGGCATTGCCACACCCGAAAGAGCCGAACAAACAGCTAAAATGCTTATGGCCGACGACATGTTTACGGGATGGGGCATACGAACATTATCTTCAAAAGCGGCCAGATACAATCCTATGTCGTACCATAATGGTTCGGTATGGCCGCACGATACGGCAATAATAGCTTACGGGTTTGCCCGCTATGGATTGATGGAGCAGTCGCTACGCCTGATGCAGGGATTGTTCGATGCCTCTTTATTCATCGATTTACAGCGCATGCCCGAATTGTTCTGTGGCTTTCCTTTCCGCCGGGGCGAATCGCCCACGGCCTACCCTGTTGCATGTTCGCCCCAGGCATGGTCTGTTGCCGCTGTATTTATATTACTGCAGGCCTGTTTGCGCATCACATTCGATGGGTACAATAAAAAGCTCACCCTGTATAAACCCATGCTGCCCGATTATATTAAGGAGATAAAGATATCAAAACTGCGTTTTGGCGACGAACAGTTTGAACTTGAAATTGTAAAGTACGAACACGATCTGGGTATTCATCTTATAAAAAAACCTGCAGGCTGGGAAGTGGTGACAATCAAATAATTTCGGGATTTCGCGATTTTGTGATTTATTGATTTCAATTGCAGTAACTGTTTTAAAAATCTCAAAATCGCGAAATCCAAAAATCAGAAATCTCAACACACCTGCACAACCTCCATACCCAGCAAAGCCCCTAACTTTTTTATTTTCGAAGCAATATGCCCAACCCCTACAGCACAGTGGTGGGCAGGGCCGTAACTGTTCCAGTCGTTTACAAAACGGCGGGCGCCGATGGAGAATTTATAACGGCTGTTGGTATTGCCAATTTCAAGAATAGGGCCTGGCACCGAAGCTGCTTCGGCAGTAAGCAATAACAGTTTGCCATCGGCCTGCTGCACAACCGAAAGTAAGGTAACCGGTCCGTTTTTTACCGACATTTCAACCGATAAGCCACGGCCAACTTTTCCATGATATACATACAACGGGCGCACTTTGGTTTTGCCTTCTGCAATAGCAATATGGCCGGGACCATCATGCCCCATCAGTACCACATCTTCATTATAATCCATGGCATAGTATTCGGTAAACGATCCGCCGGCGCCAAAGCTGTCCATGATCTTCATCGCCTGCGCATTTTTTATTTCATATTCACCGGCTACCGGAATGCCACGGGCAGTTAATAAAGAATTACCAGGAATAATAGAGCTTATGGCATCTTCATTATCTACATTGCCGGTTCCCTTGTAATAATAAGCCATGGACCCCAACTGGTATTTAGCGGTTAAACGGTCAAGCGCAACTGAAGTACAGGCAGCGCGCTGCAGTTCTTCAACCGAACAATCGAACTGTACATCAAAAGTTGAGTAGAATAATTTCACCCGTTCCATTATATCCTTTTCAGTAACATCGCGGCGCAGCGCAGCCAGCTCATCTACTTCAATCAGTTCTATATGTCCGCCAAAATACCGGTATTGCTGAGTGAGATCTGAATAAATATCCAGCATGCCGCTGTAATAGTGTCCCATACAACCGAGCCGGTTAAACGCCATGGTATGCGCTACCCGGGCGGCTTCAATCCATTCCAGAATTTCTTTCCAGCATGCAGAATCATTATACAGCATACCGGTTACCTGGTAAAACCGAACACCGGTGCGCAAAAACACATTGGCAATTTCAGGAACAGGGCAGGCCGAACAATAAGCCAGCCATTCGCCCGTCATGGCTGTACGGTTGTTCATTTTATTGAACGATGCATAGTCAATAGCTGCTTCGGGCGATAAATTCAACACAATCACCGGCACTTTGGCCTGCTGCACAACCGGTAGTACCGTTGATGATAATGCGTAAGTGGTTACATATAAAAAGATGATATCTACGCCTTCTGTTCTGAACCGGTGTCCTGCTTCAAATGCTTTATCGGGGGTATCTACCAAACCTGCATTGATGATATTGGGGTGTAATGCAGCCATTCTGTTGTGCACTTCGTGCAGGTAGCCTTCCAGTCGTTCTTTTAACCCTTCAAATTGCGGCCAGTATGTATCTAATCCAATACCAAACAGTCCTATTTTCAACGATCGCTTATTGGTCATTCACCTGTATTAATTTGAAAAATATCATTCATTTACTCATTACCAATACGCAAAAAACAACAGGTACCACCAGTCAAAAAAACGATGGTTTGATTGTTTTGATAGTTTGATTGTTGGGGTTGCCGATAATTTAGGCATTCTCACAAAACTTAGCAACCAGGAATTTGAACGGCCATAACCATTAAACAATCAAACCATCAAACAATCTCCAAAAGCAAAAACCCCGCTGCGAAGCGGGGTCTTATTATTCTAACGAAATATTCTTTATTTCTCTACCGAAACTTTATACTTTGTTACGGTATGATATTTTTGACCCGGTTGTAAAATAGTGCTCGGGAATTTTGGTTTGTTGGGCGAATCGGGAAAATGCTGTGTTTCGAGGCACAACGCTGTACGTAAATTCACCGGTTTGCCGCCGCTTACAAAAGCTCCGTTTAAAAAGTTGCCGCTGTAAAACTGAAGACCGGGCTCTGTGGTAAATACTTCCAGCTTACGACCGCTGAGCGTGTCGGTCAATACAGCTACCAGTTGCATCGAGCTGTCTTTCCGGTTCAATACAAAATTATGGTCATAGCCGCCTTGCACCGAATCGATGCGGGCGCCAATGGCTTCGGGTTTTGTAAAGTCGAACGGAGTGCCTTTTACCGCTTTAATTTCACCGGTTGGTATCAAAGTGGTATCTACCGGTGTATAATGATCGGCATCGATCATTAAGCGATGGTTCAAAATGGTATTTTCTGTGCTGCCTGTAAGGTTAAAGTAACTGTGGTTGGTTAAATTAACAGGGGTGGCTTTATCTGTTTCGGCAGTGTATTCAATGTTCAGTTCGTTGGCATCTGTTAAGGTATACACTACAGTCACTTTCAGGTTGCCGGGAAAACCTTCTTCACCATCTTTACTCAGGTAATTTAAGGTTAGCGAAGGCGTAGTGCCGTCGGTAGTGGCTGCATCCCATACTACTTTATCAAAACCTTTGTTACCGCCATGCAAATTATTTTTTCCGTTGTTGGCTGCTAAGGTATAGGTCTTTCCATCCAGCGTAAATTTTGCATCGCCGATACGGTTGCCATAACGGCCGATGATGGCACCGAAATAAGGTGGCTTTTTCAGGTATTCCTGCAAACTATCCATGCCTACCACCACACTCGATTTATTACCGTGTTTATCGGGAGTAACCCATGAAGTAACAATACCTCCATAGTTAGTGATAGTAACCGTTACACCGTTATTATTGGTAAGCGAATACAGATTTACTTTTTTACCGTCCGCTTCGCCCCAGTCTTTTGTTGTTACACCTGGTTTAGTCATAGCTTCTTTATTTTCAGTTGAAGGTTGTTTGTTTTCACCGCCGCATGATGCAATGCCGGTTAGCAGCATCAGTGTTGCAGCATGGCAAATCAATCTATTCATATGGTATTTCTTTTTTTGTTTAAGAATTAGCTGTTCCAAAAATTTGTCAAATATCTGATATTTTGTTCATCACCTTACTTTAACTCTAAAACTACTACCGAAAAAGGCGGCAATTTTACGTTAAGCGTTTTGCCTTTAAGGGCAGCTCCTTTAAATGGCGCAGGTTTTATTTTATCAGGCGTTTCGAATGAGTTATGGTCCTGCAGTTTGGCAGATGTTAAAATACGCCCGCCAACGGTTTTATAATTGCCTCCTTCTAAATCGATGTTAATATCCTGCGCATTTTTTGCATCAATATTTACCAGCGAAATATGTAGCAAACCGGTTGAATCTTTTGAAGCCGATGCCGAAACAGCCGGCAGCTTTTGATTATCCAGTACATAGTCGTTGCTTTTTAAAGATACAGGTACCATTTTGGCATCCTGGTGCACATTATACATTTCCATTACGTGATAGGTAGGCGTGAGGATCATTTTTTCTTCATTGGTTAAAATAACAGCCTGCAGCACATTAATGGCCTGCGCCAGGTTAGCCATACGAACACGGTCGCAATGATTATGAAAGATGTTTAAGGTAACACCGGCAATCATGGCATCGCGCATGGTATTTTGCTGAAACAAAAATCCGGGGTTGGTGCCGGGTTCAACATCGTACCAGCCGCCCCATTCATCAACTACAAGGGCTACCCGCTTTGCCGGATCGTATTTATCCATAATGGCCGAATGCTTTATCACCAGTGAATCCATGAACAGCGCCTGCTTCATAATAGCAAAATATTGCTGCTCGGTAAAGTCAACGGCAGGGCCTTTCTTATTCCAGTCGATCACCGAATAATGGTGCAGGGCCAAACCACCTACCATGTTTTGCGGAATATTTTTCATCAGCACCTCCGTCCAGTTATAATCCGATGAGCTGGCGCCCGAGGCAATACGAAAAACTTTGGTTTCGTTCGACCCGCCGGTCATAAAGGTGGCATACTGACGGTAAACATTTGCATAATGTTCGGGTGTCATATTGCCGCCACATCCCCATGCTTCGTTGCCTACTCCCCAAAACTGTACATGCCAGGGCTTTTGACGGCCGTTTTGCTGGCGAAGGTCGCTCATTGGACTTTTGCCGTTAAAGTTTACATATTGAACCCAGTCGGTTAAATCCTGCACGGTGCCGCTGCCCACATTGCCTGCCAGATAGGGCTCGGTACCCAGCAATTCGCACATATTTAAAAATTCGTGTGTGCCAAAGCTATTGTCTTCGGTAACCCCGCCCCACCAGGCATTCACCATCGTGGGCCGTTTGTTTTTGGGACCGATGCCATCTTTCCAGTGATACGTATCGGCAAAACATCCTCCCGGCCAGCGCAAATTGGGGATCTTTAGTTTTTTCAGGGCATCTATAACATCATTGCGTACCCCGTTTGTATTGGCAATTTTGGTATTGCCTTCGCCTACATAAAAACCACCGTAAATGCAATGGCCCAAATGCTCGGCAAAATGACCATAAATGTGCCGGCTTATTGTAGTTCTGGCCGAATCTACATTAAGCACCAGGTTGTTTTGAGCAACAGCGCCATAAACAATCAGGCTTTTGCAAACCGCAAGCAAAGCAAAACGTTTCATGAAAAAGCTTTAAAATGAATAATTAATAAATGTAATGAATCAGGTGTGTATTGAAAGGAAGAAATATGCGGCATGGTAATCGTTATTTTTTAGCAAAAGTATCAGGTTCGCACAGCAAAGCCCTGTTCCGGGCAATAAAATAAGCTTAATTGAAACTGTGAAACTAAGACAAAACCATATATCTGTCAATTTTACACTTAATTATTTTTTAGCTGAGCGATTAAAGGAGTAACCCTTCGACTTCGCTCAGGAGAAAAAAGAGAATACCCGGTGCCGGCCTACCGATAAATAGCTAAAAGCATTTTTATCACTCACCTTTATTCCAAACCAATTGAACGCTGAACCTAAAAGGCTTAACGCTAAACGCCGGATACTTTGGGTATTATTAGGTAAGGGTTTTGCATTAAGCGTTGCGCATTCTGGGTTAAGCATTGCGCGTTCTGCGTTAAGCGTTTTACGTACATTTGGTATATGCAACACGAATCGATCGCCCATATAAAAATAAAAAAGATAAAAGCCGGTGCGCTCACCGAGGCCGACGATGACCTTGCGGTAGAGGAACCGCTTGAAATACAACTGGCGTGGGACGAAGGAACGGGTTATGTGCAAAAAAACATTTCTGTTACCATGCGAACACCCGGCCACGACAATGAACTGGCCGCCGGGTTTTTGTTTACCGAAGGAATTATAGAACATATTGGTCAAATAAAACATATTCAGGCGCAGGGCAACAGTGTATTGGTAACCCTTACCGAAGGCGCTGTTCCGCACCTGCAACAGGCCGAACGGAATTTTTACACCACCTCCAGCTGCGGGGTTTGCGGCAAAACAGACATAAATGCCATCAGAACCATTTCGGCCTATACCAAACAATCGGATGATATCAGTTTACCCGCCACTGTATTTTACAGTCTGCACAATGCCATTGAAAAAAAGCAGGTCCTTTTCGAAACAACCGGCGGACTGCATGCCTCGGCCCTGTTTGACGGAAAAGGAAATTTTTTGATGTTGCGTGAAGATGTTGGCCGCCATAATGCCCTGGATAAAGTTATAGGATCGGCGTTTATGAACGCACAGCTGCCTTTACACCAGCACATTTTATTATTGAGCGGAAGGGCAGGTTTTGAGCTGGTGCAAAAAGCAACCATGGCCGGCATTCGTATAATAGCAGCTGTGGGCGCGCCATCGAGCCTGGCGGTACAACTGGCAACTGAATTTGATATGACCTTAATAGGCTTTTTACGCAACGAACGGTTTAATGTATATAGCGGAGCGCGAAGAATACAAGTTGGCAGTTAGCAGTTTGGCAACCCTGCGACCAGCCTGCCAGCAGGCAGGCTTTGCCCGGGATCAATCACAGCAGGCAATAAGCAATACGCAGCCTATGCAAACAAGGGCTTGTTATGGGCCGCCTATGGTAGTACTACGTGAGTACTACGGGAATACTATGGAGCGTGTATGGAGTAACTATGGAGTTAATGTGGAGTAAGTATGGAGTATGTATGGAGTAATTACTGAAGAGTCAGTATGTGTATTATATTTTAAATGTTATTAATAGCCAGAGAGATCGCCATCGGACCAATAAACAAACCAGTGTATGAATGAGAAAAGCAAAAATATTCCGGGGGCTGAAAATCCCGAGCGGTTTACGGGATTGCATCTGGGACCTGTTAAACAGGCTGCAGCCGGATTGCCGGGTGTAATTACTGCATTTAAACAGGTGGTTGGCGAAGCAGGGTTAACGCGTGGCCTGAAAGCCCTGCAACACATGAACAAAAAAGGTGGGTTCGATTGCCCCAGTTGCGCCTGGCCCGATCCCGATGATGAGCGTTCGAGCCTGGGTGAATATTGCGAAAACGGCGCCAAAGCAATTGCCGAAGAAGCTACCCTGAAAAAATTAACTCCTGAATTTTTTGCTCAACATTCGGTACAGGAACTGGCCTCCTTAACCGATTATGAAATTGGCCGTAAAGGCCGCATTGCGCAGCCTATGTACCTGCCGGCAGGCGGCACCCACTACCTGCCTGTTTCCTGGGACGAAGCATTTGGCAAAATCGCCGGCGCGCTCAACAAACTGGCATCACCCGATGAAGCCATCTTTTATACATCAGGACGCACCAGTAACGAAGCCGCCTTTTTGTACCAGCTCTTTGTTCGCGAATATGGCACCAATAACCTGCCCGATTGCAGCAATATGTGCCATGAAAGCAGTGGCGTGGCATTGGGCGAATCGCTGGGCATTGGCAAAGGCTCGGTAAAGCTCGAAGATTTTTATGAAGCAGAAGTGATCATTATACTGGGGCAAAATCCAGGCACCAACCATCCGCGCATGTTAACCGCGTTGCAAAAGGCCAAAGCAAACGGTGCAAAAATCATTTCGGTAAATCCATTACCCGAATCAGGTTTGATGGGTTTTATGAACCCGCAGCAAATAAAAGGTATGCTGGGCATCGATACCCATCTTACCGATATTTTTCTACCGGTAAAGATCAATGGCGATCTGGCTTTGCTGAAAGCTATTGAATATATTTTATGGCACGAAGAACAACGCAATCCCGGTAAGGTTTTCGACCGCACCTTTATTGAAAACAATACAGCCGGCTTTATAGCTTTTATTGAACACCTGCAACAACAACAACCCGAACAACTGGTGCAGGCCTGCGGAGTCGACTGGCCGCAACTGACAGCAGCGGCCAACCTGTTAAAAGATAAAACAAAGATCATTGCCTGCTGGGCCATGGGGCTTACCCAGCACAAAAATGCGGTAGATACCATAAAAGAAATCGTAAACCTGTTATTGCTTAAAGGCAGTATCGGTAAACGGGGCGCCGGCACCTGCCCGGTCAGAGGGCATAGCAATGTGCAGGGCGACCGTACCATGGGCATTTTTGAAAAACCGGCACAAAAATTCCTCGATGCCCTCGCCACAAATTTTCATTTCCGTCCGCCGCAACACCATGGGTACGATGTGGTGGAATCTATAAAAGCCATGCACGACGAAAAGGCTTCGGTATTTATTGCCATGGGCGGAAACTTTTTATCGGCCACGCCCGATACACTGTATACAGCAGAAGCCCTGCGCAAATGTTCGTTAACCGTGCATGTATCTACAAAGCTTAACCGAAGTCATCTGGTACATGGCAACGAAGCATTGATACTGCCCTGCCTGGGTCGCAGTGATAAAGATGTGCTGAATGGCGAAGTACAATTTGTTTCGTGCGAAAATTCAATGGGCGTAATTCAACAATCAAAAGGCGTTTTGCAACCGGTATCTTCCCATTTGCTCAGCGAACCGGTTATTGTATGCCAGATGGCGAAAGCCGTACTGGGCGCCCGCAGCACCATACACTGGGACAAATACCTGCAGCACTACGATAATATCAGAGATGATATAGAACGCACCATTCCCGGATTTTCAGCATACAATAAGCGGGTGCGTATTCCCGGCGGTTTTTATTTACCCAACTGTAACCGCGAAGGATCATTCAATACCGAAACTAAGAAAGCGCATTTCAATATTGCACCGGTTACCACCATAATACTGGCCGATGATGAATTGCTGATGATGACCATTCGTAGTCACGATCAGTTCAATACAACTATCTACGGATTAAACGATCGTTACCGCGGCATTTATAAAGAACGGCGTGTTATATTAATGAACCAGGCAGATATGAATCAGTACAACCTGCAACAGGGCGATGTGGTAGATATTTACAATTATCACGGAGGCAAAGAGCGCATAGCCCATAAGTTTATAGTAGTTCCCTACCCCATCCCCCGCCAATGCACCGCTACTTATTTTCCCGAAACCAATGTGCTGGTACCTGTAACCAGCGTAGCCGACAAAAGCAATACGCCTACTTCGAAAGCAGTAGTTGTTAAGCTGAAGCAAGTAAGTAATAAGTAGTAAGTAATAAGTGATAAGTAAAAGGCAGTGGCTTCGGGTCAGTCAACTTATCAACTTGTTAAACTGATTAACTGATCAACCCGTCAACTTTTTAACTACTTACAACTTATTACTTACAACTTACTACTTTTTTTCATGGCTATACTTATATCAAACAATAGTGTATGCAAATAATCACAATTATGCAATCGATGTTTGAACCGGTTTATCTAAATAGTAAGCTAAATTAACGTAATCCGCATCCGGCGGGGGCTGGCATAAATTTTACATCGATAAGGTATCCTAAAACCTTAAATATAAAGTTTATGGAACCTACATATAGAACACAGGGAACACAGGAAAAAAGAGAAGGCAAAACTGCAAAAGCTATCGAAGAAAAAACTGCCCAAATACCCTCTGATATATTTCTGTGGGCATCAGTGGGCGCCATGACGGCAGCCCTGGTATTGCAACTCTCGCGTCAAAAACACATGAGCCTGTTTATTGGCCAGTGGGCTGCTCCGTTTTTACTTTTCGGAATTTACAACAAACTGGTAAAACAGCGCGGGCACGACAAAACTGATAAAATGTAGTTACGACCGGCGTTACGGATAAGAGTATGACAAATGTCATATTGCTCCATGATAATTATTATGCGTGCAAAAGGTATGTAATCATCCTGCCGGTTGAGCGTGGTCATCAGAGCCTGTTATAGCACAGGTTAATTTTGCGTTGTGCAAACGGCACAATCAATTTTAAACTCGTTCTATGCCAACTCAATATTATACCCGCTACTATGCAAAACAATTCAGGATGGAGCATATTGTTTATCCGCCCGCCGAAGAATTAACCTATAAAAAACTGTTGTTACGGGAATTTGGCCCAACTAAAAACGAATCGGCATTGCTGGCTGAATATCTTTCCGAAACCTTACATCATAACGGCATTATTGAACGCATCATCAATAAGCTCGAAACAAAAGACATTCCTCATGCACGCAGGCTATTCAACTACGCCGGTGAATTGAACAGGCTGTTTACCCGGTTTGCGCAGGAAGAGCCTTTCACGGCACATTACTACGAAGGCCTGATCACTACCATTAAAACATTTTGCGAACTCACCAATAAGTTTCAGGAAGATATCAACGAGCACTTATCGGGCAACCTGAAAAAGCTGCAATCGGGCAATCCCGAAACCGATATCAGTTGGGACATTGATAGTGCATATACAGCCGAAATAATAGACGTAGTTGAATTTTACCTGCACAATATAGAAGCTTATTACAATTATTTCACTGTTACATTACAATATGAATCAAATAACAAAAAAGGAATTCAGGTAACTACGCCCGTAGCTACTCATCTCACAAACCTGGTAGCCTTCATCGAAAAAGTTATTATTGATCTTCAGTTTACGCACGATTTGTTAGTTACCTGGGAAGCACAAATGACCTGTATCGAAGAACAGGAATTGTATAATTAAAATCGAACCACTGACCATTCTCATCCCCAATACTGATGACCATACATGAAATTTATCACAGCATAAATTTAATTTACATAAAAATATATTCTATGTCTGTAACAACAATCGAAAGCCACCCCGATGAATTACAGGAGTGGGAGAAATCATTGCAGTTCTTTACCAAAGAAACCCGCCTGTTCGAAAAACAGCTCGAAGAAGTGGTGAATAACTGCACGAGTAAAGAAATATTGGCAGAAGCAGAACATTTTCAAAACCAGTTTATTCTTCAGAAAGAACAATTTGATCTGTTAAAACACGATTTACACGAAATACCGGTAACACACACGCAAACAGAGCTAAACAACCAGTTACAGGCTGCCGAAAGTATTTTTAAAGAAACACGCAGAAGTTTCTATTTTTTCCTGTCGCAGGTATTGTAAACAAAAAATAGCCTTGTTTGTTGAACGTATAAAGTTATCGCCTCTGAAATCGCAGTACCCTGCGCAAAAGTGAAAGAAGTGACCCTGCTCATGATTGTTTATGACCATGGATCATAATACACCAGGCTTACTGCAGTTATTTTTGTTTATCATTATTTCATAACCAAAAATAAAGGAGGGTAGTTATGTCAACGAAATCCTTAACGAAATCAGGAACCAGATCAGGAGAAATGTTTCCGTCTGTCTTTGACGATTTTTTCAGATCATGGAACGAACGGCTTGGAGGGTCCGGCACTGGTTTAATGAGCAGAACCATGACCGTTCCAGCTGTAAATGTAGCTGAAAACCAAAATGATTATATTGTTTCGGTAGCAGCTCCTGGTTTAAATAAGAACGACTTCAACATCGACATTGAAGGCAACATGCTTACCATCAGCTGCGAAAAAGAAGAAACAAAGGAAGATGAAGACGCGCGTCATACCCGCAGAGAATACAACTATTCATCTTTCACCCGTAGCTTTTCCTTACCCGAAGAAGTAATGAGAGATAAGATTGAAGCTACTTATCATGATGGCGTACTGAAATTAGTATTGCCCAAAAAAGAAGAAGCTAAAAAAGCAGCAATGTCGAAACATATTGCCGTTAAGTAAATTGCTCTATTTCACCGCACAGCATAAAAATGAGGAATCAGGCACCGCAAAAGCCCCTGATTCCTTTTTTATTTACTATCCGTTTACTTACTTCTTACTTCAGCCCCCATGCCTTGTATCTTGTATCTTGTGCCTTGTGCCTTTTACCTTTTCATCTCCTTCTATACCTGCCCATTAGTTCCCCAAACCCGATCACACGCCCTTCCATCGCTTTTTCAAGCTCATTCCTCGATGATTTTACCGGTAAATCGAGGCGCTTGTCTAATGCATACACTTTAAAATAGTACCGGTGTGTGCCGTAAGGCGGACAAGGGCCTCCATATTTATGCTCCCTGAAGTCGTTTAATCCCTGCTCTTTCAATAAACAATCTTCTTTAATATGCTGCGAGGCAGGAATGTTCCAGGCCAGCCAGTGAACCCACGGACGAATGGGCGCATCGGGATCATCAACAATAATGGCCAAACATTTTGTGCCGGTTGGTAAATGATCAATATCAAGCGGCGGACTTACATTCATACCATCACAGGTAAAACGTGAAGGTATATAATCATTGTAAGTGAATTCAGAGCTGCTGATGTGCATGGGCACAATATCAAGCCCTGTTTTTCGTCTCGTATCGAAGGTTGAAATTTTCATGTTATTCGTGTTGGTTTAAATTGCCGATCATATCAAATTTATCACTACATGTTGTTTGTTAACAATGACCGCCATCACCATTAGGAGTGATTACCGAAATATTTATCCCCAAAACATCTGAATAACTGCCTTCACCGGCAACATCCTATTGTCATGCGTTGAACTGATGTGAATCAGCAAAAAAAGCATGTAAATGAAATAACTTACAAATAGATGAAAGCATGTAATTGAGGAAACTAAAGACAGGAAAGCGTGAACCAATCTGTACACAATTTAATAATAACAAAACAATGGTAACCAATGAAAAATCAATTTCCGAACAAACTTCCATTTATCCGGGCCAGTACGAGCCGTTGCAATGGAAAGAAAAGCAACTGCACGATGTAATAAATAAAACACATCGCAAAATGTTGTCGCCGCCCGTAAAAATTACAGAGGTGGCTAATTACTATAAAATACAAATTGCTGTGCCGGGCTACAGGCGCGATGATTTTTTTGTTTACACCAAAGGGCAGGTATTAACCATTACCGCCATGAGCCATCATGACGGTGAACCAGAGCAGCATAAACATATAAGAAAGTCACCCTGTCATTGTATTAAGCGCGAAATACTGCTGCCCAAAAATGCCGATCCTGATTTTGTAACATCTCACTATCAGAACGGTATGCTCAGTATCTGGATCTATAAGAACGGGCACCCGGTCGAAAGCCGCCCCGGCAGGATCATTGTTTATTAATCTTTTTGCACATGTCATTTTCATTCAAACACCCCTATCCCATTGCTCAGGCATATGCAACACCTGTTGCTTATTTCTGCATGGAATACGCCATTCATCAGCCATTAAAGCTATATGCAGGCGGATCAATGGTATTCGCCATTGACCATTATTCATATATACCTTCAAACAGGATGATGTTAAAGAATATTCACTTTGGTTTTCCAGCGTTTCAGCATTGGCAGGCTATTTACGGCCATATCAATAACGGCTGGTGCAATTTTTAATCGGGTCATTTGTGTTTTAACCAGCGATTCCATTTCTTCGAGCGTCATGTAAGGATTTACGAATTCGCCATGGTCGTAACAATATTTACAATACACCTTACTTTTTGACCCATCTTTTTCGATACCCTGTAATTCGGGGTCATCGATGGGCATACTGCAGCTTTGGCAAATATTAACAGGTCCCATAATACATGTTTTTAGTTTTGATTAATGTAATAAAAACGGCTGTATTGAAATTACATGCTAAACAGGAAAATTAAAATGATTGTAATCAGCAACACCAATGACTTTTGAATGCCCATTACTTACCAGCCTGCCGGCAGGCTGGTTCACCAGCTTAAAACTCCCCGTTATGAATGAAGTAGCCCACATTAACCGGCAAACCCTAAATAAATATATTTAGCCGGCGATTGATAAACCTGTAAACAAATGGAATACAGTTCCATATACTTGTAAACGCCACATCAGGTGATGTAACATTGTGGGGTGATTTATTCCCTTCACCTTCAAAAAATCACCTTATGTGCTCCTATCCTTTCAAAACCAGTTTTACAAAGAAATTCAGACAACAACATGTTGCTTATTCCGGTGCAGATGTAAAGCAATACCAGAACCTGCTTTTCAAAACATTTGGAAAAAACGAAACAGAAATCGGCTCCCTGGGCAACATGCTCACGCCCCGGTTGCACGACGACACTATTATGCATCGCCTGCTGGCTAAATTAATCAACCACGATACCCCCGATGCTGAACGCCTGAATGCCTTTATACAGGAAACCTGTGCAGAATTATTTTCCCATACCGCGGCCGAACCGTACACATCGCCCTATTTTACCCACCTCACAGAGGTGCTTAATTCTTTTCTTGAACTGGTTGAAGATTTTGTATTGAATGGCAGCCAGAGGCTATCCAATAAACTCACCGATATGTTTACCGATGAACTCAGCCAATCGTTCGATAGCGAAGAAATAAGAAATGAGTACGATGGTATCGAAAACAAAATGTACCAGATTGGAGAATACTTTCAATACTTTCATGCGCTTTTACAAAAAGAAGCAGAGAACAATGAAAATAAAAACGGTGTAATAACCATGACGCAGGTGGCTTACTACCTCGATACAATCATTGCCTACACCGAAAAACTGATCAGCAATACCGAATCAACGCTGCATATGCTGTGTACATGGGAAACAGCCCTGCTCAACAGAGAAGCACAGGAAATATACAATTAACCGCGCCCCTCTCATTCACCTAAAACTGTGAGGTGAATCATACATCATTATGATGCCAGTCATTGAAACAGCCTTCATCATACAGGTAGCTTCGTAAAACGCTAAACGCGTAACGCGCAACGCTTAACGCATTAACGCGTTCGGCATTAGCGTTAAGCATTCAGCGTTAAGCCTTAAGCGTTCAGCGTATGAAAGATAAAATAACCATTGGTTTAGCCGGTGATGTAATGATCGGCAGGTATGTTGATTCGGTTATTACCAAACGGGGATATGCTTATCCGTGGGGCAATATATTACCATTGCTTAAAAGCACCGATCTGAACATTGTTAATCTCGAAACTACCCTCACCCGCAGCAACCAGCTGGTAAGCAAAGTATTTAATTTCAGGGCAACGCCCGATAAAGTAAACTCATTAGCCGAAGCGCAAATAACCGCTGTTAACCTGGCCAACAATCATATTCTTGATTATTCAGAAGAAGGCCTGAAAGAAACCATCAATACCTTACAGGCCGCCCATATACAATTCACGGGTGCAGGCATAAACAGCAGGCAGGCCGCAGAACCTGTTATAATAAACTGCAACAACCTGCGCATTGGCCTAACAGGTTTTACCGATAATGAACCCAGCTGGAAGGCCCTTCACAACCGGTATGGCACCAATTATATCAACATTGCTTATAAAGCGCACAGGTCGCGGGCACTCAATATAATCAGCCGGCTACGCAAACAAACCGACCTCGTTATTGTAAGCATTCACTGGGGACCGAATAAGAAAGAAAGACCTGCACCGGCTTTCATACAGTTTGCCCATGCTATGGCCGACAGCGGCGCCAACATTATACACGGACACAGCGCCCACAATTTTCAGGGAATTGAACTGTACAAACGCTCACTGATCCTGTACGACACCGGCGACTTTATAGATGATTATGTGGTTGACCCTTTTCTGCGCAACGATCACTCGTTTTTATTTATGGTACAGGCCGGCCACACCGGCGTTACCGGTTTACAACTGGTACCGGTTTTCATTAATAAATGCCAGGTTAATATGGCCGATGGAAGCGATTTCAGATGGGCCATTCGCCGTATGCAGCAACTATCGTACGAATTTGGTACCCGCATAAGCAATGAGGGAGTGGTGAAAACCACGGGTGAACACATTGCGCTTAGGTAACTGATACCGGGTACCTGTTCCCTATCTCCTGGTACCTGGTAACTGGTAACAGGTAACTGGCAACCGGCAACCGGTAACTTCTAAACTTCCTGCCATGTTTGCCGACCGCAAAGACGCAGCATTGCAACTGGCTAAGGCGCTGGAAAAGTACAGCAACCGGCAAGTGATTGTATTAGGCATTCCCCGTGGCGGCGTCGAAACCGCATATTATGTTGCCCGGCAACTTCGTGCCCGGCTATCGCTTATAATAGTACGTAAGCTGGGGCACCCTCAAAACCCCGAGTTCGCATTCGGCGCTATTGCCGAAGACGGAACGGTATACTATACGCCTGCAGCAGGCGCCCGCGTTTCGCCTCAAATGATGGAAGCGATAAAAGAACAGCAACAGAAAGAAATAGAACGGCGGATGGCCGATTTGCGTACCAGACACCCACTACCCGATCTGCTTTTCCAAATGGTGATCATAGTTGATGACGGTATCGCTACCGGCGCTACCATCTTTGCCGCCATTTATATGTGCCGTAAAATGGGCGCCGCTAAAATTATCGTTGCGGCACCGGTAGCATCGGCCGACAAAATAGCCGAATTACAACAGGTAGCAGATGAAGTTATAGTGTTACAAACTCCGCCACACTATCATGCCGTATCGCAGGTATACGACTCATTTCATAACCTCACCGACAGCGAAGCGCTTTCCTTTATTGAAAAATGGGAAAAAGAAAGAATTACCAACCCCTGAATTTCGAATAATGAATATTGAATAACAATCGCCGGGATGCATTTCCCCGAAAGAAAGCATCAACCTAAATCTTTTAAAAACATTACCAATTTTTGGCGAGGTTTTTTCAGTACATTTCAGGAAACCCGCTGGTTGCCACGTCCTTACCGTCCCCCCTCTGCCCTTCTGGCATAAAAATTATGCTGTTTCAGGCACACCTGCCGGCTTCGCCTGATGAGTAGCTACATCAAAAAAGCATACAGGTATTATAACAGGCAAGTATGGAAACAAAAACACAGGAACTCAGCGACAAGCTGCACTGGTATAAAGATGCCATTATTTACGAGCTGCACATAAAAGCCTTTTGCGACAGCAATGGCGACGGCATAGGCGATTTTGGCGGCCTGCTGCAAAAACTCGATTATTTGCAGGAACTGGGCGTAAATGTTATCTGGTTGTTGCCGTTTTATCCCTCGCCCCTGCGTGATGACGGGTACGATATTGCCGATTATTTCAGCATCAACCCATCATATGGTAATATAAAACAACTGAAAAGCCTGCTCGATGAAGCCCATCAGCGCAACCTGAAAATAATTACCGAGCTGGTAATTAACCACACCAGCGACCAGCATCCCTGGTTTCAGAAGGCCCGCTCGACGCCAAAAGGATCGCCGGAAAGAAATTATTATGTATGGACCGACGACCCCAACCAGTTCAAAGATGTGCGCATAATTTTTCAGGATTTTGAAACCAGTAACTGGACGTGGGACCCCGTGGCGCAGCAATATTACTGGCACCGCTTTTTTCATCACCAGCCCGACCTGAATTACGATAACCCACAAGTGCAGCACGAAGTGTTTAACATCATCGATTACTGGTGCAGTATGGGCGTTGATGGTTTCAGGCTCGATGCCGTTCCCTATTTGTTCGAACGCGAAGGCACCAATGGGGAAAACCTGCCCGAAACGCATAGCTTTTTAAAAAAATTACGCGCGCATGTAGATGAAAAATTCCCCGGTACCCTGTTACTGGCCGAAGCCAATATGTGGCCCGAAGATTCAGCCAGTTACTTCGGTGATGGCGATGAATGCCAGATGAATTATCATTTTCCGGTAATGCCGCGCATGTTCATGGCCCTGCAAATGGAAGACCGCTACCCCATTACAGATATATTCGATCAAACGCCGGCCATCCCCAACACCTGCCAGTGGGCCATTTTTCTTCGCAACCACGATGAGCTTACATTAGAAATGGTTACCGATGAAGAAAGAGATTACATGTACAAAGTGTATGCGAAAGATCCCAAAGCACGCATCAACCTCGGTATCCGCCATCGCCTGGCGCCGCTGATGGATAATAACCGCGAAAAAATTGAGCTGCTCAATTCGCTGCTTTTTTCATTACCGGGAACACCTGTTATTTATTATGGCGATGAAATTGGCATGGGCGATAATTTTTATTTAGGCGATCGTGATGGCGTTCGCACCCCCATGCAATGGTCGCCCGACCGCAACGCCGGTTTTTCATCCTCCAATCCGCACCGGTTGTACCTGCCTTTAATACTCGACCCCGAATATCATTACGAATCGGTGAATGTTGAAATGCAACGGCGCAATACCTCGTCGTTGTTCTGGTTTATGAAGCGCATGATCACCATGCGCAAAAAATACAAGGCCTTTGGCCGCGGTGATTTTTCTTTTTTAAATGTCGACAATCCGAAGGTGCTGGCCTTTATACGCAGGTATGATGATGAAACCCTGCTGATCATTGTAAACCTGTCGAAGTTTGCCCAGGTGGCCGAAGTGCCGCTCGATGGTTATAAAGGGTATTCGCTCATCGAAATGATGAGCAGGAATAGATTTCCGGCTGTAGGAAACACAGGCACCTATTTCTTTACGTTAGGTCCGCATAATTACCATTGGTTTGCGCTCGAAAAAGCGCATCCCGAAATGGATGAGCAGAAAGAGATCCCGAAGCTGCAAATGAAATCATGGGATGATATTATGGGCAAGGCAAACCGTTCTGTACTGGAAAATACCATTTTGCCACGTTACCTGAAACAATCGAGGTGGTTTACCGGCAGGGCGCGTTCGGTTTACAGTGTTGAGATCATTAATAATGTTACTATTCCCCTAATACCACACAATGCCGTTCTTTTGTTGCTTGAAGTAACCTACGAAAGCGGCCTGCCCGAGCTATACCAGGTGATCATAACATTTGTAAAGTCGAAGGCCGAAAAAAGAATATCAGACCAGCACCCCCAGTCAATACTCGCCCATGTACAGCTGAGCGATGAGAAGGGCGCTATTTGCGATGCCGTGTATGCTACGGGATTTCAGCAGCTGCTGTTTAACCATATGATGAAATACGAAACCATTACCATTAATGAAAACACCCACGTCAGGTTTTACAACAACGGGGTATTGGAAAAATATGCAGCGCAACACAACGACATATCATCTAAAATGTACGATGGCGACCGGTATCACAGCTCCGTTAGCTACGATAACAATTTTTTTCTTACCCTGTACCGCAGGGTAGATTATATTATCAACCCCGATGCAGAGATAACACATTTCCTGAGCGAAAAAGTAAAGTTTGAACATGTTCCACCCTTCCTCGGCGCCATTGAATGGATGACGGAAAAAGGCCTTATGACGCTGGGCATGATGCAGGTAATGGTCGAGAACCATGGTAACGGATATAGCTATATGCTTGAACGTTTGTACAATTATATAGAAAGATTACTGGCTATAAACCAGGAAAACCTTCCGACCTATGAGATGACCGGCAGTTTAACCGACCCTTTGCCATTTGAACAATTACCCAACGGATTAAAGGACCTGCTGGGCAGCCGTGCCGCCGACCAGGCGCGTTTGATGGGTATACGCACCGGTGAAATGCATCTGGCGCTTGCCTCGCCGGTTGACTCAAAAGATTTCAGACCCGAAGAATTTTCACTGCATTACCAGCGCTCATTATTCTCGGCCATGGTATCGCTCGTTCGTGAAGCATTTCAGAATCTGAAAAGAAATATGCACCGCATTCCCCCCGAAACGCTGCCCGAAGCAGAGGAAATATTACAGCATCGCGACGATATTTTGAATGTGCTGAAAAGAATATACAACAAGAAGCTCGATGTGCTAAAAATACGCATTCATGGCAACTATTCGCTCGACCAGGTTTTGCTCACCGGTAAAGATGTTGCCATACAGGGTTTCGGCGGCGATCCGCTTCGGCCATATAGCGAAAGAAGATTAAAACGGTCGCCCGTACACGATGTGGCCACCATGCTGCGCTCATTTCACAATGCAGCTTATGAAGGTTTCTTTTTGAACAACCATATACTAAAAGATAATATTGAAAAATACATTCCCTTTGCCCGTTTATGGGCGCATTATATGGGCGGCTTTTTTATAAAGGGCTGGCTCGATACAGTGGCTCCCAGCCGCTTTGTACCGAAAGAAAAAGCCGATTTCAGAGTGATGCTGCAAACCTTTTTACTCGAAAAAGCCCTGCTCGACCTGAATCATTCGCTGAACAATGGTTCGCAAAATATTGTGGTTCCGCTGCGAACAATTCAGATCATAATAAAGTAATAATTTTCGTGCGAAGGCGCTAAAGAGCTAAATATTAATTGTTACAAGTTACAGGTTCCATGTTACAGGAGCCTGAATGTGTTGGTTATCCTGAACCTTGCAACCTGTAACCTGTAACTGTATTTTGCGCCTTTGCACCTTTGCGCGATCTATTACTTTCGTTTCGTAACTTTATACTCCTGCTCCCGTAACATTCAAAAGCACTGTGCATGTTTTCAATAACAATAACCGGTAACTATACCGACCTGTATCAGCTCACTATGGGCGAAGTATACTTTTTGGAAAACAGGCACAACATACCGGTTTGCTTTGATTACTTCTTCAGAAAAATTCCTAACAGGGGCGGCTATGTGGTTTCGGCCGGTTTACACGACCTGCTACAAATATTGGAAACCCTTCATTTCACCAAAGAAGATATTGCTTTTTTACAAACTTTGTCTTTCAACCGGTCGTACCTCGATTTTCTGGAACGGTTTCAATTCAAAGGCACACTATATGCCGTAACGGAAGGCGACCTCGTGTTTCCCAATTGTCCTGTTATTCGGGTTGAAGGAACACAATTTGAAGCCCAGCTGATCGAAACGCTGCTGCTGAACATCATGAACTTTGAATCGCTGATTGCCACCAAAGCCTCGCGTATGCGATTTGTTGCCGGCGACAAAATACTCAGCGATTTCGGTTTACGCCGTTCACATGGCCCCGGCGGCATACTGGCAACCCGGGCCGCTATCATCGGCGGCTTTGAAAGCACCAGCAACGTATATGCTGCAGAGTTATACCATCTGGCCACATCCGGCACTATGGCGCATGCTTTTATCGAAAGCTACGATTCGGAACTGGAAGCCTTTCGCGCTTACGCCCATGTACGGCCCGATAACTGCATTTTTCTGGTAGATACCTACGACACCCTGCAAAGCGGTATACCCAATGCTATTACCGTTGCCAGGGAAATGGAAAAAAGAGGACATCGCGCAGCTGGTATACGGCTCGACAGCGGCGATCTGGCCTGGCTGGCCAAACGCGCCCGCGCTATGTTAAATGAAGCAGGTTTGTATTATATAAAAATTGTGGCCTCGAACCAGCTGGATGAATACGTTATAAAAAGTTTGATGGAACAGGGTGCTCCCATTGATGTTTTTGGCATTGGTACAAGATTGGTTACCGGTCAGCCCGATGCTTCGCTCGATGGCGTGTATAAACTTTCCATGGCCGGTGGCAAGCCCCGTTTAAAATTATCAGAAACGCTGCAAAAAACATCGCTGCCCGGAATAAAGCAGGTGCTACGTGTTACCGACAACAATGGATTGTTCTTTGGCGCTGATGCCATTGTACTGAACGATGAACAACAACAGCCCGTGATTTATCATCCGGTTGAACCCGGTCAGTCGTTACCTGTTGGACACCTGCAGCAGGAGCCCCTGCTGCATAAGGTAATGGAGAATGGGAAACAATTGTTACCACCATCATCCCTGACCGATATTGCTGCTTATACCTTAAAAAGACTGGCCCTGTTACCGGCAGAATTCAAGCGCTTTGAAAATCCCCATACCTATAAAGTGGGGATTAGCAAAAAGTTGCTTGAATTGAGAGATCGGTTGAGAGATGAGCGGGTAGCAGATGGTAAGTAGTTTGTGGTTTGTGGTTTTGCGTTAAGCATTAAGCGTTGAGCGTTTCGCATTTCGCATTGAGCATTTCGCATTGAGCATTTCGCGTTTCGCATTAAGCGTTCAGCGTTTCGCATTAAGCGTTCAGCGTTTCGCGTTAAGCATTTAAAACATGAAAGCATTATTGCTCATAGACATTCAAAACGATTTTTTGCCAACCGGCGCATTGCCCGTACCGGAAGGTGATGCCATTATTCCGGTTGTAAACCGGTTGCTGAATTATTTTGAAGTAGTGGCCGCTACGCAGGACTGGCATCCGGCCGATCACAAAAGCTTTGCATCGAATCATCCCGGCAAACACCCGTTCGAAAATATTTACATTAACGGCACACAACAAACGCTTTGGCCCGACCATTGTGTGCAGGGGACCCCAGGCGCAGAGTTTCCATCTTCCTTAAATACAAAACCTGTACAAACTATTTTCCGAAAAGGTACGCACATTGATATCGACAGCTACAGCGGCTTTTATGATAACGACCGCCGGTCTTCGACCGGACTGGCCGGCTACCTTCGCGAAAAAAAAGTAGAAGAAGTTTACCTCGTTGGCCTTGCCGGCGACATCTGCGTGTTTGCAACGGCCATGGATAGTCTTGAAGAAGGCTTTAAAACATATATCATTGAAGATGCCACCCGCCCGCTGAATCCCGACAATTATAATTTATTCATGCAGGAATTTACCGCAAAGGGGGGAATGGTAATACAGAGTAATGAAGAAGAAAGATAAAAAAAGAGCGGGTCATTGACCCGCCCCCGTCCGACGTTGGTAGCTTGTGGTCTGTTACAACCTTATTCTATCAGCGTCTGCTTAACCCGCTAAGTTTTCTGGTTAAGATAACAGATTTATTCTGCCGTTTAGGACAGATAGTTTACCGCCTTCGTTTTCCGTCTTTTTCAGACAGCCACTTAACAGTTTTTCTATCTTCCACGCTTAACCTTTTACCGTGGGTTAATCTGTAATAAATTTACTAAATAATACAGATGCAAAACAATGACGGTGGTCATTATTCAATTATTTTTTTCAATAACCTGACTCTCCCCAACAATCAGACAATTTAACAATCAAACCATCCCATTGCTTTCAATCAGTCTTTCGCTTGATCGTTATCATGACCACCCTCACCAATGCTGAATAATTTTGGGTTGTAATCGAACTACTAATTCTACACCTTATAAAATTAATTTGTATGTGGCCAATGCATGAATACTTCTGGGGAATGCACTGGATATGGTGGATCACCTGGACTTTCTTTTTTTTAATGTATGCAGTTATACTTGTTTTTACATTAACCGAAAAAGACGGCAACAAAAACCCGATCGATACGCTTAAAAAGAAATTCTTAAAAGGCGAAATCAGCCGCGAGGAATTTGAGCAAACTAAAGATAGGCTGGAACATGCCAACTGATGCTGTAGCCCATAAGGCTTTCCTTTAATCCCTTGTAAAAACCAACGTTCCCACAAAGTCCCGCTAAAAGCGGGACTTTGTTTTTTTGATATCTGCCTGTGGCTCATTATCTTTGGCTTCCTATCTTTTTAACTACTCCTTATTTTCAGGGATATTCCATTTATAACCGATCGTTACGCAATTATGAAGCATGTATCAGGCAGCCTGCCGCATTATGGCCGGCCATTATTGGTAATATTGATTTCGTTGTTCTTTGGTATAGGTTCTATAGGCAGAGCTTTTAGTCAGCCTGCTGTGAACGATCACATTTTTCAACCCGCTCCCGTTGCCAAACCATTTATCGATTTCGATGCCAAAGGCTTTATCATAAATGGAAAACGAACCTTCCTGGTATCGGCAGGCCTTGAATATGCACGTATACCGCGCGCCTTGTGGTACGATCGCCTGCTGCGCCTGAAACGATGCGGCTTTAACTGTATTGAAATTTATACCATATGGAATTTTCATGAAGCCCGCGAAGGGATATTCAATTTTACAGGTGATCATGACCTTGATTATTTTTTGAAACTGGTTCATCAGCTGAACCTGTATGCGATTGTTCGGCCCGGCCCTTATTATTGCGCAGAATGGAATAATGGAGGCTATCCGGTGTGGCTGAAATTCAAAAAGGGGGTGAAGGTTCGCGAGCACAATGCGGAATTTGAAAAGTATGTTGACCTTTTTTTTGATACACTGCTTCCTATTGTGCATCGTCATCAGATCAACCATGGCGGACCTGTGATCATTGAACAGCTCGAAAACGAACATCCTGCAGGTTGGGGCACTGTAATGCCAAACGAATATTTTCACCATCTTCAAACCAAAGCGTTATCACTCGGTCTTCAGGTGCCGTATTTTTTCAGCGGTCTGCACCATGCCAGCGATCCCGCCGGAGATGGCTTTACCGACGACAGTACACGGGCCAATCCCTGGTTCACTACCGAATTCTGGTGTGTGTGGTACAACAAATATGGATCTGATGAAGAAGATGCGCGGATTTTTGGCCGGCGAACCTGGAAGATCATTGCCCATGGTGGCGGGGGTTACAATTATTACATGGCCCATGGCGGCAGCAATTTTGGATACACCAATAATGACGAAAACGCTGCAAGCTATGATTATGGCGCTGCCGTTGGTCAGGCAGGCGATCTGCGCCCCATTTATTATACCTTTAAGCGGATCGCCCTGTTTGCACAAAGCTTTCAAAATATACTTGCCAATAGCAGGGATGCAACGGAATTGTACAAACAGGTAGTTGCCGATACAGCTGTTCATATTACCGCACGCCACAGCGAAGCAGGCAATATTATTTTTCTCGACAATCCCGGTAAGTCGCCGGTTCAAACAACGCTTACTGCTCCCAACGGAAATAAGAACATTTGTACACTGGCCCCCGGAGAAATTATGCCGGTGGTTCATCAGTTTGCCCTTACTGATAAAGTTATAGTAGCATGGGCGCCGGTGAGGATACTGGGCATTTGCCGGCAAAAAAATACTTCGACCATCGTAGTGTTGGGTGCTGCAGGCAGTACCGGCGAATTGCAGTTTACCACTTTGGCAAAACCAGTGATCAGCAAAGGCAATGCTGCATTTAATATATCCGGTACATCCATCACCTGGCAAACCACCTTTACCAACAGCGACCGGCCGGTTGAATGTATGTTTACTGCAGGCACGCAACAAATACGCATACTGGCCGTAACGCCCGAACTGGCCAGCCATACCTGGTTTATTTCAACTGCCCGGCAAAATATGGTTGTTTGCGGACCAGCCTATGTTGGTGACTGCACCATTGATGCAAAACAAATGAACATCATAACAGAACAGCCCTGGCAAAGCAACCGTCCCTATCCGTTATGGATCTATGATGAAAGCGCCGGTAAACAACTGGCTTTAAAATATAAGCAACCTGTTCAACATGCAACGCATTTGTCTTTGACGCCATGGCAGTACATGCCTGCTGCCTCCGAAGCGGCCATTAACTACGCCGATAACAACTTTACACAAAGCCGGTTTCCGCTACCCATGGGAGCCGATGGCGATACAACGGCCAATGCCTGGTACCGCACCACGCTGCAGGTTCCATCGGCCGGTACCTATACACTGCAGGTTGAAGGGGGCGACCGTGCTATAACTTTTATCGATGGCAAACAGGCAGGCAGCGGAAATATAAAAAACGGTGAACTGCTGCTACCCCTGCAGGCCGGTAAACATACACTGGCAGTTTTTACATCACATGATGGCCGCGATAAACTGGCTGCCTACACCGGGGCCATCGATTCAATTGATAATAAAGGTTTGTACGGACAGACATTTATAAAAAAGGGAGGTCCGTTTATCAGCACGCTCAGCAACTGGTATTTTGTAAAAGCCACAGCAGCAACAGCGGTACAACAGGGCCCGCCGCCATTTGATTCATTACATAGCAAACCGTATAAAATTGGTGATGATGCATTTGACCTGCACGAAGGTTATGGCTGGTTTCAAACTATACTGCCTGTACTGGCAGGCGCCGGTAAACTTACATTGCAGTTTAAAAGTGTTGATGAAAATGCCACTGTATTCATCAATGCACAACGCGTGGCCGGTCACAACGGATGGAACCAGCCCTTTACGGTTACCTTTGATGCCGATACCATCAAAGGGCCTGTGATCCTTTCGGTGTTCATTGAAAATTATTCGAACGAAGGCGGTATCGACAAACCGGTACGGTTCAATACCATTGGCACTGCTGATGCAGTAACAGGCTGGCGTATGCGTGGCGGCGCGGCTAAGGGAGGGTCACCCTCGAAAGGGTGGCTCACCCTTGATAACCCTCTGAACAAAGCCATCCTTTCGCATAAACCATATTACTTCCGCGCTTACTTCAACACCATGCCACCCGCGGCAACAGGCACGCATGCTGTTTGGCGGGTAACAACAACAGGGTTAAGTCATGGTTCTGTTTGGGTAAACAACCATAACCTTGGCCGGTATCCTGAAAAATTATCCATCAACAGTTTATACATACCTGAGTGCTGGTTAAAAAAAGGCCGCAATGAACTTGTTATTTTTGATGAAGAAGGCAGTTCTCCCACGAAGGTATTGGTACAGGCAGAAACTGCGGCAGGCAGAGATGCAAGTTCAATTGACAACAGGCAATAGGCGCCAGGCACCAGGCAAAGGCTCCTGCTTCACGGTCCGTTTTGTAAAGTGAACAATATCTGGTGAATACCATCAGCCGGTAAGTGGTGCCCGGTACCTGGCAGCTATTGCATTTATATAAAGAGATCAACACCGTATTCAGGTAATGTTTCGCATTACCGGTGTGCAATAAATACAGGCAGTTTATGCTCCCTGATCACATTGGTTACAAAACTTTTTCTGAACAATTCCGATACCGCCGATCTTCCGTAGGCGCCGCTTACGAGTATGGCGCTCTCATTCTGACTCATCCAGCTGCCAAAATATTTATCGGGATTGATGGCGAGTTTGTTAAATGTAATGTTGCTGTAATGACGGCTCACCAGTTCCTCAATATATTGCTCATCGGGAAATTCTGCTTCGTTTTGTTTGGCATATACCAGCAGGCTTTGATTATTCAGCAGCTCGGGAAATAAATAAGCGAATTGTTTAATGGCATATACCGATGATTCGCTGCCATCATAAGCCAGTATATTCCTTGCAGGAAAAACAAAATGTTCAGGAACAACCAGGGCTGCACATTCGGTTTGATGTAAAATTTCTTTTAAATAATCATTGGGATCACCTTCCCCCGGTTGATTATAAAAAGATTCGCTGCCCAGGATCATCAGATCGGCAAAGCGGCTTTCTTTTTTTAAACCGGGAAGGGCAAATTCATTAAAATCTTTATGTACACGATACTCAATTTTATGAAACCGGCATAAAAACTCAAAGCGCTCCATGTTCTTTTCCACCGCCGCCACATCTTCATCTTCGAGTCCCGGTACAAATAACGGACCGCTGGCGCCATTTGAATAGCTCCACAGGTTGGCATAATTAACCTGTGGAAGAAAAATGCCGGTCAGCAACACGGGCATCCTTTCATTTAACAACCGCGCAAACTCAAAAGCGCCTTCTGAAAAATGGCTTCCATCGAAGGCAAGCAATATCTTTTTCATTGACGATAGTTTTGTTGTTTAACGAAGTTATTTTCATTACAACGGCAAAAACATGATCAGGAGCAGTACCTCAAATGATACCAGACAGGCTCAGCGTACCGGCAGGTTGCCATTCACAGTTCTGTTGATATTCATCAAGGTATGCAATGAACCGGTCACACCGAAAACTGCGATCCCCCGGCATAGATTTCATTATATTCCAAATGATTAAAATCAATATCATAATAGAGAAATAATTTGTATCTGCTTAATCGCCACCTTATTGTAATCTGAACCCAAAACAACATTTTTACGTATATATTTTTACCGTGCATACAAGTGAGAATATTTGCTAAATTACCGGCAAATTGATTCCTGAACGGGTACTTATATGACGACTTTCTGGACTGAAGACAGCATACTGACCAACCAAAGTGATACTACTCCGCCGGCTGAAATTTTTGAAGCATTCTGCCAGGCCATTGGATTCTATTATCAGCAAAAAGGGTTTAAATACACCAAAACCCGGCCTAAAGTAAGGCTCGAAACAAAAGACTTATTTATAGAAATTAACTTCTGGAGCTCAAGAAACAATATGGCAGGCAGCAGTGTTGGACTTGAAATAATTCCTTATGTTGGTTCCAAAAAATTAAAGAGGTGGATAAAAACACATGCAACCGGCCGAAACGAATACATTTACGCGCCTACCAATTATGATTTTCGTTTTCAGAATATTTATGGCGCTACAGTCGACTTCTTTTTAGACCTGATACTAAGCATCGATAAATATATTGCCGCCTGGTTGAAAATTGACAACAACCTACAATTCGTTGATAATTTACTGGAAGAAAACAACCCCGACATAGTTGCAGATAACTTTGCGTGTTACCTTGCTATGACCAGCGATCCGCGTTTGCCTGCTTTTATGAATCAGCACATCGAAGAAATAGGAGCTGAACTATACGAAAAGCTGAAGAAATTTTAATTGTATTTTTCTTATTTTATTTCTCGCAAAGACGCAAAGGAGATCGCTTCGCGATCAATAAGAACGCGAAGAAAAAGCTTTGCGCCCTGGCGCCTTTGCGCGAGCCATTCTTTTTTAACTGCTAAAATCAGGTGAAAATACGGTATTTGCCATTACATATAATAGTTACCTTCCGCGGTACTAAACCTCATTATATGTCTGATACTAATACCTCTGACGGCAAAACCTTTCATGTTGGTTTATGCATGGCCGGTGCAGTTTCGGCCGGCGCTTATACAGCCGGCGTTATGGATTACCTGATAGAAGCCCTTCAGGAATGGCAAAAAAGAAAAGATGCCAATACGCCCGATACGCCCATGCACAATGTAGTAATACCGGTTATCGGCGGTGCTTCGGCCGGTGGTATGACGGCCATCATTACGGCAGCTTCGCTCAACACCCAAATCATTCCGGTTTCAAAACCTTCTGCCGATCTGATGGCAGAACATCCCGAAAACAAATTGTATCATTCATGGGTCGATTTGATCGATAATGATATGTTTCCTTTAATGCTGAACACCGATGATATTAACGGCAACGGTATTATTTCACTGCTCAATTCATCTTTTATAGATCAGATTGCGAACCGCGAACTGAAAGCCAATCCCGGCGCCACCAAACCTACCCCGCCTTATTTTGATCCCGAAATGAAAGTATTTACCACCTTAACCAACCTGCAGGGATTTGCCTATAATATTTGCTTTACATCAAATACGCCGTTAGAAAAATATTTCATGACCATCCATAACGATTATGCCTGTTTTAAGATGAACAATGCCGGCGCAAAGGACAACGACGGATGGATGCCGCTCGATTTTAAAAATGATATCAACTGCGATGTGGCCCGTAATGCAGCCATGGCAACCGGCGCTTTTCCGGTTGGACTGCAATCGCGAAAACTTTCACGCAAATCGTGCGATGTGAACAGTATGCCGTTTTGCTCGCAGATCACCCAAAATTTTCCTGTTCCGCCTCCTGTTTGCGAAACATTGAATGTAGACGGTGGTGTAATCAATAACGAACCTTTTGAAAAAGTAAGAGAAGTGTTGATTGAAAAAACAGGTCAATCGGATGAAAAGGAATACCACGACTTCAATAAGTTCAAAAGCACGGTAGTGATGATAGATCCCTTTCCCAGCAACAAACCCGGTCCTTTTACACCCGATCAGAAATTGCTTAAGGTAATGGGCGCTACTTTCAGCGCCATGATGCAACAGATGCGCGCCAAACCCGCTCAACTGTGCGATGCCATGAATGATGACAAAGCCGGACAATATTTAATTGCCCCCACCCGCATCAGGCCCCGCCTCGATGGTACGCTTATGGAAGTGGCAGGCGACAAAGCCATTGCCTGCGGAGCCCTGGATGGTTTCAGCGGATTTATGAATAAAGAATTTCGCATTCATGATTATTTCCTGGGACGTTTTAATTGCGAACTGTTCCTGCGCAATTATTTTACCATTCCGGTTTCGGCACTGGAACAAAATGAAATATTTAAAGAAGGCTATAAAAACGTTAATAAAGAACAATTCAAAGCGCCCGACGGATCGTACCAGATCATTCCCATATTTTCACCTACGCCTCCGCGCAATTATTTCCCGATACCTACCTTTTCATCGGGCAGCAACTGGCCGGTAGTTGAAGAAAAGAAGATAGATGATTTTGAGCCCTATGTGAAAAAAAGAGCGCAGGCATTGATCATGAACTCCATTAAAACCAGCAAGCTGGGCAAATTCATGATCTGGATCGGCGCCAAAGTGATCCTGAACAAAATGCTCACCCGCAGCGCCATGGATGCTATAAAAGAAGCATTAGTAAAACATCAACTTATGAAATAACGAATATCGAATGCTGAATTATGAATCTTGAAGTAAAAAATCGTTGTATTCACTTCTACATTCAAAATTCGAAATTCAATATTTAATATTTGAGATTTTGCTTTCATTGCCGGTTCTATCAACAGCTGTAACCGCAATATCACTTAACTTAAACTTTCCGGAAGCTGTGGCAATCACAAGCGACCGGTCGTTGTGGTTACAAATGGTGTAACTCCATTTGTCGGCATATTTATGATACACCACCCAGCGAAATACATCGCTTTCATTGGCATGCGTCCAGCTTATTTTTAACGAATCGCCCTGTTGTTCTGTTTTAACCTGTGGGGGTTCAGGCGCATTATGATCTAACCAGCTGCTGGCAGGCACCAGCGCATTTTTCCGGTAAGGGCCCAGCACGATCGCTTTTGCCAGGTTGCTGTCTTTGGTCAACGAACCGATGCTCCAGTGTACCTCACCGTTACTGGCAGGTAACATGCCGCGCGAAATCATGATCTGATTCACTGCTTCGGTGGCATTGGCCGTAGTAGTATCGCGGCCAACATTCATCCCCGGCCACAAATGCCGGTGCTTTTTATTTTCCGACGACCACCACCCGAGCAACACCGGATAACTGGCCGTTAAACTATTGGTACGCCAGTATAACTGAGGCGTGAAATAATCGATCCATCCTTTGTTCAGCCATAAGCGGGCATCGGCGTATAACTGGTTGTACTGATCAAAGCCTTCAACCGATGAAGGATAACCGGGGCGCCAGATCCCAAACGGACTAAGACCAAATTTCACCCAGGGCTTTTCGGCTTTGATGTCTTTATATAAATGGTGTATAAAATCATTTACACTCTTACGCCGCCAGTTGCCCCTGCTTAATTTACCGCCGTGCTGAACATATTCTTTATAGCTCACACTGTCGGGAAAATCTTCATTGCCATTGTACACCGGGTAGGGATAAAAATAATCATCGAAATGCACGCCGTCGATGTCATATCTTTTTACAATATCCATTACTACCGACGTAGCATGTTCCTGCGTTCCTTTTTTTGAAGGGTCGAACCACCAATGCCCGTCTTTAAGCTTTAAAACCAGTTCAGGTTTCTTTTTAACGATTGAACTATCGGTTACGGGGCCGCCTACCGGCGAATGAGCGCGGTACGGATTCAACCAAACATGTAATTCAATACCACGTTCATGAGCGGCATCGATCCAAAATTGCAAGGGATCATAATACGGATCGGGCGCCTTGCCCTGCACACCACTCAGGTAATACGACCAGGGCTCAATGCTGCTTTGGTACAAAGCATCGGCCTGCGGCCTTACCTGAAAAATAACCGCATTAAAATGATGTGTTTGTAAAAAATCGAGTAATTCAATGGCTTCGCGCTGCTGTTCTTCGCTTGATAATCCTTTTTTATAAGGCCAGTTAATATTATCAACGCTGGCCACCCAGGCTGCCCTGAATTCGGTAACCGCTTTGGGCGTTTGATCTGTTTTATCTTTCGTTGATTTCGACGAAGCGCAGGCAAATAATAAAATCACGCAAAAACAACCTGTTGCCAGTAACAATAACCTGTTTACCATAGTTAAATTGTTTGACCCTTCGACTCCGCTCAGGGTATCAATCAATAAGCTAAAAATAGTATAAAGTATGAATGATGCCGGCAATACACCATAATATTATGAAATTTGCTATACAAAATAGCAATATCCGGGTTATTGTAATTAGAATGTATTGGTTATTTGCGGTGTGAATATTAAAATGAAATTATGGATCTGTTTAATAATAATACAACCACCAATTTATTGCCATATGATGGAATAGCTGAATATTATGGTACAATACTTACCTTAAAAGAAGCATCGCGCTATTTCGATAATTTGTTGCAAACGATCGAATGGCAGCACGATGAGCTGATCATTTACGGAAAACGTATTGTTACCAAAAGAGAAGTTGCCTGGTATGGCGACCAGCCGTACGATTACACCTATTCCAACACCACCAAACAGGCGCAGCTGTTTACAAAAGAATTATTGGAATTAAAAGCGGTAACAGAAAAGATCAGCGGCGCTGTATTCAATTCGTGCCTGTTGAATTTATACCATAATGGCGAAGAAGGCATGTCGTGGCATAGCGACGACGAAGCCTGCTTTGGCACCAATGCAACTATTGCTTCGCTTAGTTTGGGGGCCGAAAGAAAATTTATGTTTAAGCACAAAAAAACAAAACAAAGCGTGTCGATACTATTGCAGCACGGCAGTTTACTGGTGATGAAGGGCGCCACGCAAACCAACTGGCTGCACAGCCTGCCCAAATCAACCAAAATAAATAAAGCAAGAATAAATTTAACGTTCAGAAGAATGATCAGCAACAGGCAATAGGCAATAGGTCGTGGCACGGCTTCCGCTACTTCTCAGGGTCACATACCTGCATAAAGCCAACAATACTACTGGCTTCGTAGGATTGAATATTGCCTGCAGGGCACAACACTGTATAATTTCTATAGGTAAGGCCCCGGCCTGCATCGCGGTTACCCCAGCCCGTGTTAATATTCTTTCTTATCCATGGCAAATATTGTGTTTGACCGCCATCTTTTACCAGCATCATCATATAGCGGGCAAATATGGCTTTTAATACACCCTGTTCGTTCCAGTCGCCTTCTGCCGGTAATATGCCATTTATATCACACATCGATTTTTGCGTATAATCGGCCGCAAGCTTAGCGTTCTTTAAATATACTTCATCCTTAAGCGCTTTGTACAATAGCACCGAGGCACCAATAAATGTTCCCTGGCTATAGGTATAATCGCCAAAGTTTATTTTACCATTGATATTATTATCGGCCACACGGCCATTATCGCTGTTGACGAGGTTGGTTACCGACCAGTTGTATATAGTTTTTGCCTTGTCGAGGTACGCCGCCTCGCCGGTTATTTTATACAATTGCATGGCTGCAATCACCGTAGGAAAATTGATGCAGGAATTTTTACCCAACTTATTAAAATCCCACCACATGCCGCCATTTACCGCATCATACGAATCGCGCCAAACACGCTGAAAACCGCTGATGGCGGTATCGAGGTAATTTTTACTGCCTGTTATTTCATATGCCCTCGTAAGGGAAATCACCCACCACATCATATCGTCATAAATAAACCATACCGCTTTATTTTCCCAGTTGTATTTATCATACCTGTAGTACCCACCCTGAAAGATATCTTTCGTGAGTTGTAAATACGAAGCATCATTGGTACGTTTATAAGCATCCATCACTATATCGGCAAAAATCGCCTGCGTCCAGATGGCGCCGATCGATGTTCTTTCGGTGGTAGCGTAATACAATTGATCATTGCTGCTGTAAAATGAGGCGTTAAACGAATTGAATGCATCCGTTGCATCTTTTGCTGTAAAGGATACCTGTTTAACCTCGGGTTTATCTACCGTTGGCGTTGTTTTTCCACTGCATGAAACCAACACTACCAGCAAAACAACAAAGCAATTATTTATCCATTTCATTTGAACTGTTATTTTATACAACAGCAATGGAGCGTCCGTATCAAACGCCCGCCCCATTGCGTAAATTGAATTATTACTTCTGCCAGCCGGTATTTTGAACCAGCTCCAGGTCGTTGATGATTTCTGATTGCGGAATCGGGAACAGATAATGCTTTTTTGAAAACACCCGGCTTTCAAATGCTTTCAGGCTATAAAAACCTGATTCGGGCGAATCGGTATTCAATCCGTATACATTGCCGTTCTCGGTTTGTTCGGCTATTTTCCAGCGGCGTACATCAAAGAACCGGCTGTTCTCAAATGCCAGTTCCACCCTTCTTTCTTTTCTGATGGCTTCACGCATTTCTGCCTGACCGGCAGGTACAGGTAAGGCAGAAGCACCGGTACCATATTGGGGAATACCGGCTCTTTCGCGAATCAGGTTCAGGTATTTTAGTATCTCACCAAGATTGGCTCCATAATCGGCTTCGTTTAAGCACTCGGCATAACTTAAATATATTTCTGCCAGCCGCATCAATATTAATTTATGATCGTTCACATCCCATTTGCCGGTACCCATTGCTTTGCGCACCACATAACCGGTAACAGAATAATCGCCTTTGCCGGGGCCTTTGCCTGAATTACCATTGTAAAACAGCGTGGTTTCTATTTGTCCGTAATTGGTATTTAACCAGATGCTTCGGTTGTAGGTAATATTTACATAAAAACGGGGTTCCCTGTTCACCCACTGGTTATAAGTATTTCTGGTAGTAGCAGCGGGGTCCGAAGAGGGCGCTTTAAAATCTGAAAAACCAGTGGTTTGATAACCGGATGTGCTGTTTACGATGGGTGTTCCATCAGCATTATACCCCAGTACCGGGCTTAAACCATTGTCCATAAAAAAGGCGTCTACCATGGCCTGGGTAACAGCCAGCCCGGTACCGCCTCTCACCTCTCCGTTCATACCATCGTGGCGCGGACATTCTTCATATTGCCGTGAGTTCAGCGAACCTACCCGTGAAAATATCACTTCGCGGTTCCAGTCTTTTAACATTACATTGCGGCACGATAAATAGGCACTGTAATTTCCGCTGGCGTCATTTTCTCTGTACAAATCATAAGTACCCGGCACAAAGGTGGTAATGAATTCCCTATAGGCATTGGCGGCGGTTTTCCATTTATCGGTACTAACCGACTGACTGATCAGTTGCTTTCCATCTGTGTTTTTCAAAGCCGCATAATCGGTATTACCGTTAAACAAAGGACTTGCGGCATACATCAGGGCCTGTGCTTTATAAGCCAGGGCAATGCCTTTGGTAATTCGTCCGTAATCATTATCACTATTGGGTACCACCGGCAAAACGTTGGCAGCAGTAGTTAGTTCTGTTGTAATGTATTCAACACATTCATCTATTGAACTGCGGCCTATTTGTAAGCTGGCGTCGGGTGCAACTACTTTTTCGCCCAACAATACAACAGGTCCGTAAAGCCGCATCAATTGAAAATAATACATCGCTCTAAGCGCCCTTGCTTCGGCTTTGTACTGGGCAATTTTTGAGGCGCTGAGGTCGCTGATATTATCGGCATTGGTAATAAAGATGGTGGCTCCGCGGATCCCTGCGTAGTAATTCGTCCAGTATGCTTTTACAAAATCCGACGAAGCATCCCACGAACCCACATTTAAAAAATTCGACCGCACAAAATCCCATAAATACTCTGCTTCGTCGCAGCCGCCCGTCCATATACCTCCATTGCCATAATCATCGCTGCTGTTATATGATCCACCGAATCGCTGGCTGAATTCATCGGGCACATGTGAATACACGTTATTCAAAAACTTTTGCGCGGTTGCCCATGATTCGAATGTTTCTTTGTCGGTAAGCCGGTCGTCGGGCACCTGGTCGAGGAACTTTTTGCAGGAACTTAATGTAAGCAGCAGGAAAGATATACATATGATGTGTTTCATTGTTTGATTGTTTTAACGATTAGAATTTCAGGTTCACGCCCATAGCAATTACCCGCACATTGGGATACGAGGTGCCGTTATCGGTATTCAGTTCGGGATCCCACAGCTTAAATTTGCTGAAAGTAAGCAGGTTGATGCCCTGCAGGTACACAGAAGAATTTTTAACGCTTACCCTGTTCAATAAAGAAGAAGGCAGATTATAAGCTATCTGTGCCGTTTTCAATCGCATAAAGCTTACATCTTTTACCCACCACGAACTGGCCAGGGTATTGTTGGCATTCATATCGCTGCCATAACCCAGCCGTGGATAAAATGAATGGGGATTCGGGTTTTGCTCTGTCCATCTGTCGGCTGCAATAGCAAATGCATTGGAACCATCGGTACTATTAAAAGGCAAAATGGCGGAGCCTCTTAACATTCTGTCGGCATTATCGATACCCTGAAATAAGGCGCCAACAGAAAAGTTTTTATAACTAACGTTAAATCCAAATCCATATACCAGTGACGGAACATCTCCCCTGCCGATCTTTGTTTGATCAAAGGCGTCAATTACACCATCGCCATTAAGGTCTTTATATTTGATATCGCCGGGCAGTACTTTCGATCTGTCGCCGGGCACGGGGTTATCATCTATCTCTTTCTGGTCTTTAAATAATTTTTCGGCAACATAACCATAACGCGCCAGAACGTTATTTCCTTTATGATCCATCCAGGGGTAGGCCTGCGGCAGCATATCATCTTCTATCAGTTTATCCTTGTTGAAGGTAAAGTTGCCACGCACATTCAGTGTAACGGCCCCTATACGTGTATTGTAGTCGAGTGTGGCGTCGATACCTTTGTTATCGACAATACCCAGATTGCCCCATAACGGTTTTTGCAATCCCATAAAGATCACCGAAGATTGCCGTTGCAGAAATATTCCGGTGCGGTGTTCTTTAAAAACATCTACCATTAACGACAGATGGTCGTTCAGGAATTTAATTTCAACACCTAGGTCCTGTTTGTTCGATTCACTCCATTTTACATTGGTGGCATAATCAGTAACAGTGATGCCGCCTGAATTGGTAGTACCATTTCTTCCGAAATCGTATCCCTGCGCCCCATCCGATACAATGGTGAGGTACGCAAACCGCCGGCCATTGATAAGCCCCAGACCTGTATTACCATTTGAATACCTGAATTTCAGAAATGAGACTACGTTTTTGAACGGTTCAAAAAAACGTTCATTCGATGCTACCCAACCGACACCAATAGCAGGAAAAAAGCCGAACCGGTTTTCAGGTGCAAACAATTCAGATCCGTTATAACCGAAATTAAATTCTGCAAAGTAACGGTCATCATAGGAGTAGGTAGTTCTTCCTGCCAGCCCCACCGTTCTCTCGGGAATGGAACCGGTAAAATCGAGGGCAAAGGCATTTGTCTTATCGCTTGAATAAAACAATCCCAAACCGCTTACCCGGTGCCGGCCAAATGTTCTGTCGTAGTATAAAGATGCTTCGGTATAAAAGTGACGGTTACCGCCATTTTTCCTATCATACCCAAGGTATGGCTGGTTGGTGGTCCAGGTACGTTGTAAATTCAATGTGCCATCTGCCTTATACGGATTGCTAAGATCGACCATCCACGTATCTTTTCTTTTGGATCTGTTGATAGTATCTTCATGGTAACTATCAAAAGCAAACATGGCCGAAGCGCTTAAGCCTTTTACAAAATAGTTTAGGTCCTGTGTTATACGCAGGTTCGAATACAACTGGTTTTTAAATTCATTTTTATATCCGCGGGTAGTAAGATCAGCATAGGGATTTCGTGAACCGCCATTGGGGGCAACGCCGGGCACATACCCTCCCGGATACATGATGGGATAAGCAACCGGCGGAATGGCCATAGCGCTGGTAAATATATCCGAAGGGTCTAACGCAGGCGCGTTCCTACCTGAGAAAAAGCCCTGCAGCCCTACATCTAATTTTGTTGTGCGGGTAAGTTTAAGGTTTAGCCGGGTTGTAACATTATACCGGTTGTATTTTAATGATGAGTTATATTGTTCAATATTATCTGTTTTCAAAAAGCTGCTTTCATTGAAGTAAGCCAGTGATACGTAGTATTGGGCGTTATCCACGCCGCCGCTTGCATTGAGATTGGCTTTACGCGTATGACCGAACTTATTGAACACCGCGTCCATCCAGTCAACATTCGGGTACAGCAAAGGTTCGGTTCCCGCTTTCGTTTTATTGATGTAATCATCCGAATACAGCGGGCTTTGATTACGGGTGGTTCTGGCTTCGTTCACAAGGTTCATATACGAAATGCCGTCGAGCATTTCGGGGGTTTTGGTAAACATGTTCACCCCTTCGTTATAATCGAAAAATATCTGTGGTTTACCTATTTTACCCGATTTTGTTTTAACAATAATAACGCCATTGGCGCCACGAACGCCATATACGGCAGTGCCCGACGCATCTTTCAATATGGTAAACGATTCAATATCTTCGGGGTCGATATTATTAATGCTGCGCTCTACGCCATCTATCAGAATAAGCGGGGAAGAAGAGTTACCGCCAAAAGTGGCGATGCCACGGATCCAGATGTCGGCACCGCTTTTGCCCGGTTCGCCCGAACGCTGTACGCCCACAACGCCCGATACACGGCCGGCCAGCATGGTAGTTACATTACCAACAGGTTGTTGCAGCTCAGCCACATTTACAGTCGACTGTGCGCCTACCAGGCTTACCTTTCGTTGTGCACCAAAACCTACCACCGCCACTTCGGCCATTTCTTTGTTCATACCGGGTTTCAACTGTACATTAATGATAGTTTTACCGGCAACAGGTATTTGTTCACTGCCATAGCCGATGTAGCTAAAAATAAGCACGGCATCTTCGTTTTCTACCAATATCTTAAACCGCCCCGTGGCATCTGTTGAGGTCATCGTTGAAGTGGCGCCAACACCAACCGTTACCCCGGCAAGCGGTTTGTTATTTTCATCAGTTACTGTACCCGATATTGATTTTTCTTTTTTAACAACCCGCTCTGCGGGTTGATCGTCGGTTGTTTGTTTTTTGCTGATAACAACGATCCGGTTCACTTCACGAAAGCTTAACGATTTGTTTTGCAACAATTGCTGCAACACATTTTCAAGTGTTTGCTTTTGAACCGAAAAACGGGCTACCTGATACGAATCAAGCAATTGTTTGTCATAGGCAAACGACAGTCGCGTGATCTTTTGTATTTCGGTGATGGCGGCATTGAGTGTGCCTCCTTTAAATTTCAGTGTTACAATGGTTGATTTAAGCAACTGGCTTTCGCCTGCAAAAACAGACATACCGGCCGGTACAATGGTTAGTAATAAAATAACGGGAATGACAAGCAATTTTCTCATAGATATAAATTATTAGTTGGTTAAAACACGGGTCAAAAAATTATTGCTGATACAGATAGATCCGGTTGTTTATTTTTTTTATTGTAAGGTTATGAATGGCTGCGAGTACTTCTATGGCCTCATCAGATGTCATTGAAGTAAACAGTTCAGTTGTATATTTTGTATTTAAAATCCGGTTGTCATTCGTGAACACATCTATCCCAAAATTCTTTTTTATGATAACAACCATTTCGCTGAACGATACATCATTCAGTATTACTTTGCCATCGCGCCATGCCAGCAGTGATTCATCGGTTACCGTAGTGGTATAGGTATGCTGCTCCTTATCATAAATAAGCTGTTGCGATTTGTGCAAAACGTTCAGCGTAGCCGTATCTTTTTGTACGCGTACGGTGCCGCTTACAACACCTGCGCTAAACTTTTTTAGCCCTGTATACGATGAAATGTTGAAGGAAGTGCCGAGTACGGTAACGGTTAACCCGCTGCTATGTACCTGAAAGGGTCGCTTTTCATCTCTGTGCACATCAAAAAATACTTCGCCATCAACAAGGTCAATTGTTCGCGTGTGCGAAAAATCGTTGTATACGTGCAGAATGGTGCCGGCGTTTAGTGTTAGCCGGCTGCCATCTGCTATAGTAACGGTTTTTCTTTCGCCATTTTTTGTAGTAATGACAATAAAGGCAGGAGCCTGTGAACGCTGCCACAGATTGTTTTTCAGCACGAACAACAGCAATACGGTCCCTATTGCAATGGCAGCCCAGGAAGCTACTTTTGCGTACATGGGTATTCGCCGCAGCTTTTTTTCAACAACCAGATCAGGGACTATTTTTTCCCAGATCTGCTGCCTGGTAGTTTCTCTTTCCAAATCGGTTAAAGGAACAGGTGTTTCCTGTTCAAAAGCATCATACCAGTTATCAACGACTGTTGCTTCTTCCTGCCTCACGTGGCCGGTAAGGTATTTTTGCAGAATTTGTTTTATGTTCCTATGCTCCAGACGACAGTATTTTATTATGTATCTTAAAAATTGAGGGTTGGTACTATTCGAAATGAAAAAAAATTTTACGGCCAGGAAACAGCCGGTCGCCGGTCAGCAGTATTAAAAGCTAAAATGCAGTATGTGAAGGTTTTATTCCACTGCCGTATCAGTTGGAAGAATAGTATAAAAGGATGACGAGAAACATCCAGTCGCCATAGTCGTTTGATTTCACCCACTCCCTGATCCTTTTGAGCGCCCCGGTTAGCTGGTTTTTAATGGTTTGTTCACTCAGGTTTAGTTGCCGGGCAATATCGGCAATGGAACAATCATCTTCTCTACTCATTCTGAAAATCTGCTGCATCCGTGCCGGCAGACTATTTATTGCTTTCTCAAGCAATTCGCTCAGCTCCCTGGTTTCAATAGTATTTACATATACGTCACTTTCCAATACATCAAATAAGTTGTTGTTACGTATTTCAGCGGCCGTGAAGGCATAGTGGCTTATCACACGGTATTTTATGGCCGTATGCAAATAACGGCCTATACTGCCATCGTCTTGTGTAACTATTTCTTTACGCCTGCGCCACAGGGTAGTCATCACTTCCTGCACCATATCTTTTGCTTCGTCTTTATTAACCCGTTTGCAGGATTTTACATACAGGCTTTCCCAATACCGGTCGTACAGTATTTTAAATGCAGCAGTATCATCTTGCTTTATAAACTGTAAAAGTTCTGCATCACTTAACTGTTGCTGTTGCATATTGGTACAGGCAAATAGAAGCTGAAATAGTTTAGCTTTTTTTTGCAAAAATAATATTATCCCGAAAATGCCGGAGTGCAAATCAGGTTTAGCAACAGCCGTGGTTGGCTGAATTAATTAAAAGTAAAGGGGCTGGAACTTTCGGAGAGAAATATCAGGGTTAATCAGGCAACACTTTTACCATCAGGTTTTTAAAATATACTTTACTGTTGGGATCATGGCCCTGTAAAGCAAAAGTTCCTTTATCTAATAGCCGGCCTTTCATATCGGCAGGCCGTGGCACGTTATCGGGCTCGGTATAGTTTACCACTGTTTTGCCGTTCACCTTTATAGTTATGTGTTTACCCTGAACAATAATTTCTTCGGTAAACCATACATTATCTTTCACCAGTACATCTTTTACGTCTTCAACTGCATATAAACTACCGGTACGGCGCCAGTCGGTATGCGAGTTATTTACCTGCGCTTCATAGCCTTTCGCGGGCCATCCTTCTTCCTGATAAACAGTATGAAAATAAATGCCTGAATTGGAGCCGGGGGTTGTCATCACCTGGGCCTTAAAATGAAAATTTTTAAACTCATGGTTATTCACCGGTCCGTCGTAAAATAAGTGGGCTGTTTCGCCATGTGCTACAATTGTTCCATTTTCAATTGTAAAAGTACCGGCGTTTTTACCCACCTTCCAGTTGTTGAGCGATTTACCGTCGAACAACGATATCCATCCTTTTGATTGTGCCTGTGCAAAACCTGTATAGCACAGTAAACAAATTGTAATTATTGTAAGATGAAATACTTTTTTCATTATCATGGTTTGTATGAAGATAATGATATTGCTACAAACAGGTGTATTAATTTGTAGCCCATGGGCGTTTATCGTATTGTTTAATGAAGCTGCTGTACAACTCACATTCTTTTACGAGCGATTTATAATACGACATATCTATTCCTTTCCGGGCGGCGCCTAAATAATTCGGCCATTGCGGGTCTTTAATAACTCCATCATACCACCGGCTACTTTTAAATGCGTTCCTGTATTCCCTGTTGTTTCTTTCACACTGCTGAGTCATATAAAAACAAAGGGCTGCCAGCTTTTTATCTTTTGTTGCCTCCATGGCTTTCAGGTAAAATTGTTTTGCCTGCTTACAACCATAATAATCATCATAAAACTGTTTATCTTTTAGCATCAGGTTATCATAGTCTGGTTCAGCACACGACCACCATTGCCGTACCATCAGCCAGTTTTTACCATGCCAGGTCATATTATACCATGCATTGGCTAACTGATAATAACAGGCTGCCGCCTTGCGCTTATCTTTTGTTGCCAATTGCTGCAGTTTTATCATTTCTTCAATTACCTGCTTTTTATTAAGCGATCGTTTATCTTCTTTGGCTGCTGTATGCTGGTCATTTATATTCAGAAAAAAAGCATCGCCGCCCAGATAAGGATCATAAGGATATGCCGTAAAAAAGCTATCTGGAATTTGTTGCAGGGTTGCCAATGCATCTTCTAACCGGTGATGGCGAATGTACCAGCCGGCTTTGCAATCGCGTAACTTGTTGTCACTCCACATATCCTGGTTTATATCATTATAATTCTCTAAGGGCGAACGAAAATGGCTGATGGTAATAAACTGTTCAAATGCACTCTTTTTAGTTTTATGCAACACCTGCAACATCTGGTCATAGTCTTTTTCCTCAGCTACATCCTCAATTTCCTGGTACAATCCTTTATAACCAACACCAGGCAACATATCAATGGCGCGATTGGTTCTGCTTAATAACATCAGTCCTCTTGCGCGATCACCCTTTCGTATCATTTTACGGGCAGAATATAACACCAGTTGATTTTTCATAATATCAGGATCATAAATTCCCAGCCGGCGATCGTTTGATTTAATAATATGCATGAACTCATTTTCGGTTGATTTGTCAAACCTATTTTCGAGGTGAAGCAGGTAGGTATTGATAGCTATTTGTGTTTGTACATTGCGCGGAAGTCCTTTAATGGCTTTCGCCTGCTGCAGGTGCCTGGCAGAACCGGTATAATCTTCATTTATTAAACACAGGTGTGCAGCATACAAATGCAATAAAGCAGGCTGGCTGCTTTTTTGATCGCTTATCATTTGCAGCAAAAAATTATACAGCTCTTTCGCATAGGCCTGGTCTTTTTTATAATTACCGGCAATATTGTTGAGGTATGAGTAATTGCCATAATAATCTGTACCGTAAACCGCCGGCATGCCAAAGCCGGTTACCCGGCTGGTCAACAGCCAGTCTTCTACCTTATTAATTTCTCTCAGCAACAAAAATGGCAATTCATTATAACCGGGTTCAGAACGATAAATACCTTTAATTATATACAAACTTCTGCCCGAATAATTAAACGCCGTCATAGCCTTCAATACATTTCGTTCATGATTATTCCGGGCCAATAGCAGGGTGCTGTCGAGCCATTTTGTATTGAACCTTGCCAGGCAATGGGTTTTACGATATCCGCCATTATCAAACACTTTCGACAGTAAATAATTTCCTTCATAACCGTTTGTATTGACTGCCTTTTCATATAAAGCGGCAGTTTTTACCCAGCTTGTTGTTTTTACCGGTTCAATCCATCTATCATATATGCTGTTAGCATACTCCCGCTCGCCATTACGGGCATATAAACGCATCAGTTGAAAAGCCGTGCGTAGTTTTATAAATTGAGCATGTGTTTCAGCATACAACGTTTCGGCTTCTTTGATCACCCGGCTGATATTATTATTAGGAAAATTATCTTCTTCCCAGGGATCGGGGTTGGCAGCCACCTGTTCAACCTTCTTGCTTAGCGTTACATACCGGAGCAATTCCCTGTTATGCGGTTTCATTAAAAACCGCATAAAGCTGTTTGCTTTTGCCAACTGTGGCTGCCTGTCGAAATAATATTGCGGATCTGTTCCGTTTAATAAGGTATCAATATCTTTTTTAGCTGCATTCCCTTTTATTACATCGAACCATTCCTGATTATTTTGTTGGGGATATAATTCCCTGGCCGCATTTATATCCTGCTTATATAACCAGGTGGTTGCGAAATAAAATGGTGTAAGATCGGGCTGATTGGTAAGGTCGGGTTGTAATAACCAGAACCGGTATTCACCCGGCGATGCACCAAAGCCACAGGCGCGGGCAGCTCTTTTTGGTAGCATGATGGCTATCACACTAACGGAAAGAAGTATACACTTTGTTAAGGGTTTCATGGCTATAATTTTTGAACTCGTTTTCTGATAATTCAAAAAGCGATACAGTGAAGTGGTCGGTATTCACGGCTTTGGCAGCCAGATCAGCGGCCTGCTGCAATTTTTTTTCATCAATGCCTTCTGCCTTGATCTCGTCACCCGGCCGCAAAAAAAGATCGCGATATACGGTGTCTTGTATTACCCTGTAAAAGTGATCACCAGCCGGTTTTAAAAAAGAAAGTGCTTTCAGATCAGCTTCGCCAAGGCCATTCTCAATCTGGTAAAATTGTTTATTTCGGTATATCAGGCACCACGACCACGCAGGCAAAGCAATATCCAATGGCAATGGATACTTTTTACCAGTAAAATAAGCTTTTGCCTTGTCGACTTCGAATATCGATTGGCCGGGTGTATACTGTTTGGGATCAGAAATATTATATACCATCAGCATGCCGCGATCAACCGGGGGTATTCCTGTTTTATCGAAGTTCTTATACTGGTGCAGCCTGATGGTGGAGGAGATTTGTATACTATCAGGAATCAGATGCCTCACTTCTTTCAAAAACTGAAAATACTTTGGCGCTGTTGTTACCGTCCAATCGCAATCAAACTGTATTTCTTTTGGCCGTGCAGGGCCACCCCAATTGCCCACCCAATGGCTCTGTTCATACCTGATATCAGTTGAATCCCATGAAGGCAGGCAACGCCGTACAAGGCGCGTTGCCAGTACCGGAATATCGCCTTCGTTACTTCGCTCAAAAGTTTTATTGGTAATAAATACTACCGGCACCATTTGTACGTGGAATGTATCGTACCGCTCCAGCTCATACTGCATGCCCTCTATGCCGGCCCCGTTCAAAGGAATGGGTCCCTGCACTTCACTCCAGTCTACATCGAGCAACCGCACATACAATTTTTGTATAGCCTGTTGCTTTAAAAATTTACGTTCGTTCGAAGTAGCATCGCCGCTTCGCCAGTAATAATAAGCGCGTTCAACACGGCGGTGTTGCTTATTCGAACAGGAAGTGATAAAAAGAAAAAATAATATGAGGAAATAATAAGGACGCGGCCTTCGGAAACTGTCCATACAGGACCTTCACAATTTTGAATGTGAAATGGTAATCCTAAATTAAAAAGATTTTTTTGGCTTTGCCAACCGGTAAATGTTAAAAGGAATTTAATTAGGGCAATGCAAAAGCAATTACATAATCGCCCTGCTTTGTAAAAAACTTTCCATGGCCTCCGGCTGCTATAACAATATATTGCTTTCCGTTAATGGCATAGGTCATAGGCGTAGCCTGCCCACCCGCAGGTAATAAGTATTTCCAAAGCTCAGCACCGGTTTGGGCATTGAAAGCGCGTAAATGACCATCGCGCGAAGCAGCTACAAATATTAGGTTACCTGCCGTTACAAAAGCGCCACCAAAATTCAGCGAGCCCCACTTTTCAGCGCCGGGGTATTTTTGGGGATCAAGCATATATCCCAATGGTACTTCCCATTTTTTTTCTCCTGTATTCATATCTATAGCAATCAAAGTGCCCCATGGTGGTTTTGTTTGCATCATTAAACCATTGCTTCCTATTGTAAAAAGATAATCCCGCTTCATTATATAAGGCGTTCCTGTTTGCATGCCGGTTTCAGCTCTTATCAATTCTTTGTTCTCACTTTCAGCGGCTGCCATTTGCTCGCGCGGAAACATTCGTATAACGGCAGGCAATAGGTTAATATTAGTGATTAATAAATTGTTTTTCGGATCGAAACACATACCTCCCCAATGAATGCCACCTGCATTTCCCGGTGTCATCATGGAACCTTTGAAAGATGGCGGAGTAAAAATACCCTTATTAACAAACAGCGCTATTCTTTTCCGGGCATCTTCCTTCTCTGCATCTGTTGTGCCCCAGGCATCCTGTTCAGAAATACGTTGAATACCTAACGGTTTTGGCAATACGGGAAATGGCTGGGTCGCAAAAGTTTCTTCACCAGCTATGTCAGAAGCGGGAACAGACCTCTCTTCAACAGGGAATACAGGTATTCCGGTTTCGCGATTCAAAACAAAAACATGGCCCATTTTGGTTCCAACCATTACTACCGGAATTTTTTTACCATCTTTATTAATTTCAGAGAGTATTGGTTGCGCTGCAATATCATAGTCCCACAGATCATGATGAACCACCTGGTAATACCATACCATTTTACCGGTTGAAGCACGCAATGCCACAATAGAATTACCATATAAATTTTGCCCGCGTCGCTCTCCTCCGTAATAATCAGGGCTTGGACAACTGGTGGGAACAAAAACAAGGTCACGTGCTTCATCGGCAGATAGTACAGCCCACGCATTGGCCGCTCCCGTTTGGTGGGCCTTCGGCCCCTTCCAGGTTTGCCACGCTTTATCAACAGAGTCGCGCGGAATGGGGTCCCAGCTCCATTTTAACGCACCTATAATTACATCATAAGCCCTCACTGTGCCGGGTGAATAATCAAAACGTTGATTATCGCCAAGGGAAGAACCAACCACTACACTATTTCCAATAATAGCAGGTGGAGATGTTACGCTGATATCGTTACCTACTCCTGTTTTAAGATCTATAGTACCGCCCTTCGCAAATGACAATACAGGCTTGCCTGTTTTTGCATCCAGCGCAATCAGGCGGCCATCAATAGTGGCTATGAAAATTCTTTTTGCTGATACGCCGCCGGCAGGCCAGGCCGAAACCCCTCGTGATGTTATTTCTGAATAATCCTTCTGCAGGTTTATTTTCGGATCAAACACCCATTGCTGTTTACCAGTAGTTGCATCCAATGAAAATACCCTGGCAGAAGGCGTACTGAAATACAGGGAGCCACCGATCATTAACGGTGTAGCTTCAAAAGCCGCCTTTTTTATGGCATTGGTACCTTCATAGGTTTTTAATTCGCCGGTTTGATATATCCATGCAACCTTCAGTGCCGATACATTATGGTCGTTTACCTGTTGTAAAGGCGAATACCGTGTACCGCCTGCATCATTACCATACGCAGGCCATTCGACATTCGGTTGGTATTTGGCCTTCCCCCGGTTAGTTTGCCCAAATAAAAAGGATTTATGGATAAGCAAAAAACATACAATGATTAAAGGTGTGCTTCTCATACGTTGTTGATTTTTTACAAACTTACCCGCCCCATTTGCTTACCCCCAATATGTTTGACCAATGGTCGGTTTAAGAAGGTGAATAGATATAAGTTAAAGCAAAATTTGCAGTAACTTTCAAATAAAATAAATATTGATTTGAAGAAGAAGGGTTAGAAAACATTTTTAGTTCAGATCCACTTTGTTATGAAAATAGCTACCTATAATGTGAATGGCGTGAACGGACGCCTGCAGGTGTTGCTTCGCTGGCTCAATGAAGCAAAGCCCGATGTTGTTTGCCTGCAGGAGCTAAAAGCGCCACCCGAAAAGTTTCCTGAAAAAGCAATTCTGGATGCAGGTTATAATGCCCTATGGCACGGACAAAAAAGCTGGAATGGCGTAGCTATTCTGGCGCGCGGAGCTCAACCACAGGAAATCAGGCGGGTGCTTCCGGGCGATCCTGAAGATATACACAGCCGTTATATTGAAGCCACGGTGCATGATTTTGTGATCGGTTGTTTGTATTTGCCCAATGGCAATCCCGCACCCGGTCCTAAGTTCGATTATAAATTGAAGTGGTTCCAGCGCCTTACATTGCATGCTGCTGAATTGCTTGCATCGAAAATGCCTGTGATACTTACCGGCGACTTTAATGTAATGCCTACCGATCTGGATGTTTATAAACCCGAGCGCTGGGTTGATGATGCGTTGTTCAGACCAGAAGTACGCGAAGCTTTTGCAACGCTTGTGAAACAGGGCTGGACAGATGCTATCAGGAAACTATACCCGAAAGAAAAGATATATACGTTTTGGGACTACTTCCGCAATGCCTATGGCCGCGATGCCGGTTTACGCATCGACCATTTTTTACTGAGCCCAAAAATTGCCAAACGCCTCAATGCCGCCGGTGTTGACCGTCATGTTCGCGGCTGGGAAAAAACAAGCGACCATGCACCCGTGTGGATTGAGCTGGCTGATAAATAAATGACGTTTTGTTCCCTAAAGAACGTTCGCTTTGCAATACGTAATTTAAAAAAGCAACGCCAGCCCAACTTCATGCAACTCCCTGCAACATTCATGTTTATATGCAAACCGGTATTGTTTAAACATAAAAGTGCATTGTAGGGCACAAATTATAATTGTAGCAAATAAAATCATAAATGTAAATCACAAAAATGCGAATGCAGGTATGCAAGGCGGCATTGTTTGAACGCAAGGCGGCATTGTAGCGCACATTTGCTTCAATGTATGCACACAAACCGGCAATGTTGTAAACAAAAAACAAAAAGTTGACACGCAGCGCTTAAAAATAGTGCACATTTTAAAAAATGTGCGCTATTTCGCGGGCAATGTTATCAATTTCGCCGTTCATGTTATCTATATCGAAGGAAATATGCGCTACATCGAAGGAAATGTGTGCTACTTTGAGGGCAACGTTATCAATTTCGCCGCTCATGTTATCTACATCGGGGGCAATGTGCTCTACATCGAAGTCAATGTGTGCTATTTCGCCGAACATGTTATCTATTTCGCTTCACTGCGCGCTATTTATCAAAAAGCGCCAGTTGCCCCGACGCATTTTCATTACCTGATTGCTGCGAAAAATTCGAAAGCGTTATACCCAGCAACCGTATTTTTTTATCGGTGAGATCGGTTGCTGCGAGCAATTCTGTTGCTGTAGTTGTAATTGTTTCCACATCATTGAGTGGTTGCTGAAACGATCTGCTGCGGGTGATCTGTTTAAAATCGCTGAATTTTATTTTTATAGTAATGGTTCTGCCTTTTAACTGATATTTTGCCAGGCGATTGTGAACCACCTGTGCAATTTTAACCAGCTCCGAATTCATTTCATGTATATCCGTAAGGTCGTGCGCAAAAGTATCTTCGGCACCCACCGATTTGGTTTCCTGGTTGGGTTCAACAGGTCTGTCGTCATTGCCCCGAACAATTTTAAAATAAAAGCTGCCCACTTTGCCAAAATGCCTGATCATGTCGGCCTCTGACAACTTTTTTAAATCGGCCCCTGTATGCAGGTTCAAGCCCTTCATCTTTTGTGCCGTTACCTTGCCCACGCCAAAAAATTTTTCCACCGGAAGATTTTCGACAAACGATTCAATTTTCGAAGGACCTATAAAAGTTAGTCCGTTGGGCTTGTTCATGTCGGAAGCGATCTTTGCAACAAACTTATTGATCGAAATGCCTGCAGAAGCAGTTAACCCTACCTCTTCTTTAATAGCTTCTTTAATTTTTTTGGCAATATCAATGGCCGAACCAATGCCTTGCTTATCGGTTGTTACATCGAGGTAGGCTTCATCCAAAGAAAGCGGTTCAATAATATCTGTATACCTATGAAAAATTTCCCTGATCTGTGCCGACACCTGTTTATACACATCAAACCGGGGTCTGATAAAGATTATACCCGGACAAAGCTGCAAAGCTTTTTTTGAAGGCATGGCCGATCGCACACCATATTTTCTCGCTTCGTAACTGGCTGTAGCCACTACCCCGCCCCGGCCTTCGGGCGAACCGCCCACGGCTATGGCTTTTCCCCGGTAATCTGGATTATCTCTTTGCTCAACAGAAGCATAAAATGCATCCATATCAATATGAATGATTTTACGATAAGTTTTGCTACCGGCATTTTCTGCGTCCATGGTACAAAGTGAAAAGAAAACAAAGGTACGCCATGATTATCCATGCTGCAGACCGCTAATAAAAATCCCGCCTTATTCGGCGGGACTTTTAATAATCTTTATCAGATGGCAAAATGTACCAGGCGTTAACTTTTCTTTTTGTTTGCTTTATAGCGCATATCGGGCGTACCGTTTTTTTTCATCTTTTTGGTCGTATCTGCCGCTGCTTTATTTGCTTTGTAACGCATGTCGGGCGTACCATTTTTTTTGGTGGGAGCAGCTTCCTGTTTTTTAGCAGGTGCAGTTTGTTTTACTTCTTTTTTGGCGGGTTCTTTTTTGGCGGGGGCTGTTTGTGCTACGCTGAATCCAACCATACCCAATAAAAGACCTGCAGCTAAAATAAATTTTTTCATAACCGTGATGTTTTTCTTTTTAAAAGGTTTTGCCGAAGTAATTTATACTTCTTCTTTGTTATCAATAAGTTAATGCCCAATGGCCTTGCAAACCTAATAAAAAAGGACTTAAAAATGCTGTATCTTACTCCAAAACTATTCCTGGTGTTTGTAGCAGACCGTATACTTCAATTCAACAACAACAGAATTCCAACCTATACAGCCATCAAATACGGGGTAATGGCCAACAATCCATTTTGTTTTTTCAGAGGAACGGCTCACCTGTTTTATGAAGACCTTTCAAAAGCCGCTGTTTTGCCCGCTTCGCCACTTACCTGGATTTGCGGCGATTTGCACCTTGAAAATTTTGGCAGTTATAAGGGTGATAACCGGCTTGTGTATTTCGATCTCAACGATTTTGATGAAGGCGCCCTCGCTCCCGCTGCCTGGGAGCTGGTTCGCATGGTAAACAGCATTTTTGTTGCGCTGGCAACAATGGATGCAGACGGGAAGGAGATGATCGCTTTGGGCAACCTGTTTTTAAAAACCTATGCTACTACCCTCAGCAAAGGCCGCGCCCGCTACATTGAACCACAAACAGCCAGCGGCATTGTAAAAACCTTTCTCGACAAAGTATGCAAGCGCAAACAAAAAGAACTGATCCGTGAACGCGCCATAAAAAAAGATGGCAGGCTGATGCTGCGCATAGATCAAAAACGTTTGTTTAAAATTGATAAACAATTAAAGCCGGCATTGTGCGATCACCTAAACAGTTGGTTAACGGAACGGGCCAATCATAATAAGCGCTATCAAGTTATCGATGCGGGGTTTCGTATTGCCGGAACAGGAAGCATTGGCGTAAAGCGATATATTTTTTTAGTAGAAAAAAAAGACTCGAACGGAAAATTTCTGCTGATGGATATGAAACAGTCGCTACCGGCTGTTATTCAATCATGGTTGCCCATTGATCAACCTGCATGGGCAAACGAAGCAGCACGTGTGGTGGCCATACAGGAACGGATGCAAAATATTTCACCGGCATTGCTGGGCACTGCCAATTTCAACAACGAATCGTATGTTATAAAAGAAATGCAGCCAACAGCCGATAAGATCAATTTCACCACGCTTGCCAACAGGTATACCGATATAGAGCAGGTAATAGAAAATATGGCTATGCTTACAGCCTCTGCCCAGCTTAGAAGCTCAGGCCGCCAGGGCGCTGCCAATGCCGATGAACTGATTGCATTCGGTAACGAATCTCACTGGATCAAACCAATTATTGATTATGCCCATCAATATGCACAGCAGGTAAAAAAAGATTACCGGGAATATGTGGAAGCTTATAAGGCGGGGCATTTTTCGTAGACCGTTAAACATCAGTGGATGTCATTTAAAGAAGCCCTGGGATTTATATATTATACTTATAATAAGCCAATTTAATTATTATATGATAATCAAACAATTGAAGCTTTCACAACCCCTCAAATTTTCAATTTTGGTAAACGCGCAATCAGGGTTTTTATTTATTTGTTGAAAATACATTTTAAACTATTTACACTTCTTCAGGTCTTATGTCCTTATATTTGATAAAGTAGCGTAATATTTAACCAGGTTACCCATCTGAAACTTTAACCAGAACGAACTGCATTGGCCATAATCAGACAAATAGACTTTGCCCCCAAAGACGATAATCATCTTTGGCAGTTAATGATGCAAGGCGATAATACCGCTCTTGCCAGCCTTATGGATCTTTACATGGATGCCCTGTATAATTATGGTATACGGTTTACCGAAGACCGGGCCCTTGTAGAAGACTGCATTCAGAACCTTTTCATTGGCATATGGCAAAGAAGGGACTTCCTGAGTACCCCGCTCAATCTTAAGTCGTACTTATTTTCTTCCCTGCGAAGAATGATACACAGAAAAGCCAGGCTCACAAAAAAAATCCCCATTGTTTCTTTCACCGACAACGAATCGCCCGGATTTGATTTTGAATTTTCTATCGAACACACTTTAATACAACAGGAAGAGTCGAAGATTATTGCCCATAAAATCAATCACTTAATTACAGCTTTGCCCAAAAGGCAAAAAGAAATTATATACCTCAAATTTTTTGAGAATCTGAGCCGGGATGAAATTGCTGATATTATGCAAATCAGTCCCCAGGCAGTTTCTAACCTGCTTCAAAAAGCCTTGAAAAATCTGCGTTCTACCAACGGTACTATTGCGTTGACAATCATTACACTTACCTGCCTTGGTATCGCAGCGGCCCAACACGTTTCCACCCTTCGCAAATAACCCAACCTTTCCTTTTTTGCATTCCACCTGAATTATGTCTGCATGACACTTAATTAAGGAGTAAAAATATTTTTCTTAAAAAAAGGGTATCTGCCTTCGGCTTCGGTCTCTATCTATATAACTCTACATGCCTATATGAATACCATCAATTATGAAAATTATTCAACAGAAGATTTTATCTGGGATCAACAATTTCGCGATTGGGTTTTATCGCCCGATCACAATTCAATTGCTTTTTGGGAAAACTGGTTGCAACAACACCCTGAAAAAAGAATTGTTGTTAGCCAGGCAAAAGAAGTGGTGCAGTCACTTACTATAAAAATGGAAAAATTAAACCAGTATAAAAAAGATGAGATCATCGCCAAAACACTGGAGAGGCTTAATGACCAAACACCTCTTGTTGTTGTGCCTCAGCCAAATACACCAGCCCATAAAGGCCGTTTCATGCGGTATGCGGTAGGTATTGCAGCCTCTGTGTTATTGGTTACAGCCTGCATCTGGATGCTGGTGAATAAAATGCCTGTAAACAAAAAAACCGACTACACCTATAATACGCTGGTAAAGCAATCCCCAACCGCCCTGGTTGAAACGATCAATACTTCCGGAATTCCGCTTTCGGTAATATTAAGCGATAGCAGCCGGATAACGCTCGATAAAGGCGCCAGAATAAGTTATGCTCCTTCGTTTGGCAGTATCAAAACAAGAGAAGTGTATTTAAGCGGCGATGCCTTTTTTGAAATCACCAAAAACCCTTTGAAACCATTTATGGTGCATGCCAACGGAATAGTTACTAAAGTACTGGGTACCAGTTTTAAGGTAAAAACCGACATTCCGGGCAAAGGCGTAACAGTTGAAGTAGTTACAGGCCGGGTTGAAGTATATGAACAACCCACTACAACAAATAATATTGATCATAGAAAAGGTAATGGGGTCATTCTCACTCCCAATCAGAAAGTGGTTTATTCGGGAGAGAGAAATGTATTTGAAACTTCCATTGTAGACGAACCCGTTCTTATTCAAAAAGAGAATAAAAAAATATCCAAAGAAGACCTTGTATTTGAAGATGCGCCGCTGCAGAAAGTAGTAACCGCAATAGAAAATGTTTACGGTATTAAGGTAGTAGTTGAAAATGAAGCCATTTTGAATTGTCCGTTTACCGGCGACATTTCAGAACAGAACCTGTACCGGAAATTCGACGCCATTTGTCAAAGCACCAAAACAACCTATGAAATAAAAGAAACCACCGTATTATTAAAAGGCCAGGGATGTAATTGAACCAGCACCCGACGGCTGTTCCATAAATAACAGTTAACCAAAACTTTTTAACCCCTAAATTATTGCGTATGAGTTGATAACGACTACTAAAAAAGAGCCAGCAATATTCGCGGTATTGCTGGCTGCATAACCATTGACTGATTATGAATTTGTCCGAACACATTAAGCTAACGAACAAAATTGTTTGAATTTATGAAAAAAAAGCGATTTGCTGCTTATATAATAACTGCAATGAGAATAACGATTGCCCAAATTGGCCTGATTGTAACATTTGTCGCCTCGGCATATGCCAATAAAACCGACGCGCAGATTTTAGACAAACGGGTATCTATCAATGCCCGGAATATGGAAATAAAAACGATTCTTGCTGAGGTCAAAAAGCAGGCAGGGATCAAATTTATCTTCAGCAGAGCGTTGATCAAAGCCGAAAGAAAGATTACCTGTGACGCTACTGATAAAAAATTATCCGACTTCTTCGAAGACGTGTTAAGGCCCAACAATATCGGGTATAAGATTTTCGACAACCAGATCCTGCTATTTCCGATAGCCGACGAAGAGAAAGATAATCCCGGCGCCAAAAAGCCCATACATATTCCCCTTTTTATTAGAATCATTAGTGGTAATGTAACCTCATCAGATGGAAAGCCATTAGCAGGAGCCAGCGTCAATATCAAGGGAACCAGCCGTGGTACAACAACAGACAGTTACGGAAATTTTAAGCTGCAGGTAAACGATTCCGACAAAGTGCTGATCGTTTCCTTTACAGGTTATATTCCCCAGGAAACTACTATTGGTACAGACGATTTTATAACAATAAAGCTGTTTACATCTGCCAAAAACCTCGACGATGTGGTAGTAGTAGCTTATGGCACACAGAAAAAAACAACTGTGGTCAGTTCCATTACTACCATTGAACCCAAAGAGCTGAAAGGCCCAACGAGCAACCTCACCACCATGCTCGCAGGACGAATAGCAGGCCTTATTTCTTATCAGCGCAGTGGCGAACCGGGCCAGGATAATGCCTCGTTTTTTATAAGGGGAGTAGGCACCTTTGGAGCAGGTAAAATAGACCCGCTGATTTTAATCGACGGTATAGAATCAAGCACTACCGACCTGGCCAGACTGCAGCCCGATGACATTGCCGGTTTTTCAATACTAAAAGACGCAACGGCCACCTCATTATATGGCGCAAGAGGCGCCAATGGAGTCATATTGATCACCACCAAAACAGGGCAGCTCGGCAAAATGAAATTCAATATCCGTGTTGAAAACTCTAATTCATCCAACACGCAGAATATTAAACTGGCCGACAATATTTCCTTCATGACACTCGCCAATGAGGGCGTGCTTACAAGAAACCCGCTGGGTGCATTGCTGTATTCGCAAAATAAAATCGATCATACGGCCAATGGCGACGATCCCTTAATATATCCCAATAATAACTGGATCGACCAGTTAATTAAAAAAAGCACGAATAACCAAAGGGCCAATGTAAATATTGGCGGCGGTTCAGAAAGGATGAAGTATTACCTCGCAATGAGCTACAACCGCACTAACGGCAATTTGAAAGAAAATGAATTGAATGGCTTTAGCAACAATATTAAACTGCAATCCTATTTTATTTTATCGAACGTTACCCTGTCGCTAACCAAAACCACAGAAGCCCAGGTAAGCCTCAAGGGTGAATTTGACGATTATAATGGTCCTATTGGCGGAGGCGCTGGCGTATACCATAATGCCATATGGAGCAACCCGGTTGCTTTTCCGGCAGTGTACCCCTCTTCCTTATTGCCTTATGTAAATCACCCGCTGTTTGGAAATGCCATTATGCCGGGTTCAACCAATGCATTATACACGAACCCCTATGCTTCGTCGCTCTCGGGCTTTCAGGCTACCAATACAAGTACCTTAACCGCCCAATTGCGAATAAACCAAAACCTCGATGCTGTTACGCCGGGTTTATCGGCCAGAATTATGGCTTACACCATGCGGTATGCCAATTTTTCGGTTACCCGTCAGGTTAGCCCTTACTATTATACCTCAAATTCGCTGGATGGCAAATTTTTGGGTATCAGTCTTATCAACGACGGAAGCAGCGGCAACCCGTTTGCGGTACCAACCGAATATTTAACCTATAGCGCAGGCGCCAATTATGTAAACAGCACCACCTACGGTGAAGGAGCTATTAATTATTCAAGAACATTCAACAATAAACACAGTGTTGGGGGTATGCTCATCGGTACATTCAGGAATTATATTACCGGCAACGCCGCCAACCTACAGTTATCTCTTCCCGCACGAAATGAAGGAGTATCGGGCCGGTTTACCTATGGTTATGACAATCGTTACCTGATAGAATATGATTTTGGGTATAATGGTTCCGAGCGTTTTGCAGCCAATCACCGGTTTGGCTTTTTCCCTTCTATTGGCGCCGGCTGGGTGGTATCTAACGAAAAATTCTTTGAGCCCCTGCTCAAAGTCGCAGACAACCTGAAATTCAGATTTACCTACGGACTGGTGGGTAACGATCAGATAGGTAACTCAGCCGATCGCTTCTTCTATTTATCGCAGGTTGGCTTAGATGGTACCAGCGTAGGAAACTTTGGTACCAACTTCACGTATAGCAGGCCAACAGTATATACCAGCCGTTATGAAAACCAGAACATCACCTGGGAAAAATCGCGGCAAACCAACCTCGGTATGGACCTTACGCTGTTTCGCGATCTGAAAGTTACCGTAGATGCCTATAAGCAACTTCGCAGCAACATCCTGATGGTGCGCAATACCATTCCTACATCGATGGGATTACAGGCAGCCATTTCTTCGAACGTGGGAAAAGCTTCAAGCAAGGGAATCGATGTGGCGCTCGATTACCATAAATCGTTGTCACACTCATTATGGATTCAAACACGCGGTACGTTTACCTATTCCACCAGCAAGGTGCTTGTTAATGAAGAACCCGTTTATGCCGATAATAACAAAAACCTTACAAGGGTAGGTAATTCAATGAGCCAGATATACGGACTTGTTGCAGAAAGATTGTTTACCGATCAGGCAGAAGTTAATAACTCGCCTGTACAATTTGGAAATATACTGGCAGGTGATATAAAATACAGGGATGTAAATGGCGATGGCAAAATAAGTGTATTGGATTATGTGCCGCTGGGCTTACCTGCTACACCTGAAATTGTATTTGGATTTGGTTTCTCGGCAGGATATAAGAGATTCGATGTCAGCGCATTTTTCCAGGGTTCGGCCAGAACTTCTTTTTTGATCAGCCCTGCAGATATTACCCCCTTTGCCAATCAGAATGGATTACTGCAGGTGATTGCCGATAGCCACTGGTCTGAAAATCATAGAAACGCTTATGCTTTCTGGCCACGGTTCAACAATAATTTTTCAGAGAATAATGATCAGGCTTCAAGCTGGTGGTTAAGAGATGGTTCGTTTATGCGCCTTAAAGCAGCCGAAATAGGATATGAATTTTCCAATATGTTATTGAAGAAAATGCGCCTGACCAAACTGCGTATGTACGTAAACGGCACCAACTTATTCACTTTTAGCGCTTTCAAATACTGGGACCCTGAAATGGGAGCATCAGGCCTGGGATATCCCGTTCAAAAAGTAGTTAACGCAGGAGTACTGGTGGGATTCTAAATCGCTAAACTAAAAACTATTATTAAAATGCACCATAATAAATATATCCGGACCGCGGCCTTGTTCAGCAACCCGGCAATTTTTGTACTGGCAGTATTATTTTCATTTATTTCCTGTAAAAAAGCGTTCCTCGATGTAGTGCCCGACAATGTGGCCACTATAAATAATGCCTTTACTTCCAAAACTGAAGCGGAGAAGTATTTATTTACCTGCTACTCGTACATGCCCATCGATGTAGACCCTACGTATAACGTGGGACTTACCAACGGCGATGAAGTTTGGATCGAGGATAACGCTATTAATATGTACATCAACGATGTTGTACAATTACCCAGGGGCGGACAAAATACATCGAACCCGATTGCCAATTATATGAACGGCACCAGAGGCGGTAATGCGAATTATAAAGCGATAAGAGACTGCAACGCATTTCTGGAAAATATCAGCGACCCGAGTAAAGTGCCCGACCTTGATATCGATACACGCGTGCGGTGGATAGGCGAAGCTCAGTTCCTGAAAGCATTTTACCATTTTATGATGTTCAGAGCTTACGGCCCTATTCCGGTAATCGATAAAAACCTGCCCATCGACGCGTCATTAAACGAAGTGCATGTTAAACGGCAACCGGTAGACAGTGTAGTAAACTATATTGCCAACCTGCTCGATACAGCCGCCGCCAAACTACCTTTAATCATTACCAATACAGCATCAGAACTCGGCCGTATTACCAGGCCTATTGCATTAAGTTTAAAAGCACGCCTGTTAACAACAGCTGCCAGCCCCTTATACAATGGCAATTCTGATTTCGCTTCTTTTAAAGACAAAGACGGTGTGGCATTATTCAACCCCACTTACAGCGTAGCCAAATGGCAAAAGGCTGCAGCCGCCTGTAAAGCAGCGATAGATGTTTGCGAATCGCAGGGTATTAAGTTATATACTTTCCCTGAACAGGCTTTCAGGCTTTCTGATACTACGATGAAGCAAATGAGCATCCGAAACTCATTTAGCGAACCCTGGAACAGCGAACTGATATGGGGCCTTACGGTAAACAACCTCGGTGGTTACAATCTTTTTTTTCAACGTATGGGCGCAGCCCCCTTCGACAGAGCTTTTGTAGCTAATAACGGGGTTACGTATGGCGGCGCAGCGATGGGACCTACTATCAAAGCTGCAAAAATGTTCTATACCAAAAACGGCGTTCCGATCGACGAAGACAAAACGCTCGATTTTTCAGGCATAGCGGCCTTACGTACAGTAACACACGACGAACGTTTCAATTTGAAAGAAGCCGAACAAACAGCCAGGCTGAACTTCGACAGGGAACCAAGGTACTATGCCAACCTGGGATTCGACAGGTGCATCTGGTATATGGCCAACAGCCCTTCAAAAAGCGACGAAAACACTTTTTACCTGTTTTCGCGTGCAGGCGAATTTGGTCAAAACTCCATTGTACCTATTGCCGGTTATTTTATGAAGAAAGTGGTGAACTGGCATATGGACTGGAACACCCATACATTTCCTCCTTATCCATACCCCGAAATGCGTTTGGCCGATTTATACTTATTGTATGCCGAAGCATTGAACGAAGCCGGTGGCAGCCCTTCAGCCGATGTATATGACTATGTTAACAGGGTGCGGGCACGCGCAGGTTTGCAAACAGTGCAAAGCTCATGGGCTAACTTCAGCACCAACCCTACCAAATATACAACGCAGGCAGGTATGCGATCTATTATTCAAAGAGAACGCAGCATCGAGCTTTGCTTTGAAGGCCAGCGTTACTGGGATCTGTTACGCTGGAAACAGGCCTCACAGGAACTGTCGGGCAATATAACAGGATGGGACAGAACCGGACGCACCGCCGATGTATATTATCGTGAACTGACATTTTATTCGAGGCATTTTGTAACACCCCGTGATTATTTATGGCCTATACAGGACAATGATCTATTGGTTAACCCCAACCTGGTACAAAACCCCAACTGGTAATGGTACCGGAGAAAATTTTCAATCACAAAATTGCTTCTACGATGAAAACAATAAAAACAACCACTTTCTTATATATAGCGCTGTTATTTGTTGCAGGCGCCGGCTGTAAGCGCGAAACATTGAACACCCCTTACGACAAAAATTCCACAGCTCCCGGTGTTGTATCGGGCGTAACGGTTGTGAACCAAAACGGAAAAGCAGTACTCACGTATTCATTACCGGCCAATAAAGATTTGCTGTACGTGAAAGCCGTATACGAAATATCGCCGGGCGTTAACAATGAAGTGGTAGCATCGCATTACACCAACACCATGTTGGTCGATGGCTTTGGCGATACGCTGGCGCATACGGTAAAACTGTACGCTGTTAATTCAAGTGAAGTAGCTTCGGAACCGGTTAGTGTTACTGTAAATCCATTAACCCCCGGTTATATACTGGCCCGCAGATCGCTTTCGGTGCTGGCAACTTTTGGCGGGTTCGATCTTACCTGTAATAATCCAATAGAAGATAACCTGGCCATTATTCCCATGGTAGATACTACCGGCGATGGAAAATGGGTACAAACAGCAGGTATGGAAAATACTTACAGCAAATTGCCGGTCATTACAGCTTCGGTAAGAAGCCAGCCCGCTGTAACAAGAAAATATGCTTTTACTGTAAGAGACAGATGGCTGCATTATTCCGATACGCTGGTGCTATCGCTTACGCCCCTGTTCGAACAACAACAGGATAAAACAAAATGGAGTAACCTCGTATTACCTAATGATGCTACCATTTTGAATAATGGCGGATGGACAAACGTTTCCTACATCTGGGATAACAACTTTCATCCCGGCTGGCCTCAATGTTTGTTTACTGTTGAAAGCGCTACCACTCCGCAAACCGTAACGATCGATATGGGCTCGGCGCATATATTAAGCCGTATGCAGGTGAACCCTTACAAGGAAGTTGGCAACTACTACTATGTGAGAGGGAATGTAAAAGATTTTGAGATATGGGGTTCCAACTCGCCCGATCTGAAGAATCCCGAGCCGGATATTTTGTCTGATCCTACCTGGACAAAACTAACTACCTGCCATGTGGTAAAACCATCGGGTTCGGCTTATCAAACCGAAACAACCGACGACCAAAACCAGGCTTATAACGGCTGGCAGTTTAATTTCCCTACCGGACTGGGAGCTTACCGTTATATAAGAATAAGAAGTTTATCGAACTGGCAAGGCTCGTACTTCATAAATATAGGTGAGTTTACATTATGGGGTAATTAACATCAACCGATGCAGGTTCTATGACGGTTGATAACACTATTCCCAAACAAATAATTAATACACAGATGAAGCACAATAAAATCACTTACTATATAGCGGCCTTGCTGGTATTACTAACCGGCGCCTGCTCTAAAATAGACGACTTCAAATCAAAATACATGTCAGGAGGATCGATCATTTACTCCGGAAAAATGGATTCTGTAAAAATTGCTTCTGGAAGAAACAGGGTTCGGATTACCGGTTTATTTACCTCTGACCCAAATATTGTTAAATACCGCGTATTCTGGAACAGCAAACAGGATTCGTTAGAAGTTGCCGTTAAACGAACTACAGGCGTAGATACCGCCCGGATAATCATATCCAATTTGCCGGAAGGGTTGATGAGTTTCGAGATCAGAACCTATGATGCAGAAGGCCATAGTTCCGTTCCCGTTGATACCGCAGCCAATGTATATGGCAGCCTGTACCAAAGTTCTATTGTAAACAGGGCGATAACCGATGCCGCCATGCAGAATGATGGTTCTGCATTGATCACCTGGGCAGATGTGAATACAGACGCCGGCATACAAAATATGCAAATCAGGTATCAGGATATTAATAACGTTATGCATGATACGCTGATTAAATCAGTTGCTACAGGTTTAACCACTACTTTACCCATATTTAAAGCCGGCAATACGATCAGCTACAGCACAGCGTACCTGCCCAATGCAACAGCAATTGATACATTTCATGTTGACTATCAAACACACACGGTAAAAGCAGATGTAACCAGCCTGTATTTAGGTAATACAGGGCCGTTTACCGCCTCTTCTACTGATGGGGGCAGATGGGGAATACTTTCATCTCCATGGATAACCAGCACAGAAGTGATCAATCACTGGGGATATGGCGGATTTGCTACCGATGCCGGTGGCAGCATGGTTTTTGAAGCAGGCTGGAGTGGAACAGCCAGTATTATAAATGGTAAAATTTATCAAACGGTTACATTACCGGCAGGCAACTACATTTTCCAGGTAGCAGACTACACCGAGGCGCTTGACCCGGTTTATGTGGTAGCAGCGGCTGGAAGCACATTGCCCGACATCAGCGGTATTTCTACTGCGTTAGGGTATACTAAGTTTACAAGTTCAAGAAATGTGTCTGAAACAATTTCATTCCCGTTTACGGTAACTCAACAACAAACGGTTTCAATTGGGTTTTTAACCACCATGACCTCGGGCAACCAGTATTGCCGCGTTACAAAAGTTAAATTAATTAAGAACTAAATTATAATTCAATCAACCCGGTAAGCTGGTAGTTTTTAACCGGCTTACCGGGTAATAAATGGTTATTCAGATTAATCGTTTGTAGGAATAAATGTATCCTTTCATGGTTATGGTCCTAATTATTGAATCAACAACACAAATCCTTTATAACGCTTGCTATTCCCGTTAACATCGGTGAGTAAAATGGTCCATACATAATTTCCGGCAGGTTGACTGATTCCATTAAAACTGCCATCCCACCCTTTATAAGGATTATCAGATCTATATACTAACTGTCCCCACCGGTTGAATATCTGCATGTCGAAGGTTTTGATAAATGCAGGATACTTTACCCGGAAAACATCGTTTATGCCATCGTGGTTGGGTGTAAATGCATTAGGCATATATAATTCGCATAGCCCGCGTTGAACCGTGATTTCATCACTAACGGTTTCGCATACATTACTCACCGTTACTTTATAGGTACCCGGCTGCGTTACCGTAAAAGTAGTACCGGTAGAACCATCCTGCCAGATAAAAGAAGCATTACCGGCTTCCGGCTTAAGTATCAATATTTGTCCTTCACACAGGGTAGTATCATTTCCCAACGGAAAGCGAGGCAGAACCAGGTAATCGATTTGTATGGAATCAGTTGCCACGCAACCATCAAGGCTTACGGTTACCCAATACACGCCCGGATTTTGAACGTTGATAGCATCAGCAGCATCGCCATTGCTCCATAAATAAGTAGCGTTTGGTTCATAGGCATTTAGTAAAAGAGTGCTTCCCTTACAAATGGCTGTATCATGGCCAAGATCAACCGATGGCAAGGGCTTATACCCTACCCTGATCGTATCTGATGCAGCACATCCGTTTTGAGTAAGCTGCAACCAATACTTGCCTGATTGAGTTACAGTCATTGATTCGGCATTGGAGCCATCCTGCCACAAATAAAGGGCACCTGTTACAGCCGGACGTAATATCATTTTTTGTCCATTGCACAGGGTCGTATCACTTCCCAAATCAAATATCGGAAGCGGTTTGAATGATACCTGAATGGTATCACTAACCGTATTGCTGCCACTGGTTACCTGTACCCAGTAGCGTCCCGCCTGTTTTATGGTTATGCTGTTTTGCATATCGCCGGTGCTCCACAGGTATTGACCACCAGGTACATTTACCCTGAGCACGAGTGAGTCGCCCTGGCAAAGCGAAGTATCATTACCCAAATTAACCAACAAACCAGGCGCCGCCATTTTAAGCACCGATACAAAATTGATGCTACTATTTGTAACAGAAATATCAGGCATATCATCGCCATCGATATCACCTATAGCAACCTGTACCGGGGTGCTACCCGACGCATAATCCATCTTCGGAGCAAATGACAGGGCATTGCCTGCCGTTGTATTTTTATATACAGACACTTTACCCGATGCAAAACTTGCCGCAACAAGGTCGGGTATTCCATCTCCGGTTACATCGCCTATCGCTACTCCCAACGGATTTGATAACGAAAAATCCTGTTTGGATGAAAAAGAGATGTTTCCTGCAACACTTATATTTTTAAAAAGAGACAGCGTGGATGAAGCAAGATTACTGACAACCATATCGGGTTTGTCATCGGCGGTTAAATCGCCCATAACTACCATTTCGGGATTTCCGCCTGTAGCATATTCCTGCCTGCCTGAAAAAGAAATTGAACCGGGTATACTGGTATTCCGGAGAATTGAAACACCACCCGACGCATTACTATTGGTAACAGCCACATCAGGCTTGCCATCGCCATCAATATCACTAACAAATGCTTTTCGTGGATAATCAGCAGTTGCAAATACACCGGCGGGGCTAAAACCCACGGCTCCCGCCACACTGATATTACGATAGATGGTAACAGTGCCGTTGCTTGTATTATTACTAAAGTCAATGATCTTATTGTTATCAGCAACTACAAGATCGGGTTTGCTATCGCCATCAATATCATGAATGGCAACGCCCCGGGGCCAGCTTGATGCTCCTGCAGATATATCAATTCTACCGGCAAAGACTATCGCCCCGGCAGTTGAGATATTCATATAAATAGAAATAAGGTGGTCGTTGATAGAAGTAATTACCAGGTCGGGCTTGCCGTCGCTATTCAAATCACCCATCGCCAAACCTTCGGGCAAATTACCGGTTGGCCATTTCATTTCGGCCTGCATTTGAACGGTGCCGCTGATACTGATATTTTTAAAAACAGATATATTGTTCGAATTGAAATTTGTGCATACAAGGTCAGCCTTACCATCTCCATCCAGATCACCAACGGCTATGCTGGATGGATAGGCGCCGGTAACAGCAAATGGTACGCGGGTAGCGTATGATGAAGGAGTAAGATCGGCACCTGAAATAACAGTAAATGGTATAGTGCTGTAACCGGTAAAATAGTTTGCAGTTACACTGATATAATTATGGGTAGCGCCCTCCGGAACGGTAACAGTAAGCTTTGCAGGTGTTGCAGCAGTTACAGCAGCCCTTATGTTTCCGAAATATACGATGTTACCGGCCGTGGTTGAATTGAAATTGCTTCCGGTAATGATCACTGTTGATCCTACCGGTGCCGATAATGGTGAAAATGAGCTTATTGATGGCTGTGCAAACAGGGACGATGCAAACAGCATTGCCACGAAAAATGTAGCAAACTGGTTAGCAAACCTTTTCAGACCGGCACAAGGCATAGTGTTCAGGGGTTTCAATGATGCAGGGTTAAAATATCGATAGCCGATTAAAGGAACAAGATAGTAAAAATAAATAAACCCGTGCTGCCCTGTGCGTTATACTGTTCATTCCTCAGGCAATGCATACCAGCGGCGGTAAACTTTGCTGATATAGGTAGCTAACAGTATCAATAATAACAGAATGCTTCCTATCTCTGCATAATATACATACCTGGCTAATTTTTCATGATCAGGCGAGCCACCCTGCTCAATAATCTGATCCCCTTTCCATTTAACATACCACAAAGCAATAAGCATCGGGAATATCGGAACGATAAAAACAAACAGATTTATCAATATGCCGGTTATCACATTTCTTTTTTTGACTGTCCAGGCCGTGAGTGAACCGAGGAAAAATAAAATCGTATAAACTGTTAGCAAGCTAAAAAATGGTATTTCGCCTGCATGTGAAAATGAAAGAACAAACGCTGTGAAAATTGTCAGCAGCAAACCGGTCAGCAGCGACAGAAAGAAAGTTCTTACAGTAGTATGTCTGAAAATAAATACCAGCAAAGTGATCACCAGTGTTACATAATAAAATATCCTTGCATAATCGGCAATATCCTCATCAGACCAATAATATTTTTTTGAAACAATATTATTGATGCCATTGCCAACATCACCGAGGTGATACTTTTTATGAACTATCTCAAACGGGCCATCATCTTTTACTATTTGGATAGTTGGTTCATACGATTCAAAAGTTTCCTCATAATTGTATTTATGAAGCAGTACGCCAAGTTCTTTACTGATTTTTGCTTTGTCTATCTGCTGCGGGTGCCTGAACAGCTTATTATAAATTTCAAATGAGCTCAGCAAATGCTGCTTTGTATACCTGCCTGTTTTTCCGGTGGTAATAAAAGCATAGTCTGGAGTTTTAATCAGATCATACAAGGTGTCATTCAATTTGACTATGCTATCAGTAATAGCGCGCCTGAATCTAAATTCTGCCGTATCAATCCTTGCAAAAGGATAAGCAACATCAGATTCTGTTGTTACTTCAACTCCATTTTCATCATAATTTTTGTATCGTGGTACTGGTTTATCTTTTACAATAGCAACAGTGTCGTGAACCCAGTTTACCTTCAACAGGTTATATTCAAGCTGGCATATTTTAAGGTTAATGGTATTTACATCTTCCACAATCTCTTCATCGCCATATGCAAGGTTTGCCCGAACACTTTCAACAACCGGATGAACAAAAGTGAACAATACGATGATGCCTGCCGAAATAAAATACATTATAAAAGTAGTAAGCCCATGCAATGGATGAATACTGCCATACTTTTTAAATATATTGAACCGGAGCAGGTATATCAGCCAAAGAGTTAGTGCGATCACACAAATGATAGATACAAAGCCTACCCAGTGGTCTGTAGTGGAATAGTCCCTTAAATCAGATGGCTCTAAAAAACAAAGCGCTGTCAGTAATAAAATGAACAATGACCCATAGTATAAAACAAGATGGGTGCGTGCACTCCAGGTGGCAGGTTTATTCAGCAATAATTTTTGTTCGGCTTTTTTTAAAAACCCTGGAATCAGAGGTCTTTTTATATTCATCGGTACTAAATATTAAATAAAGCGTTTGGTTGAATGGGTGATGTCGCGGAAATAAGAAATGGATATATTTTCATTAACAAGTCTTGATAAAATTTCCTGCGCCCGTAATTCCTTAGAAGTAATAGTATAGAAACCTCCATTATATTGTAACTCACCTTCGTTACTTAAAATACTCAATAAAGTTTCTCTTCCGGCAGTTGTTTCCAGTTCAACCACAAATGCATCATTGACTTTTTCCTGTTCACCCGTTCTGAAAAGGCAGGAACCGTTTTTAATAAGCAGTACCGTATCTGCAATTTTTTCCACTTCATGCAGTTGCTGCGAGCTTAATAATATACCCATGGGATTGTGCACCGATTTGGCCATAAACCGCAGATCGGTCAAAATGCTTTGCTGGGCATTGATGTCGAGGTTCGCCAGCGGTTCATCGAGTATCAGCAGTTTTGGTTTCTGTAATAATATACGTGCTATTTCAAACCGCGTGCGGTAGCCGCTGCTGATCTGGCTCCACGTAAGATGTGCATAAGGGGTTAAATCAAGCCGCTCGAGCATGAAATTCACCATCACATTATTTTCTTCGTCTTTAATATCCGATATGGCGGCGGAGAAATGCAAATTGTCTTTTAACAAACCATACCATTTTGGAATGCGTTGCGGTATAAAAGCGAGGTGATGCTTTATATCGTAATCATCAGGATTGTGCAGCTGAGCAAAATCCAATTCTCCCGAATCCAAGGCCAGTTGCCCTGCGATGCATCGCAGCAATGTTGTTTTTCCATTACCGTTTTCGCCCACTACGCCAAGCACATCACCGCTATTTATTTGCACACTGATGGGTTGCAGGCTGAAGTTTCCCGAGCGATAGCTTTTGCTTATTTCCCTGGCAGTTACAAGGGGTTTTGTTTGAAAGGTAAATTTTTCAGTAGCCTGGCTGATCTTATTCAGCAGGTCATTCGCCGAATCAAAGAATGTGGCCGGTATGGTTGTTTCTTTGTATTGCCGGTATGCCTGACTCACAGCAATCGATTCTTTCAGCAAAGAAATATCTGCTGTATCAAGGCTCGCATCCAATATTCTTCGTACGGCTAATGAAAGGTCATTGTGCAGGAGATGGGACTGAATTTCTGCAATTCTTGTATGCATGGGCGTTTAAGGTTGGCATAATGATACGGCAAAAAACTGAAAACTAAAATACCCCGCTGTGGCAAAATCAATTAATTATATTTCTTTAACGTATTTACATATTTTATTATCTTACCCCTGTATAATTATTGTAACTTTTTAACCGGTTCTGCTACTAACTAACTTATAATAATAAACAACCAATTTTCCGCAACTACTGAAATCAAAGTCATATGGGATTATTCGATTTTATTAAAAATGAATTTGTAGAAGTCATCGACTGGACAGATGACACCACCGATACGGTTATATATAAATTTCCCGACAAGGGCAACAAGATCATGAACGGCGCTCAGCTTACTGTGCGTGAATCGCAGGTAGTTGTGCTGATGAATGAAGGTGAGTTTGGCGATGTGTACAACCCCGGCAGGCATGAACTAAGCACGCAAAACATGCCGGTTACTACCACATTGAAGTCGTGGAAATACCTGTTCAACTCTCCTTTCAAGGTAGATGTGTTTTTTGTAAACACCAAACAGTTCACCAACCTGAAATGGGGCACCTCCAACCCCATTATCATGCGCGACCCTGAGTTTAAGCAGGTGCGTCTGCGGTCATTTGGTACTTATACCATGCGGGTAACCGATCCGAAAAAATTTATCAAAGAATTTGCCGGCACCAATCCGTGGGTACGCATAGATATGGTAAGCGAACAATTACGCAATACCATTGTAAGCAAATTGTCTGAAGGATTGGCCGAAGCCGGTGTTTCGGTACTTGACCTGGCCGCTAACTTTACCGAAATAGGTGAAAAACTGAAACCCATATTTCAGGCTGAGTTTGATACCTGGGGCATTGAGCTGGGCAAATTTTATATTGAGAATGTAAGTCTGCCCGAAGAAGTGGAAAAGATGCTTGATAAAACTACCGAATTGGGTATGCTGGGCGATAAACTAAACCAGTTTAACCAGATGCAAAGCGGTATTGCCCTTGAAAAGCTGGCCGAAAATCCCGGTGCAGCAGGTACTGCAGGCATCGGTGCAGGTGTTATATTGACCAACATGATGCAATCGCAACAACCAACGCAACAGACTACCAGTGCTACTGCTGCCGGTAATGATCAGCAAAAAATGCTTGACCTGTTGAAGCAACTGGGCGAATTGAAAACAGCCGGTATTTTAACTGAAGAAGAATTCAATAAAAAGAAAGCAGAGATATTAGGCAAGTTGTAAACGACCCTGACAACCTTCTTATGGAAAATTTAGAAAAAGATCCCCTGCTGCTATTTCCATGCCCTGGATGCAATGCTCAATTACATTTTAATCCGGCACACCAGCAACTCGAGTGCCAATATTGCGGCGTTAAAGTAAGCATTGATAAAGGAACCGATCATATCAGGGAGAACAACCTGCGGCAGCAATTGTCGGTAAGCGGCGATCCTTCGGTAGTTATAGAACAACAGGTATATAAATGTACCCGTTGCGGATCAGAAACAGCGTTCAACTCCGAAACACCCACTTTTATTTGCAGCTTTTGCAACTTCGAGGTGGTGAACCCGGTAGCTTATAAAACCCGCATCATTCAACCATCGGGCATTATTCCTTTCAACATCGATAAGCAACAGTCTGCAGCCATTTTTAAAAGCTGGCTGGGTAAAGGCTGGTGGGCGCCCCGCGATCTTAGCCAGTTTGCGCGACAGGATGCGCTGCATGGAACTTATCTGCCCTTTTGGACCTACGACGCCCAAACCTATAGCGAATGGAGCGGATATGGCGGCCGGTATTATTATGAAACAGAAGAAGTGGAAGATTCAAACGGCAACAAAACCACCAGGCAGGTGCAAAGAACCGAGTGGATCTACCGCTCAGGCACTTTCGAAAACTTCTTCGACGATATTCTGATCGGCGGCACCAAAGAGTTGGATCAAAGTGAATACGAAAGCGTTTTTCCTTACAACCTCGAAGAGCTGGTAAACTTCGATGCCCGTTATTTGTCGGGCTTTCAGGCCGATGTATATGATATTACAGTAAATGATGGTTATTCGAGGGCCGAAGCGATCATGAACAGCTCCATTTATGAGGCTTGTGTAGACCAATGCCGGATAGACACGCATCGTAATGTTGAGGTTAATACTTCCTATAGCAATCAAACCTATAAACATATTTTATTGCCTCTTTGGCTTTGCTCCTATTTTTATAAAAGCAAGCGTTATCACTTTCTGGTAAATGGTCAAACCGGTAAAATATATGGTAAGAAACCGGTATCGGCCGGCAAGGTAGTGCTTGCCATTTTAGTGGTATTGGCGTTGTTGACTATTTTTTACTTTGTTGGGACAAATAGTCAGTGAGCAGGGAGTTCGATCTTCTTCACTTTTTTAATCACTAACTCCAAAGTGAAGGTAAAAATATGTCCCATTACAATTAAAGAAGTAATCTTTATATGACGCCTCATACCATCCACTACCTGACAATACAACTGAATATGCAGAATAATTTTCCTGTAAAATCATTCTCATTACAGTAAACACGTTTTGCTTCAGATCTTTAAAATGAGTTCTTTCCAATATCTTCAGCCTTGTCGCCTCATCAATCCTGAATTTGGCAAAATACTCCATCACTTCCCCAACTTCAAAAATATACGACTGACAATATTCATTCAATGTATTATCAATATCCCCAAAAAAGTCTTCAACTACACTTAAATCAGCTTTCCAACCTTTTAAATTAAGATGATTAATAATTGATTTTTCAAAATCATTTGACAAGTTCTCTATTTTTAAAAAGTTGAAAGTGTTGCCGGTACCCTCAACGGTATTAAGAATTTCCAATGAAGAAAGCAATCCATTAAAGTAACTTATTAAATTATCTAAATTAATATCCGGTTGCTCCAGAAAACTATTCATGATTTTTATTGCCGGTTAAGATTTCGTATTATGCGAAACTAACACTAAAATCCGAATCAGTTGCCATCTTAAAACAGCAAAAGGCTCACCTTACAGTGAACCTTGCTATCCGTAGCCCCTGGTAAAACTTACTTAAGCCCTGTATTATAGCGACGATTATTTCTATTAGTTGCCCGTGGCAGTAGCCGGACTGATAATATCAGTTACTTCAACAATAGAATTAGCAGGGAAGCCTCCTTTTTTGGCATGCTCTTTAATCAGCTCTACATTTTCTGCCCTGTAAATACAATACATTTTGTTGCCGGTTACATAACTATGTATCCATTCAATTTTTGGACCCATTCCTTTCAACACGTTGCAGGATGTTTGAGAAGCACTTTTTAATTGTTCGGGCGTAAACTGGCCTAATCCGGGAATTTCCCTTTCAATAACATACATTTTCATGTTCGTTTGTTTTTTGGTTGTTGATTCGCTGGTTGTTGCAGCAGTTTGCGCCTTACCTGTAAAGCCTGCCAATAACAGGATGGCAAACATTAGTGTACAACAATGGATGATCCTTTTCATGTTTGTTTTGTTTTATGCATTTGGAATAACCAAAGATAAATTCAACACCCACAGAGGATATGTAACAAATCATTCAATAAATAACAATCCTGAATCAGACAAAATCAATGAAGGAGGGACTATAACAAATCATTCAAAAAATGGTACAATTCAATCAACAGGCAGAAAGTATTAATGCAACAAGTCAAGATAAGCCATGGGCAACAAGCCATAGTTCTTTTTAAAACATTTAGTAAAGTACGACGGACTGGTAAATCCTGCATCATATGTTATCTGCGAAATACTATAGTGTTGTTTGTTCATCAGTTCTTTTGCTTTTTCAAGCCTGAACTCTTTTAAAAATACATTGGGCGAAAGTCCGGTTAGTTCAATAGTTTTCCTGTACAACTGCGACTGGCTCATAGCCATCGCCTGACAAAATTCGCTTACCGTAAATCCGGGGTTCTGCCAGTTCTCTTCCAGTTTACTGAATAATAATTCCAGCAACATTTCATCGGGCGGAGTCAGCGTTAAAATATTATTGGCCGGCTTTTGTAAATGACCTTTGGCCAGCTCCTTAACAACTGATGCAACTGCAATGCGGGAATCACCGGTTATGAAGCATAGCTGCCTCGCAAATTGAATGGCATCGCCAAACAGTTGATTCATTTTTGAAACAGGCTCGCCGGCATTGATTCCAATTCTCAAAGCGGCTGCACGCATATCGGCCTGTTGCATTGCCTGCTGAATAGATAAAGCGCAGGACACCGCCTGCGAGGCAGCAGTAAAAGTAGTTATGAAACCAGTACCGGGATGTTCTGCTTCACGTCCATCGTATGCAGCCAGGTTGCTCCTTATTAAATCCGCACAACAACTCAACAACCCGTTCGCTTTTTCAACACCCAGTTCATAACGCAATAACACCGGGTCTTTGGTACTGATGAAAAGAATAATTCGAAAAGAAGGATCGTTAAAAACTTTCAAACCGTCGTTTGTAGCAGCATTTGGAGGGTCATAGATCCTGCCCAGAAAGGATTCAACCAGTTCCTGGTTTACTTCGATAATTTTATGGGGTATCAGACCGTGCGCTTTGTTGTGCATGGCTGCCACCGCTTCTTTGTCGGGTGCTTCAATAAGACAGAAAACATTTTCCCGTTCTTCATCAATCCAGTAGGTCATGCATTTGCAGTCATGTTCCTCCTGAAAAAGAATATCTTTCCGGTGCGCTTCGGCAACATCCCTGGCTTTGATGCCTGGAATAATATGAATATCCATGTAAAGCGGCATATTCCTGATTTTAAGCACTTCATCCCCGGTGCATCACTCACATAAATACCGGATACGATCTAAATTAAATTTAAGATTCCACATATGGATAATTTTTTTCCGCCGGTGGGCGAAATACTACTAAAGTTGTATAGATCTTTTTGCTATAAAAGTGCAATACATTCAACAGATATTAAGATGCCTCCCGGGAATGGCATTACCTGCGGAGTGCTTCGGGCCGGAGCATTGGAGGGGAACACTTCGCTATATACTTTATTCAGAACTGCGAAGTCATTACCGGAGACCATAAAAACAGTTGTCTTTACAATTTTATCAAGTCCGCTTCCAACTTCTTCAAGAATGGTTTTTATATTCAAAAAGGCCTGCCTTGTTTGTTCTTCGAAACTTTCACTCAACTTTCCGGTTGAGGGATTTAAACCGGGAGTTCCTGATAAAAAAACAAACTTATCGGCAATAACCGCCTGTGGAAATACCTCCGACATACGGGGCACCTGGGTTGAGTTGTGATTTTTTCTATTATTCATATTATAAGGTTTTAAAAAGAGTATTGAAGCTTTTAGTTATTCGCTGCATTTTGCATCAGCAATCGTTCAAAAGTTTTTCTGTTAATTTTATTCTTTCCATAGGATGCAACCGATGTAGTGTTATCCGGATCGCAAATGCTGTTAAACAAAATTTTGTCTTTGGCCCAGATTATCGTTATATGTTCACCCCAGCTTCTCCAGGTAAAACCACTTTTTGCAACTACTGCATCACTTGTCTTTTCTTTCAGTGTCCATTTAAGCTCTTTTGCAGTTTGTTGAACCGTTGTATTAAATTTATCTTTATCAACCGACAAATATATTGTCTTGAATTTTAGCCGGCGCTTTTGAACAATATAAAAAACAACGGCAGGCAACACCCAAATATAACCGTAAATTATAGCTTCGATTCGTGTCGTATGATGCGACAAGTAATCTCTGAATACATAAAAGGTTACCACTACAGGAGCAACAAGAAGAAGCGGAACAATAGCAAAATGCCAAAAGGTTTGCCACTTTGTCAACAACACAGTTTCAGTGTCTTTCATTCGTTGAATTTGCGCCTGTGTCATTTTAATATTCAATTACCCATGCATCGGATATGTAAACAAAAAGAAATGCAGCACATTAAAAAGGAAATGGGTGAGTATCGCCGCTAAGATACCTCCTTTGTAATATGCCCATCCGTATCCGCAACCAGCTATGAAGGCCAGCAACATGAGCGCGGGGCCACCGGTTGTATGCGCCAGGCCAAATAAAAGCGCGGTAATGAATAATGGTATATACAGACTTTTTCCTTTAAATGCCTGCTTACCAATAATACCCTGCAGATATCCTCTGAAGAATGCTTCTTCGCAAACTGCCACCAGCAGCAGGTTGTTGAGCGCCCATATCCAGGCCTGAGCCGGCAACCTGGGATCCCATGAAACAAAATGCAGCAACAGGGCTGTTCCCATACATATGGCGCTTATGATCAGCAGCGGCAGTGCGATGGCTTTTAATAATGTTTTTGTATCCGGACGATTACCATACCATACACTTCCAAAACAGGTAAAAAGTATAAAGCCAATAAAAGGTTTATCAAGATTAAGATACATGGTGAAAGGCGCTGCATCGGACGAAAACCGGACCTTATTAAAAACAAGCAGGTTATTAAAACCCGGCAACTTGTGCATGAACAACAGCATGCTCAATACAATAAATGCACAATGCATTGCAATTTGTTTCCATCCATGCAGGCGAATGGCGGCGAACAATGCACCAGCCGTCAACAGCAACCAGGCCAAACCGGCAAAAGTGATCTCTTTACCAGCAAAAGCCAATGCGTAGGCAACCAGCAGTACGGTCCACCCTGCGCGCAGGGTATATCTGAAACAAACCAGTAAACTTCCGGCAAAGAAAAATATCCAGTTTAGGGTAATAATATCCAGTTTCATATAAGGCTTATAGTTATACGTCTGTATTAATTCAGCAACACGCGGGCAGCGGAAATAAAGATGGAGTGCGCCGACAAACGAAAATAGGAAATTCTGTTGCTACAGTGGTTTGTAATATTATTTCAAAAAATACTAAATTCTACCATTTTGGCGCTCCCGGGATGTCATTCATTTCCTGGTTTTTCGAATTATAGAATTGAGCCCCTGCTTTAATAAAATTCACTCCGCCCTCGCCAGAGCTTCGGCCGGGGCTGTGGATTGCGGCCATTGCCGGAAGGGCAGAAAGCCTGAAGATCCTGTACCCCGCTCACGAATTAATGTTCAAATGACACCTCAATACTACATTCCCCTGATCTTCACTAAGTGTTTTTACTGATGCGTACCAGATACCATAGAGGCCGAACGCCCCGGCATTAAATGATTTACTAATATTATCACTTATGAACCCAGGTTCAGGCCTGAAATATTTGTAGTAGTAAAAAGTATCCAAATTTCTATGAATATCCGGAAGACGTACCGTATGCAACAGCTATATTATCGTGATTTTTACTTTCGCCCCACACGTGCCGTTCAAAAGCATAATTATTTTGTATATATGGTTTATAAACAAAACCATAACATAAAGCTGCTATTCGATAGTGTTTTGAACAAAGAAGTAGTCGACAACAATCATATTATTACCCTACGCAAAACCATCATCAATATAGGGGTGCCCATAACCCAGGGTGCGATGGCCGACGTAAAACATGCCGCAGATACGGTATCATTATTTTTTCGTGACCTGGCAGGTGACCATAACGATCTGGCGCATGTGGAAAAAACAATTAGTATTCTGCAGCGTTCAATCGGCAAATTCATGGAAGTAGAACAGAAACTGACCGATGAGCTCACAAACCTGTTATTCAGCTATGATTTTACCAGCCTGTATTCCATCAACTCGCACGACATCGACAATATACTGGATGTACTGCACGAGGTATGCAAGGGCATTCAACGCAACATGAAACGGTTGTCTGACTTCAACAGCGACATGCCTCTCATTGAAAGGAGCCGCCAGCCCGGATTAAAGGCAACCGATAGCGTCAATAATCTGATTCAAGGGTTGCAAAGATGGTGTATTGTACAGGAAACGATCACTATTCTACTACAGGAATGGAGGGCAGTGAGAGCAGCCCACGAAAGGCAGGAAGTATTGAATTAAATAAATTCCTTAATTGTATATACACTGTACCACATTCACTAAAATACATATTCGTATATTTCAGCATAACTCCCCTCATTTAACTTACAAGTTGGACCAATGTTTGCTATTCACTGAAGTTATTTTTAATGTCTGAATATCATTTAATGTTCAGCACTTTTTCGGCTGGAAGTTTTTTTTATCTTCACCCCTTCGTTATGTTTCAGCGTAATAACTAAAACATAACTAATATGAAGGTTCTTCGGAACATGAAAAAAATGATCCATTGTCGTTGAAAAATTTCACCTTAATACCTATACTCTATGATGCGCAAACTGTTGCTGTCATTTGCGACCAGCCTGCCGATCATGCATGCTATGGCACAAGACGGCCTCTGGTCTACTGTACCCAAAAGTTCTTTTCAAACTTACCTGAATGGCCGCTCAGCAGTTTCACCACTGCCTTCCAGCTATGAGCTGGTAAAGCTGAACCGCAGCTTGCTGCAACAGCTGCAACAACAAGCGCCACTGGTAAAGCCGGGAGAGCGTTCTTCCGTATCACCTGTTACCATTTCACTACCCCTGCCGATCGCCGGGCAATTTTTATCGGACGCTATTACTGAATCGCCTGTTTTATCTGATGCGCTTGCCAAACAACTGACCGGTTTTAAGACCTACGAATTAAAAGATCCGGTTACGCATAATTTGCAGGGCCGGTTAACCATTACATCGCAAGGCGTTACCGGTTTGATTTTTACGAAAAATGGCAGCGCATATATTAACCCTGTGAATCCCAATTATCCCGATGTTCACATGGTGTATTATGTAAAAGATATTCCTCTTACGCAACCTATACAGTGTGGTGTGAAAGAGTTAATAGACGGTACGGGTGCAGGCAACCGTGTTCAGGCCATCGAGGCCGGCGATTGCCGGTTACGTAACTACAAACTGGCCGTTGCCGCTACCGGCGAATACACAGCCTGGGCCGGCGGTACGCAAACACAGGCACTGGGATATATCGGCACGCTGGTGAACGATATAACGGCTATCTACCAACGTGATGCGGGTATTACATTTACGCTGGTAAGCAATAACAGCATTATTTTTACCGACGCAGCTACCGACCCCTACGGTACCGTAGGGTTTCCCGACGGCACTACGTTGAGCACCAACCATAGTACCCTTGTCAGTGCTTTAGGCAACAGCAATTTTGATGAAGGCATTGTGTTGAACAATGGCTGGAACGGTGGTCTGGCACAGTTAAGCGTTGTTTGTAACTCCGCCTCCAAAGGTCGGGGTGCAGCAGGTCTTACATTCGGGTCCGGCAGCAATCCTACTGCAGGCCCGCAGGGTCCCATCTTTACCGGCACGGTGGCCCATGAAATGGCCCATCAGTTCAGCGCTACACACACCATGTCTTCTAACTCCTCTTCGTGCCTCAACAATACTACTGCCGCTACAGCTTATGAACCGGGCGGTGGTTCAACCATCATGGCTTATGCAGGCTCCTGTGGCAGCGACGCTTACCAAAGCTATTCTGACCTTTATTTTCATGGCGGCAGCATTCTACAGATCGATAACTATGCCGTTAACTCTGCCACCTGCGAAACACCCGTTACAACGGGCAACTCAGCGCCCACTGTAACGGTGGCGGCTACCTCCTATACCATTCCCATCTCCACGCCTTTTATGCTTACGGCAACCGGCGCAGATGCAGATAATAATACTTTATATTATTGCTGGGAACAAATGGATGCAAACGTTATTACCAGCGGGCCGCCAAGTGCTACAGCTACCGGCGGACCGAATTTCCGTTCTTACCCGCCTACAACGAGCAACACACGTGTCTTTCCGCGCATACATGATATCGTAAGCGGTGCTGCCACTCCCTACGAAGTGTTACCCGGTGTAACCCGCTCCATGAGCTTTCAGGTTATGGTGCGTGATGAAGCAACGGGCGGCGGTTGTACAACGCAGAAAACGGTAACAGTAAACACCAATGCGACGGCAGGTGCCTTTGCCGTTACTTCACAAAGTACTGCCACCAGTTGGGCAGCCGATGGCAGCAATACAGCTACCATTACCTGGAACGTGGCCAACACGGATGTATCGCCTGTCAGCTGTTCGAATGTTGACATTCTGTTCTCCACCGATGGCGGCCTTACCTACCCTGATACGCTGGCGGCCAACACGGCTAACGATGGTTCGCAAACCATTACCATTCCCAGCCTGCCTACTTCTATCGGCCGTGTAATGGTGAAGGCCCGTGGTAATATCTTCTTTAATATCAACGCTGCCAATATTACCATCACCAGCAGCTGTTCAGCCAACGGCTCAACCTTTACGCCGGATGCTTCTGTAACCGGTGCCGCCGGCAGTTCGACGCTTGACCTGAGCCTGTCGCCGGTTTACGGCTCGGTTGTAAGCATCAGTGGCTCGCTGGCTACGACCGACCCGGTCAGCAACCTGTCTGTATATAACACTTCGACGAGTTCGTGCGCATCCTTTTCGAACACCTATCAATACGATACTTACCGGTTTACCCCCAGCGTAAGCGGTACCTATACATTTACCCGATCTTCGGGCAGCAATCTTGATATCTTTAACCTGTATTCAGACAGCTTCGACCCCGGTAACCCATGCAGTAACTTTATCGCTTCCAGTGGTCAATACAATGGTAGCAGTGTTTCAATTATAAGCAACTATACGGCCACGTTGAACGCGGGCCAGTATTATACCATGGCGGTTGGCACTTTCGGAAGCGGAAGCCCAACCTTGCCCAACAGCTATACCATCACGGTTTCAGGCCCGGGTACGCTTTATTCCAACACACCCAGTCCCGGTTCAGGCTTCAACTATACGTATGTGATAGTTGACAATGCTACCGGTTTGATCAAAGCCATCGATGCCGGCGCAAACCTGAGCAATGCCGTGAACTATCCAACCGGAAGTAACTATACCGTGTATGGCCTTTCTTATTCCAATGCTGTTTCTACTGCAACGCTGAACTCATATGCGGGCACCTCCTTTGCCGCGTTTCAGAACACATTGCTGTATAATCCTTCCACACTTTGCGGAAGCGTGAGTTCGAATAATATGCTGGTAAGCATTACCGCTACACTACCTGTAGAAATGCTCACGCTAAATGCCTATAAAGTTGGAAATACCGTTAACCTGAAATGGGCTACAGCATCGGAGCAGAACAGCAGTCATTTCGAGATCTGGCGTTCGGCCGACGGCAACAACTTCGACAAACTGATTGGCACCGTGGCGGCGCAGACCAACAGTCGTTTACGCGCTGATTATGCACTGAACGATAACGCGCCATTGACTACCTGGAATTATTACAGGATAAAACAATTCGACACAGACGGCAATTCATCTCTGGGAAATATTGCACGCATTAATATGCAGCAAAACAATACAGCCCTGACTGTATATCCCAACCCTGTAAAGTCATCGCTTACCCTTGAATACAATTCAACCAGGATAGAAACAGTACGCGTTCGCGTTCTCAATAGCGTAGGTAGTGTTATTTATCAGTCAGGCTTTACAGCACAAAACGGCACCAGCCTGTACACTATACCTGCCGGCAATTTTGCCAAAGGCATATATGTAGTGCAGTTAGTCAGTGACAGTGGCAGTTCAACTGCCCGGTTCGTGAAAGAATAACAACAAATAATAATACTGATAATGAAGAAGGGTACTTAACTCGCAGGAGATAAGTACCCTTTTCAATTTATAATGCCTGATCTTATTCTATCACCACTTTTTTAACCACATCGCCGTTTCGGCCTCCTTTAAGCAATGCATAATAAACACCTTTGCTTAAACCGCTTACATTGATCGTTACAGAAGAAGCATTCTGCGACAGCGTCTTCGTTATAACGGTATGCCCGCTTGCATTGGTTATATACAGATACCTGTAACCCGAATTACCGGGGTATACGGTAAGTATATTGCTGGCCGGGTTAGGAAATATTTTTACAGCCGCTTTATCATTAACTGCAGTCTCCTGTTCACCTGCATGCACCCCGGCAGTTGTACGTGCAGTAGCTGTTACATCTACCGGTGTGAATGCAAACCAGTTGATGTTCCATCCGCCTGTTTGTGCATAAAGACCAAAGTTGTAGGTTCCTTTTGTGAGGTAAAATGTTCCCGAAAGCGTTTGCCAGTTCTGCCAGCCTCCGGTAGAAGGAATATCCAGCGTATCGAGCACAGCGCTGCCCGCATTGATATCCAACGTAAGTTTTCCACCACCGTTCAAACTTGATACGCGGTACTCTACCAGGTAGGTGCCGGTTTGTGGAACAACAATGTTGCTGTATGCCATCCAGTCGCCCATGTCGATGGCACCTACATTCAGTGTGCCTTCCGAACAGCTTTCTGAAATTACGCCGGAAGAGTTAGAATAAGTTTCTGCTTCGATCTTAGTGGTGATGGGTTGTATGGAAACAGAGCTCAGCGCATCGTTCCATCCATCGTTTACGAGGCAACTATCATCGGCTGTTTTTATCAGTGAACTGCCGCCAAAATCGGTATCCCAGTACAATATGGCCCGATATCCGTTCATTACCTTGAGAGAAGATACAGAATCGTTGGGTATACCGCGCGCTATCAGATCAGGCAAACTGTAATTACCTACAGGCAGGGCAACGGCCTTTCCGGTAAAATTACAATCGAGGTACAACACAGCAGGTGGATTAGCGCTTGTTTGGGAGTAAGCGTTGAAAGTCCATGAGCCGGGCTGAACATTGAACCAAATGTAAGCGTTGTCTTCAAACATAAACGTTACGCCTGTTACGGTACCAGTGGTAGCACCATTCACCCATACAGCGGTGCCATTGACATCGATCTCCTTCACACCTGCAGCAAGCATACCTTTGGGTACCGCCACAATACCTAACGTATTTGCCGGATTGGTCAGTGACTGTGTAAACACACCGCTGCCCCGGGTATAGGAGGCTGTGATATCACCTTTAACCGAAGGTACTATTGCAGAAATGCTGGTGAGATCGGTCACCTGGGGCTGAAAAATAAATTCACTATACCCCGGCCGTGAAGGTTGAATTCCCAGCACCCAGGCGCTCAGCTGGTACAACGGCCCGGCGCTCCAGGCGTGATTGTTGCTGTTAGCTGCAGGAAACTCTTCCCATAGAGTCGAAGATGTACTGTTGATCATGTCGGCATACCGGGTGCGCATTCTTGTCAATGCATCACCGGGACTCAGCATCGACATCGCCATTTCAATATACATTTCCTGGTAGGGGCTTGCGTCGTTCCTGTTCTTCAGCACCGCTAACACACCCGGTCTCTTTGCAAGGTCTGCCATGCCGGCCAGCACTGCCCAGGCATTGCTTCTGTCGTCAATGACCGATGATTGAACGCCGTTATTTCTGTGGAATACATAAGCATTTGCAGAACTGTTCCAGAAATAGGTGTTGAAATTTGCTTTTACCTTATTCTGCAATGTTTGATAATTGGCTTTGTCGGATGAAGCCCCCATCACATCGGCTATGTTGATCATGGCGTCGAGCAATACAATGTATAATGCATTGCATACAGTGTTGGCGCTTCCTTCTACAATATCTTTATTGCTGCCCCAGTCGATCCAGTTCCACAAGCTATTACCCGGGCTGTGTTGCAGTATCAGCATGCCATCACTGTTGGCAGTGGATGCGCAATAATCAATGAACTTTTTGGCCTTCGGATAAACTTCCTGCAGCAGGGCCGCATCACCGGTGTACCGGTAGTACTTCCACAACATTGCTGCAGCAGCCATGTTTTGATCGGGCAGGCCAAATGCCGTTCCCGGCGCTGTTGTGTACAACGAGCCGTCTGTTTTTTGTGTATTGAACAGTTCTCTGAATCCTTTTTTGGTAAGCAGGTTGGCATTTTCATCATACAGGTAAAACGAATACAATATCTGTTCCGAAACATCGCCCCACCACTGGCCGCGCTCCCGGTTGGGGCAGTCATAATAAATATCGCGCATGCACACCCGCGAAGTATTTTTACATTTTGTCCATAGTGAATTGAGCGAGGCGTCATTGCAGGTAAAGCTGCCGCGTACTTCAGTGTTGTAGCTCGTTTGCCTGAACTTCAGATCCAGGATGGAGACGGTGCCTGTAACATTCGAGAAATCGTAGGTTACTGTGTGATTACTCGAGTTCTGCCAGGCCAAACACTCAAACTCCTGTACCCCCTGCTTCGTAATGTATTCCTGAAAGTAAAAATCATTCAGTGTGATCCTGATCTTCACGCCTGCCGGTGCATCCACCTTCAGGTACGGTGTTCCCTGAATGTTAATACCCAGGTTTTCGGTTATAGTAGCGTTTGAACTGATGGTTGAAGGATATGCATTGCTATAAGAAGTCAATCCGTAATCTTTCCAAAAAGGAATCGTGCGCGGCATCAATGTATTCCAGGGCGCTGCAGGCGGCAAGCCTTTGTTTACAGCGTATCCCCAATTACTATCATCATAGCCCGCTGCCTGCCAGCCCTGCATGGCGTTTGAGGCATCATAGCTCACCGGCCATGCTACCCATTTATAATCGCCGGCGGGCTTTAGCTGGTTGTTTTCGGAACCATAGGCCACATCGCATACACCTGGCAGTGTGAACGACTGTCCTTCAGCGGCGCATAAGGTCCAGGGATTGCCACTTCCCGTTACTCTGTAATATCCCGACTTCACTACGTTGGGAAGCGGATCGAGGAAAGTGGCGTTGTTGAATGTAATGGTGCCGCTTACACCGTATTTGAAGTTGAAAGTACCCCGGTTAAAAGCAGGATTAAGCTTCACCTTCCAGCTGTTGTCAGATACAATGGTAGCGGGCGTTGCGCCTTCGATACCGGCCTGAAATAAAAAGCCGCCATTGCTTGCCGTACGTTGCGAATAACCGGGTGAGCCTCCTTTGTACCATACCAGCACTGCTATGGTATTTTCTCCACTTTTCAGGTAAGGCGCCAAATCTACTTCGTCATAATAGGTATTGTTAAGGTCGGGGCGTATATCGAGGCCGCCGTCTTTCACCACGAGGTTATCGTTCACGTACAGCCAATACTTGTTTTCCGCCGCAATTCTTGTGATGGCTTTGGAGGGCTGTGCGCTGAGGGTTACTTTTTTTCGAAACGATAACCAGGTATTATTGGGTCCCGCATCAGAAGTCCATACCCAGTTGGCGCTCCAGCTCTGCGCACAGGTACGACCGGGTTTTAAAAGGAAAGGAACTGACAGCATGAACGCTATCAGCCATTTTGTGATAAGGTGCTTGTTAGTTTTCATTGTATTGAATTGAATGAAGGAATAATTCCGGTTATCATTAACCCGGCAGTTGCAGGTGTTCCGAACAATTCAATCTCGGCCAGTTGAAGAATCGTTCCGCTGTTGTTGTTCATATTGAACCGGTAAAACGTGTAACCGGTACTGTTACTGAAGCTGAAATTCCTCGTTTGAAAACGGTTCGGAAAATCTTCGTTCGGGCGGCTGTCGATCGTTGTCCAGTTGCTGCCGTCGTTCGATCCCTGCAATGTCCAGCTCAAAGGATCCCGCTCGGGGTAATCATTGGCAGAGGTGATGGAATAACCTGTTACTACATAGCTTGCCAGCGCCTGGTATTGTATAAAACCCGAAGCATTAAATGTGAGATACTTGGTATTGATATTGTTATCGATCAGGTTAGTATATTCTTCAGCCGGAGGAGAACCTGTTTGGTATTGTGCACTGATGGTCCCGCCGAGGTCGGTAATATCTACGCCTGCAGGAGCGGGATCTACCGGCAGCCCATTGGCTTCCCTGATCAACTGAAAAAAATGATCAGGACGTACCACTACATAGTTTGAACCGAGTGAACTGGCTACGTTCTTAAAATTGGTTGGCTTAATATCTTTCCAGGGTTGCGCCTGAATGATGATGAACCTGGGCTCCGTACCACTCCATCCCGAAGCTGCAGACGCAATGGCATCTTTCATGTCCTGTTCACTGCCACAATAGTTACAGGAAAACGCCATCCCCGGAAGGCTGTTATTATAGATGGTCAATCCACCACCTGTATTTTGTGCCGTAACGCCCAGCAATGACGGCGCCTGCGCGGCGTAGGTTTGGCCCACGCTTTGGTTAATGCCGCCGGTAATGGTATTCCAAACGGTAACAACCCTGATACCAGCCCTGCGATTGTAGTTGTTGGTTTTATAAATAAACTGGTTTAATGCATTTTGATTCGGCCAGATGTTAGGGTAAGTATACCCGTAGCCGGAAGGTCCCGAGATCAGGTTGTCGTTATCAGTAGCTGTTTGGTGAAAGTAGTTCAATGCACCGGGCATGGCATCCACCATGGCTGGCGAAAGCGTCCATCCCATGGGCACCGAGCCGCGATCGGCATTATTCCACAACTTGCGCATCAGGTGCTCAACATACTGCAAATTGTCGCCATCACTTAATACGAAGGCTACATATATCTTATTCTGCAATGCCGGTTTTGCCGGTATGGGTTTAATATTTACAGTCCGGGGCATACCACTATGAACCGTTAAATTGCTGCAATAATCACTTGCAATAGTTGCGATACCGTATTCGGATGCTCTTTCTACACCCGTTCCTTCATCGGTCCACCAACCCATGTAATTGGAGCCGGCCGGCATGGAGGATAGAAAATTGTTTAGCAAGGCACTTTCATCGGCAACAGCCGGATCAAGCCATACCACCGCAGCGCCTACCGCCGTAGCGTATTCGCGTAATGCAGCCTTGTGCGCTTCGGGATTTAACCCGATCAGTAACCGATGGTCAAGGTTGGGCCAGTAAGTATTATAGAGTGTTTGATATATCTGCAGCTTGCTGGTGAACTGGCCGCGTAAATCGAGCAACACGGGTAAATTATAGGGCGCAGAAGTTAACTTTGATAGTAAGGAGGGAGAAGCAATAAGCGCGTTGCGGTCTTTGGCAAGCACTGTTGCCAGATTAACGGTGTGAATCTGCGCTGGGTCGTAAACAATTAAGCCGGAAATATCGCTGCGATATTTTGTAATAAGATCCCATTTATCTGCAGGTATCGACCAGCCCAAACCCAATGACTGCAGCCAGGTATATTGTCCTTCTGCATAGGCATCTCCTTCATACGAAAAGATGCGTGGCTGTGTTCTGTTCACAATTCCTTTCAGCGAAGCAAACAGGTACATTTCGGCAGCGGAAATATTTTGCTGAACACTAACCCAGTCTACCTTTGTATAGGCCGCTCCCCGCCAGTATACGCGCAACTCGATGGAATGATTATCTGCCGGCATGGTAAACGGTAATGTAAAGCTGGTATAGCTGCCCGCAACCGGAAACTGCAAACGGGTAATCGTTTGCGAGGCAAGTATCACGCCGGTGGTAGCATCCCTTACATCAATATCCACCACCGCGTCGTTATTGGCGGTATTGTTGTCGGTCTTCATCCGAAATTCGGCTACATTCGGTCCGGCCGGTATGCTGGCATCATATGGCCCGTAAATCATATGATCATTGGCCGCATCTATTCCGGTTTGGCAAAGCCAGCCGTCGGTTTCCAACCGTCCGGTTTTGTGGCTCAGATACGGACCTTCGCCTTCCCACTGAGAAGCCGTTTCCCTCAATGTAATTAAATCCTGGGTTGATGCCGGTGACGGAAAAGAAGGTAGTAACTGACCGGAAGGCCATGTTACCTGAGTCATCGACGTTATGAAGCACAGCAGAAGCAGGGGCAACAGCGTTGTTGCCCTTTTCATAGATAAGGTAAATGATTGGGTCATAGGTTGAGGTTTACCGAAAGGTATGCGTTTAGCAAAATATACTTTTCCTGATGTGCACAACTTTTACTGCGCACCACCCATATTCTGCTTATCAGGCGATTATACATTTTCGTGAAGCCTCACATATGATAAGCGTTGCTGAAACTAAAAATAAAAAGGCCTTCCCGCTAACAGCGGGAAAGCCTTTTACCAATATTTTTAAATGGTCAACGGCTTAAAAAGCTCCTATTTCTGACAGGAACGTTGAATTCGCAACACCCCATACAGTGGTAACCGTTATTCTGAAATATTTTGCAGTCATTGGCGTGGCAAACAGAAAAAACTGTTTTGGATTTACAGCCGCCAGCTCATAATTCCCTGCGGGTTTCCAGGTGGTACCGTCGGTGCTTACATCAACATTAAATGCTCTCGGTGAACCATTGGTTACGTTTTGCCGGCGTGTTACAGAAACACCGTTTAGCGATATAGTTGCATTCATATTGATGGAGACATGATGCGGTAAGGGAGGTTCGAACCCATCCCATTGACTTGTCCAGAAGGTACTTGTATTGCCATCTAAAACAAATACAGCGCGCCCGTTATTGGGACCTTCACCTGAAGCTTCCTCCGAGTCGAATTCATAAATGCTCCAGTTAGTACGGTCAAGAGAAGGATCTTCGGCTTTTACAATAAAAAAGGCAGTGCTTTTTTGTGTATTTATTTCATACCCGTTGCCAACACCGGCGATCCCAACGGGTATCATATAATTATGATCTTTCTGTAACTTTTTCGAGCTTATTTTAAATGAAATATTATCGCTGATATTATTGCCGGCTTTAATAACAGCCGTAGCTGTTGGAAAAATAAATACGCTGTCGGGTATTTTCTCAAATACAGGCAAACCTGCACCTGTTCTTGCCGCATTGATAGAATCCCATTTTGAATAATCAACTTTAAAGGTTATTTCCACATCACCCGGTGCATGCTGGTATCCTGAGCCGCCAAAATAGGCATTTACATCAAATGGGAACAAACTATCAGCCTGCCCGGTTGCCCTGGTTACAACAGATATTGTGGTGTATCCATTATTATCGGCATTGCTGCCTACCGCCTGCGACATATAAATTTTAACATCCCCACTCTCTTTTGAAAACGTTTTATCTTTTTTACAACTGCCCATTGCCATAATGAGGCAGCAGCATAAAGTATTTATTATTGATTTTTTCATTTGTTCTCTTTTTTAATAAGCATTACTGTTTACTATCAAACCCATTTGTTACCAACCGGGATTCTGTGGCAACAACGCAGGGTTGAGCGTCAGCTGATCAGTTGGCAAGGGATACAGGTATAGCTTATCGTTCCATGTTCTTGCTGTAATATTTGTATATACCCTGATATAATTATTGGCATCCACCTGTATGCTGCTGATTTGTGCAGCGGGATATTGTGCGCGTATAGCCGGCGTTAGCTTCATACCCAATATTGTTTCGGGGTTTTCAATCAGTTTACCAGCTTTCCATCTTACAAGGTCATCATAGCGAAATCCTTCACCAACCAGTTCGATCCTTCTTTCCCGTCTTATTTCATCAAGCAATACCGATAGGGAAGGAAAATCCGATTTGGGATCTTTCACCAAAGAGGCAATCACCATAGGCGTCATGCCAACCCTGTCGCGTATTTTATTAATCGTTTTGTCAATTACTGTTTGATCAGCTTCTCCAAGCTCTGCTTTTGCTTCGGCATAGTTGAGTAAAACCTCTGCATAGCGAAAAATAAACAGGTCGAGTGTACTCTGGTTAATATTCCATTGTGCGGGATCAGGGCTATACGCTTTAACAGCACCATAGCCTGTTACTATCGATGGAATGCGCGGTAGCGTCATCAGGTCTTTAGAACCATCGGCATTATTCTTAAAAGAAAAACCGCGTGTAGCAATAATTTGGGTAAACCGCGGGTCGCGGTTAATCAGCTCTGCATCTAAAGAATCATCGCCTTTATATAAAGGGCTTAATGAAGTGGGCAATCCATCGCTGCATAAAAAAGAACGAACAAAGTTTTTGCTCAGCGCCGGCCATACATTTGAAATATCGCGTGTAGTGCTTTGCATGTTCACGTCTTTAATATATCGCCTGGCCAGGATGGCTTCTTTATTACCTTTTAATTCTTCCTGAATAAATAAATTGTAATAGTCTGTTGCAGGGTTGCCTGTTTTATAAATCAGATAACGTCCGCTGTTTATCAACGCTTCAGATGCGGTAACAGCTTCGCGCAACCAGGTTTGTTCGTCGCCCAATCCCCAATATTTTCGATAAGTGCCTTCCCATAAACAAATCCTCGATTTCAATGCCTGTGCTACATCTTTGGTAATGCGCCCCGCGAACTGTGTATTGGTGGCATCCGCTGTATTGGCAACTGCAAAGTTGAGATCGGCCAGCACAGAATCCATTATTACTTTATGAGGCAGGCGTGGCCCGTACAATTTTGCCAGAGAAGTATCGGTAAGGTCTGTTGAAAGCCAGGGAACTGCACCGAACCGTTGTACCTTTTGCCAGTAAAATAACGCCCTGAAAAAACGGCCTTCACCGGCATATATAATCTTTATAGCATTGTCTATTTCTGCCCGGTTGTAGCGTTGCAAAAAGTAATTTATATTTCGGATATTGGCCCAGTTTCCCGTTGCCCAGCCGCCACCACTTGGCGGTACGGTAACCTGGCCTGCCAAAAACTGGTTGATTGCCCCGGGTACAAAATTGTCTGAATTAAAATCATTGTAAAGGCCTTGCCACGAAGGGCTTTGCACCGGCAAAGAATCATAAAACTGATTTATGTACAGTTTCAGGTCGTTCTCATTTTTAAAATAAGTAGGCTCACTTATAGCATCCTGCGGAAACCTGTCGAGAAAGTCTTCTCTTTTGCAGGCACTGAAGATTATTATTGAAAGTATTGATATCGATATTATCGCTTTCATGATCAGGAAATGTTTGAGATTAAGAAATTACAGTCCAAGCTGCAGTCCGAATGTAACTGCCCGGCTTAGCGGATACGCAGTGGCATCCAGCAATTCAGGATCAAAGGCTTTGTGCAGTTTGGTCATTTCAAAAAGGTTCTGACCGGTAACATATACCCTTACGCGATCGATTTTATACTTTTTTAGCAAAGCACCCGGTACCGAATAACCGATAGTGGCCTGCTTCAGGCGGGTATAAGCAGCGTTCTGTTTATACTTTGTTTGTGTTTGATGATCCCACCATGCGCCAAACTGAGCCAACGGGTAATAGGCATTTGTGTTCTGCGGCGTCCAGCTATTCATGTGGTATTGCATGGGAACCGACCATTCATCATCCGCGAATGCCCAGAAATAGGAACCGCCTAACCAATAATCTCTTTTAAGCACACCCTGAAAAAAAACGGTCATATCAAATCCTTTATATTCGGCCGACAGGTTCAGGCCAAACCTGTAGCGGGGTGTAGTATTGCCGATGATGCGCTGGTCGCCGGGGTTGGATACCGTATTGTTGCCCACATCTATTTTCCCATCGCCATTCAGATCGTGGTATTTAATATCACCAGGCACCCACCGGCTATAACCGAGCCCGTTTTGAGAAGGTGATTTTTGAACTTCTTCCTGCGATTGAAAAAAGCCATCTGTTGTATAACCCCAGGTTTCTCCGAATTTACGTCCCACGTAATAATCACTTAAAAGGCCGGTTGGATTGAGATCATATTTAGTGATGGTGGAAGTATAATCAGAAAGGTTAAATGCCACACTATAATGAAGATCATGTATTATGTTGTCTTTCCAGCCGAGGTTCAGCTCCCATCCTTTTGTTTTTAGTTCAGCTGCATTGCGCGAAGGTGGTGCTGTACCCAACACTGCCGGCAAGGGAAAGGAACCCACCAGCATGTCTCTTGTGGTACGGGTATAGCGGTCAAATGAAATATTTAACCTGCTATCGAGCAGCGAAGCATCGAGCCCTAAATCAAAAGTGGTTACTTTTTCCCAGGTAAAATTGGCATTAACCAATGCGGGTGCGCCTACATAAGGACTGGTAAGGTTATTGTCGAAAACATATCCCGTTTGCCCAACGGGCATAGTAGCAATATAGGGATATGGAGTGCTGGTTGCCTGGTTGCCCAATGTACCGTAGGATGCCCTGACCTTTAACTGGTTCACATATTTCGTAAGCGGGGCAAAAAACTTTTCCTGCGATATCCGCCATCCGCCCGATATAGAAGGTGCAAAAATATAACGGTTGCCGCGGGGGAAGCGTGAAGTGCCGTCGTAGCGGCCATTCACTTCGAGCAGGTATTTGTTGTCGTAGAAATAATTCAATCGGAAAAAAGAGCCGCTCACAGCCCATTGCGATTGAGCTGCACCAACAGTTGGTGCGGGATCATAATTGGGTACCAGGCTGGGTAGCGTGGGATCGATGAGGTTTTTGGCGGTTACGGAGAAATTCCTGTTTTGTTTCAACTCCTCGTTATATCCCGCCATTGCCTTTACGTAATGTTTTGATGCGAAAACATTTTCATATTCAATATAACCATTCAATGCATAATAGCTATCGTTGCTGTTGGTTTGAAGCAAACGGCTGGGCGTTGTCCATGGGTAGGTGTCCAGAAGCACCCCATTGGCGCCATATTCACTAAATGCCTTATAATGTTGTGTTTTATTATAGTTATAAGTGTTCCAGGTATAATCTGCCACAATCCGTACATGGTCTACCGGTTTAATAACAACGCCTCCTGAAAGCCAGAGATCGTTGATCGTATATTTCTGCCGGCCATTCAGGCTCATCAAAGCAAACATATTGGTGAAGCTTCCCTGTCCTGAAAAATGGCCATCGGGATGGTAAACCGGCATTATAGGTTTAAGGTCGGTAGGAATAAACGCAAATGTTTGCGAAGTGCCATCATTGAATTTAGTGCCGTTCGGCGTATTCAGGTCGGTATGATTGAGCGCTGTTTTAAAATTAAACTCCAGCCAGGAAGTGGCTTTGGTATTCACTTTAAGCGTTGCATTATACCGGTTAAATTCCTGGTTTGCCTGCTTTAATAAACCTTTCTGATTATAATAACCGACGCTCGCCATATAAGTTGTTTTCCCTTCTCCCCCCGACACCGATAAGTTATGATTCATCATAGGTTCCCATCCGGGATACAATTCTTTTATCCAGTTGGTATTGCCTACATAACGGTAAAGATTAGGGTTATTAGGGTCAACGTATACATCTGAATTATTGGCGGGGTCATTATAATACTTCAATGCCAGTATAGAATCCTGGTCGGTATAGGACTGATATGTACCGCCGGAAGAATTTCTTTGCGAGGCTCTGAACATATTGATGTATTCAGGCCCGTTGAGGTAATCAGGCATTCTGGTGGGGCGCGACCATGTGTAGTTTCCCGAATAGCTTATTTTCATGCCATTTGGCCGACCCTTTTTTGTAGTAATCAATATCACTCCAAATGCTCCCCTGCCCCCGTAAATAGCGGCCGAAGCAGCATCCTTCAACACTGTTACATCAGCCACGTCATCGGGACTGATGAGATTGGGGTCCATTACCACGCCATCAACCAATACCAAAGGAGCCGCATTGTCACCGCTCAATGTACCGGTTCCCCTGATATTGAATGTAGCCCCTTGTCCCGGTGCGCCATTATTCAAATTCACATTCAATCCCGGGATAGTGCCCTCCAAACCCTGACCCAGATTAACAAGCGGCCTGCTTTCCAGCGCTTTTGAAGAAATATTTGATATAGCTCCGGTGAGGTTACCAACTTTTTGCGAGCCATAACCTATCACCACTACCTCGTTTAAACTTTTTTTCGACAATTCCAGCACAATGTTCAATGTTTCATCTTTGCCTACAGACACTTCAAGGGTTTCATAGCCTACAGCAGAAATAATCAACACTTCGTTATCTTCTACAGGAATCGAAAACAGTCCTGCGCCATTAGTACTGACGCCCTTAGTGGTATTTTTTACCATTATGTTGGCGCCGATCACCGGTTTACCTTCTGCATCTTTTACAATTCCCTTTATGGTCCTTGTATACCGTTCAACAGTAACCGGTTTTACCACTTTAAGCTGAATGACCACATGTTTTTCAACAATACTGTAAGCAAGCGGTTGGTTGGCCAGGCATTTGTCGAGCGTTTCCTGCAGGGATGCATTCTTTACATCGATGTCTACTTTGCCGGTATTTTCAAGCAGCTCGAGGGCATAAAAGAACCGGTACCCTGTTTGTTTTTGTATTTCTTTGAATACGGTAACCAGTGGCACCTGTTTTTTGGAAAGCGTAACGGTTTGGGAAATTCCATTGGCGCTTACCTGCATTAAACCGGCAATCATTAAAATAGCGGTTAGTTTCATAATCCGCAAAGTTTTGGTTAGGTCCCATTTGCCCAGGGGCAATGGTTTACATAGATCCCTAAAAAGCATACTTTTGTTTTAGTTTGGGTTAAACAATGTTTACTCCTTTTCCCGATGATTATCGGGAGAAGAAAAGCAGTCCTTCTATGATTGTAAATGGTTGGCCCAGGCTACTTGCCGGGTTCCGCGCCAACGGAGCCCGGTTTTCCTTTGAGCCTACACTATCTTAAAATGAGCCCGGAACTTTAAATCAGGGCATCAAGGTTATTTTTTTCCCTTGTACTGAAATTTTTACACCCCCTGCTTTTTCGAGCATTTCGAGCACCTGTGATATATTCACGTTCCTCGACATTGTACCAGCGAAATGCAGTGATATATTTCCTTTGTATTCCACTTCAACATCGTACCAGCGGCTGATTTGCCGCATCACGGTTTGTATGTCGGCTCCGGCAAACTGGAAAGCCCCGTTCTTCCATGCCATTACTTCTTCTGTCTCCACTGGGATGGGGTGGGATAGATGGGATGATTGGGATATTGATACCTGTTCATTAGGTTTTAATATAGCTGATGCCGCATCCTTTATAACCTTTACCGAACCTTCGAGTAATGTTGTTTTTATTGCTGGTTCGTCATTATAAGCGTTGATGTTAAAGTGGGTGCCGAGCACTCTTACCTCTCCCCCATTACCATCAGGAGTTACAATTTTTACTACAAAGGGCATTTTTTCCCGTTCCCCTTTAGAGGTTAGGGGTTTTACTTCAAAATATGCCTCGCCCGTTATTTCTACCTTTCTTTCATTGCCTTCAAAAGCAGTGGGATACCGGATAGACGATGCAGCGTTCAGCCATACGGTGCTTCCATCGGGCAATACCAGTTGGTACTGTCCGCCACGGGGCGTGGCCAGTGTATTATAAACGGCCTCCCCCCTGTCCCCTCCGGTGGAGGGGGAGTTTGATGCTGCATATATTAATTGTCCATCGTTTATTTTTTTGATAGTTGTCTTGCCTTGTTGAGCAACTTGTCCATTTGCTGCATCATCAAGAATAATGGTAGCGCCGTTGGCAAGCGTAAGCACCGCTTTATTGCCGCCCGGTGTTACATCATTTTTTAAATGGCTTTCGGGCTTAACCTGTACCAACACTGCTTTTTCAGGTGAACGGCTCAACCATAACCAGGCACCTGCACCTGCCAGGAGTATAATAGCCGCTGCCGCTACCCACCATCTGTTGCGTCGAAAGAAATGATTTTGGCGTACCGGTATTACCGGCGTTTCTGCTTCCAATATCGCCTGTAAGCGTAGCTCCAGTTTCTCCATGATGGCCATGTCGACCGGCCGTTTGTTATCCAATTGAGCGGCAGTTTGCCCCTCAATCAATTCATCTGCATATTGTTTATATGCATCATCTTTTAAAAAGACCATGAGCTGGTCCACTTCATCCGGTGAGCACCTGTTTTCGAGGTATTTTTGGAATAAAGTGGCAAATAACATGGAGTTGTCCAAAATGTATTTTTAATAAAGACGCGTGATGGAGAAAAAGTATCGGTCGGGCAATAAAAATTTTTTAACGAAAACTTTACGCAGCGATAATATTATCTGAAGCAAAGTGTCTATTTACGGTTCCAGAGATAAAATAGGGTTATGCCTACGGCTATTTCGTAATGGTTTGAAACATATGTTCGGATGGCTTCGCGTGCATTAGCCATATGGTCTTTAAGTGTGGAAAGGGAAATGCCCATTTTTTCGCTGGCTTCTTTATAGGAAAGACCTTCTATTTTGCACAATTCAAAGGCCCGCCGGCGTTGTTGCGGAAGTGAGTTGATGGCTTTTTGCAGTATGTGCTCATTTTCCCGGTTCAGCAAGGCTTCTTCTATATAGCTGTATTCGGATGAAGCGGCGGCCCTGATACAGGCATATAAATCATGGTCCCGGTCGAGCTTCCGAAAAAAATCGTATACCCTGTTGCGGCTGGCAGCAAACAAATAAGCGCCAAAACTGGTGTCTATATGCAATGTTTCCCGTTTCTGCCATATACGGGCAAAAACATCCTGTACCAGTTCTTCTGCCGTTGAACCATCTTTTACCAGTGAAAGGATATTATAATACAATCGTTCGGCATACGCATGGTATAGCTGCGTAAACGCATCTGCACTGCCTGCCTGTAACTGCACCAGCAATGCTTTTTCATCTAAAGGTAGTTTGGTTGCCAAGGGTAACTTAGAAATCGGTTCAATATGTCAAATTTAATAAAAGGCGGGGATTAAGCGCAGGCAACCTTGTTAATACAGGTTAAAAAAAATTTAAGGAGGTGTTCCTGAAAAGCAGGGATTAAGAATAATCCCTGCGAATAAGCTTTACCTGATGTGGTGTTAAATTGATGAATGGAGGTTGCCTTCTATGGCAAATGGGCATACCCCTTCTTCATCTTCCAGATAAAATATTTTTCCAGCATCACTTTGCCAAAATCATAAAAAACATTCGGCAGCATAATGGCAAAAGATCTTGGTTTAAATAAGTGATTTGAAAATATCAACACTTCTTTTTTGCCGGCATCCATAATGCAAAGTCCCGGAATTTTACCCCACGGCTTTTCTTTTAAAGTTGTTTTGCCCTTAGCTATCCGTACAATATTTTCTGCAACAATTTTTCCTGTTTCATCACTTGGGTAACCGGTTTTGGGCACTCCAAACGGAATACTCCCCTGCTTAAAAGGAGCTGGTACATTAACTGATAAACCTGCTACCCAGATGTTGTTGTATTTCTTATGCCGGTATGAAGGCAATACATCAATAAATCCGTTCGGTGCGGCTTCCAGTTCGGGCGAATTTCTGATTAAGTCAACACCAACAAAAGGAGGCATCAGCATAGTGAATTTCGAATGAATATGTTCTCCGCTGCTTAATACAACTTCATCCTTTTTAACTTCTGAAATTCCAACACTGGTTCGGTAATGAATGTGAAACATTTTCATAAAGGCTTTTAACATCTGTTCTCCCAAAGGCATTCCGTCGATACCAAAATGGCCAAGATAGGTTTCGGGCGTTACCCAATACAGATCTACCATTTTACGGATATTTTGTTCCCGCAGCCATTTTTCGATGTTGAATAGAAATTCATAAGCTGCACCCATGCAGCCAGCCTGTTGTGTGGCGCCAATTACAATGGGGCCGGGATCTTTTTTGAATGCTTCCAGTTTTTCGCGTGTTTTCATTGCGCCATCGGGTGTGCCGATATAACACGCATGCTCTTTTATACCGGGTGCAATATCATAGTTTACTTTCGGACCAGTTGCTATTACCAGTTCATCATATGCAAACTGGCCATTGAGCGTATATACTACCTGTTTGGCGGGATCTATTTTTTCGGCAATTGTTTGAACAAATGTAATGCCCCGTTTTTCAAGCACCTGCTTTCGGGGGATGCTGATATCTTTTATTTCTCTTCTTTTGGTAGGAACCCATATCAGAGACGGAATAAACAAAAAATGCTCATTTCTGTCGATTAATGTAACATCGACTGTATCTTTTAATTTGCGTTTTATTTCGATGGCTGCAGTAAAGCCTGCAAAATTTCCACCTATTACTATTACTTTCATTGATTGATCATTTTAGCGTTAGCTTTTCAAAACAAATTTCTAAAACCTGCAGGCCATAGTTAGTAACAAATGTTACATGCAAAAATTTATTTTGTAAGTTTTGTTAATGGTAATAATCATCAATAACCGTAATAAATGACCATTGTCAGCTGTTGTACTGATATCAGTTCTATCATTATTCATCGTTACTTCGTAACGGGTAGCGTTTTGCCACGACTTATGCCGATTTACACAGATATATTTCAGTCCCGGGTATGTAGGCTGCCACCGGGGCGGGTTTCAAAGAAATGAGTATACATGGAGGAAGCGTATGTATGCTGAAGCAATTTCGTATTATTTTGTATCGTAGTCATCCGGCAACTTCCTTGCAAACTCTTTCATTTTTGCGATGGATATTTTGTTTGTCGCCTTATAATTATTTTTGTAAAGCAATTGAACCATTATAGGGTAATCCCCTTTTTGGTTAACATTAACAAGTCCATTACTATTAAAGTTATACAGGTTGAATAACCAGTAGTTGTGATCACCATAGCTTTGAAACGTTTGGGTGATGATTTCAAAATTTCCATCGCCATCAATATCTCTTTCAGGTCGGTTTACATAATCCAGCATCAAATCGGAAAACGAAATTTTTGTAAACGTTCCATTTCTGTTCTGAAACAAAGAAACGACCCGCAGGTAATAATTGTATGCACCGCAACATGCGTTTCCCGGAATGATAACCTTCAAATCATTCAATCCATCTCCGTTTACGTCCTCTAAAAATGCAGCTTGTGGCGTTGGCCCCATCACCCCGCCAATATAATATGGTTCTATAAACGTTTGAAGAAGTTGCCCGTTCTTATAGACTGTTATAAATGACGAGTCTTTGTTCGCCAGTGAACGGATTTGAAATTTCAGGCTACTTTTCTTTGAAAAGAAATCCGGAATAATGATAGAATAGTTGGCTTTGGCATCAGGCCTCTCATCCACTTTCCAGTTTTTGAAACATTTGTATTTTATTGCAGGCTTCTTTTCAAAGGGGTATTGCCCCACGGCAGGAAATGTGAAAAAGATGCTTATACAAAATACGGATAATAGTTTCATTGAGAAAAGTTACCAGTTGAAGCGGCTAATATAAAATATCAGTACCTAAATAATGTGAGCAAGCCGGATAAAAATCCGGCTTCCCTGTTTCATACTCCGAAATTATGTTTACCGTTATTGTTCTCATGTATTGGTCGTTATGTGTGATCTGTTCAATTCTTTTTCCGCCAGGGCAGTGCCTTCCAGCCTTGCTTTTATTTTTGAAAAAGCGGTTTCCCTTGAGGTAGAAGTGTCATCTGCAAAGGGCGAAAACCCACAATCATCGGTGGTGCCTAATTGTTCAACAGGTAATATTTCGGCGGCTTCCAGTATCATGTCTCTTATTTCTTCTGCGGTTTCAACCCGTGCGTCAAGCACATTGGTAACACCGATAAATATTTGTTGAGTTGGTTTCATTGTTTCTTTGATCGTTTGCAACACTGTTTGCTTATCCTTTTCTGCGGCATATTCAAGATAAAAGTTGCCGGCATTCAATTGAAAAAGATAAGGAAGCAATTCTGTATAGCTTATATCGGCACTGTGAGTTGAGTCATGATCGCCGCCCGGACAGGTATGTATTCCTATTCTCTTTTTTTCTTCTGTGGTAAACCGGTTCAATACCTGATTATTCAAATCAATAAAAGTCTGCAATAAACTTTTCGATGGATCTAACTTTACAGCAAGCCTTGCTTCTGTAAAATCAATCTGTACATTATAAGCGCCATTTTGCAGGCAGCTTCTGATATCATTTTCCGCTTCGTTCAGTAAATCACTGATAAATTGTTCCCGGGAATATCCGTCAATTCCTTCCTGTGGATATAAAAGGCTGAGTGCCGAGGCAGAAATAACCGCCTGTTTAACCGGTATCTGTGTAAGAGATCTTGCTTTTTGTACATAGTTTCCGGCATATGTCTGGTACCGGAATGGTCCTGTGGTAAGTACAGGAAGTTGTCGCGTATGTCCGTCTGCAAAAGGTATAACAACACCATTCGCTGCCAAAGTTTGCAACCCATGAACCGGATAGGTAGCAAAGCTGGGTTTTGTTTGCTCACCATCGGTAATTACGGGTGAACCGGTTGCTTCGAACTCCCGGATGGTTTCCGTTAGCGCAATTTCAAATAGTTTGTTCAATTCACTCTCAGGTAATTCATTTTTTGCAAAGGCAGTCATGCCTTCGATTAAATATTGCGGGCGTGGAATGCTTCCAATAGGCTCTGTTCTGATTTTCATATAACATTATTTAAGGTGAGTAATGACGAGACTGAAAACAATCGTTAAGCCGGCTGTTGCGGAAATACGTAAACAGCTTTTTCAGACGGGAAATTTCCTGAATTTAAAAAAATCCCGGGTCTCAATCAAATATATTTACATATATCGGGTCGTATCTATTGGGGCTATTGGTCAGCCATTTTCTGCCAGTTATACATTCAAACCATACATTGGGAAAATGGCTTATTCTTTTTCCTGATTCGTAACGATATTCATAAATGTTGACCTTTTTAAAACGACATGTACCGAAGGATTTAAGTAAATTACTATATGTACTCCAAATACCATTATACCTTTCGTGTGGCATTTAAAATATTATAATATGCCAATTTTTATGGACCGGCATGATGTGTCGGAAATTGTTACAGCAGAGAATGTAGCACAACTGCATCAGGAAGATTTAAAAATACAGCATCAGTTTGGCTGCAGGGGGCTAACTTATTGGTTCGATGACAAACGGAAAACTGCATTTTGTTTAATTGAGGCATCAGATGCGAAGGCCATTGAAGCAATGCACAGGCAGGCTCATGGAGAGGTTCCTAACACAATAATTGAAGTAGAAGCCAGGCTGGTTGAGTCATTTTTAGGAAGGTTGGAAGACCCTGAAAAATCACAAAACACGGATTTAAATATTATTGACGAACCGGCCTTCAGAACAATAATGTACATTTCATTCAACCAATTACAGCTGAAGCAAAATGACTCTGCACAATTTAAATTGTTATTACAAAACTATAACAATGCAGTTTCCGGTGTGTTGAATAATTATGAAGGGCGCCTGGTTAAACAAACCGAAAATCATTTTTTGGTTTCATTTAAGTCGGTGTCAAATGCTGTACATGCAGCACATGAAATTCATTCACTGTTTAAAGATTTCAAAAAGGATACAAAAAACAATACAATTTTTTTAAAAATAGGATTGAACGCCGGAGTACCGGTAACCCAAAAGCAATCAATTTTTGAAGACACGATAAAATTAGCTGAACGAATGTGTAAGGCCGTTAAAGGCAACATTATCATTTCATCAGTAGTCAAAGAGCTATATAACAGCGAAAATGCAAAACCTTTAAAGGAAGGGAATCATTTATTTTCTCTTTCAAAAACTGATGAAGAATTTTTATCCCATTTAATGGACTACACAGAATCTGTATGGAGCGATACGAATTTAAAAGTAGATGATTTTAATAAACCTGTCGGATGCAGCCATTCTCAATTGTATCGTAAAATGATCTTACTCACAGGTAAATCGCCCAATGCCTTTCTCAAGGAATACCGGTTAAATGAGGCTTTACATTTATTGAATAAAAATGCCAGCAACATTTCAGAAATAGCTTTTGACACAGGTTTTAGCAGCCCCTCCTACTTTTCAAAATGTTTCCAAAAAAAATATGGCCATTTGCCATCTGATTATCTGCCCGCCAAAGTGCGCTGACAACTACTGAACCCTGTTATATTCCTTCCGTATTCATAGAAACAGCGACCTGAATGATTCCAGGGTATTTGAACCAAAATTACAAGTATTTGAACCAAATGTTGCAGCATGCCGGTTGATGAACACTTATTTTTGACATACGCGCACAAACGTTTGATGCCATACGTGCATAAGAAATTCGAAAACTCCTATGTTATTTATCAGGTAATTCTAAAAAAATATTAAACACATGCTTAAGCCAAATTTAGTTAAGGACTTAGATGCCTCTGTTATTGAATTATTTGCTTCTACAATCAGAGGAGAGATTATACTACCAGATGATCCCGGATATGATGAAGCCCGTAAAGTATATAATGCCATGATCAACAAGCGTCCTGGTATGATTGTAAAATGTGCAGACGTTGCCGATGTTATATACGCTGTAAATTTCGGCAGGGAAAACAATTTATTAGTAGCTGTAAGGGGCGGCGGACACAATGGCGGCGGTTTAGGCTTATGCGACGATGGACTGGTTATTGATTTGTCGGGGATCAAATTTGTGCATGTGAACCCGCTTGAAAAAACAGTTCGGGTTGGTGGAGGAAATGTATGGGGAGAAGTTGATCATGCAACCCATCCTTTCGGACTTGCAGTTCCGGCAGGAATAATTTCTACAACAGGCGTAGGAGGCTTGACACTTGGTGGAGGAGTTGGGCATTTATCAAGGAAATACGGGCTTACTATTGATAATTTGCTCGAGGCAGACATGGTTCTGGCCGATGGAGCAGTAGTGACTGTAAACGCCAATCAAAATACCGACCTGTTTTGGGCCATCCGGGGCGGCGGTGGAAACTTCGGCATCGTAACCTCATTTAAATTTCAGGCTCATCCTGTAAAACATGTTTATGGGGGCCCAACGTTATGGCCAATCGAAAAAACAAAGGAGATAATGGAATGGTATCATAACTTTATTCATGATGTCCCCGAAGATTTAAATGGCTTTTTTGCCACACTTACCATTCCAGGCCCGCCATTCCCGGAATCACTTCACAACAAACAGTTTTGTGGAATTATATGGTGCTATACCGGTGATCTGGAAAAAGCAGAGGAAGTGTTCGAACCAATTCATGCCATGAACCCTTTGTTTGCACATGTAGGCGGTATGCCCTATCCATCGATACAAAAAATGTTTGATGGTTTGTTGCCTCCGGGCTTGCAATGGTATTGGAAAGCCGATTTTTTCAATGACTTAGGATCAGAAGCCAGGGCTAAACATTTGGAATTTGGTTCGAAAATACCAACACCTCTTTCTCAAATGCACTTGTACCCATTAAGTGGCGCTGCTGCCAGGTTTTCAAAAGATGATACGCCCTGGGCTTACAGAGATGCAAAATATGCAGGTGTAATTGTGGGAGTCGACCCTGATCCTGTAAATGCAGATAAAATTACCAAATGGTGTAAAGACTATTGGGAAGCAACCCATCCATATTCATCAGGTGGCGCTTATCTGAACTTTATAATGGATGAAGGCCAGGACCGTATAAAAGCATGTTACAAACACAATTACGATCGTTTAACGAAAATTAAAAGCAAATACGATCCCGCCAATTTCTTTCGTGTAAATCAGAATATTTTACCTGAAAACAATTTTAAATAGCCTCCTTTTACCTATGCTTCGCATGAGTTTGCAAAGCGCAAAATTAAAAAAGGCCCATATTGTTATGAGCCTTTTTTGTTTTGGGCATGAACAAAAAAGCGCTTCGCACCCAGCGAAGCCTTAACTGTTGTTAGCTGCGGCCCTTTGTTTGTACACTAAGCACCATCTCTATTGTTTTTGGTGTTCAATTTTTCCAAATAGTTTTCTGAAAAATTTACCAATACTGTATGTCAAACTCATTGTAACACACAATGGACATACACCAAAACGAAAAAATGTAAGTATTACTTTTTTGTACCAGGGCAGGTTTGCAGGAACAATCGGGCAACTTACTCCATCTCCTTCAAATTCCTGAAAGCCCCAAACATTGATTGATTCTTTCATTTGAATGATTTTAATTATCCAAAAAAGTGATAAATACATACTGCAAGTAGAGCCACAGAAGCAATACAGAGAATGATTTTTATGTTCCCTTTCATTTTGAATTTATTTTGATTCATCTGTTAATACCAAAACATTCTATCAATCACCCGATTTTTGATAAATATTTTGAGCTGAAGAAAAACAAAATGCAAAATGAAAATGATAAGGGCTGTGGGGCCCCTCATTCCTTATCTTTTTCTTTCTTTACCTGTTGTATGCACTTGTATTGCTGGTTGGCTGCAGTATGTTTATTTTTCCAACCCATTTTTTGCATCAGACTTCCCATTGATTCTTTGTAGTAGAAAATGGCTTTTAAAATACGTTGGCAATTGTCGGTAATCTTTGTCAACCACGAAGCAACCTTTTCTTCTTTAGTTGGTTCCGTTTGTAGTTCAAATGCAAAAGTTTCGCTTTGGTCATTGTATTTTTCAAAATTGTCAACTGAGATAAGTTTATTATCTCTCAATCTTTTCAGCCAAAGATTTTTGGAAATAGCAAACAAGTATGTTTTAAGGGACGAAGTAAGCACAAAATCTTTCTGTCGCACTTTTTGAAGTAATACGATAATTGCCTCCTGAAAAATGTCTTCTGCATCTTCTGTGCTTCCGAAGTTGTGGGTAATGTGTGCGGCTACCGGAGGGAAATAGAATTTATACAAAATCTCAAACGAAGCATTGTCTTCGTTTTTAAGTTTGTCAAGAAGGAGATTGTCTGATATTAGTTCCACCTGATTATATAATTAGTCAATTGTTTATACCCAAATACCTGCAATATCACCCATAGTTTTAAAAATTATTTTTGTCAGGCAGCTCACGCTGGATGCTGCAGGCACCGGAAAATAGACAAATATTTTGTTGAGGGAGAAGCCCGGGCATATTTCCGGGCCAGCGCCCGACTAAGCTTAGTTGTTGTGCTGTTTTATTCTGTCAACGCTTTATCATTTTGTCTTTAACAATTTCCGCAATAACTTTTTCTCTCAAACTCTGGCTGATTGTAATCTTTTCAGTTCCGATATCCAAAATATTGCCCTCTATACTTTTTATTTTGGTTTTGTTCACAATGAAAGATTTGTGAACTTTAATGAAGATGTCGGCAGGTAATTGTTCTTCTAAATTCTTAATAGTAACATAGACCATCATTTTTTTTGAATTTGTGTACAGCATCACATAATTCAACATAGCTTGTGCATACAACAAATCATGATACAAAACTTTCTCAATTTGATTATTGCATTTTATAAAAAAATGGTCGTTGGGGTTGTTAGGCTGTACTTGTATGTTTTTTCTAAATGCACTCATTTCCTTCGCCTTGTTACAGGCTTTCATAAATCTATCAAAGGAGATTGGTTTTACTAAATAATCCAAAACATCTAACCCATAGGCTTCAATGGCGTATTCAGCATAAGCCGTCGTCATAATAACATTTGCACTGGTTTTTGAATTTTTCAGAAAATCAATCCCATTTATTTTCGGCATATTTATGTCTAAAAAAATCAGGTCAATATCGTTGTCGTTCAACAGCGTTATTGCTTTCAATGGATTTTCTGCCTGCCCTGCCAACTCGAGGTAGTCTATTTCTTCAATAAATTCCTGCAATATTTTCCTTGCAACCGGCTCATCATCTATAATGATACATTTCAGTTTCATGCTAAGTTTATAATTAAATTCGTTTCATAAAAATCATGCTCATTATGTAAGCTAAGCGTATATTTTTGAGCGTACAACAACTCTAACCTTCTTTTTAAATTAACGATCCCAATACCGCCCAAATTTGCTTTGACTATATTTTGTTGTACTTCTTTTGTATTGACAATAGAACAATGTAAAATATTTTCTTTGGTGAATATCCTGATGTTTATTTTATTTTCTTTGTCAGAAAAACTGCTAACAAATTTGAACGCATTTTCGATAAGGACAACCAATAAAAGCGGAGCAATTTTTAATCCTGTTCCAATATCCCCGGCCTCAAAATCCACCACTAATTTTTCATCTTTTCGCAACCTTTGAAAGGCTACATAATTTTTTATGTACACGATCTCTTTTTCTAAATCTACTTTTTCTGCCCCACACTCATATAGCTGGTAATTTAATAGCTCAGCAAATTGTAACAGTGTATTTCTGGCAACCTGATTGCTTTTATCGATATGACCGTATATGGTATTTAGTGAATTGAAAAGTGCATGGGGATTGATTTGTGCCTTTAAATAATCCAATTCGTTTTTTACCCGTTCTTTTTCTAACAATTCTAATTTTTGTTGGGTTTGAATCCTATCAATTAACATTTTTACTATTGTAACCAACAATACCCAAAGAGAGATATTGACTACTGAATTTAGATATAATGTACTAAAATCAATTGTTGCTGCATGAAAAAAATGCTGGTTCACCTGTATTGCTACCAAAGCCCTTAGCCATGCCGAAACAGCAATAACCACTATCGTGGCTGATAAAAAAAGAACATATTTTTTTTTAACCAAAAACTGTGGAACAATGAGATTATTAATGGCATAATAATCTGCTGTAACGAAAATCAGATAACAGAACTCTACCGTCATTGTTTTGGTAATCGAAAACGAATAACTGCGAAAAACAAGCACCCACAAAAGATAAATGCCTGCCCAAAAAAGTGAATGGTATAGTAATGTTTTGTTTCTCAATTGATTTTGTTTACTCAAAGGTAACAACGTGAAACCGGGTTTAAATTTTATTACACTATCCATGTAAAATTCCTGATAAAACAGGGTTTAATCAAGAAAAAGTTATGGGTGCTGTAAATGGTTTTTAAACCTGTGTTGTAGTGTTGATGTTTGCATCATCATTTTATTTAAAACAAAAACAATGAAAAAAACTATCAATTGGTTTCTCAATCCGCCTGTTACGGGGCAATCTACTATTTTAATCCTGCGCCTAATGGCAGGAGGCGTCTTCTTTTGGGAAGGTATTTTAAAGTTTGTTTATGCAAATCAGGGTGTAGGCAGATTTACAAAATTAGGTTTTGCGTTCCCTGAAACTACTGCACACTTTATAGCAGTAGGCGAAATTTTGGGTGGTTTATTACTCATCTTTGGACTTTTCACAAGAATAACGGCTTTTTATTTTATTATACAGATGATAGTTGCGGTGCTTAGTACAAAAATTGATTTATATTTTGGTACAAGTCCATTACCATTGCCGCCTGCTCCACCCAAAATGGGTATTTGGGCTGTGTTGCATGAAATACGTTCCGACTATGCTCAAATACTCACTTGTCTTTTTCTATTGATTGAAGGTGCAGGAAGAAGGTCGCTTGATTTTATAATTTCTACGTCAAAAAAAGTGTATAGTATAAGTGAGAAGCAGGTGTTTGTCAAAAAGTAAAAAGTTCGACTGCCCGATGGAGATAAAAAACAAAGCCCTCCCGACTTGTCGGGAAGGCTCTATAACTCCGTGGAGTCCGCGGCAGATTTATTTTATCCTGTTGTCAAGTGCGTACTTCAGTAATTTGTGAAAATTCCCACCTTCTATTTCAGGGCATTGCAGTTCGCCGGCCATATGCGGCCGGGTAAAATAAATTGGCGCTGATGTCATATATGGAGTAAATATGGCGCCTACCGTTTTGTAATACATTGCCTCCAGCTCATTGAGGTCATTTACCGGAGGTTCATCAACCTGCTGCATCCCTACCATATTAATGGCATTTATCATTGCCGGAACATAAAACGTGTGTTTTGTTTCACTGGCATTTACCAAATGAAAACTGTTGTGGCTGGTATCAGTTATGGTTAACCGGTACATTGTTTTAGCCGCATAATCAGCGGGTACTATGTTCAAACCACTGTGCAGGCTATAGGTTATACGGCATTTCATCAATGATGTGTTGTTCAGGTTGTTCTCATGAAACATCTTTTCTTTGCATCGCAGAAAGAAAAACATCCAGCCATAGAAGACATCAAATTTGCTTATTGCACCTATTTTTTGTTCTATTAAACGTCCACATATAGTAGATGGCCTGAAGAATTTTGTTTTCATCCAGGGATTTTGCTGCGAGAACTTTCTAACAGTCACTTCCGCCTCCAGCTTTGATAATTCGTAAGGGTTTCTGAATTTTTGATCAAAATTAATATAGTCAGGGGCAATGTGGCCCGTGGTTTCGCCGCAGGTATATGCTGAACCGGTATAAATAAAATGCCTGGTTTTTATTTTTTGGGCCAGATGAAGTACCCGCATTGTTCCATCTACATTCACTGTCCATAATTTCTTTTTAACAATTTCCGAATCTCTGAAATCGGTACATGAAGCAATATGAAAGAAATAATCCACACCGTGGCTTTTTAACAATTTTTCATCTGCATGCGATAATACATCATTGTTGCCTTCCAGTTCGAAATGAATACAATGAATAACAGAGCGCAGCGTATTTTTAAGATCGTTATACCCATCCTTGTCTATTGATAAATAATCGAGGCCGTCGTTTTCGATAATATCAAAAATCCGGGTAGTGAGGTCCTTTTCTTTAAGGGATCTACCCAGCAGAAAGATCTTTACACCGGCAAGATCATCCAAATGCTGCTTAATGATTTCAAACAAAAGGTTTCTACCCAAAAGCCCTGTAGCGCCTGTTAACATGTAAGTGATTCCTGCATTCATCGGGGATAAGTTTTAAATGAAGTGTGTATCATGAGTATACAATACACACACGATGATTGATAAAATTTATAATATGTTACGGGAATAGAAGACCGCTTTTCAATACGGGTCTTTGGGTTTAGGGTGTGCAACCGGCAATAGAAGTATAGCAAATTATTTAACCTGTACAGGTGTAATTAACAAACCGTTGCGATTACATTTCAATCTGTAGGTGCAAGTAGGCGATTTTTTTTTGCAATCCTCATAGCAATAATTTGCAATCCTCGTAGTAATAATTGGAAAAACCGATCGAAGAATAACGATAATACACATATAAATACCAAACTGAATATTTAATTCACGATACCGTTTTCGTACTTTTTCGACAACGAATATCCACCATTATTGTAATATTACCGGTACAGGAAAAGTTCATATTGTTTTAACGCGAAACAGTCACATTTGAAAAGGATTTTAATCGCCGACGATCACACTCTTTTGAGAACAGGGATCAGTTTTCTCATAAAAGCAGATTATTTAGATGTGCATATAGATGAATGCAGCGATGGCGACGGCGCCTGGAAGAATATTCAATCCACGAAGTACGACCTCTTTATTATGGACATTCATATGCCCGGTACCGACTCCGTTAGTTTGTTGAGAAACATATTCGCTATTGAGCCGCAACTGAAAGTACTGATCCATACAATGAGCAGTGAAGAAATTTATGCCAGGAAATATCTGCAATTGGGGGCAATGGGTTTTATTAATAAAGGAGCCGATACCACGGAGATACGTAAGGCTATTGCCAATGTAATGAACAACAGGATATATATAAGCACCCAACTACAGGAAAGCATTACCCGCGATGTGATACAGGGAGCTAACGGCAGCAGGTTATTTGAAAACCTGTCTATGCGCGAACTCGAGGTAATGACGCATCTTCTGGAAGGCAAAAATGTATCGGAGATTGCGGATATATTGTCATTACATATTTCTACCGTCAGCACACACAAAGCCAATATTTTGCAAAAGTTGAAAGTAAGTAATGTAATGGAACTGTCTACATTAGTTAAGCGGTTCGATTTGGCTTGAAAATGTCGGCAATTTCAAAAGAACAGTCGCTACATTACAGCGAAAATTTCCTGATTGGCTTTTGATGTACCAGGATTTTTCTACATCAGTGCGATGTAGTGCTTTTGATGTACCTCATATTTTGGTAAAAGGAGTTTTTAGTGGCAATTTCAGTGAACGCACTAAAATCAACTGCCACATGAATCGATTGTTGTTCATTGCACCCTCATTGGGTGGAAGTACCTTATTATGCCAGCCCGTTGAATATACCTCACATTCCCCTCCTGCATAAATCCCTCTCCGGGCTCTCATCTGCAGTTATAATCTCTGCCATTTTCAAACTTATTAAAACAATATTGCATGTGCTCTCAAAGCAAAAGATCAAGGCCGTTTCAAGTCCTGGATGGGAGGCATTAGGTGTAAATAAATAAATTAAAAACTGTCATCATGAAAAAACAATCTTTGCGCATCCCGGTATGCATTATCGCATATATTACATTATCTCTCTTCGTCACTTCCTGCAAAAAGGATATGCATCCAAGTAGCTCTCCTGCCCGCAATGAAGTTAGTATTCCCAGGGCTGTAACCTATCAGCTCCTCTGGTCCGACGAGTTCAATGGCACCAGCGTGAACACCGCCAACTGGAACATCGACAATGGAAATCCCAATGTGAACAACGAGTTGGAATATTACCAGTCTGCCAATGCTACCGTAACGGGAGGCAACCTGGTGATCACCGCACGGCAGCAGAGCATGGGAGGCCAGCCCTACACTTCTGCCAAGCTCAACTCATATGGCAAGTTTTCCGCCACCTACGGGCGCATCGAGGCACGCATCAAGCTGCCTATGGTGCAGGGAACCTGGCCTGCTTTCTGGATGCTGGGCACCAACATAAACACTGGTGCGGGATGGCCACAATGCGGTGAAATAGATATTATGGAGCACGTAAATACTTCCAACAGCATCCTCGGCACCATGCACTGGAACAGCGGCGGACATGTACAATACGGAAGCAGCACTACTACCACACCCGGCGACTTTCACGTATATGCGGTGGAATGGGATAATTCCAGCATCAGGTGGTATGTAGACAATGTACTGTATGTAACCGGCAATATTGCCAACAACATCAACAACACAGGCGCTTTCCATCTGCCTTTTTATATTATACTTAACCTGGCTATGGGAGGCGATCTTCCCGGCTCTACCGTTGATAATGGGGCCCTGCCTACGTCGATGTATGTTGATTATGTGCGTGTATATAGCATGAATACTTCATCCGCACCACCCGTTGGACAAACCATCACCCTCAAAGGTTCCAATAATCTTTATGTAAGCAGTGAGAACGGCACACAGGCTATGACCTGCAATCGCACCACTGCACAAGGCTGGGAACAGTTTCAGGTAGTGGATGCCGGCGGTGGCAAGGTCGCTCTGCAAAGTATGAGTAAATATGTTTCCAGTGAGAATGGCGTTAATCCCATTACCTGCAACAGAACAGCCATCGGTGGCTGGGAGCAGTTTAACTGGATATCCAATTCCGACGGTACTATTTCCCTACAGGGTAGTAACGGCCTTTTTGTGAGCAGTGAAAATGGCACCCAGCCGATGACGTGCAACCGCACAGCCATCGATGCATGGGAAAAATTCCGCGTGAACCAATAATTTTTACGGCCCCGGCGGTAACCGTCGGGGCTCCTTATCCATGAACATTATGGTGAAGTTTATCTGGCTGTTAATACTATTCGGCATGCACGCATGCATAGCCCAGGATCTCCCCGGTAAGTTGCAATTATCGGTAGCCGGCGGGTACCGGAAGGAAGATTTTCGATGGTCCATTGCAGGTAATACCAATGGCCAAAACCCGAATATACTTTCAGAGCTTCGATGGGAAAGTGTTGGCGGACCAGTAACAGGTATGCATATACAGTTTGGATTATTTGATCACTGGCAACTGGAAGGCGGGTATGAGCGCATGTTCTTTTCATCCGGAAAAGTATATGATACGGATTATGGCGGTAACGACCGCACTAATATAGTGTATGCGGCACAGTTCCACGCAGGTAAAGGAGGCGCTGATTGCTGGCAGGCAGGTTTGGCAAACAAGATACCGGTGACAAGTGAATTTTCGATTACACCTTCGGCGGGATACGGAATATTTCATCAATCGCTTTATATATCCGGTTATACGGCCACTTTCAGTGATCTCAACAGTACATACAAAACAAAATGGGCAGGTCCATACGGCCAGGTTTTGTGCTCAATAGGATTAACAAAGAAATTATACATGAATGCCGGCCTCCGTTATAGCCAGGTGCGATACAGGGCCAGCGCCAACTGGAACCTGATCTATGCATTCAGTCATCCTGAAAGTTTCCGGCATATAGCCAATGGCTATGGCATCAACGCACATGCATCTATATTATATCGCACTTCGAATATACATTCAATAGGTATTAAAGGCAGCTATTCCCGCTGGCAGACCGGTTGCGGCATTGACGAACTTTATCCTGCCGCCGGCGGATCGGAGCAAACACAACTGAACGAGGTACGATCGGCGAGTTGGCAGGTGATGGTCGAATGGCATATATCCTTAAGACCACATCGCTGAAACAATTGCTAATTAATTTTGCTATTGGCACCTTTAAAGGGAATCCGGCACCAATGTTCTTCGCTTTTGTTTAGTAATAAACTCCTTTGGCATCTTACCAGTACGCTAATCAAAATTCTTATCTGATTTAACTCCCAATACAGTTTATTTTATAGTCTTTGCCATTATAGCTAATTTGCTTTTGTTAAACTCCTTTCATGCAAAACAAACTTCAACAAACCTATGGCAATATTGATATCTACCTGTTTGACCAACTGCTGAAGGGCCGTTATGATAACGCTAAAAAAGTGCTGGATGTGGGTTGCGGCAGTGGACGAAACCTGATTTACTTTTTACGTAACGGCTACGACGTATTTGGTATTGACCCCAATCCACAGGCTATAGAAATGGTTAAAGAATTATCAGCCGTGCTTGCCCCTGATAATCCCCTGGAAAATTTTGTGATTTGCAGCGCGGAAAATTTGCCGTACAACGATGCGACATTTGATTTGATTGTTTGTAACGCGGTATTGCATTTTGCAAAGGATGGGCAGCATTTTGGTACCATGCTGCGGGCCATGTTCAGCGTTTTAAAACCTGGTGGTTACTTTTTTGCGAGGTTAGCATCGGATATCGGGATAGAGAAACTGGTAAAACCATTAGGCAACGACCGCTATTTACTACCCGATGGCTCTGAACGCTTTTTGGTTAATGAACAAACGTTGTTAAAATATACCGATGAATTAGGAATATTATATGAGCCCATAAAAACTACCAACGTGCAAAATTTACGATGTATGACTACCTGGTGTGTGCAGAAAAAACTTCTATAACAAGTATGGATTTTATTTGGGTGGTAATTACAGTGATATTTTTTTCATTTAATTTCCTGTTCGTTTTGCATTTTTTAGTAATTAAATATGATACGATTATTTATCATCTCTGCTTCCTTATTCCTGGGATTACAGGCCGGTGCGCAAACGCTCACTATGCCTTCCGAAATACAGAAAGCCTACACTAATAACACCCGGTCTCTCAGTGGCAAACCGGGAAAAAAGTACTGGCAGAATTATGGACGTTATACTATTTCTTTAACGGTAATGCCGCCAGATAGCACCATAAGAGGGGTTGAGCAAATTGTCTATTTTAATAACAGTCCCGATACACTGAGAAGCCTGAACATGAAATTGATAGCGAATGCTCATCCTGGTGGTGGCGGGATCAGGATCGACGAGATAGCGATCCGGGAAAACAAAGTTTTATGGGACAACAGCAAAGCTGTTACTACAAATCAAATGGTGGATTTGTATGAGCCGTTACTACCTCATGATTCAATAAAGCTCAACATTACATGGCATTATAATCTTTTGCACAGTCCCGGGCGCGATGGGATAATCGATTCAACCAGTTTTTATATCGCTTATTTTTATCCGCGTGTTTCTGTTTATGACGATTACAAAGGATGGGATACCCAACCACATTTGGGTTCCCTGGAGTTTTATAACGATTTCAATGACTATAATGTGAATGTAACTGTTCCCCGAAATTTCATAGTATGGGCCACCGGAACATTGCAGAATCCATTGGAAGTGTTACAACCTGCTATTGCTGAACGCCTGAAGCGGTCAATAATAAGCGATTCCACCATACACGTTGCCACCATGCAGGATTGGGAGAATAAAAAAGTCACCGTTCAAAATGCCAGCAATACGTGGAAATGGGTTGCCAATAATGTAAGCGATATTGCAATGGGTATCAGCGACCATTACGATTGGGATGCAGCAAGTGTTGTTGTTGACAACAAAACAAAACGGCGGGTAAGCATGCAGGCTGCCTTCGCGGATTCATCAACCGATTTTCATCATTCGGTGCAGTTCGGCAGAAATTCGTTAGCCTGGTTTTCGAATAACTGGCCGGGAATTCCTTATCCCTATCCAAAATCAAACGCGTTCCAGGGATTTGCGGATATGGAGTACCCGATGATGATCAATGACTCCCACACATCAGACCTGGGTTTTGCCCAATTGGTGCAGGACCATGAACAGGCTCATACTTACTTTCCTTTTTACATGGGCACTAATGAAAGTTATTATGCTTTTATGGATGAGGGATGGGCTACTACTTTTGAATATCTGATCGGCATCTCCGAGAAAGGCCAGAAAGCCGCTGATAATTTTTATAAATCATTCCGCGTTACCCGATGGATCCACGGCCCGCATGAAAAAGAAAACCCTATTATTACACCCAGCCCCGATGTTACCTTTGGTGGTGGCAATAATGCCTATGGCAAACCATCGCTGAGTTATCTTTCTTTAAAGGACTTGCTGGGGGATAAATTGTTTAAGAAGGCACTGCACAACTACATGAATAACTGGAATGGTAAACATCCTATCCCGTGGGATTATTTCTATTCGATGGAAAAGGGTTCTAAAAAGAATTTAGATTGGTTCTTTTATAACTGGTTCTTTACTCCCGGCTACATTGATCTCGATCTGGCCAAAGTCGACAAAACTACGAAAGGATATATACTGAACATTAAAAACATTGGTGGATTTGCTGTTCCTTTTGATGTGATCGCGACTTATGACGACGGATCAAATGAAATCTTTCATCAAACTCCAATAGTTTGGGAGCGCAACCAAAAAGAGATAGCAGTAAATATTAAAACCAGAAAAACGGTAAAGTCGCTGAAACTGGAGGGTGGAATATTTATGGATGCAAATGAGAAAGATAATACGTGGACAGCGAATTAGCCCTTAACCAATTAATAGCTGAAAATCACGTATATATGATGTAATTGGTAACATTTTTTTGACTTTCTACTTAGGTTCAATTATACGGTTAGATATTTTTATCAAATAATTGGTTGATAAATTATGCATATTTTAATTTTCTAACTAAGCTCAGTCATAGTCTTGACGCCGGTCATTGCCACTCCCTGCTCAATATGGTAACTTACAATAAACATATTCTATGTTACGTAAATGGTTATTGGTAAGTATTTTCCTGTTTTCAGCAATTGCCGGATTTACTCAGGACAACTATTGCTGGCAATGGAGAAAAGTCATTGGTAATGGAATACCAGGAAGTAATAAACTGGTTTCTGTTAATAATGCATTTGTTTATACCAGTGGAGAATTTGCAAACACAAACATTTCGATAGACAATGCTGTTTACATAAATAAAGGCGGAACAGATATAGTTGTAGTAAAGCGCGATACCAAAGGCAATATTATCTGGCTGAAAACGATCGGGGGCCCTTCTGATGACCATTTAAGTGCTATGAGCATAGATGAAGAGGGCGCAGTTTATATTGGCGGGTCATTTTCAGGTTCTATCCAAGCTGATACGGTTACGCAATTGAGTAATGGGGGAAGCGATATTTTTATTGCAAAATTTGCCTCCGGAGGAAAACTGGAATGGGTTAAAATAATCGGTTCACCAAACAATGAATATTTATCAACTTTAGTAAATGACACACAGCAGGTACGATTTGGAGGTTCCTTCTCCGGAACACTTTCAATTGCACAATTTACACTAACCGATACCGCCGGATCTTCTTTTACAGCATCATTGCAGGATGCAGATGCAACAGTACTATATGCGCAAAATTTTCATACCCCGGGCGGCCAATACCAAAAAATGGATAAAAAGGGGAATATTTATTTTGCAGGTATTTCTTATTCCCCTTTTACCATCGGAAATATTACAATACGCCCGTCCTGCAAAACCCTGTATTCAACTTACACGAATTTTTTATGGGGCGCCAAATTCGACAGCACCGGTAAATTGTTATGGGCAAAAGATCTTTTACCATGCGATATAAATCAGACTTTACAGTTTTATAGAGAGTATCTTGATTTTTATGTAGATGAATCCGGATATATTTATTTATCATTTATTGAAGGTCGATGGCCAGCCCAATATGGTCCTTCACCCGGCGATCCGTATATGAACGAAGTGTTAGTGCTATCGCCCGAAGGAGTTTTTATCGAAGCTGGGTATTATACGACATACGGCTTCCTGGGCACAGTGGTGATCAGGCGCTATTTTTTACATGCTGCAAATAAAAAGGTGTTGTTGGTAAATACTACCCAAAACCAAATAGAATATCTTCCAACTATATCAAGCCAAAGCATAAATGGCAACAGGCTAATTAGTAATTATTCTAACCGTAACAATGCTTTTATTGATGCCGATAATAAAGCTTTTTACTTTACTGAAAATTCCCAATTATCGAAACTTGGTGTGGGTATGGAGGTAAATGCAGGACCAGACAGGACGGTATGTGCTTCGTTTCAATTACCTGTTTTATTAGGAGATGATATAACCGCCTCCTGCGGTATTCCGCCTTATATATATCGATGGACGCCATCTACCGGGTTAAGCAGCGATACCGTTGCAAGGCCAACAGTTCAACTGAACCAGATTGGCCAGGAACAGGAATATTATTTAACAGTGCAGAGCGCCTTCGGAGATATAAAAAAGGATACTGTAAAAATTATAAAAAAAGCAGATCCCGATAAACCCGTAATAAAAGCTGTTAATAATGTACTTATTGCTGCTTCACCAATAAACGGTAATTATAAATGGTATTACAATGATTCGCTTTTAAGCGAAGTGAATAGTAATTTATTACCTGTTAAGCAGGATGGGGCATACCGGGTGAAAATAATAGACACCAATTTTTGTTCAACGTTTTCTGATACATTTTACGCTTATAAGATCACTATCAACGCGGGCAATGATACCGCAATATGTAATGGCCAAATGGTACAATTGGGCGCTACGCCAACAGGTTATGCTGCCGTGGGCAGTTTAACTTACGAATGGATTCCATCCTTGTACCTGAATAATACCAGCAGTGCCAATCCTGTGGCCGTTCCAAACAATGATATTTGTTATAAACTGAAAATCACTAACAGTTACGGTAATAATGCATTTGATTCTGTGTGTATTAGAATATTGCCTTTGCCAACAACTGTTATCTCACAGCAAGGGGATGTTTTACATTCAGGTTATACCACCGGCAATAAATGGTTTTTTAATGGTCAACCGATTGTTAATGCCACTGGTGAAAGTTTTTCCTTTTATGATGAAGGTGAATATAGTGTACAGGTAACCGATTCTAACGGCTGTAGTGCACTGTCACCGGTTTATTATGCAACTCATACACAACTCAGTGTAGCAGTATATCCTTCTCCTGCATTAACCGAGATGAACATTCAATATAATTTACCAAAAGCTGGTACTATTACCATTGAAATATTTAATATAAGCAATGGTATGCGGAAAATTATTGCTGACAATGTATACCAGGCGGCAGGACAGTATATAAAAAATATTAAAATACCGGGATTTTCAAAGGGAATCTATCTGATACAAATAACAACATCGTACGGAGGAATCATTACACGCAAGTTTATAGTACAATAACAGCAATTATAAAAGTGTTCCGGAAATGTTTATCAGTATTACGTTCCAGGGCATCTGAACTTAATTCTTACTAACAAAAAAGCCCCACATTGCTGCAGGGCTTTAAATCGGTGTCCGCCGGCAGATTGTCGAACAATTAAAAGAATTCTTTACGCATATATATATTGAAGCTAGAATCAACGGGCATTATTTCTCCATTCGATAAAAATTCTAATTATGACCGGTTATTCCCTAATCAGGATTCACATTCCGGCACCAACGGTCCCTTTCGCTGACCAATGAATCGAGTGTATAATATTTTTTTTCCTCTTTGTTATTTACCAGGGGATGTTCGCCATCAATGGCTCGTCGTATATTGGGCGCTTTCGATCTTAGCTCATCGTTCACCAGGCTTACTAATTCAATTCTTTTATAAACCTCATTTCTGAATGAAGGGGTAATATAACCCGGAACACCCTCGATCAATAGATGTTTGTCAACAGGTAGGTAGAACACAAAACCGGTAAACACATCCTGGTACCTGAAATTTGTTTTTGAAACCCAAAGGTCAAAACTATCCTTTCCAAACGGGCTGTCTTTAAAATCAAATCCAAGGTCTTCTTTTTGAAGCTTTTTGAATGCTGCATCCCACTTTCCGTCCTGAATCAGCTGCAAATGTTCGAAGGGTTTTACGGTATTTACCAAAACGTTCGCCACACGATCGCCATACTGGTGAAATAAGTACCAGGCCGTATTCTTCAAGCCGCGTCTGGACTCGTTAACAAAAAATTCCTGGCTAAAGGCATGACGATAGTTCATGATCACCAGTGCCTTTTTCCTTTTCTCACCCGAATTTTGAATGGCTGTAAATTGTTGAATGATGTGGGCGGCCATAATGCTATCCCGGTCGCCCAACATTTTTTTCAGCTTCATCATATACAAGCTGTCTGCCCCATTCCACGAGAAAGGCAGATCCGACGGGTATACATTCACCGCGTCACGGTTCGACAAATGATTATTGGTCTCATATATACGATGCAAAAAAAATGAATAGTTCGGATTATCCCAGATGGGCCAGAAGCTGCAATTCCTTTGAAAATTCAGAATGCGTTCTGTTACACAGTCGGCGGGCAGGTTCCTGGTATGCATGAAATCATTCAGTGCCGGGTTTAAGCTGCTTACTCCAATTTCTGTAAAAACATGGCCTACTTCTGTAATAAATCGCTTATCCGAAACGAGATCGGCAAAGAGATCATATTGGGTGAACTCACTATGAAACCTTTCACAAACAACAACAATATCATGTGTTTTGAAAAGGTTCAGGATATAGTCTTTGGCAGAAAAATGTTGTTCCTGTAAAAAACGTGTATAGTCGTCTATAACAGCATTAGTTTGCGCAACGGAAAGTTGTATCCCGGAACACAATATTACCAGAAATAGAAAGGAAAATTTTTTCATAACTACCGGTTTGGGGTTACTTCTAACCTATGAAGTAAAACCTTCTGAAGCAGGTAAAAAATGATTGTAGTCAGTCATCCCGACAGTTTCATCCGGCTTCACCGGCGACCTACGTCGTACCGGTCTCGTGTTGAAGAATATAATACGTATACAAAAAAGGGCATAAAAAAAGGCTCACAATTTTGTGAACCTTTCTTGTCCTGTGGAGTCCACCGGCAAATTGTCGAACCAATTAAAGGCTTTTTTCAGACGCATTTATCCACTTAAACAATTGACAGACAAATACTTGAATAAACAAGAAAACAATCAAATTGAAATAATTTACAATATTGACAGACAAATAAAAAGCTCTGCTGGTCGATTAACCAAAAATTAAAATAACCTTTCCCTATCATCAAAATATACCGTGTTTTACCCCCTTTTTTGCATGAATTTTTAAAATATGGTTATAAGGAATTATATTTCACAATATGAATTTTTTGAAATCATAATTAAAGTTGCTAATCATTTCACAAGTGGTTAATTATTAATAAATTGCATTAATCTATCAATTTTTTCCACAACTAATGGCAGGAACGAAAGGCATAAAAAAAAAGAAAGCTGTACCCCAAATAATTGATTGCGTAATTGACGGAGACTGCTTTGAAAAAATAAAGGATATTCAATCATCTTCGATTGATTTAGTAATAACTTCTCCACCCTATGCAGACAAAAGAAAGAGATTTTACGACAGTGTTCATCCAGACAAATATGTTGAATGGTTTTCGCCGTTGGCATCCGAGTTAAAAAGAGTGCTAAAACCAAAAGGATCGTTCATTATAAATATAAAAGAACATCCAAGAGACGGAGAACGTGACACATATGTCTTGGAATTAATTTTATCCTTGAAGAAATCGGGTTGGCTTTGGATAGAAGAATATTGTTGGTATAAGAAGAATTCATTTCCAGGTAAGTGGCCCAATAGATTCAGAGATGCTTGGGAAAGATGTCTGCACTTTACTCTTGATAAGGATTTTGCTATGTATCAAGACGCTGTAAAAGTTCCTATCGGGGACTGGGCAGACAAACGTTTTAGGTCAATGACAGATAAGGATTTTGTACGTCACGTTTCGGGCACTAATGGCTCGTTGGGAAGGAATGTTTCAAATTGGCTAAACAAAAAAAAGGTTTACCCTCACAACGTGTTGGTTTTTGAGGAAGAACATTACATTCATAATGGACAAGATAAAATTGCTGAAGTAACTAATATAATTGAGTTTGCTACAGTATGTTATAACAAAAAACATAGTGCAGCTTTCCCAATAGAATTACCAACTTGGTTCATCAGACTATTTTCGAAAAAAGGAGATGTAATTTTTGATCCTTTTGTTGGTTCAGGTACAACAGCAGTTGCAGCGAAACTTTTAGATAGGCATTACATAGGAATAGAAAAATCGAAAGAATTTGTTGAGGAAGCAAAAAAGAGTTTGGCTGAAGTAAAAAAAATAAAAGAGTGATGTGAGAATAAATGTGTGGATGATAATTTAGAACTTCTAAATCCTTTTAAAAAGGATAACTCATAATACAACTTTCAAATGGCAAAACTTAGTAAACAAACGATTGCCCAAACTTTCAAATTTAACTGCGATAGATATCTACGTTTTGAACTGGCATCAAAAAAGGAAAGAGTGGATATAGGAATAGATAACATTGAATTAGGTAAGATGCGGCCAGGAGTTCAATTAATGATAGAAGCCGCAAACAAGTGGGAATCGGATAAATACCAAGATTTAGTTGATTGTGCTGCTAAAGATTCCGTTTTGTTTTCGATAGACACTAAAATTGACAAAAAGATCACTCCAAAATCAATAAAAAAAGTAACTGATATTTTTACTGCCCTAAGGAATACAATATCACATTGTGCGATTATTGAGGGAGAATTTAAAGTGCCTAACAGCGTCTCCGCTTCTTTTAAAATTGCACATGACGAATATGGTATTGAGCTATCCAAAGCCAACCCTGACATTATTTGGATAAGACCATATTCAACAGGGTCACCTTTAATTCGGACGACTTCGACTGACCCTGAGTTTGAATTACACATCATTGATGTAAAAATGGCTTCTGAAGCATCGCTTAAACATTTCACAGAAGTGACATTTTATGCGTTTGCACTTGCTGAAGCCATCAAAGAACAGGGATTGGATAAACGTTATCAAGTTAGCGCGAAAGGATTAATATGGCCTGGCAGCCACGATAATAATAAATTTAGAAATTTGTTCCGAGAGTATCAATCTAAAGGTGATATTGACCCGGTAACTTCAGCATTAAATCATACTCTCGATGAAGTCCCCTACGAAGTTTATGAAATTCATGTAAGGAAGTTTTTGGATGAACGTTTTTTACAGGTTTTAAGAATGGAACCCAAAGATGCTTCTTGGCATGTTTCATCAAAATGTCAATTGTGTCAATACTTAGATTTCTGTGAAAGCGAGGCAGAAATATCCGACCATTTATCCCGCATACCTTGGTTGAATCAAGGACAAGCTGATTTAATAAGACAAAAAGGAATTACAACTACAGCACAGCTAAACGAAGCTATTGAAACTGATGCCGATTCCTGGAAGGGTGTAAAATCAGACAATTATCAGCTTAAAGCAGACCAACTTGGAATCAATGCAAGGAGTAAGGCGCTTCAGACAAAACACCCTGAAATAATTGCCGAAAGGAAATGCAGTTTCATGCCGAATTGGATTGACATGAGCATTTTTCTAACTATTCATTTCGATCCTGGAACAGGTTTGACCTTTGCTATGGGTGCGAAAAGAGTGTACTTTAAGCCTGGACGTCAAAAAGGAGATCCGCCGACTGTCAATGAAAATATTTTTATTATTGACAAAGTGGACAGTCTGAATCCTGACACCGAAAAAAATCGCCTAATTGAGTTCATTGATCTTGTCTCCAGTTGGTTTTTGGAAGCGGATGCTGAAAATACCAGAATTACAAATGATAGACATGCTAACGGCGAAAGGGACAGCGAATTTGGAAAAGTAAAAACTCATGTTTTTTTCTGGAATCAATTGGAGGTAAAACAACTTTTGCGGATGATTGAACGGCACATGACGGACCCGAAAGTTGTTGACAGAGTTGAACTATTGATTCGTTTATTTCCACCCGACAGCATACTTCCGCCTGACTCAGAAGCCTTCAAAACACAACCAGGAACAGTTGTAAAAGATGTGATAAAACAATTGGTAGGGTTACCATTAAGTCACGATTATACCCTGCTTGAGGCTGCAAGTTCTTTTTTCCCAAATCTGAGAGCCGATGGATCACCCTTCAAGTTTTACGCAACATATGGGTTTAGAACTGATTTAAATGATCAAATTCCTTTTGAAAGAGCCTATGAACTTTGGAAAGATGATGTTTTTTTAAAGCACGCTAAAAAGAAGGATGGAAGTGATTACACTCAAGATGAAAAAAATAGAGGTGCGAATAAATATACAAGAGATGAAATTTATGAAGGTCTAAAGCGAACTGTAAAAACACATCTTGACGCTATACAGCATATTGTAATTAAATTAAGAGAACAGTGTGGAAATCAATTAACATTAAAAAAAGGAGCTTTTTCTGCAGCGCCGCCCACACAAATCAGAGTTCCGGAAGCTGCAAGACAGTTAATTACTTTTCAAAAACTAGATGCAATTACACGTGAAATTGAAAACAAGCATCAGGTTTCTCTTCCAATTGATGAAAAAGAAGCAAGATTTATTTCAATCCGTGGCCTTGCAGAAGCAACAGGTGGAATTTATCAAGCTGCTATTGACGAAATAAGAAGAACAGACCAAAGATTTATAAGCAAGGATTTGCGAGCTTTTACTTTTTCAACGAACTCTAAAGATGCAAAAATTAAGGAGGGCGAATTTCTATGTGCTCTTGCAAATGAGGATGATATGGTTCAACTGGATTTACCTTGGTATAAACAACTCAATCTAAATTTTTACCAAGGGCAGGAATTAATGACAAATGCTGGCATAACTCAGCAATGGAATTTTAATAGGAAGATAAGTGACCTCCTTCAAGCCACTGTAATTAAGCTTTTCGCAACCGAGGAACCACCTTTTGTTGTTCTTCAAATAAATAATTCCCAATTGTTCCAGTTTGCCTGCGACAATGGAATCATTGATTTGACACAGCCTATGGTGTTGGACCCGTTCTTTAAAGATTTCGATAGCAAAGATTTAGAGGAAGTATTACGAATGATCGGCGGCAAAGCCCCTAAACGGAGTTAATAAAATTTTTAAAAATGGCAACACGAACAACAAAAACAGAACCAGCGCACAGCTTACTATACGATCCTAAATCTTTAAAGAGTCAAGCCTACCCCAAAGATGACGAATTGTTAGAAAACGTCAATTCATACTTAGCCAACAAGTTCAACGAAAGTCAAAAAGTTGTTTTTAAGGATTCTTTCAATGAAAGAGTTACCTTATTATGGGGACCACCAGGGACAGGAAAAACAACTGTATTGGCTGGAATTGTATTAGGTTGGATAGAAAGAGCACAAAAAGAGAACTTACCTATTTGTATAGGCATTGGATCAAGTAACTGGACCGCAATCAATAATTTGCTTATTGAAGTTTCGAAACTATTAAAGCGCCGGGTAGAACAAATCGGAGAATTTGAGATTGATGTCACCGTGAATCGTGTTCGTTCTGGTCTTGGAGAAGACTTCAAATACGACGGAATTGCTGATCTGGTTATAAGAGAAAAGGCAACAAACGAACTTATTCAAGAAATGCAATCGCCAACTCATTGTTCAATTGTTGGAAGTACTTGGAAACAATTTTATAATCTAACAAAGGGTGATGATTGGAGGGCTTCTGCTACTCCAAAACAATGGTTTAATTTACTTCTAATAGATGAGGCTTCACAAGTTAAAGTAGCGCATGCTGCAGCATATTTTTTGCTGCTGAAAGAAGATGCTAATGTTGTTTTTGCCGGAGACGATAAACAATTAGGTCCGATTTTCGGTTTCCAAATGGAAGACCACTCCGACGGATTGTTTGATTGCATTTACACATACATGAAAGAAACCCATCAAATTGAGCCCAAGCAAATAGTTGAAAACTACCGAAGCAATGAGGATATTACATCATGGCCAAACCAGAGGTTCTACGAAAACCAACTAAGGCCATTCCACCCAGAAAAGAAATTAGCCATTAATTTGCCAAACCAAAAACCTTCAAATTGGCCTTCGAACCTTATTTGGGATGATTCTTATTTGGAAATCTTAAACCCTGAATTTCCCATTGTCGTATTAACTTATCCCCCTCAAACTTTTACTGTTTTTAATCCTTTTGAAGCTCAACTTGTAGCGGCTCTAACATGTCTTTATAAATCATCTTTAGATAATTCAATTCACGACACAAAATTTTATGAGGAACATTTAGGAATTGTAACTCCACATCGAGCCCAGCGTTCAAACATACAAAACTTGTTAACGAAATATTCTGGTATTTTAGCCAATGCATCCATTGTTGTTGATACTGTTGATAGATTTCAAGGACAAGAAAGAGATTTAATCATAGCAAGTTATACAGTGGCAGATAAAGATTTTGTTAGCAGCGAAGAAGAGTTTATTCTTGATCCAAGGCGTTTCAATGTTAGTTTGACAAGAGCAAAAAGCAAATTTATTATGCTGATTAGCGATTCAATTCTTCAGCATTTACCATCTGATAAGGAAATAGCAACTGAAGCTGCTCACATACAACTATTTGTCGAAAAACACTGCGCAACCTCAAAAAAAATAAAATTAAAATACTTTGATACCGTAGGTCATATCCAAGAGGTAGATTGTAATTTTAAAATTCCGTATTAAAGCGACAATTGTGAATCAATCAACAATAAAACACGATCGATAACAAACTATACCTTATAAAAAAATCCCGGCCACCCCTTAACGGCCGGGATCAGGAGGATGAGTAAGCCACAATATCAAATATATAATCTGCTCAATATAAAATGGTGAATTACTACGATTTGCATTTTTTTTATTCATTTCATGCAAATAATAATGCAAATCGTACTTTTTTATGTAAATCTTATCAATAAATAAGGCAGGTATAACCTGCCTCCACTTAAATCATTTGTACCTTTTAAGCTGCCATTCTCTCATTTCCGAAAATGTTGATCTCACCGCCCTGGTTAAATCGCCCCATCTGTACGGCTTTTCCTTTTTCAGGAACCTCAATTACAACATCAACATCATGTTGAAATGTATTTGCTCCTCTGAACCGACCATCCTTTGTAGTTTGAAAAATGAATATGAAAGATTTGGTAGGATTATCTGTTTTCAGTTTGTTGAGATCTTCAGGTGTCAACCCCATACGATTTACGCTATCAAGGAAAATAAAATCGTACTTAGACAGATCAAACGGTAATACAGAGGCAACAAAAAGATTTGGATGTGCAACATCTTTATCTGCTAACTTTTTCTGTAATGTCAAACCTAAACTTTCTTCTTTTGCCACATACAATACTTTACCATGATTACGAGCCAGGTAACCTGCAAATTCAACACACAAATACGATTTCCCCATTTTGGGTTTACCGAATACCATCGCGGTAAAATTACTTGACGGATCGCCGATTAGATTTAACCATTTACCGGAAAAGCCTAATGTGTCAAACTGCATATCCGCAAAATCAACGCTATTCATGATTGGAGGCGTACCATCATTTCCATTCAGATTTTGACATGCACAACCAAGTATCCCCTCCAAACCATTGAGTTCAGCTCTTTCTATTTGCAAAGTTTTTTCAGAACCTCTGGCCAGAAAATTTTCTAAGTTTCTTCTGATATCATTAATTGCAGAGATATACAGATCTGAATCCGTAAGCTTCCTTTTATCAAAAGCATTATTAATATGCTTCAGTAATCCCTTTGCCTTTTCTTTAATGCCGGTTTTACCATTTAAGCTGATATATCGCTTAATAAAACTTACCGAAGGCATTACTGCTTCACTTTGAGTTAAAGTTTTCAGTTCATCGTAATAATCTGCATTTTCAATACTGATAGCAAGTTTTTGTTTCATGCCATTATACCATTCTATCAACTTATTTTGAATGAGCCTGATTTGATCTGCCCAGGTGGAAGTTTTGCGAATACGTTTTTCGACGATGGCTTTCTGAAGAGAATTAATAAAACTTAGAACTTGTTCTTTGGTTTTAGTTTTACCATTGAGGCTAACAAAACGTTTTATGAATTTCAATTCTTCCGGTATGCGTTCAACCATAGCAACGTCAGTTGCCACCGATTGCTGAATTGACTTTGGTTCCATTTTCTCTTTGCGTTTCTTTTTCTGTTTCATCGGATTGACACTTGCGGGGGGCGTGGACTTAGCTTTGGATTTCTCATGCCCACCCTGCTTACTTTTCGAGGTATTACTTATATACTCATTAATTTTTGATAGAAAAAGATCAATTGTTTTGCGAACTCCATCGCTGGAGTAATACGCATCAAAATTTTTTCCTCCATCAGTTGCCCGAACTAAAAAATCATGTGCTGCAAGTAAGGAACCTGCTGAGTTTAAAAAATCACGAAAACTTTCAAATTCTTTAAAATAATTTTCTATAGTAATCATAGGTGTTTTTTTTATTAAGCGGCCAGTAATTGAAGTTCGATTGCAATAGCTTCAGCCTCAAGCTCCAAAATGCGGACTTTGACAATAGAATTGTTTATCGGCATATCTTCCTCCGGTGCCGGTGGTTCTATTCTTTTTCTGCTACTATGCCGGATAGCTTCTCTATTAATATCTTTTAATTGATGAGACTGAATAGTGATTGAACAACTGTGGTTATCTTGAAGAACTTCTACCAACTTATTAATGTTACTTTCAGGCAACATAGCAACCATCTTGTCAGAGGTCTTTTCGAATTTGTTATTATCAATCAGAGGCAAAATATCTTTATCAAGAAAAATATCACCGCCTTTACTTCGTGATGCAGCAATAATAAGTTTGTATTGACTGCCTGTTTTAAATATTGAAAGGCCATTATTGGTAACAATATGGTGGCTATTAACCAGTGAACGGATAATAGGGAGTGCTTTTAAAATCGGCACAACCACTTTATCCTGTATTTGCTCCACGGGGTCCCAATGTTCAGGAAGTAAAATGCCCTTTTTTACCTGCCCATCAATTGTAGTATAACTTACCAGCTTGCCTTTTTGATCTGAAAACGCCTGCAGCAGGTTACCTGTAATAATATGTCTTGTTGCTCTGTCGGTATTGCGCTTTTCGATATAGTTGTGCCAGCCCTCCAAGAGCGTTGATATATCAACTTCCTTTAAGTCAACGCTGGCACCAATGATTGACATAATATCCTGGGAATACGATGCAGGAATTGCCAAGTACTTAGAACTGTTAGCAATACCAAAGCGAAGTTTGATTGCACTCGGTACGTAAGGGTTTTTCTTTTTCCGGTCAATTAAATAACCTAAGAATACTGCCGGAACAATTTCATTATCACTTCCAAATGTTTTTATTGGATAGCTGACATACCGCCCGATATAAAAGTAGTTCAAAGCCTTTTTCAAAGCCGAACCCCGGTTTTCCAAAGTCCGTTCATTTTTTACGTGTTGTCCTTCGCGTGCGTCGGTTAATTCTTTGGCACGTTGTTTAATGGCAATATTCCATGCTTCTGAATCACCTTCCAGCTTTTTAATAGGTTTTTCTGTAGGTATATCTTTTATAAGTTGATCATATTTATCATCAACTTCGCGAGTAAGTTCTTCAAACTTTTTTTGTACTTCTGAAGTGTACTCCTGCAAAAACTGTTGCTGCAAAGTTTTTGGATTACCATCCTTTAAGGATTCATTGAGAATGTTTTCTAATTCTACTTTAGTAAAAGGTTTTTTTAGCACGTTGGCCTTTATCGTTTCAATTGTACTGTCATCACCAAAGGCACTATCTGTACCTTTACCCATCTTAAATACCTTCGCTGAAATAGTTTCAGCTTCCAGGTTCATAGATTCCACTTCCAGATCATAGTCACCAACCTGCCTTAAATATTCTACGTAGTCATTATACCGTTCTGAAATATCCGTATAGAAATCTTCCTGCATCTGCGTAGATAATACAGCAACACGACCTGATACTTTCATTGCTGCATCTTCAACTGGCGTTCTACTTCCACTATCACTACCAGCATCTTCCATATTCAATGGGTCATCTAATAATATATTTACTTCAGGATTATCCGCTAAATATTCTTGCACTATTTTGTCACCATACTTGTTCAAAAAGTCAGGAACATCCAAAATTTTAGATGATTGCTTTTGATTTGATGTAGTATTAGCATCGAGGGATTTTAATTTTTTTTGTAACATCATCATCAGCCTCTTTTCAGCAGGAATTGAACTGGTCACATAGTCGTAAATAGGTTTTAGAATTTGGCCAGTACGATTAATCCTTCCTCTTTTTTGAACTTCCGTACTAATGTCAAGCTCTGCCTGCAATACTATCATTACACGCTGCCTTACCTGGTCTTTAGTAATTTTTGCAGTGGGTATAGCATGTGCGGATGCACCGGTAGAACCGGATTGGTTAATCATAAGTACGTCGACTTCGTTGTTATTAAACTTACGAAACGCATCGTTTGTTGGCATTCGTTTACGGCACAGAACAAGCGCCTTTGTCCCTTTCTTATCAAATTGCAATTCAAACTTTCTACCGGTAACCTCGGATACAGAATAACCTGCTTGTTTTATTTTTCTGATTACAACGTCAATTGGGGAAATTGTAATACCGGTAGTAACTGATTCTATTTTTTCGGAAATACGTTGATATTCCATTTGTGCTTCCGGTGAAAGATCTGTCACATTAAAGCGCTGGTATGTTGATTTGCCGTCGATACCTTTTTCGGTAAAACGCATAACCCCTTGTAAACCCCGCCTTAGAACCTCAGAAAAATCGGCGTCAATGGTGTCACCATCACCAACCGCCCTTCCGGTTTCTGTTTCCATTGTTTCAATGAAGGAACCCATTGTAGAAGCAAAAGCAATAACCGGCTTTTTCCCCTCTTTCAATCGTTCTATTGCCTTTTCGGCAACTGCTTCTGCCTTCAGACTGAATAACATCTGGTTGATAACATTAAACACCTTACTGAAATAAGGAGTATTATCAACCCCTGCCTTATTCGTTCCCTCACGTACTTCTACTTCCTTACTTTCAGCGGCTGCTATCTTATCAAGATCTTTTACCTCCTTGTCAATATAGGTTGTTTGAAAAGCAATAATATCGCGCAATACTTCAGTGATGTTATCAGCTACGGCCTTGTGTTCTTGTGCTTTTTCATCAAGTGTGATATAATTTACTTCTATACCTTCATAGCTTCTTTCTCTGCGTATCATTTGACCTTCGGCAACAAGCTGGGAAGAAAGGACTTCCTGAAGCGCTACACCACCCCTTGTAATTGCATCCACCAAGTCATCCTTTGACATATTACAATCTGCAATGGCTGTTTTCATTGCATAGATGGGCATGTTATCGGGTCTTTTGGCAAATGTTGCGGACAGAAAAATTACCCCTCTCGTATATCTGACAATCCCTTGCATATACTCCCCAGTATTACTGGAGCCTGAACTATTATGCGCCTCATCCATAATCAAAATATTATCCTGTGCGATATGCCAAAGGAAATTGGGCTTGAGCGGCTTTTTATCAGCCGAATTGAACTGTGTATAGGTAGCTACTACAAAGTCATATTTGGATGGAACCTGGCCGGATTCAAAGATACTTTGCTGTTCAGTAGAAGGTGGCGCCTGGTATACCACATTACCATCTTCGTCTTTAATATCTGATTTAGCGTCTTTGGCATTTACAATAAACGGTTTTAAGTTGCCAGAGCCAATTGCATTCAAATCACGGTATATATCACTGAATAAATTTGCTTTTTCTGTAAGAAATACTGGCGTTAATCCCTGATTGACTGCATAACGAATAACAGCGGCAGCAACGCGTCCCTTGCCGATACCGGTTTGATCGCCATTTATCGTAGCCTGATTTCTGGCTTCAATATTATAAATAGCCATCGCAACAGCATCAATCTGTTCGGCTGAAAGAACCTTACAAAGGTCAGCCTTAGAAGGATATTTTAAACGATCACGAACAAAATTATCAATATCGCCACCTACTTCTGTTTTAATCATCCTAACTGCAGAATGTGTTTCAAAGGCCATTGAATCCGGCACTTGTGTATTCAATTGAATGCAGGATTCAGATGCAGGTTCGTATGGTGCGCCAAGTTCTTCGGCATCAATAGCACCTAAAGGTTCATCAAGAATAATGATTGTATAGCCTTGTTGTTTTAATTCATCAGTAATTAGCTTTAGTTTGCTTACACGTAAGCTGCACCCATAAATAATTTGATTAAAAGGGTTTTTAATTGATTTTTTATCCCAGAAATTTGGGCTTAAAAGCTCTTCTATAACGACTGCATCATCCTCCCAGGTTGTATAATGACGAGCACCTTGTTTAATAAGAAGTATATTTTTAGTGGTATAATCTTTATTTTGAATAAATTTTTTATAGGCTGATTTGTCCCTTGTATTATGTGCTTGTCCCATCATTAATTCATATTGCTCCAACTCTGGTCGTGTCGGCCACCTATAATGCGCACGCTCGTTTTCAATAAATAGTGGCTTGTAACCAGCTTCTATAAGCAGGCGTTCAATCATTGGCTTGTCTTCCTTAACAAATCCCTCATTGCAAAACCAAACCCCATGATTATATATAGCGCACTCTGCATAAACTTTTGGAGGGCTATTTCGGAAGTCATATTTTTTTTGGACATTATAATAGACAATAGCATCTTCATTATACGTTTGAAAGTTGGTTTCTTCTTCTAAAAAAATAATTGCATCCGGATATCCTTTTTTTAATCGTGACCATTCTTTAAACATTTTTTTATCATCAGCCCAGCCAGTCTTATCTATGTAGTTCGTACCTGACAAATCGTAGTCAAAGCCATTTAACTCATCAAGTTCAGTATCCTCAATAATGGCGACAACATAACCGGCATGATAAAGCTGTTTTTTAAATTCAGATAACTTTCTTTCATTCAACTCTATACCATAAACCTTTTTTCCTTTAATTAATTCAAAAAATGCGAATGGAAAGGAAAACATGTACACAAACCTTTCCGCATCCGAACCAAAGCTTTCATAATTACCGGATATCGTATTTTTTATTACAACAAGTATTTTGAAATATCCCTCATACCTGTTTCTGAATTTTAAATACAGTTTATAGTTGTTGTGATTAACGTTACCGGGAATGATTGCGCCTAAACCGTTTTCAAAATTGGTCTTTAGTAACTGCAAATCAAGTTGCAAGGCTTCTGCTTCTAATTCTAAAAGTCTCATAGTGTCTGCTTTTTCGTTACCTGATATTTTCTTTCCATTAATTACGCGTTCGTATAAATCATCGAACGTTTTGATTACAATATCTGTTCCTGGATTATAAAGTGGGGCGTTACCTGTCGGTGTGTGCTTTCTGCCGTCAATCAGAATTAATCGAACATTAAAAGAAGTGCCCTGACGTGAATAAAGTTTATGGCCATCAATCATGATCACATCAACAACCTTATAACGACTATAGAGGTAATTAAAGAAAATTCTATTCTTTCCAGCTTGTATTCTACCTTTATCATCCCAGGTTGTATGACCACCGATAATAATTGCGGCTTTCCCGCTATCACGCATAGATTCTAATGCCCTTAGTGCCATTACATGCTCCAACGGTCTTATTGAAAATGTTTCAAACATGGTTGGCGTTTCCATGACACCAAAAGGCGGATTAGTCAACACAGCTTCAAACACCCTTTTATATGTGGCCTTCAATGCATCCAATTTCCATACATGGAAAAAGCCTTGTTTATGTAGGTTTTCATTTCTGAAGTCATCTATCTCATTGACCTCAAATGTCTCAGGATTACCAGCAATGGTGAGCATCCCATTACCGGCGCATGGTTCTAATCCCTTATTATTGGGGTTGAACTTATCAATTCCACAATACACACCCGCGAGATATGCAATTGGTGCAGGTGTGGAATATTGCTGAAGCAATATAGATTGTGAAGTTCGGTGAGATAAATTGACTTGTGAATTATACAGATTAACTATTTTATCAAATCGCTCCTTTACAGTTCCGGGTTCGTGGGCAAGTTTCCTTGCTCTTTTGACAATCGCAAGCTCTGTTAATTCCTTTACCTGAGTTTTGTCAGTAATACTATAAGTTGCTGCCAGTTTTTCAATAGATTTTTTATTATGACTTTCTTTTTTCGTTAAGCTGGTGTCAACAGCAGATACGAATTTGCCTGATGAATTACCACGCGACGAATAGCCGGTCAATATTTCTGGTATTTTCTGGTGGTTCATAAAATAATTAAGCAGCAATACGGGGTTTTCCCCGCTTGCTGCTTACACTTTTTGTTTCGATAAGAGGCAAACCAACAACCTGAATTATCAAAAAATTGAAACAGTATTGCCTTAAAGTGTTGGATTTGATTCATTGAACAAATTGATTAAATCATGGGACCTTGCTGATTTGGAAGTATGCCGGTTTCTTCTGTAAAATTGGGCATCATGTTTTTTATGGCATCCCTCAGCGCCTGCGAGGAAATAGTTACAGGTTCTTCCACCTCAGACCATTTTAAAAAAACATTTTTCAGCGGGCATTCCCCAATATCCAATCGAACCACACCATTGTTAATTTTAATAACAGCACCATCATCATAGATTTTGTAGCCCATGTGTTAAGGGTGTTATTTGTTTTGTGAATTGTTTCGTTTCTCCACAATTGTTTCGCCCACTATTGAACCAATGAATCCGCCAATCATAACAAGCGGCACAGCGTCCTTTTGCGCTTCTTTAGCATACCAATACGCAATTAGTGACATAAACAAGGTGGAAGTGGAAACAATTGCTTTGTCATTCATATCTATTAATAAAATTTGATTGTTACCGATGAATGAAGTGGATAAGCGAACCGGATATTACCAACAATCCGGCACCGAATATTCTGCTCCTTGTTTTTCGTCGCTTCTCCTTCTTTTTAAGCAAAAGGTTTTCTGCTTGCTGTATTTGTTGCTGGGCTATGGCCTGATTATAAATCTGATGAAGGGAATAATATAGTCCTTCATTAGTGATGATGATTGAATCTTTGACGTCGACAACACTATCCATTGTAGCCAGTTGTATTTCATAGAGGGAATCTTTACGGTGGTTTTCATTTATGTAGCCGGTAATTTCAGTTTTTAATGAGTCGCATTCCGAATTATCAAACAGCGGAATATTATAATTTTCATATGACCAGCTATTTTGCTGTTGATTATTATTGGTGATGATTGCCTTTACCTTCTTTTCCTTTTGTATTACTGATTTTTTTGCCTGGTCAAGCAATGACTGTGTAATGGTTAAATCAGATTGGAGTTTGCTTTTTTGATCTTCCAGAGATGCAATGCGGTTCTGATAATCTTTTTCAATAGCAGATTCCTGCTTGTTTAGGTCTTTTGTAGTAACCGATAGATGTTTTGAAGTTTCAGGACTTGCTTTTAGTGGAACAAAAAAAACAGCCATGCAAAAGCCCAAAAGAAAACCGCTTACTAAAATGTATAGTGATGTTTTTAGCCTAAGTGAAATCATAGTGTAGGATTGATTATATAAATGGATGATTGATCTTAAATAGTCGTGATTCTGTTAACCATCTGTTTTTCTTTCCAATGAATACCCAAAACAACCGGCAGCAATCAGCGAGGTAAAAGAGTAGAACATAAATTCCGGTACATTTTTTGCAAAAAATTGCTGTGCAATCCAGCTAATAATGAGTACCAATAACAGAATGCTGATCGTAAGTTCACGGATTGAAAACCGATGATTTTTGTCGTGGAGGATTTCTTTTAAAAATTGTTTCATAATGTTTATTCTTGAATGATGGAATAAGTAAGTTTTGCAATGGCAGCACTAAGGGATATGCCAATAGCTGCTATCACTACTTTTTTTTTGAATTTCTGTCAACTGCACGCTGGTCAATAAGCGTGTAGGTAAATCCATTACCATATAATTGTTTGTGCAATTCGCATAATTTCATAAAGGCATTGAAGTCATCGATATTGGCGAACACCTGACAACCTGCTGAATATTGATCTACGGTCTTTGTGGTTCCGCTTCCTGCAGCATGATGAATATTGATGCCAAACAAACCATTATCTTCTTTACCGTTCAGAAAATCCAATACTGCATTGCGGTCGTAGTCACGCATTACAGTCACTGGCCGCTTTTGTACCAGGGCATTGTATTTACCACGGTGCAAGCCAATAGCATGACTACCGATATATTGGCCTTCTTTTAAAATTGCCGTGCCTTGCGGATTAAGTGGGTTCTTCAGCCAGTATGTGCCGGGATCAGTGGTGGCTTTGAAAGTTTGAAACACCCAAACACCCTGCGCATTTTTAAAATACACGTTGATACTATCGTCGAAGCTATTCGGCAATGTGGAGCTGGAGCGCACACCAACTATATTGAGTTCAAAGGGACGGACAAAGGTTTTGTATCCACGCTCATTGAGCGTAGCTTGTATTGATGTAAGCATAAAGATTGATTAGTTTATTAGGCTGCGGATTTAATGGAGGCAGGAACGTAGTTTTTAAGCCAGTCTTTTACATCGAAACCGGGATTGTTTTGTTTTCCGAAAACATCTTCGGCGGAAACAATTTTTGCCTGTGGATGTTTTTCACTCAAGCGGATAAGCGTATTATAAAGTGTTTCGCTTTGTTTTTCAGTTTTGGTGTCGATGATATTCCCAGCTTTGTCAACACCACCCAGGTAAGCAATTAGAATACAGCCATCAGTAGTTAAAAGTTTTTTTCCTTCTACTACCTTGCCATTGCGGTGAATGATGTAATGGTACACTAATGAGTGATGCAATTCATGCGGCAGCGTTTGTGTGCTGTGTATTACGATATAACGTACATTGTTTTTTACAGTTCTCATAAATAGTTTACGGATTTAGTATTGACTAAAAAATATTTACCGTTGTTTTCAAAAAGTGTGTAATCCAATCGACGGTTGATCTCATTGCCTAAAACCATACGGGCAGGAACTTTCATGCTTTCTTTTGCATTCACCCAAATGCTTGTTGGTTCAATGGTAATCAGTGACACGCCATCCAAACCTGAAAGCGACCATTTACTACCATCGTACTGTAAGCCCATTCTTGTAAATTCCAAACCAATCTTCTGCTTATCAAAGGGAGAAGAAAAAGTATTAAACAGTCCATTGACTATAGTTTGGCTCACAGCTCTGCTTACACCAGTTGTTTTTATCGGATAAGATTTGAATGTTGCGTTGGCAGATGAATAATCTTCAGTGCTTTTAAGTTTTTTTAATGCTGTAAGTACTGAATCAAGATTTTTCGCCTTTACTGCATTAACAAGCTCCGTTCCTACTACTGAAGCATTAATTTTTGTAAGGAAATTGAAAGTGTTTTTGTCAATGGATATTGGAAGACCAGCTTTTTTTAAAGCTGCCTCTGTCTTGTTACCAAAATCACCGTCTGCTTTAATAGCGTGACCCTTTGCAATAAGCGTTTCCTGTAACAAGCGAACGTTTTCACCTTGGCTTCCTTTTTTAAGTGGAAACTCATCATTCCTTGCATTGGTATTACTATATGATGCAATCGTTTTTGCTACTGTAGGGTTACTGGCAACGGGTTGTAAAGCTACCGATGTTGGTATAACACTATTGTTTTGTTTCAATACAGCATCTATGTCGGTATTAATAGTACCCTGCTTTCTCCTTTTCCAATATTGCCAACCAAAGTAACCGACAATACCGGCAGTGCTGGCGGCCAAAGCAGTAGCAATCAGTTTTTTCTTCTTTGCCTTTGAGCCTTTCGGCTTTGAGGCAGTTTTTGTGCCCTTTGATCTGGTTGGTGTCTTTTTCTTCGTTCTCATACAGAGCTATGCTTTGGGTTTGTTTTTAATAATTGCCATCATCGGGGAATATTCCCATAGTTCCAGCTCCTCGAGTAATCCATCCTTCAGTGACTTACCATAAAGACTTTGATAGGTGGTGGCAACTTTATCGTAATCTGTCTGTGTTGGTATCTCAAGAAATACAGCCTTTATAGCATCTTCATCCGTACCTGGCAGACCGCCCCACCATGTAGAATCAAATGCAGCCTTCAGTCGTTTTGCCCATGCCGTGTATTGCGCCGTAGAGATCTGCAGCACTGAACCAGTACCTACTTTATCAGGCTTACCGGCAATAATTGCCAGCATTTCATTGTATTCAGTAGTAGTCAGTTCACTTTTCATATCCAGCATCATGTTTTTACCACCAGCATTGTACGATTTGATAACAGCATAAAGCACTTCTTTACTCGGTATTCCCCGAAACACCGCTCGCAGAGCTTCTTCATCTGTACCTGGCCAGCCATCATTTTCAAAAGCCATTTTTATCCGCTGCGCAAAGTCTGCCGGACTACCTTCTTTTGCGCTTTTGGTCGCTTCACGTTTTACGGCAGCACTTCTAAGTACACTGCGGCCAATAAAATAACTGCCGCCAATAAGCACCAATCCAATTGCCGTATACTGAAGTTTTTCCTTCAGCGTAAATTCATTATGATCAGCTTTAGCACTCGGCATAACAGATTTATTGGTTAGGTAAAAATGTTGTACTTATTAGAGATGATACTAAGCCTTTGCTTTAGTGCCTGGTCAGTTAGTTGCTTTTTGCCAATAACAGAAGCATAAATCAGTTGGTAGGTATCCGATAATTCCTGGCGATTCATTTTGTTTAGTATAGGTGTTAAACTATTTTTTTCAGCCTGTGGCAGTATGTTAACGATGTCACGCTTAATGTCATCTTTTGATTTTCTAAGCAGGAAATAATCAGCTACACCAACACCAGCTATTAAGGCAAACAGTAAAATTTTTTTACTCATTGTTTCGTAATTAAACACCTAAATATTTTTTGGCGAGTGTAGTTTTTACTGGGTCGTTCTTTACGATATGCGCCAGCTTTGTAAGCTCTGTCTGAGATAGCTTTTGTGCCAGCGTAGTAAGAGCAGTCATCTTTGCATCGGCTTCTGTTTCGGTCTTTCCTTCAATCGAAATATCATAGTGAAACTTCTTCATAGAGTTTACGGGTTTTGAATGTTTAATAATTCAGCAACGGTTTTTAAGTTCGCCGGTTCTTCAGCAAGTCTCTGCAATACCTGCATTACAACCTCTAATTCCGCAGTATTAAAAGCATTATCTAATTGCTGTAACAGTGGTATGTATCGTAATTGGTCCGGCTTTAAATCATCTGCTTCTTTTTTTGAAAATGATGCCTGTGTTTCAGGTTGCGCAGGTGCCGTTGATTGAAGTTTTTCAGAATTATCGGATTCGATGATGCCGGCCAGTGCTTCGCCGCCTGGAAGTTTAGAAAGCAATTGAGGATTGCGCCGTATCATCCCCTCCAATGCAACAGAGGCGAGTTCCGCAACATTGATATTACCCAGCTTGTATTTATTATCCTGCAAAACCTTGATCTGTTCTTCTAAAGTATCGGCGTATTCCTCCGCTTCCCCCAGTTGCTCTTTTGTTTTCTGTAGTTCTTCGCGAAGCCGGGACATTTCAAATTCACGATCACGAACAGCCAATTTTTCCTGAATGATACCATCTAAATCACCTAAGCCATTAAATCCGTTCAATCCTTTTTCTTGCTTTCCGTGTTGAACTGTGAAGCAATACTTATTGTTACGCGGTGACATGCCGGAATCATAAATGATCACCTTTATCTTTTCTGTGTTTTCATCCATGTACTGCTCATATGTATCAAACTCTTTTACATTATCAGTCTTTGGCACCACCTTAAAGGAATCCACATGAATTTCAAAAAACTTCGGCTGACCTTTTTCAGCCATTGCTTCCAAAAAGTTTTTCAGCTTTTCAACCTTATCGCTTTCATATCGTTCCGTTGTTACTGCCATCTTCTTTCTTATTGATAGGTATTGCCTGAATAAATCTTACGTTATTAATAAAGAGAGAAAGGTTAGTGATCTTTATCGCCCCCCTGTGTTCATACTGTAACTCATTTGCATCATCCTCATTTTGATCATATAGGCCAACGTCGGATTCAATTCTTATATCTTTAGTTGGCTCGACCAATACATACATTTGGTTATATCCCGTTAACTCCCTTTTTTCAGAGGCTTTGAATAATAAATGACGGAACCTTATTAAGTAATTTTTACCGTGTCCCATTTCCATCATGCGTTTGCTGATATATTCTAAAGCCAGATCGCTTGTCATGGTTTATTATTTTTCAAGCCATATAAAAATGTTGACCGAATAACTGATGTCCATGTTATACTGTGCCCCTAACACATCTTTATAATATGCTTCGATAATGGGTGAGCTTGTAGTGATCAACACATCCGTTCCTATTCTTTTTTTGCCAAATAACCACTGTTCTGTTTCCCAAAAGTTCTTACTGGTAAAATCTCCAAAAGCTATATTAAAGTCCTGCCTGAATACTTCACCCTGATAAAAAATATCGGTGGCATCGGGACTTTGCATTGATAAATTGCCTGCTTTTTCATTTCTTTTCACTGTAAACAATGGGTCATATACTGGTACTGGTGGCGGAGGCGGTGGCGCGGCAGTACATGACCCAGTACCTGATGCAAAGAAGGAATGGCCACTATCAACTATAAGAGAAAACTGCTCCGGACTTGAACCACCACCTGCTATTGGTTTATAGTTTTGCGTGTTACTGCCATATTGGTTCCACTGGGCAAGTGTTGTATTGTTCACCGCATCAATCATTTTTAATGCAATAGAAGCTGGTGTATCTCCATCTACAGCGATTACCGTAATTACAACAGAATAGACACCACACTTGTAAACAAAGGTTGGGTTAACGGCAGGGGCAACCTGAAATATTTGTGTACGCACAGAACCCGCAACCGTATCACTAACCGGGGTTATGTCTGCTGTTCCGGGATTAGGACAGGGAGTAGTAGTTGTACCACCTGTTCCCCCTGAACTGCCACCTCCGGCATCAGGTGGAGGCACAGGAAGTGCAGTTAATAGAAAGATGCTGGTTTCAACCCCGATTACTTTTTTAATTGTTCCGGGTAATGGAATTTGAAAGTATCTTATTTCACTGCTTCGGGTGATCTTTTCTCTATGTACTACTAAAGTCTGTTGCATTATCCTTTAATTTCTAAGTCCAGATAAAGAGAGACGCGGTATGCGGCGAATGGAAGTCGTACATCGACCGTATCCCTGTAATCAACCTTCACTTTAAAATTACCGGGCGCAATACCGCCCAATGAATAATACCTGTCATTTGGTGATACATTCAATCCCGACATCAACAGTTTTGATTCGTAATCCTCTGCAAATATTTCTTCCGAATTGATTTCAACCTTACCGGTGCCACGATAATACATCAGATCATCACGATTAGAAGTAAATAATAGTCCATGAATCTTTTCAACCGTTTTATCGAGTTCAAAGGTTTTGGAGTGTACGACATTTTCTGCCGTTACATCTATGTCAAAACGCTTCTTAATTTTTTTACCCATTGATAAATTGTTTTGTTAAGCTGCAATGGTTGTTCCTCCGGCCATCTGGTAAACCGCCAGCAAACTCTTTATACTGTTTTCATTCTGACCATACCCGGCGCCAGGTAGAGATGCCCATTCTTTTCTTAGTTTTCCAATAGCAATCGAAAACCTGCCAGCTAAAACATCTTCCAATGCTTTCCTGCGTCTGATCAGTTCAATGGCTGCCTTATCCTGGCTGGCCGGGCCGAAGTCAGGCAGTTTTAATTTTTGCTGAATTTCTACCCACGTTTTATTCAATATCTGATAAGCACCGGCGGCAGTACTGGTAATGCTATACTTAGAAATCTTTTGATTGGGATGCTTTGAAAGATCATTAAAAAGCCCCCCACCGTAGAGTGTCCTGTATGCATTTGCGCCGGCAGTACCTTCACTATACTGAATCATAAGGAGAAATGCCTTTAGGTTTTTTTGAGCTGTGGTTAATGCCATTTTTTGAATCTTTTTTTTGATAAGGAAAAAAATTGCTGGTGCCATAAGGCAAGAGCCAATCGCAACCCAGTGATATGTTTTGATATTCATTTACATTTATGTAACTATGGGGTAGTAATAGTTCCATGCAAGGCAGCAAAAACAAAAGTGTTTACTCCAATTCCCATTGTTGTACCCAATTCAAAAGTTAGCTCTATTAATGTTTCATCGAGAATTAACCTGGGGTTATCAAGTTTATGATAGCCAACCATCTGAAACATTTGTGGGTAACGGAAAACAACATTTGATGTTTCTGGAACAATTGTTCTTTGATTGCTTTTTAAACTAAATTCTCCACTCGCGAAAGCAAGACAAACCGCGGATGGATTGACATACCCGCTTAGTATTTCATCTTTAGTGGCCACCGTCCCAGCAACAGCACTTGGCGTACAAACCAAAACTTGAATACCTGAAACTAACAGGCATTGATTTTTGGGTAACTTGGCATTTGCAATATTTCTGATACCACATTCCCGGTCATCCTGTGTCTCAAACATCTTAATGGTTTTTGAGTTTATAGGTTTGAGCGAATAAATAACTGTATCAGCATATTGCAGCCTTCCTTTTTTTAATTCATTTTTCACATAATCTGGTAGGAGATGCTCAAATTTTTCCATTTCTGCACGACTTCCAATAGAACCATTGCAATTTTTTTTGTTGAGTTGCTCTAAATGTTCAATACCTGTGAGCATAGGAAGGTATTTGTTAGTGATTGAAAAAATGAAACACACTATTTACTACGGCGTGGTTACAGTGCCATGAAGTCCTACATACAAGAATATATTCGGAGGCAGACCGTCCATTGTACCCAGTTCCACGGTAAATTCGATAAGCAAATCGTCCGCAATTGGTCTGGGGTTCGCCAACTTGTAATAACCCATTGGCACATTTGTAAAGCCAGTCGTATTAAATACATTATTACTTGTATCCGGTACAATTTGCTTTTTATTAGCTTTGAGACTAAGCTCACCCGATAAGATAGCAGGATATGTGGCAATAGAAACAAGTGGTGCCGACATCATCTTATCCTTAGTATTATCTGCGGCCACACCTGCCAGCATATAAATGCCTGATACCATGAGCACCTGATTCTTTTGAAGCTTTGCATTACTGATGTTAGAGATAGCAACCTGTCTGTCATCCTGCGTCTCAAACATCTTTATTGTTTTGCTGGTAATAAATTTGCGGGAGTACAAAGTGAAGTCTGCCAGTCGAAGCTCACCTTTTCCAATGGCCTCTCTGATATAATCTGGCAGTTCGTTAAAATGCTTTTCCATTTCAGCGCGACTACCCTTTGATGGTGCGCCAGGGGAAGCAAGTTTGTTAATGATCTTCTGTCTTTTGAGGGGGTTCATTCTTTTTAATGCGCCTAAAAGTTCCGGGTCATCCAAGCCATTAAACCCGATTAGCGCACCGGCATTGTTATATTCTTCAAGACCTTCGAGTAAACCTAACATAGTGTACGAATTTTAATGATTAATTTTATTTAGGTTGTTGGTAAACATTATACATATGTGACAAAAGCCCACTACATGCCGGCTGTTTGATTTTTGCCAGCGTGTTATTCAGTTACAATCTTTAAATGAGTAATTTTAATAGAGCGGATCGTCCATCCCGTCAATACCATCTACAAGGCTGTACTCTTCCGTGCCCTGAAATTGCATACCTGATTCGATCAATTGATTTTCTATGTTATCAAGTGCGGCCAGCTCACCAACAGAAGTATCAGGATAATTGAAATACTGAACTTCGTCGATACCGTTTACACCTTTTTTCTTCAATAGTTTTTTGATAAATAAATCTTCCAACAGCGATTCTTTGTAGGCTTTCATACGCTCTTTTACCCCATCTAAACCATCTATACCATTCATCGTGTCGGATTTACGCTGATTGCTGGCCGCCATTGTACCAATACCAAGTGCCTGCAGGTGTTGGTTGCCCAGGTAGTGGCCAGCGGCTGTTATCACTGCTCCAACCGGTACAGAAAAACCACCAGTGTTAACCGCAATTAACCTACCAGCAACAACCGCAATAACAAGGTCTTTTAACGTGATGATCGCCGTTGCTCCCTTGTTTCCTTTGGTACTGATATTACCTTTTATAATCTGTAAGAATTGTGCTTTTCTTGCACTCTTTTCATATCTGTTTTTCTTAGCCATAATTATTTTTTGAGGGGGATGATTATTGTAGCGCTATTGCTGATATTTTTTTATGCTTCTTTTTTCGCTTGTGTTTTTTTCTTTTATGAGGTAGTCCGTCAAGCGACCGTCCATGTGGAGAAGATTTATTTTTTTCATGGTTACCACCCAAAGCCTTTGCAGCAATCAGTACCAGTAATAGGCTGCCGCCGATAACTACAGTAGGCTTGAACCATTTTTTCTGCCAGAAATGCTCTTTATCGTCAGTCTTAGAGTTATCCGTAACAGCAGTAGAGGATTGGGGAACGGCTAAATTATTAGTACTTGTATTACTGTCAGCAGCCGCGTCATCTGTATCTTCAACAATATCTTCTTCTACTTCAGCAGAAGAACTGCTTTTACTACTGTCGGCATCCTGATCATAGTAGTTTGCAGTTGCGGATTGCGATTCACTACTGGTATTCAGAAGTGAAATTTGTTCGGAGATTATCGGGTTCGTGGCTGATTCAGGCACCGGCGTGGTATCTGGCACCGGTTGATTACTATCTGCGGCTGCATTAGTTGCCTCATCAAAATCTTCGCTGCCTTCAGTCTTTCCCTTGAATATGTTACCGATCTGTTTTAATTGGGAAACTATACCACTGATTACCCCCATCGCGGCCCCGACAGTGGCCAATGTAAGAGGTTCGCCTAACTCACCGAGACCATCAATTGCATCTAAACCGTTTAAACCTTCAATATTTTCGCTGTGATAAATATCAGACCCCAATACCTCTTCCAGCGGTGAGTAGATACCAGAAACATTAAAATCATCATAAGACAGCATGCCCAATCCATCTACCCCGCTAATTACCTTTTTATCTTTGTTACCCTTTCCTCCAAGTATAGCTTTCTTCAGGTTAGCTATATTACCTCCGCCGGTTTCAAAAATGTTTTCAAGTTTGTGGCGGGTCTTTACAAGCCGGTCAAATTTTGCTTCATCAATCTCTTTGGCTATTGCCTGCTCTTTCGTAAGGTAACTCCAGCGCAATCTTTTTGCGACATTCATTACATTCAGTTTCATGGCTGCAAGTATACCGTTACGAATTGCAATAGCCGCGGGATTAATCTTGTTAATCTTGCTAACTATTTTTTTTACATTGATCTTTTTAACTGTGCCGCCTATCTTTTTAAACAGACCTTTCTTTTTCTTTTTCGGTGCAGGGGAGCCAGAGGCAGAAGGCGCTTTTTTCATTGAAAACAATTCCTTCTTTTTACCGGTTGCAAGCATCGCTGCACCTGCAATTTTTTCCTTTTTGACCTTTCCCAATTCACCAAAACCATCTATTTCATAATCAGGTATGCCGTCTAAGAATTGTAATTCCATAGGGTAATCTTTTCTTTCGCTATATGGTACTTCATAGTCAAACTGGTCGGTAACACAGTCAATAGTTATATACCGGCCATTGTAAGGCACGACGGGGTAGATGTGCTGAAAGTGATCCTCATTGTATTTTGTTATCCGTAGGATATGTGGAATACCCAGGTTTGTTAGAATAGAGGATATAAATACAGAATAACAATCGCAATCTACCCCTTCCTTCCTGTCGTGCCATGTTCTTCGCGGACTTCGGATTTGTTCGTAACCCTTTTCGTCTTTCCGATATTGGATATGTTCGTATACGAAATGCCAAATGTTTTTACAAGTTTGATAAGTACTTGCGCCTTTTAGCCGCTTAGCAATTTTAGAAGTCTGATTTAAAGTTTGCCGTACAACACGGGGTATTAATTCAACTGTATCGGCTAAACCAGCATCTTTTTTAACCGTGTACGATTGCCCCGGTGCTTTTTCAAAGAGGTGATCATATTCCTTACCGCTTTTTAATGTGCGTAGTTTAGACGCTTCACCATGTTTTATTTTTCCGAGTGCAATCATTGGGTCCGAATTAAACCAACAATACAGGTATTAATTTTTCAAAGGAATTTCCTGTGTCTTATCAATCGGTATTTCAGTAAGGCCGATTACGATACCAGTAATAGCTTTTACTGCTATTTTTATCGGCTCTTTCTTTTGAATTGCCTTCACCAGCGTTGCAGCAGTAGACAGCAAATTGGTTAGAGGCAGATCAAGAAATATTTTTTCAATTACAACTTGACCGTAAGCGGGTATTGTAATTTCTTTATTCACTACCTGGGAGCTGCCGACCAAACTGTCTTTATAATAAATTTTCACAAATGGAAATTTTATTTTCAGGCTGCCTGCTGTTGGATTTTTCATAAGCAAATCCAATCTTAGTGTCAATCCTTTCAAATCGAATTTGTGAACATTGGCAGTTGGTATCACCTCAAGTTCTTTCTGCATCCGTGCAAACTTTACAAAGAAAGCGTAAACGCCAACCATACTTCCTACAGCGATAGCAGCTGTAACAACATCACCTTTTCGCATTTATTATTTGTTTTGCATTTTCTTTCGTTCTGCCAGGTAATCAGCCGTAAGTTTATATCCCAACCATACGGCGCCGCCGACCATTGCCTTAAGACCGTAATCAATCAGGCCGGTGAAATCGAAGTTTGCAAGCAACACAACGCCGGTCAACAGGAAATTAGAGCCATTATCATTTGTTTTCATAGAGGTTTATTTTAAAGGTTATTATGCGGCATCTGCCAATCGCGTGTTCATGATGTAAACTTTTTTTGGTAATCCAAACTTTTCAATCATAAATTCAACCTGCCGGATGGAGTAATACTTCCCATCTTTTTGACCTAACTCATTCGGATATCTGGCCATCCACTTTTTAAAAGTGTTTTCATTTACATCAAAAATTGAAATCAAGTCTTTGAGCCTATAAGGTTTGATGTGCAGGTTTCCCTTTTCATCAAAATATTGTTTTGGTTTGTGCGCTCCCATTGGTTTTTATTGGATGTTGAATGTTTTGTTAGCAGCAAAAACAGTATAAATATTGAGCAGTACAGGTTCGTCTTTTTCAATGAAGTAATTGCGCCAGTAAATAAAGTTTTCTTTTGTCGGTTCTTCGGCATATTCCAACACTGCTTCAGCCAGTGCTTTTATTTCGACACGGAAACTTGGTAAAGAATGCCGTAATACTTTTATTTCATCCAAAAGATCTTTTGTACAGGCATATCCTTCAGGATTTTCTTTGTCTAACCAAAGGGAGGGAAGTGTAAGAAAATCGGTATTGAGTGATTTAATATTTTCCCGGGCAAGAATGATTCGCTGGCAAAAATTGGTGAATGCTTTGAGTGCCTTTTTGGGGCCGGCAATCCATTCTTTGATATAATACTTAGCTTCTGATTTTTCAAGAGAAGAAAACTCATGATTATTCCAAAGTGTTGAGTAGGCAAACAGCCAGGCTGTATCAACCAAATGAGTCATTTCATTTTTGCCACCGAAAACCACGGAAAAGTCAGGTAACGGACTGGTGAACGCTTTCATAGAGGATTCTTTCATGTTTATATTCTTTTGTTTTCTTAGGGATTAATTTCTTTGTGAATACAAACATAATATGAGGGCTACCACACGAGGGAGATTATGGGCAATGTTGGTAAGAGGCGGGAAAAATATAACTGGATAGGGAAATATATAGAAGCTAATTGATAGATATTCTGTTTTTTCGTTCCCTGTGGAACGGCAATAAAAAAGCCGCCTGAATTTTACAGGCGGCTTTACAAATGAATTTGCAGATTAATCATCTGCTTCCACAGTATCCGGCATCCCCAGCTTTTCAAATATAATAGAAACCTGAAGGGGGGTATAATATCTGCCTTCACGTTTACCCGTGTGGTCAGATAGCTTTTTCAGCCATTTGTTCATGACCTTCCAGGTAGTGCCGTATAGCTCGGCAAGGTCGGAGGGACTGTAAGGTTTTACTGCAATGCCACACTTCTTTACTGGCGTTTCACTACTCATAGGTACTGTTTTGGAATTTACGGTTTTTGGTTAATTCATGGTTTTTCCGGTAAAAAGTGATTAATGGTTTCTATTGGTTTGCAGGAACACAAATATTGTAAATCCAACAAATTAATAAGTTACCATTAAATCAAAAAAAATTACCACAAAAGGATTTTTTAGAGTACTCGGTTTTGATTACAAGTACTAAAGGTTTTTCATTATACGTATATACTTACTTTATTCTCTGCCCGTTAGCCATTTCTCGCGGGCTTTTCGGAACCATTTTGGTGAATCCCCTAATTAACTCAGAAAGTAATAGCCATGCTGGAAATAATAAACCTAACGGACAGGTGAATAATGAACGCTTTATACGTCAGTGAAATCAATATAACAATATTTTATATTTAGAAATTAATTAATAAATGTTTTCAGAAAAAGAACTAAATTTGATTAACCCTCCCCATTATACGTACCCCTTCAAAATCCTTTTTCATCTGTTTCCCTGAAAAACGAATAATTTAATAAAGGTATTGGTAAGGTTTAGTGTTTTTCTTTAACGTTTCTTGGTGGCGTTAATGTGTAAATATTCATTCATAAACCTTATCACATGGCTTTAAAACTAAAGCAAAGTGATGTTGATAAAATGAACCTGGTTGCGGCGATATTGGAAAAAGACTACCGGTATCATTATACCCATCAACAACTTGCAAAAAAAGTTGGTACTAACGAATCTAAACTCCGGGTTGGATTCAAACAAGTTTATAACAAAACAATAAATAAATATCTACGGGAAATTCGCGTCTCAAAAGCAAAGGAAATTTTGCACAACAAGGAATGGCTTTTAGATACAATTGCCACTCATACTGGGTTTAAAAATTCAAGTATGTTAATAAAAAACTTTAAAAAAAGTACCGGCCTTACTCCATTGGAATGGAAAGCAAAAAGCATGAGTGAAGGAAAGCACACAAAAAATGAAGATATTTTAATAGGAAAAAACGGATTAGACAATAAATCAAACGGAATTGACAACTTTTAGATTTTAAATTGCAGTAGAAATTAATGTATGCCATATGAGGTTAAGGAAAACTGATAAACTTCTTACGTAGCCATCTCCCTTACTGTTAGTTTCCGAAAACTGATTTACACGAAAGTTTGAATAATCTCCCATATAGGCACACAACTGCTATAAACAAGTTAACCAATTTTGGTTAATCCGTATTATTATTAGGCAAAGCAACTCCACATTAAACCAAAGTATGTAGCAATCTGTACTTATTAAACTTCAACTATTTATTTTTTGAAGGAATTGAAACATTTACATGGCGCAAGCTGTAAACGTAATATTATTGCTATACGGTGCCTAATTTAAAATTAAAGGAATGAATGAATTTGCTTCCGTAATAAAAATCTTTTTCGAGAAGCAAGAAAGCCACTACTGCAACGTGCATAAAGTGGGCTTTCTTGATAACTTACCGAACTTAATAGTAGTAGACTATTCAGAGGTATATAAACAGGAGAATAAATACCTGGAATTATTTTTATCCTATTCAAGTAAAAATATTCAAAAGTTTATCAGATACTTTAACATTACTGAGCCGAAAGATATTGATGATATTTCGCCTGACTATTTATGGAGGTTATTTCATATAGGCATAGGGGAAATAAATTGTTTCCTGGGCGATGAATTGGATACTCCTTTTCTTACATTCAGATACAAAAAGGAAGGCTATTAGTAAAAGATGAGTATGAAATAGAGCATACCGTTTCACAAGCGATTAAAACTTCGGGTGATTTTACAAAATTCACACTGAAGTATTACAATGAGATGGTCAGTAGCTCCCTTTCTTGATGAATTATATGTTTATGCGAATTACAGGCACAATAACAATGCGCTCCACATTTCAATATAAAAAGGTCACATAAGGTTTTTGTTGTCATTCCTGCCTTTCCTTTTTAGTTAGGGCACCAATGATAACATTGAAATAAATCGAATATTTCCTTCTATAAAAAAACCAGAATCTTTATCTGTAAAAAATAAATTGTAGACACGGCTGCATAAATATGTTGCTGATAAATTAAACCTTATTACCATGCAAACACAAACAACTCAGTCCATTGCACCAGTAACAATTTTTCCTTCCCAATATGTCTTTTACTATAAGCTGACAAGTTATTGGTATTGCTAAAATGCGTGTTGGAATTCCAAGTTGGAATGAAGATGAAATCGCCATTCTTTCCGAATACATCGGCTTGCATATAACATTCGCTGCTTTTGAAATAAGAGTGGCAACTGGCTAAATCGTGTTAAATTGATTAAAAAAGAAATACCATTAAACCTTATTAAAATGAAAAGACAGCTTAAAAAAATCACCTCAAATGTAGTGCCTGAAGTAAAGAAGGTATTTGACAAAAACTATGCGGCAGATAGCGTTGATACATTGGCAACGACTTACAGTATTAGCAGAAACACACTACAAGATGCGTTTAAGCGGGAATGTGGCATAGGCATACGTGAGTATAAACTGAAACAAAGAATGGAAGTTGCCAAACAAATGTTGGAGGAAGGAAAAGAGACTAAAGAGATAGCATTCACCTTGAAGTACACAAGGATATGTGCGTTTAGTAGAGCATTTAAAAAATATTATGGCGTTGCACCAACTGAATGGTGCAAAGTTGGGCAAAATGTATAATGAAATATTTGGAATAGTATATTTAGTAATTGTAACTTGCTTATAGAATTTGAAACGAAAATACAAAAGAGCGGTTAAGGTTAGAAGATATATATATTTGATTGATTGGATTTTATTATCTCTTTATAACTACACACTTTTTAAGTTTTATAAAAACAAATTTCTCCCAACAAGATGATCGGCAACTTAAATGTAATATCATCTTAGATCTGTGCCGTGAAAACAATCACTATTTTTATATATAACCTTTAATCTGGGCCGGTGGTGCTTTGTGCATACTCATTAATAGAGAATCAATGAATGCTATAGCACAAAAGGCTTTGTGTACTGGCGCTCCTGTATGCGATGGAAGAAAATGTTATTGCACCGGTATCCGATTACGGGGATAGACAAGAATATAGTTAAGAACCATTTTTCTATATAACTTTCTATATAACAAGGTTTATCATCTTCTACCTTTTCTTTTTAGTTAGGGGCAGAAATGATAACAAAATAAAAATTGAAATTCTCTTTCTATTACAGTTCCCAGTAAATGGGAGCTTTACAGTTACTTACTGTTTGCCTTTTTAGTCTTATTAAGGATTTACTGTAAGACTAGAAATTTATTTCCTTGAACATTGTAACGAATACTGCCAAAACGATATTCGTTATTCCAAATAATGTAATATGCAAAAGAAGATTACAATCGATATTATAGCAGCATTGCTAATAATTTTGTTTGGGTATACGGCAATAAGCAAATTGGGTAAATATGAAACCTTTAAACTTCAACTAGGACAATCACCATTCATTAATGAATGGTCCGGAATTGTTTCATGGTCATTACCCATGGTGGAATTGCTAGTTGTTCTATTGTTAGTAATAAATAGAACTCGAATTTTGGGGCTATACGCTTCATTTTTTTTGATGACACTTTTCACCGCTTACATATACGCAATGCTACATTTCAGTTTTCATATACCATGTTCTTGTGGAGGAATTCTATCAGAGATGAGTTGGAAACAGCATTTTTGGTTTAATGTTGCTTTTACACTATTCTCAGTAACTGGAATTGTGTTTAGTGATCCAAAACAAGAACCTGCTAAGGATTCACGCAATATTTAATCATTTTTTCTCTATCATTTTTAGAATTAGAGATGCATTGTGCAATCAAATTACTGAAGCTGCAGCCTCGGTATCCAGCTTATGTTAACTATGGCTGGATAGATGATCCTAGCATCTTAAGCTGTAATGGCAAACAATACTCATTTACCTAAATGAAAAAATTGTTTAGCCAAGAGCTGTAACCAGGAAAAGGGGAAACCGAAAACCTTTGACAGAGTAGGTAATTAATTCATTTAAAATTAATTATTATGAAATCGTTTAAAATTAGTTTAGCTGTCATTGCTTTGGCAACTATAACTTTAACTAGCGCTTTCACCGTTAGCTCAAAAAAAGCTGTAGGTGACTGGTATGGAGTTACTAACTCTACAACTACAACAGGCGGTATTACAGGCGTATCAGGACCTCTTACTAAAACATGTATTGATTTAACAAAGTGTGCAGGAACTGCCGCGAATCTTTGCGTTGTTGAACAAACTCAATTGTCACCAGCTCAATATAACACAATAATTGCAGTATATGGTAGATATATTCCATAATGTATATTTATTGTGGTAAATGAGCCATTAATCGATGAGAACAGGAATCAAGATTAATTTCACTTGATTCCTGTTATTAAATGAATAGATCTGAATGTTCCGGAAATTCTAATCTACAGGTTTGCTATTTCCTCAAAAGATTCACTACAATTCAAAACGCCACAGACACTATTTCACTTTTTATAAAGATAAAATTGTCAATGTATGATTTTTTCAATAAACAAAAAGAGGTTGGTCGCAATTGTTATTACTTTTTTTCTGCCAATTGTTATAATTACTGTATTGGCTTTACGAGTGAATTCTTCAATGGAGAAAAGTGGCTTTAGCCGTAGTAAAAGGAATATAAAATTAAAAGTCCTTAAAGAGTTAGATCGGCCAGAAAATGTTGTATCAGTGATAGGTATGACAAACAAATTTATCTACTTTCAATTAGTTGAACCCTCCAAAATTTTAGCCATAGATAAACTTAGCGGCAATTCTCATTACATTTCAATAAAATTACCTCTGGATAAGAATTCTTCTAGTTCTTTCAATTATTTTATTGACTCTCCCTTTGTCCAAGTCTTGTGTGGTAACTCTGGATCTATTATTTCAGGAAATTTGAATGAGGAAAAGTTTGACACCTGGCACATTCCAGCTTCTAATTTTTCAAGAGGTATACCAATATCAAACCAATCGTATATCTTAAGAAGGTATGAACAATATAATGGCAGACTTGATCAATCTTTCATTAAGGTAGGTCCTTCTAAAACTTCATTTATTCCTGAGAAAAACATATCATATAAACTTGGAGATGGAGGTATTGCAACTGATGGATGGTTTCATTACGATAAGAAAACTTCCCTTGCAACCTATGTATATATGTATAAAAATGGATTTGTGACTTTTGACACTTTCATGAATGTAAAATATAGAGGTAAAACAATTGATACCCTTAACAGCTTTCAAGTAAAAGCACGAAACTACCGAACACGAAAAGGAGAAGGTTATACAAATTATACACCAGCAAGAATAGTAAACCTTGATAATTGCGTTAATAATGGGTTATTATATAACCGTTCACTGCTTAAGGGAGACAATGAAAAAACCTATGCATTCAATAATAATGCAATAATTGATGTTTATAAAGTTGAAAATGGACAATACCAAGGTAGTTTTTATATTCCCTTCTATAAAGATGAAAAGCTTGAATATTTTAAAGTGCTAGATAATTTAATAATAGCATTATATCGGCATTCTATTATTATTTACCAACTTTAAAAAAATCAAAATAGGAAACGCAAATTGTAGCTAGATATCCTGGACAATTTTAATAACCAACCCTTAGATAGCGATGTTTTTTTATTAAAAAATAATTTTTAAAGAAACACAGGTATGCAAAGTAATGTACCTTGCCAATTCTTAATGACTTAATTTGACACAATGGATAATTTGCAAAAAATGAGTAAAGAATTACTGCATTCTAGGAACGTCATGCGAAGCTGCAACAAAAAATGGTTATTTCTATCTTAACTTCTTTTGTGAATGCATTTCTTGATTATAACACTCCGTTGTTTCGGTTCCATAGTTCATTGTTCAAAAACATCAAAAACTTTGATTTATCTACATATTTCTTTAAGCTTTTTTTCCAAATCTTCGATACTAAGGCCCATAGCAATAATGCTTCCATTTTCGTCTAGCAAAACTTTATAAGGCACACCTGTTGCCCTAAACAAAATATAAGGATAAGAATTCCAACCTTTCAAATCTGAAAGATGATCCCAGTTTAAAAAATCGTCGCTTATAGCTTTTTTCCAACTTTCAAGTTTTTCATCCAATGATATTCCAATAATGTTAAAACCCTGATCGCGATATTTATCATATAGTTTTTTTAGAATTGGGTTTTCTTTTCTGCAGGGGGCACACCAGGAAGCCCATAAATCTAACAATGTTATTTTTGATTGTCTTTTTTTAATGATATCAATAATGCTTGTAGTAGTCCCATCCAAACTTAACAATTCAAAATATGGCAATTGAAAACCAATTTTGATATTTATTGATTGTATATCAATTTTTCGTTTTCTTTTTTCTTCAACTTGATCTAGATATTCCTTCGCTTTTCTCCCATAATAACTATTTCTAGCACGATCGCCTAATTTATCATATGCTTCCCTTTTCTTGTCGCCATTGAAACCAAGATGTCTTGCTTCATCCCCATCATAATTAAACAAAAGAAAAGCGCTATAAGGGCTGTTTGGATTATTCTCAATAAACGTCATTCGTATTTTATCGGCACTGTCATGCAACCTTCCCAGACTCCCATAGTATTGATACAATAATGAATCATATGTGTTTCTGAAAGGAGTAAATAAATTAGTAAAAGCCTTGCTGTCTAAATTTGACTGAGAATTTTCTATTTTTAGACCTAAAGGTTCGTCTTTCATTTGAATTTCAATAGATGATATTGAAGATTCTAAAAAAAAGGGTTTACTTGCTTTGTTATTTGTACCAATATATACATATCGACCCTCGCCACTCAATTCTCCGCTTAGTTTGAAAAGCTTATTTGTAACGATGCAAACTGTGATTGTATCCCGATCATACAAATCAACAAGATATAAATATCCATTATAAACAGTATCCTCAATTGTGCCTGTGATATTAAATTGAATTTTTGCTTGAGCTGATGCAAATGCCAGACTAAAAGAGCAAAATATACATATTATAAACTTCATAACTTTAAAACATTGATTTTAGATATTATTTCTGGGTCGTATCCGTAATATAAAGTATTAACTTGGGGGAGGACTTGTTATTCGAATCAGTGAATGGGAAAATTCATTTACTATGCAATACTCTTCAGATTTTTTAAAATGTATACAGCCTGCCTATGAGATCATTCTGTATCTCAATACTGGCAAACGTGACATCAGTTCTGTCACAATAAATAATCTTTTCCAATAATAGCTCTTTAAGTATTGCTGATTAATTACATTGTATTCAGTTTGTTAAATTCATGAGCCAACTTCATTAACAAAGCCAGTAATGCACTTCTCAATTCAGCAATTTTTGCATTTCTTTTTTATATTGCTTTTTCGATTGTTCTATATTTCCATGCTCCTTCCATAATAACCACATTCATTTGACTATCAATCATAATTGAAAAAAACTACTTTACTGAAATGCGCTTGCTCTTACAGAACAGGTAACATCCAAATTTTGGATTTCCATCGATAAGCCCAAACCAGTATATGCTTTGCATACATCCACTTGTACCCATCAGACGTTATCTTCGAAAACTATGTCTGAGAACAAAACCGCAAGCTGGTACAGGTAAGATATAAATGTCCTGGATAAATTGTCTTATTGTTTGTACGTTTTACCATGATACAGAAATTTCATTTATTTATGCTCTCCTTTTATCTTATTGTATTCTTTGATAGGTTAGAGTTAGCATCTGAAAGTTCTAGTGGATAAAATTTAACATTATTATTCCCAATTTGCTTAATAACTATAACGCATTGTTCAACTTCTGATTCTACAAGCTGCAAATCATACTTTGCCAGCTCTTGTCGTACATCTTTCAAATTCGATAGATCACAACTTAATTCAAGATCTATTCTACCCGGATAATTTGTATTGTCAACTATATTCCTGTTTAGATACATTGCCCCTAATAAGCTAACAAAAGGTTTAAATTCATTATTGATAAGTTTCATTGAATAATAATTGTGCTCAAATAAAGATTGACCACCTTTACTCCGATACTTATCCTCTTTACTTGTTCTTTCAAGCGCGAGACATTTCACTTTCCTTTTTTCAAAAGTTCCAGTAATCCCAAAAATAGAACCAAAATATTCATTTAATTGCTGGGCCATCAGTTCATATTTTTTTTCAGGTTTCCAAGTGACCGGAATTTGAATTTCATAACAATAGCCATATCTCCTAAGCCATTCTTTAAATAATACAGCATTACCTTTTATTACACTCTTTGAAGCAAATTTTCCGTCAAGTATTAACAGAGAACTATCCTTTACCTCCCATATTATCCTTTCGGGAACACTAAGACTTACCTGATCATTTCCTGGTCCTACCATTTTATTTTGAAAAGCTTTAAGGTATAGAGAACTAATATCAAGATTTATTGCAGTAATTCTAGTAGGGCCATCTGTGCCTCCTAAAAAGCCATTGAAAAATCCCTCCCGATAGCTAGTCAAAGTTGAGGTAAACAATAACTCATCTGCACCCAATGTCACTGAATCTGCCAAGGTTCCCTGCCTACTATAAATTCTGGACATAGGAATAAATAGAGGCTTAGACAAATCTGTTAGCTTAAATGATTCAGACGATGTGAATGATCCTAGTTCTCCATTGAGTAATCGATTAATATTATTGGTTGTAAGATCATTAGTGCCTGAAGTTGCAATAACCTTACCATTTGAATCAATCCATACATAATATGGAACAGTGTTATGAAAAAAATAGTTTCGAAGGAGAGTATCACCAACGGCAGAACAGATTTTTAGACCTTTTATCTGCTCAATTTTATTTAGAACAGATAATACTTTTGATTTATCCTCATACGAAACTGACAAGATTTGAATCTTGTCACCATATTTTTTTTGAAGCGAATCAATATTCGTAAAACTTGCAACACATGGAGAACACCATGTTGCCCAAAAATCCAGTATCAACAACTTTCCTTTGAAATCCGATATTTTTGCATTCGGAGTTTTATAATTTACCATGTCTAAAGTAACATTGGGGCAAAAGTCGCCAACCTTAATTGGATTAATAACTTGAGCTATTGAACATATTTGACATAGCAGTAGAACGATTATTGGGAATAGCCACTTCGTATTCATACAATGAACTTTATATTTTTAAAAAACTTTGATTAATCAATTGTATCCAGGGTTTTGAAGCAAATTAGGATTCAAGTTTATCTCTGATTGGGGAATGGGAAATAATTTATCAGTGGGTTGATAGCCTGACTTAGTTGGGGCTAAAACACCATCAATAGAATTGTTGCGCTTTAAGTCTAACCAACGATGTCCCCATTCGGAAAAAAATTCAATGCGATTTTCTTGTATAAGCGCATCAAGCAAGGAATTCTTGTCGTTTGCTGTAGTATTTGCTAAACCTGCTCTCGTTCGGATAACATTTAAATTATCTTGGGCTTCACTAATTTTATTTAATTGAGTCTTTGCTTCAGCTCGTATTAAATACATTTCTGCAAATCGAAGCATCATTGTATATTCTGTCGAAGAACCAAGGCTTCTGGAAAAATCTCGTTTATATTTGTATGGAGTATAAAAATTTTGACCATTAAAAATATTTACCACTATCCAAGATGTTTTTCTATTGTCGCCGGCTTCAAACGCATTCAAAAGTGTATCGCTACAATAATAGCTAGTACTTATATCCCACAAAAAAATATTTCCTTCCTGAGCAGTTCTTGGAAATTGGTCCAAAGGTTTTAGCTGCCAAATAGCTTCGTTGCTTGTCTTTAAAAAAACATTATCAAGATTTGACTCAATGCTATATAATCCAGAATTTATTACACTTGTTGTTTTAGATTCAGCATTAGTCCAATCTTTTTGATATAAATAAACTCTTGCCAGTAAAGCAGAAGCAGCCCATTTATTAGGTTTAATTCTTTCTGACGTTGAATAATTTTCGCTTAGCAAGGTTTCGGCATCCTTAAGGTCATTTACGATTTGCGTATAGACCTTATTTACAGGAAAACTTTTCATTGTTGAGTTTGTTGTCCAGTCAGACGTAGTTGGCATTGGTATATCTCCATATAAATTTGCCAGATAAAAAAATATGAATGCGCGAAGAAATTTGCATTCACCGCTTAGCTGGTTTCGAACAAGAGTAGATACATTTCCCTTACTTAGCCCTTCTAAAGATGCATTTATTATATATAGATAGGAATATGCGTTTTGCCATAAGGTTGTATTATAGGAATTATCCTTTAAAATTGAATTGTGTTGAAATTGTTCTAAACTCGCGTCATTGTTAAATGGGTATAGTTCGTCGGCCGTCATACCGGATAAAATAGTAATGCTACTATTAGCAAAAGCAAGATTATATCGGCCATTACCATATGACATCTTACTATAGATTCCATTTATAGCAGAAATCGCACTATTATCATCTGAAAAAACTGTTTCGGAAGTTGTATTGCTTAATGGTGGATCAACCTCAACGAGTTTATTGCAAGAGAAAAAAAATATTATAACAACTAAAGAAGCAATAGAAGCTCGACTCAGAGAGACTTTATTCTGAATTATATAGATAACCATTTTAATAATTTTCATAACTAAAAATTTATAGGGTTATTTGAATTCCTCCAACAATGGTTCTCAATGGAGGCATCCCACCGAAATTTTGAGATTCAGGATCTATTCCTTTATAATTAGTAATTAAAAAAAGGTTTTGCCCATTTATAAAAACACGGCTGCTTTTTAATTTTGCCTTCATTGAAAGTGATTCCGGTAAAGTATACGTAATGGATAAATTTTGCAAGCGAATAAAAGAAGCATCTGTAAACGCTGCATCTGAACTCCAATATTGACTATAACTTGGGTCATTAAACGGCATCGTTGTAACCTTTGCAAACTCAGCCTTATCACCAGGTTTTTTCCAATGATTCAAGACTTCAATTGGCATATTTTGTCTATCACCAGGGTTGAGCCCTATGACAAAAGGATTGTAACCCTTTTGTTTGACAATATTGAAAAAGGCACTTAATGTAATCCCCTTCCAGGAAAGTTCAGTACCGATTCCCCCATTAAATTTTGGATCATTAGTAAGAACATAGCGATCATCCTCAGTACCGTAATTCGTACTAATAACACCGTCTTTATTTTTGTCTTCAAAAGTATATAGGCCGGATTGTGGATCAACTCCTGTAAAATGTAATGCTCTTATAATATTGAGCGGTTTACCTATTAGATAGTAATTGGCATATGGGGATTGTTCAAGATTTGGAAACTCTAAAAGTTTATTTCGGTTTCTGCCAGTATTAAAAGTCAGTGACCACCTAAAATATTTATGTTCGAAAACTTTTGCAACAATATTTATTTCCCACCCAGTATTTTGAATTGAGGCAGGAGAATTGTTCACTACCGATGACATGCCGGAAACATAGGAAATTGGAGAATAAATTAACTGATTATTGCAACGATTTCGGTAAACTGCAACATTCATAAGAATTCTATTTGAGAGCAATCCGATATCTATTCCTCCCTCCAATTTTTTGTTTGTTTGCCAATGGTAATTAGGGTTTACCAAATTAGAAGGAATTAATGCAGAATTGCCATTATATGGGTATGTTCCTCCCCATTGACTTAAATATGCGTAATCACCAACGCCATCACTTCCTGTAATTCCATAGCTACCTCTAATTTTTCCAAAACTTAAAAAATGTATCTTTTCAAGAAAAGATTCTTCTGAAAATATCCATGCGGCTCCAACAGCACCAAAATTTCCATAGCGATTATTAGGCCCAAATCTTGAAGATCCGTCCCTTCTTCCGCTGATATTGAGAAGATATTTGTCTTTTAAATTGTAATTAATTCGACCGAAAAAGGCCGCATAACGATAATCTGCTAAATTATCATATGGTATATTAATTGATGAGGCAGCAGACAAGGAGCCCATCAATGAGTTATTTGAAAAACCCGTCGCGTTTATCATATAACCATGTGATGTGTTATGTTGAATAGTTGCTCCAATAAGAATACTCAACTTCCCCTTTCCAATTAAATTATTATATCTAATCTGCGGCTCTATTATCCAATTTTTAACAGTATTATTTCCAAATTGTGTTGAACTTTCAGGACTGTTCTGAGGATTGTAAGCTTTGTCAGGAAAAAAATACACTTGATTTACATTAGTCTCTGTATAGCCAAATGAACTACTCAAAAAAAGATTTCTACTTATATCATAATTTAATAACAAATTACTAATGAGGTTTCCAGTCTTAGAAGAATATGGTTTGAGCAAATTCCCAAATGGAAAGGAGTTTTGTACTGGGGCCCAACCATTCCAATTTAAATTTCCAATAGAATCATAAATTGATGGAGCGTTAGGAGATAAAGTAATGTTGTCGCTTATATTGATTAGGTTGATCTTTCCAAACGAGTAATTAGTAGTGAAATTTGCATGGAGTTTTGAGCTAAACTTTTGATTTAAATTGAATTGAAAAGAGCCTCTTTCATTGGCGCCACTTATTGTTTGAATGTCTGTAGATCTATCGTAACCAACACCAAAGTAAACTTGAGTTTCATTATTGCCGCCAGAGATATTTAAATGAGCATTTGTCATGCGTCCGGTTCCACCAAATAATAAATCTTGCCAATCAGTATATCTATTTTGATCCCATACAGTGAGATCAGGAGCATTGAACGATTGTGGAGTTATATTGTCATTTAGAAAAGCTTCTTTACGTAATGTTAGATATTGTTCGGTATTTAGCATTTTCCACTTTCGGGTCAATTTACTAAAACCATTATCAACATTAGCTGTTATTTGGGCTTTTCCAGATTTGCCTTTTTTCGTTGTTATTAGAATTACTCCATTAGCTGCACGACTTCCATAAATTGCGGTAGCATCCGCATCCTTTAAAACCTCAATACTTTCAATTGTACTTGGGTCTATACTAAATAAAGGGCTTTGTCCGTTCGCAGGGCCAGTCAGGTTATTCAGAAGAAAAGATGATCCTTTAACACCAAATACATTTGGTCCGCCAACAGTAAAGGGAACACCATCTACAACATACAAAGGATCAGTAGGAACTGTCGGGTCTAAAATATTTCTTCCCCTAAGTGTTACTACTGGTGGTGTGCTCGCAAATCCACTTGTTTGAGTTATGATTAATCCTGGAACTTTTCCTTGTAACGCAAGTAATGGATTTAATACCGGTTGCCTATTTATTTCCTCTGAGGTTACTTTTGCAATATTTCCCGTGTTAAATCGCTGAGTGGTTTGTCCATAAGCCTGCATCACTACCTGGTCTAATTGGCTCACAGCTGGTTCCATTACTAATGTTAAGGCAATAAACTCACTTACTTTAATGCTTCGAGGTGAAAAACCAGTATAGGTAATTACAATAATGTCGTCAAGGTTTACATCATGCAATACAAAGTTCCCATTCGCATCAGTGGTAGTGCCTTTGCCAGTTCTTTTATTAACTATATTAGCTGATGCTAATGGTTCTCCATCCTTCGTAACTACTCTTCCTTTTACATCACCATTGTTAATTGGAGTTGGCTGTGCCTGCTCAATATTTAATATTTCCTTACGCTTAACAAAAATGGTATTTTGTACAATTTTGTATTCGTAGGGTTGGTTTTTAAAGCAAAGTGTAAGAGTTTGCTCAATAGTGGTTTTGCTAACAGATATTGTAACTGGTTTTGCATTTTGCAACACCCCATTTTCATAAAAGAAATTAAACTTTGTTTGCTTTTCAATTTCTTTCAACACTTTATCAAGTGGTGCGTTTTGCACATTGATTGTTACGGTTTGCGAGTAAGTTTTGGCACTTACTTGTAAACAGGCAGTGAATAATAGGATAGCTGTCAGTTTCATCGCCAAAATAATTGTTTTGTTGCTGTGCAACAGTGTTTTGGTTAATACCCCCCATAGTTTAAGGGGTTTGTAATCCCGGTAAATACGGAATTTACAAAGAGCACTTAAATACATACCTTTGCATTGTTTGGGTTAAAAAATAGCAGTCTCCAGATTGTTGCAATTAACCTAAATACTTACCGTTCCGGCTTCCATCCGGAGCGGTTTTTTTATGCGGTTAATCGTTTATAAAAAAGTATAAACTCCTTTAAATGGTTAATCAGGATTGATGGATGTTACTTTGGCTTTCGGCAGGCAGGTTCGTAGTGGTTAATGGTGGGATGAAGGCCTAATGATCAAACTCAATCATAGGAAGCCCTCGTTAGACTGTTAATGAGTTTTAAATTCATTAACTAAGGTGTTTTTATATCGTAGTTGGCTTGTGTCTTCAAAGGGAACGCCCTCTTGCCACCAGACACAGTGAAGTGTAAGGATAGGGCGAACCCAAGAATTTTAAATAACGCATTGTCTCCCTAACCTTCCACTTTAGAAAGCCCTTCGCCTTTCGACGAAGGCTATCTAAAACTCTTTGTGAGTAGCATTACGTTGAATGCTATCGAACAGCACATGAGAAAAAGACTATGTTCACACGGGTTTAGGGAAGAACAATTATTTTTCTGCCATCAATTTTAAAATGAACTCCTACATACTCTATACCTGTCAGCAATTCCGATGCTTTTAAATTACGGGACATTCTGCCGGTAAAATATTTATCAGGTAGATTTCCCTCGTAGCTTATATCCACATCATACCAACGGCTTATTGTTCGCATCACTGTTTTAAGATCGGCGTTATTAAATTGGAACAGCCCATTTTTCCATGCTGTCGCTTCATCAACATCAGCATTCTTATTAATTGTGATATCAGAGACATTATCGTTATTGGCGGCAAGAGCCTGTTGGCCTGGTTTCAGCATAACAGCCTTTGTTCCACTTGAAATCTTAACTGCTCCTTCAATTAATGTCGTTTCTATTTCCTCTTCATCGTCATAGGCCATGATATTGAAATGGGTTCCCAATACCTGCACCTTCATGTCGTTTTTCAATTTTACAATAAAAGGCATTATTGGATTTTTGGCCACTTCAAAATATGCCTCCCCTGCAATTAACTCAACTACGCGGTCAGTACCTGAAAATGCGGTTGGAAAGCGAAGGGATGATGCCGCATTCATTGTTATTTTACTTCCGTCCGCCAAAATCAATTGATATTGGCCCCCTCGTGGAGTAGAAACAGTGTTGTAATAAATGTCAGCCTTAACACCACTTGAATTATACTTCAGTTCTCCATCAGAAGTTTTCAATATGTCAGTGCTGCCCTGTTTTGCCAGATTACCATCAGCTGCGTTATCTAAAATGATATGTTGGCCGTTCGCAAGTGTGAGAATGGCCTTATTCCCTCCAGGCTGTAAATCGGCCCGGACCGGCTGTATAGTTTTATTAGTATCGGCCACATCTGTTTTACGGTTTCGGCCGATAAACCAGTAGGCGCCCAACGCAGCAATCAAAATAACAGCAGCCGCGTATTTCAGAGAAGATCGGAAGGAGATCACTTTGCCTTTTTGCAACAAAGGAGATCCAGCCACCACATTACTCCACATGGCTTTTTCATCCACGGCATATAGATAATCCAGGCTTTTATTAAGCTTGTCTTTATCAATCAATTCATTAAAAAAAGTCCGGTTCTCTTCTGATTGCTCCAGGTACTCATTCAACTCAATAACTTCGCCTTCAGATAGTTCACCTTTCAGGTGCTTAAATGCAAGCTCAGATACTCTATGAAGCTGTTTATTCATCAACTTATAATTAGGATTAAAGAGGACGAAGCCATAGACTTATACCCCTTACCATTCACAAGACGAATGACTGGTGCCTTTCATCTAAAAGGATAACAAAAAAATAATAATTTTTTTTGGTCAAAATATTTTCTAAGAATTGAAAAGGGTGATTTTTGGGAAAACCAGGTTAGGAATTATTGCTTTTTAAAAATAATTGTCAGGAGAATGGAAATTGCAGCTGACAAAGCATATTCATTGTCCTTTAGTATTGCAATACGCAAAAGTTTTAAACCTCTTGCTTTCTGGTTACGAACAGTACTCACAGAAACTTTCAAGTGTGTGGCAATTTCTTCATAGCTGAATCCTTTCAATGCAAGTTTAAAAACATTTCGGCATTGCTTTGGCAGCTTTTCTATCGACGTGTAAACAAGTTCTACCAATTCAGCTTCTATCTCCTTTCTTATTACATAGTTCTCATCGTTCTCCAATAAATACAGCATTTCCTTATGAATAGAAGTATGTCGTTGAACTTTCTTTAATGCATCTAAACATGAATTTCGTGTTATACGATAAAGAAAAAATTTTAAATTCTCAATGTTTTCAAACTGTTGGTTGGATTGAAAAAGTTTGATGAAGCTATCCGTGCAAATATCCTGTGCTTCTTGGATATTCCCTACCATTTTGTTGGCCAGGGTAAAAATGGAGGGATATAACTCTTTGTAGACGATATAAAATGCCTTTTCATTGCCTTTGTTGAATAGGGCGATTAAATTATATCCCGGATTTTGTTTCATCGAAGTCTCAGTCTCTTAATTTATATATTATGCACAAAGAAAATAACAAAAGATTTGAAAGGATAAAGGCGCAGAGTAAAACGAGGATAAAAGTTTCAGAATTTTAAACCAGAAGCTGATTTACAGGTGATTATTTACTCAATTTATGAAATTAAGCCCATTTAACCTGTAATAAATTTCTATATTATTTACCTGCTGAGTATTGCAAAAGAAGGGAAGCAGCAAAAGCTGAAAAGCAATCAATCCAAATTTGCACTATATGCGCTACCAAACAAAGCAATAACCTGTACCGAAAATATAAAAAAGACCGTCTTTCTAAAACAATTGAAATGAAAAAATTATTATTGATCCAAAATTTATCCTGCTCCAAGGAATACAAAAGGGAGAGAAAAAACTTCTATTCAGTATTTTATATGTAATAATCGGCTATTAAATGTTTTTTATCCACAATTGAGATTTATTGAAAGTTTTATACAAGAAAAGGGGAAAGTTTGAAAATTACTTGCGGGTTAATTAATTATCTAAATGATTCTTCTAATTTTCTTAAATGTTATTGTAGAGAAAATATGAATCTGTACATTTGAACTGCCACCAGACACGGATAATCTCACCTTTCGTGATTTCCGTAATAACAACCACACAGTGAGTTTCCCGTTAATTATTAGCTTGATTGCTTTGACAATCAAGCCAGCATTTTTCCTGTTTTAAATTTACCAGTTAATAATTTTTTGTCTTATCCTTTTTAAAATAGAGTCAAGTTTAGTAAATCACTTAAAAAAAGTGTTTTTATAAGAACATCAATGTAGCCCATCAAAAGAGTACCTCCAGATGTCTGTTGTTTTTGAGATTAACAACAACAGCGAGGGCGAAATTTTGTTATAAGCTAAACCTCTCGATCTTTTTTAAGATTGGGGCTTTTTACCATTGCCATTAAGGCTGTTTACCTACAATGAAGCCCGTTTTGCTCCGATATCCTGCATTCTTTTGTGCCAGGTTGGCAAAAAAGAATGAGTTATATGTGATGCAGCACAGGCTTGGGTAATGCAAATTGCCCAAGTCAGCCGTGGTATTTCAATATCAGGACCTGTCTATTGAATAGTAATGGAAATTGAACAATTGCCAAAGAAAAGCTATATAGTCTTACTCTTTTTGGGCTTTGGTTTCTTTTCCATATACTGACCATGAAAAAGTTTGAGCATGAGATCTTCACCGACACCAAAATAGTGGGCAATGCTATAGATTTCCCGCAATCGAAAATCTTGCGGCCTGCTCAACTTTTTTTTAAACCGGGCATTGTTAGTCCCGAGATGTTTGGCAACAGGCGTATGTGGGACAATTTCAAACACATCAATGATACGCTTGAAATTGCCCGACTCAATCAATTCCTTATATGATTTTGCCCTTCGGGACTTAGCCATTTTCCAAAGAAAATGAAAAGCGTTAAAAAGTATTGATATGCATACATATTTTACCTTAAAAGGTACATTTAGTATCTTAAAAGAGACGTTTTGTAATTAAAAAGATACAAATTGTACTTTTTTAAGTATTGAAAGGATTGGCTACAGCTTATGGGTTAAAAAGTTCTTTGAATTATTTTTTGATCTTTTCTTCGACGAGTTCATTGTACTTTTCAAGTAAGTTAAAGTATTTATCCTTCCATTGGTCGCGCTCCCGAATAGCCTGCTCTTTTGTAACACTATCTTTAGGAGTTGTGAAGGATACATATTTAACCATATCAGGGAAGTGATCTGTAAAGTCGTATTCTAATATTCTGCCGTAAATTTCCAGGATGTCATATGGAAGTTGAGCATTGTTAATATGTAAATAATAGGTTGAGCGGCTATACCCTGCCCGCTTAACGATCTCCGAAACAGTTAGATCACTTCGTTTGACCACGGCTTCTAATACTTCGCCACGGTGAATATTTTTGTTCTTGGTTTTCAATAGGATGTAAAGTAATGGACAGAATTGTACAATTTATTAGACAAATAGTGTACATATTTGTCTATTTTTGTATATAATTGTGCATAAATGTATGAAATCCGAGTTGCGAATGTAATTGGGAAGGGACATATTGGGGGACTTATTGATTTCATACCTTTGCGAACGCTAAAATAATTTAAGCTTTCGCTTTGATTCTCGTCTTAGAAAAGGGCAAATTTTCAGGTACACGAGATGATAAGTGAAGAGCCCATGCCCTTTTGGCGTGGGTTCTCTCTTATGCGTGTACGGGCCTGCCCGGCCTCTAAGACCGTAAGAAGAGACCTACGCCATTTTTTTTGCTGCAAGTCGATCAACTTCTTACACGGCCAAATCTCCTGAACCACAAAATTGTGAGTAAATATTGCATAGATTTCCACTGCCAATTCGGCCGGGAAATTCAATGCTCAATTAATAAGCAGGTTTAATAGTGATAAAGCTTTTAAACCACATTCGGGCATGTCTATACCTGAATCCTTTTTAAACTAACTCATACCACAAACCATATTAAACCATGATCTACGCAAAGTGTAACCTGCTTGCAGGAATGCTATTTTTTTGCTCTGCCTGTAAGGAAAGTAAAAGCGCTAAACCTGAACAACTGAGTACGCCTAAGGGTAAAAACTCTTCTTATTTTTTACAAAGAATCATTCACGTGAATCTTGCAGATGAACACAAATTCATAACTGCTGTCAGATATTCGGTTCCATCAAAAGAAGTAAAAGATTCCATGACTTTGAACTGGACTATTGTAGGGGGGAAGACCCTAAAAGTAATTTCTATGCTTTGCAGGTTGAAAAAGGAGAACAATATAACCTTAAATTACCAGGAAGTGGTCAGGCATTTATAAATGCAGGGTCAATGTTCTTTATAAAAAGCCCTTTCAAAGACAAGTATTACATAATTTTTGGAAAACTATGGTTTAATTCAGAAAAAGAACCAGCGACAGTTAAAATTCATAAGCATATAATTAGGGTAAAAGCCAATACGAAAATTATAGTAGAAGATTATCCGAGCGAACCGTTGATTAAGATATCATTAATCAGCGGTAGTGCTGAAGTAGTAACGGCGTTGGAAACGTTTGTATTGAACAGTGGTGATCAACTTTTGATTAATAAATCGACTGGCAATACTGGTCGAAAAATTATTACAGCAGATGAAGCAGCATGGACAACTGGCTGGCTGTGTTTCAATAACGCTAAAAAGGATGAAGTTCTTCGGGAAATCGACAGACTGTATAACGTAACTGTAATATTTTGTAAACCGCCAATTGGTACGGCAACTGTACACATAAATTATCGGGATAAAAGTTTGGTAGAAATATTGAACCAATTGGAAAAAGAGTTTCCCGTTCTTGATATATTATTTAGAAATAAGGATACCATTGTGGTAGGACGAAAACCAGGTTATTAACTACACGCTCGCTCGTTCAGCAATTTCTAATCCTACAAATAAAGTTCCTTGAACACGATATATTTTAAACAACCGCTGCAGGACATACAAGAATCTAAATTGTTTCTCGCATGTAAAAAGAACGCTTTTCGATCTATTGTTGCGTATATGGATATTGTAATAAAAAAGTATGGGCATTTACCGGCAGAAGTGCAAGAAGAGCTTCGCAAAGACATGGAAAACTTCGAACAATTATACGGTATAAATAGTATTAGATACAAAAGAGCTTTTGGGAAAGCAAAAGTCCTAATCAGAATTAAAACCAATCATTAAATAACTCCAAACTGCAATGATCAAAAAGTTCTATCCGAATGCGTCAAAGAATTAATCTGATACGACATAAAAAAAGTTTTATTAGAGACTTGCTGAACTATTCATATGTATTTATGGGATTTGCATGTACAAAAAGAAAGGAGTTCGAATTTGGAAGGGCTGTAAATATGCCTCTGAATTTTGCATATAGCAATCAACCTGATGAATATGTAAGTAAAATATTTACAGACTATCCGAAAGGCATATTAAATGATGAGCTTTTCAGTTTATTATTTTATGGTATAATGGAAGCTTCTATTTCTTTTCGGAGTAATGTTAAAAGTAAAACTTTTAAAAAAGACTTGCTTGAACTAATAAATCTTTGTAAGTATCTATATAGCTTGAAAAAAATTGTGCAGAAGCAAATTGTAATACATGATAGAGTTCTCGCTTACCATTTTGTTGAAGTATGTGACATAGAGTCTAATTCTGTAAAATTGAAAACAACTCCAAATGTGGATTTGTTTCAAAAACCTTTTTTGCCGGCAATTAGGAAATCTCAGATTGCAAAAGATTTTTCCAAATATCTAAATACGTTAGAAAATAACTCCATGAACCGATTTGATCAAATTATATTGGAATCTCGGTTTAATGATTTTTTAAAGAAGAGCTTAACCTTTCCTTATGATTTAAATACAAACAAATTTACTCATGTTGGATTTTCTTATCGAAAGCAAAACTTTGATTTAGAAGCACCAACTCAATTCACAATAATTTCTCGAAGATGAAATATATAGGATTCTACTGCAGAACCACAACCTGGCCGATTGGATGGATAGAATATAAATGTATTCAACAATATTAACTGATTTCCTTAACTCAAAACTCAAATTGCCATGAGAATTATCGTTTTTATGTTTTTTTGTTTGTGTTTTTTGTCGTGCAGGCATGACAACCGAATGGTTAAGCCTGATACAGCAGAACAGGTAGTTGAAAATTACAGACAACAATTGCAAACATGTATAGATAGCTTAAAAAGAGAACTACAAGCAGATTCTGTCATACAGGAGTTTGAATTTGTTGGTTATGATGATAAGCATTTATACACCTATAATTATCGAGTAAATATATTAGGCGACAAGTTTTCAGATGTGCAACCTTTACGCATTGAAGCAATTGTAAATAGTATTAAAGAACGATTACGCAATTTAATATTAGGTGTCCGTAATGTTGAAAATATAACTTTATCAATTCACGCAAATAATTGCGTGTCGAAATTTACCTATAACCGTAACGACAATTTTAAAACAAAGCAACAATGAAAAATATAATAACTACCGTTTTAACTGTTCTTATTTCGGCTTGTGGCTTCATCGGTGTAACGTATTGGAAAGATATGCATGAGGAAAAGAAAGATACCCAAGAAAGCATTGATTACATTGCCGCTGTTATTAAGAACAAATTTGCGTCGAAGCAAGTAAAGGGTGAAATTGTAAAAGATACCATTCAATTTTTCATGGCTACAAATGAAATTAATCCCGTAGAAATGGGCGCAGATAGTATGTTTCGAATTTCTGAGTATAGCCTTGAATATACCCGTGGAATTATTCCGAAAGAGTTTTTAGAACACTGTGCTTTTAAGTTTCATTTTTTAGCGTTGGATTCTATGAGTAGTGCCTGTATGGATTATAAGTTAAGAGGTGAGCCGTCCGAAAATCCGCTCTTTATTCAGACTAAAATGAATAAATATTCTGACAGTGCAAAAAAGTATTGCGATTCGCTTACTATTACGTTGGGCGCTTCTGAATCTGTTTCATTTGAGTGCCGGAGAAAATGGTACGATGAAAACAAGAAACGTGTTTGTGCGATCACTGATTTGAAAGTAGTCTTGCCTTACTCAGTATGCAGCGATACGGCGCAAACCTTTGCAACTAAAATAAGTAAAGATTTTTGCAGGTCAGTTTTGCGAGATACTGCGTATTATACTCATATAGAGTTGCATATTCATGAGAATACCTCAGTAGAACAGGTTAAAAAAAATGAGACTCCTGAAGCTACACAGGTGTTCGACTTTGCTACGAAAGCATTGTAAAATTCAAGTACAAATTTCAATTTCCATGTTATGTTAAGATTTTTAATATGTGCGATACTGACATTATTTATCGTTAATATATACGGCCAGAGAAGCACAATGAATAAAAAAGATAGATTGTATCTATTAAAAAAGATAGATGAAAATTTTGAGTGGCTTTATAAAATGAGCCCTGATTCAATTGGTTCCCGATTCAAGGAAACAGATATATTTCTTATGACAGATGAATTTCCCATATACATTAGGACGAAAGGTACTGATAAAAAAATGGTTGAAGCCTTAAGCAAAGATTTTGTTGATTTTGTTGCAGTGATATACTGCAAGTTTTTACGCGAATTTCCCCAATTCAAAAAAGTACATATTAAAATTAATTCGGTCGAAAAATTTTATTTTTTTGAGGACAATAAATTTTCCTATTACGATGATTTGAAAAAAAAGAAAAAGTCGTATACTTTGAATTGTCAACTTTAATACAAATAATAAATAGCATATGAAACAAATTATTGCTTTTATTTTTTTCCTGATGTTTTTTTTTGTTGGTTACAGCCAATTACGAACATTGAAAGATCCCAATGACTGCGAGTTCTTGGAACGACGATTAATAGAAGTCGTACACATTATTAAAAAAGATCAGTATAACGTTCCATATGAAAAACATGGAAATGATTTTGCCGTTAAAATGAACTTTTTTCTGATTGATCATAACCGATTGAAGAAAGACTTGTATGATGGTGGGCATGTTATTGCATGGACATTTTACAATCAAGCGCTGAAATATTTTCCGGAATTTGAAACGATGACAATAAAATCAAAATCAAAAAACAATAAAGAGATTGCTATAACTTATCATTTTCTTCCTGATTCGTGCATTGGATATTATAACGAGTTTACGAAAAAGTTAGTGGTACGATCGTTTGCAATGAATTAGCCAGAAGCTGCCCTGGTTTTCATGGTTACAGTATGTTACTGATTAATTTTACACAAATGGCTGTTCCTTTTCGGTAGAGAACTCGCCATTGCTTTATTTGAGAGAGAACCAAGTCCTCAATTCATCCGCCTTAGTTTTTCAATAAATTTTGTCCTATGGTAAAATTGGGGAATAAATTATTAAAGAAGGTAAAAGAATTTTTTATCAATAAAGAGATGCACCAATTATTTTTAAAATTCAGTGATGGCGAAGTAAGTGAGTTGGAACAAAAGAAAATACGCAAATGGGTAAATGCTTACCAGGACAGAAAGTTAGCTTTTGAAGAATTAAAAATGGCGATGGAGTTTCAAAAGCAATTAGCCAATGCTCAGGAAAAAGATACAAAAGCAATACTGAAAGATTTGAAAGAAACATTTCCTGATCGTTTGTCAGGTATTTCAGATGAAATACCTGTGTTTATATTAATTCGGATTTTAAAAGGCAGTATAATTCAACTGATTTTGGATTTGTGTTATACAGTAGTTTATGGCAATAAATGGATCAGGGTTGTATCGTTAATGATAAAGTTGGGTATTGTTGTTTTAATTGTACTCATTATCCTAAAAATTCTTCACATCTATTAATGCAATAGAGGTTTATGTTAGCAAATCGCTGGTACGGCCTTGAATTTTTTGGGTTAATGATTCTTTCTCTTTTTTGTCCGAGTCTGAATTACAAGTGGATAGCATGGGTGAATCTAAGTAATCATGGTACTTATTTTCATTTCTTATGCCAATTATTTTATGGCATGTGCTGGAGTGAATTATTTCCGCCAAGAAAACAACAAAACTCCTGCTATTGAAAATCAAAATAGGATAGTTGAGTATAACTGCCTTGATTCTTTTCCCTATTTTTTTCTTTCTCAACTGGGAATGGTTTTATCATTGGCTAATCAGTAAGAAATTTTGATTTTTAACTAATCAAATGCACGCATTTAGGGATTATGAACAACATCCACTCTTACGAAAAAAATTTAATGGATCGTTATCAAAACGGGTCCGATGAAGCACATAAGGAAATTTGCAGACTATTCAAAGTACCGGTAGACCTAATTGTTTCTTACGTCCGTTTTAGAGACAAGTCTAAATCAGAGGTGGAATGGAATGAAAAAATACAGGAGTTTTTTAGTGAAATAGAGAACCGGCTAAAAGTTTATAACGATTCTTATCAGAGTCTTTATGATATCCGTCACCAATACTCCCACAACTTAATTTTCTTTTTAAACACTGTTTCGGATGAAAATACTCGACTTGTCGCCAGGGATTTAGTCGAATCTTTCAATTCATTATATTCTCTGATTGAATCATTACCAACTGAAGAATGCGTTTGCGCTCGCTTCAGGCTATCTACTATTCCAGTTAGAGAGGCAGCGAAAAAACTGGCTATGGATGACCCGCAATTTGTGGGAACAGAGATTGAGACAATACATAAACTGAAAAATAACATTTCATCAAAAAGCCTAAAAAATGCTTTTAATTTATTTCTAAAGCATAAAGAAATAGTCGAAATAGCTGAAAAGAAAATAATACAAATGGACTCTTTTTTAATAGAATTGGATAAATATGCGAGGTCAGTTTTGGAAGACTGCTAAAACACATTTCCTTTTTTGTTTGATATAAATCTGCCATTAGAATTTAAGAGTGATATTTTTCGTATAAAAAGTAACAATAAAACACTCTGAGCCAAAAAATTAATTATATGGAAGCCATTTCTCAATACCAGGAAGAATTATTACATCAGTATAATAACGGTTCAGTTGAAGCAAGAACAGAAATTATCGAACTTTATAAAATACCTGTAAAATTTATTTTGCATTTGTTTTTTCAAATAGTCGATTGCTACTCAAATGAGGATCAACAAAAAAAACTCGATGCTTTTTTTGTGGAGATCGAAAGCAAGTTAAAAACGAAATGTTTGGAGATTGCCGACTTCAGGCAAGTCAGGGTAGAATTTATACACCAATTGAAATATGTGATTGAAACCATGAAAAAGGAAAAAAAAGAATTTATCGAAAGGGTTTTTGAGGCCTTTATCTCTTTAAATGAAAAGATTGAAGGTTTGCCGTCAGAACAACAACTGATTGTTCGCTTTGTACATTCGACTTTCACTTTTCAGGAGATATCAAAAAAGTTCAATTTGAACGAGACGAGGCTTTGTGAAATTCAATATGATGCAATAAACGCTTTGCACGATAATTTTACTGAAGTCCAAAAACAATTATTTAACTACTTCCAACAATATCGAAATAAAGAAATTGGACCTAAAGCCAAAAAGCTTGAAAATACTTTGCTGATAAACAATATTAGAAAATATGCCAGTTCTGTGCTTAAGTAAAGCAGGTTTAAGCATTCACAATTAATCCGCAATAATTTCCATGAATTGGAGTGAATCCGTAATTGCTCCTTAACAGTGGCAGCATCGCTTCAAGGTTCCTTGCGAAAATGGAGGTATTTAACCATACTGGTCAGTTTTCACTTTTTACCACCTAAATTTTAGCCTTTTTCTTCCATTATTACCTATTTCTGCTTTATTTCAACCTCACATTGGTTACATGGCATATATTGTCATATAAAAAGTACTTTATGACAAAAGGGAAATTAAGGATTGCGTTACCATATGGATATTATTCTTATTGATTTTGTAAAAAAAGAAACCTCCAGTTGTATTGATAATCAATAAGTTGTAAATTGAAAAAGAATATTACAATGTTAATCGAATTAAAGAAAGCGTTGGAATATCTAAGGGTACTGCTGCTGATGCAAGAGACCGTTTTTCTAACCAACAAAATTGTATTAAAAAATTCGCAACGGATAATGGTTTTACAATCATGGAAACGCGTGCAGATAATCGATAAGGTATGACTTATGACTTTCATTGGTTAGATGAATATTTTAGTAATTCTCATCCTGAAAACAAATATTGGTTTCCTCATTCGACAGAATTAGCCGTAACATATCAGAAATCAAACTTGCAAAATCTTTAAAAGAAAAGTATGGGGTAGCGATTATTTCCGCAACAGAGCCTGATGTTGATATATCAAATTTGAATCATTATAGTGAAATAAAGTTCCTAAACGATCTCTATATAAAAAATAATTTCTTTCTATGAAAACTAAAATTGCTCATACCTCAAAAAACAGCCAAAAAACAGATGATCTTTTTTCGAATAAAATAAGTTTAGAGACACTTCGAAAAATTTGGAATGATGCGAACCATAGTTATACAAATGAAGAATTGACAAAGGTTCGTGAATGGTTGTATTCGGTTGCTACGATGGTTATATCGGTAAGTAAAAGAATAGAAAAAGAACATTGTGATCATCAAACAAAAATTATTACCCTAAACACAAACCTTCATGAAACGACGCAGAGCGATACTGTATATCCGTGTGAGTACAGACGAGCAAGCTAATGGTAATAGTTTGCCTTATCAGGAAGAAAGACTTCGCAAATACTGTGAACTTAACAATATTGAGGTTGTCATTCTATTTAGCGAAGATCATTCAGCAAAGAATTTTGACAGACCCGCATTTAAGAAACTATTGACTTTTGTAAAAAGCAATAAAAACGAAGTTGATTTACTGATCTTCCTCAAATGGGATAGGTTTAGCCGTAATGTGGCTGATGCCTATGCGATGATCAATCAGCTTAATCGCTTGGGCGTAGAACCCCAGGCTATTGAACAACCACTTGACTTAAAGATTCCTGAACATAAGTTCATGTTGGCCATTTACCTGGCTGCCCCTGAAGTGGAGAATGACAGGCGTTCGATGAATATCGCTGACGGAATTTATAAGGCCATGAAAAGCGGGCGATGGATGGGGCCTATACCAAAGGGTTATAAACGTGGCTGGAATGACGAAAAAAAGCCCATTATTATACCATCCGAGCAGGCACCATTAATTAGATGGCTATTTGAGCAGTTAACAACAGGACTTTATCATATAGATCATTTGCGGATGCTCGCCTATAAAAAAGGTCTTAAAATTAAACGAACTGCTTTTTTTGACCTATTCCGAAATTTGGCCTACATTGCCAAAATTCGTGTGCCTGCCTATAAGGTTGATACAGAAATGATTGTGGATGCGAAACATGAACCCATTATACCTGAAAAGCTATTTTATGAGGTTCAAGATTTGTTGGATGGAAATAAAAAGAAAAAGAACAGGCCATCCAAACATGGCCAAAGGGAGGAACTACCATTGCGGGGGGCATTGACTTGTAGAAGATGCGGAAGTAGAATTACAGGAAGCGCATCAAAAGGTAACGGCGGCAGGTACTTTTATTATCATTGCAGGAATCGTTGTAAAGAGAGGTTTTTGGCTATGGAAGCGAATGCTGCATTCTGTGGACAGCTCACTAAAACAGCGAACAGTGAAAAGCTATTAATGTCATTAGATTTAATTCTAAAAGATGCCAATAAAGCGAATGGCCGAGATAAAACTGCCGAGCTTATTAAATTGCAGCAAGAGTTGGAAACTCAAAAAAATCGCCTTGAAAACGCTCAATTACTTATGTTGGATGGAGGATTAGACAGAACTGAATATGGTAGTATAAAAAGCCGACTTGAGCCAGAAATAAAAAGGTTGGAAAGACAGATTGCATCTTTACAGGAACCAGACCCTGAAGAAAATAAAATTATACAGCATGGATTTTTCTTCTTGCGCCACCTTAATGTATTATTTGATTTAGCTACTATGGAGGAAAAAGCCATGTTTCTTGGTTCGACATTTCCGGCTAAGTTATATATAGATGAAAATGGGCTATGTCGAACCAATTCAGACGACCCTATTACCCAGGCAATATTCAGTCCTGATGCGGGTTTCAAGCAAATAAAAAACGGCAGCGAGGCTTTTTTTTCGCTGCCGTCCGGTGGAGTGGGAACAACCGGGGATATGTCGAACTTTTTTATCAGTGATTTGAAACGATTTGCATAGCCATTAATTGATTTTTAATACAATGGCGCTGGTTTACATAGGGTATTTAATTACCTTTTCTGCCCTGCCATCGCCGAGGTCCACGATCAGGATATGTAGGTAGCTTTTCCCGTGTCATTAATACCGTCCACTTTCCTTTTAAGAGGAAAGCGGACGGGTATAATTAATTACTGAGTTTTCGGTTGCATTTGACATCAACATACAGCGGCAGAATACGTCATGGGGTTGGTTTGCTTTTTTTGGAGCGGAGGAAGTTATGCTTTCTGTTATCATATTCCATACTTTTATTTAGCGGTATTACGTTTTCAGCTTCTGCCGCCTGATTCCGGTAATAATAAGGCGTCGTTATTTCGACCAACCGGTACAGGAAATCCCATATCACAAGAAACTCCCCATCGGTATATTTTAATCCATCCCGATTCATATATGCCCTGCATTATTCCAGCGGTATCATCGGTCTTGATAATAGAACATCGTTGTTAGAAATGCGGTCTGAGCTGATTGTTTAGTTTTGTTTTTGTGTTTTATTTCGAAAGGCTCTAATTTGCAAAATGTTGACTATCAATGCAAATAGTTTTATTCGATAATGAGTAAGGCAGCTTTCAAGGTTTAGTTTCCTTCTTTGACTATAGCCGATTTAAAAGTTCCGCCAGCTTTACGTAATACCGGAACCGCTGCTTGAGATCATTTGCATTGAGATGCCAAAAATACAACAAGTATATCCACACGAGTGAGATAATTATAATTACACGAATGGATTATTTTCAATATACAGTTAACTGATTCATACAATAGGAATCTACCGTATGTACTATTACTACCAACTATACCTTCTGGAAAAATGGGCGAAACTGTTTGCGTTTTGATCGGGGATTGATTGGGATTGATTGAAAAAAATTAAAATTGGCAGGAAACGGTCTTTCCGCTTTACCGTTAAACGGAACCGGATGGATTCACTATGTTCATGCTCCTTAGTGGTAAACGTTAATTTTTCAGTGAGCAGGATGATATTCGCCGGAATATTGAATAATAAACAACGTTTTGCAGTTGGTATCTAACCTGTCGCTATTGTGTCAATCAATTTAGAATGCGCCTACTCGTATGGTTTCTCCTCCTGTTTTACCGTAAAAGAATTTTTTACGGTAACAGCTTGGTTACCATTTCTAGGTCTTATCTAAATACACCCGAAAAGGCAAAGCGTAGTCATTGGTGCCCCGTTTGTATCTCATGATGATAGTCAAACTGTCTCCATGTGTATAGCATGATGCAGGTATGGGTAAGTAATCGTGCAACCGTGAATACGCAATGATGGCTGTGACACACTGCAATTATTATAGGAGCTGTCCTAATGGGCGGCTTTTGTTTTCTGAAAGAAAAGTAAAAGTCTATGGGAATTTGTTACAATTTTTTTTGACGCAAAGTGAGGTGTACAGCAAAGAGAAAACCAGGGCCACCATGACCTGCTGTTTTACAAAATAGTATTCGGCAGGTGGTTTATGTGGCTGGCAATAATGTTTTTCCTTTCCCTTACATACGAATGGATTATTCATCGGGAAGACAATAACAAACAGATGATCATGGAAGCCTGGAAAAATGAAAAGATCATAAAAGCCTGGGATTATTTGTATAGCCAGGATAATAAATCCCTACACCGGCTTATGGATAGTGCTTTGAAAAAATCTGATGTTCCATCTAAATAGCTCGAAATAATAGCTTGGCAAATAAATTCGGGAGGCAGCGCTTCCCGAATTATATTATTGAGAAGCGGGGCGTACTGCGCCCCACATCAAAATGGCTGTAAAAAAATGCCGGTGATAACAGCTGCAACGAGGTAAAAAGGCGTCAAAAAAGTTTATTTATTTCATCAAATAGATTTTGAAAATTTGCCAGTGTTTGTGAGTTGAAATAGCTTTCATTCACACCCATCTGCGAGAGCTTAATAGCAGGGCTATAATGGTTAAAACGATCAACAGACAAAGCTTGGTTAATTTGAATAACAATTGGCCCAATCGAAGGATTCAGATCAGACATGTTAAGTTTTTTAAATTTAGCACTTAATGCTTCATTGAAAATCTTCAGATAATCTTCCTTTACAAAAAGATCTTCTATATCTGCTTGTGTACTGCCGGAAACAAATTCATGGAAAAATCGAATATGCTGGGATTTGATAATCTTGCTTTTGATCAGATCATCCAGCCGTGCCTTTCCTTTTGAATCCATGAATGTATCTAACAGACAAACCAAGTGCAATTTATTACCTCGCATTAGAGAGATAAAGGAAGCAACTTTATCCAGTCCACCTACCGGAACAATCGTTATGCCTTCCTTGAGTCCAATTCTACCCATTGACTGCAATAGGGTGGAAAAATACGTCAGATACAGCAAATCCGCAGGCCCCTCCACCAGCAAATTATTTTTCGAAATGAAAAGATTCTGCGCAATATCATATCCTAATGCGGCCTGTAAGGGAAACAGAGTATTGGGATCTTTTTCTTGAATAGTTTCAGAAACAACCGATCCGCCGGAAGTTTCTACTACCGTGCGCACTCTGTTCAGATGGGAGCTATCAATCATGAACGGTGAATGTGTACTGTAAATTACCTGATATTCTTGGCTCAAATCCTCGAGAAAAACTAACAAATCATTCTGGGCCAACGCATGAAGATTTAATCCTGGCTCATCAAAAAGTAAAATGTAATTATTATCTGGATCATTTTTTACTTTATTGAACCAAACCACAAATGAAAAAAACCAATTAAACCCCTTACTGCGCCTTTCCAGTGGTAATGTGATCTTGTGAGTAGTATTCTTTATCCGTATATCGAGAACAATTTCCGCTGTAGTTTCAGTATAAGCTTCTTTATGAGCATGATTTTCATTCCCGGGATAACTCGGATGATATACTTTATTCTCCTTTTTTGTTTCTATAATAATTTTATCAATCTTGAATTCAATTTCTAAATTTTCATTCCCCTTCCAATACTTAAACATTTGTTCCGATATTTCGTTGGACGCTGCCTCTAACTGAGCGGTAAAATTTTCAAAATCGTTAGCCCCCAACAGGTCATCAATGTTAATCCCGGCAATGTCCAGTAATGCTTCAACCATTTTTGCTCGCTCAGGGCCATATTTACCAGCCTTGTAATCATTGAAATTAATACGACCATCAAGTTGGTAATAATCATCAAAGTACCAGAACTTAGGTACATGTGGCTCGATGTATGTATTATAAATATAGCCACTAAGCTGGTCTGTCCATTTGGTTGCTTTCATTATGGCTGTCAGAAATTTCGTCAATTCAGGTCCCTCACCTTCTGGAAGTTGAACCGCAGTAAGTTCATTGAAGCTTTTTGCTGATTGAATAGATTGTAAAGCCTCTTCACCAATCTCGTGTTTATATTTTTCTATTAGATGGTATAGGAATGATTTAAAATTATGCGTAAAAGCACTTACATAGTTTTGATTACTTTTCCATTGTCTGTAAATTTCAAAAGTAGTTTGTGTAAAACAGTTAGGGCCTAATTCTTGATTGATTTCATCAGTGAGCTCTTGCCCTATTAAATATTTAGCCCGAATAATATCCGTATCATCTTTGCTTTTCTGGAATTGTATTAATTCCTTACGTGGATAATCTTGTGTTAGTTCGAACTTAAATTTAATATCCTTTGGATTAAAGTATTTAAGTTTTGCCATTGCTTCCAGTAATACTGTTTTTCCGGCCTCATTCATACCTACTAGCACTGTAATGTCATCTTCAATCTTAATGGTTTGCGGCGACTGAAAACTTTTGTATTTATTAATTGTAACTTCTATAAGTTTAATCATGAAATAATTGATTTAGGAAAGTGATCTACTAAATACTTTCTATCAGAAAGATAAACTCCTAATATAACGAAATTTCAAATTAAATTCTCTGAAAATAATTTATTTCATTGCTTGAATTGTCTATGGCCAACGGTTACTACCACTGCCAGCTATCCCGGAAGTGGAAATTGGTCAATTTCAATATAATAAATGAGTTTTTAAACGCCGTTGCCGGAGTTGCTTCCAGCAACATAACTACTCAGTGAATCGGCAAAGCTTTTTTTCCCTTTGCTTCGGCTTCGTGTGATAACAACATCCAGCGGCGGAAAATATAAAAAAATTTTCATCGCAAATGGGGCCCGGCTAATCATGTGTTTTAAATACATTTCGTGGCTTAATAGAGTTTCGTCTCCAACTAAACCGATTTTGTTCTTCCTCCAAAACCTTTTATTTTAGCTCCAAACTTAAAAGGAGTCCGGTGTTAAAGTCAATTTATCAAACCATGCAAACCACGATTTTGCCCGTCCTGCATTTTCCAAATGTTCGGACTATTTCTAATAACTTTGTAATACATTTTTATTATTATTACAAATCCTTATCAAAATCCTTCTCCTGCTCCCTAATCAACTACATTAATACACATTATTCCCCATTAACGCCTGATTCAGCGTACAAAATATTTTTGCCTGTCCTGAAATTCGAAAAGCCGAACCAGAAATTTATTAGTTATAACCGAACTGCACATTATCAATGAACGAGCAACTCGATACAGGAACTTTAGAAGCATTCGTAAACGGAAAGCCAGGGGGATTTAATGCGGTCTTTAATTTATATTATACACAGATTTGCTATTTCTGCGAAAAATTAACCGGCAGTCGTGAAGAAGGTGAAGATATTGCCACACAGACCTTCACGAAACTTTTCAAAATGCATGACCGGTTCAATACGCTGGACAACATAAAAGCGTTTATATTCATTACAGCCCGGAATAATTGTCTTGACTACCTGCGTTCACTTCAAAGAAAACGCAGCCATGAAAAACAGTTTTCTGAACTGGTAGATGTAAAGATGGTTGATAATAAAATTATAGAATCAGTAATTATAAAGGAGGTGTACGAAGCGATAGAAAAGCTTCCACCGGAGTGCGGAAGGGTTTTTAAACTTCTATATGTTTATGGAATGAAACCGGCGGAAATTGCCCAGGAGCTTTCTATTACTCAATCCACTGTTCGCAATCATAAAAAACGCGCTTTAGAATTATTACGCATCTCCCTGGTTAGCAATGAATATGCCGTTACATGGTTAATCTTTCTGAGTGTTTTGGAATTAGACCATTTATTGCAATAGAAATTTCCATAAAAAAAATCTAAAATTTTCCTGTTTATTTCTTAGACGCTTTTTTAAGCGCCATCGTTTCTATATTGTTAAGTGTAAATTATTTTTTTGTTAAGTGTTGTTCGCATAATTACCTCAAGGTTATGGTGAAGAAGGAAATATATACGATAACATTTTTTTTCAAATGATTACAAAACTCGAAAATATCGGAAAGCTGGTAGGCAAATATCTACGGCAGGAATTAACAGAAGAAGAACAAAAACAATTGAATGAATGGATTAATGAATCGGACGATAATAAAAAGCTATTTGAAAAATGGACTGATACTGCAGAACTGATGCAGAACATCAGCGATTGGGAGCGACTGGAAAACGGGAAGCAGGATGTATGGCAAAAGATGGATGTTGGTGCGGATGAAAAATTGCCGCGTTCAAGGCTGTTGAGTTTTCAGTTGTGGAAATATGCAGCAGCTGTAGCCATCATTATTTTAATGTTAGCCGGTTTATATATGTGGAATGACACTAGAAAAGAACAGGCACTGGCTACAACTGAAAACAAGAAAAACAGATTTAAGACAGATAAAGAACCTGGTAAAGATGGTGCGATACTCACACTTGCTGATGGAAAACAAATTGTGCTGGATGATGCCGCAAATGGCAATCTTGCAACGCAAGGCACTACACAGGTAATTAAAGAAGGCGCATCGCTTTCTTATGATCAGGAAGGAAAATTAACAGGGGAAGTTCTTTACAATACATTGAGCACACCACGGGGCCGCCAGTTTCAATTACTCCTACCGGATGGCAGCAGGCTATGGCTGAATGCAGCATCATCAGTAAGGTATCCCACAGTTTTTGAAGGCAAGGAAAGGGTGATTGAAATTAACGGGGAAGCCTATATGGAAATAACCAGAGATGCCTCCCGACCTTTTAAAGTGCATATGGCACATAATGCCGGTGATGCTAATGGGGTTTGGGTGGAAGTATTAGGCACACAGTTTAATGTTAAAGCCTACAAAGATGAAACGAGTGTAAGTACTACGCTGATAGAAGGCAAAGTGAAAATAAGTAGTGGTAGCTCTATTGCATTACTTAGTCCCGGAAAGCAGGCTATTGTCGCTGAAAACCGGAGGGATGTCATTAAAGTCGTTGAAGATGCTGATACCGAGGAAGCCCTTGCCTGGAAAAACGGCCTGATTGCTGCCAACCGAGCCACTATAAAGGAAGCGCTGATGCAAATATCCCGCTGGTATGATGTGGATTTGGTATTTAAAAATGAACTAAAAGAAGAAGATATGCGAATAAGAGTGCCCCGCACTGCTTCGTTAGCCAGTGTATTGAAAATATTTGAACTAAGCAGCCGGTTGCGGTTCGAGATTGAGGGAAATAAGTTAATCGTTTGGCAGCAATAAGCAGTTATGCGCACAAAGGAAGAACAGGATATTAATATGCTCTACCGGCAATATGCTGAAAAGCTGAGGAATTATATATGTTGGTACATGCGATCGGAATTTTATGCAGACGATATAATGCAGGATGTGTTTTTAAACCTGTGGCAGAAAAGAGAACAGCTTCGACAGATTAAGAATAAGGAAAGCTATTTGTTTATGATGGTTAAGAACCGTTGCTGTGATTTCAGGAAATACCAGGGACGCATCAGCGGAATTGAAGTAAACAACAGCAATGCAGTGTATGATGCCGATGCCATCATACACAAAGAGTATAACAGGCTGTTTGAACAAGCGGTATTGCAGTTGCCTCAGCGCCAGCGCCATGTGTATTTACTGATGGATCTGGGATATAAGCGCAGAAAGGTGGCTAAAAGTATGGGCATAGCACCCCGTACAGTAAGCACCACCCTGCAGCAGGTAAGAAAAAAATTAAGCGCCTTTGCAATTAATCACTTGCAGCTAACACTGCAAGACGCAGCATAAACGGATAACATAGTTGTTGGTGCCCTTCGGCAAGCTCAGGACACACAACAACGGCATTAAAAGGTCAACAACTGAAACTGAAACTTATGGTTAGGTTCACCCGCATACGAAAAGGCGTGGCACTGGGATGCTTTGCATTACTATGCAGCCTCACAGCATCTGCACAGCGCGGCAACCAACCTGCTATCTTATATACCTTCCTCCATGTAAATTCCTCTGCAACCACAATTCTAAGCTCTACGAAGTCTATAGGCTTCGTAGAGCATAAAATAATGTTGTTGGTGAAAATACCAACAACGGCATTAACCATGCCTTTCTTCTCTTTTGAAAAACCCAAATTTATTGAATCAATACATCAGCACCCGGCCCCAAAACCGGTGCTACCGGAATATATAAACATCAACTATTGGCTGCCCTCATGCTGTTAACCTATTAAACCTGACTTATTAAAATTGTTTTATCCTGATCTGACCATAAGCCCTTTGGATAGCAAAGACTGCTGTTATCCATTTCTCCTCCGCCAGTTGGCGGAGAGTTAGAGAGGGCCGGGGCAATAAAAAACCGGCAGTGTCATCAGCACTACCGGTTGAAGATGTCAGGATGAAAAACAAAATGCTGGAGCAATCTATTTTCTAACCTAACAAAGTAAAATTATGCAAGATTTAGGTCTTTGCAAAGTTCAGGTTTTTGCCTGGGCTAAACCAAAACTAACGACTGCCTTCGCCCCTATAAAGTCAGGGGCAGGCAAGCAAATATTGCGGATTATGAAGCTAACCGCCATCATAATATTAACCGCCTGCCTGCAGGTAAGTGCAAAGGGATATTCTCAAAAAATTACCCTTTCGGTAAAAGATGCCCCACTGGAGCAAGTTTTTAAAAGCATAGAAAAGCAAAGTGGTTTTTATTTTAATTATATGCATGAGCTGATAAAACAGGCACATCCTGTTACCATACAGGTAAAGGACGCAAGCCTGGAGGAAGTATTGGGATCATGTTTTAAGGGGCAGCCTTTGGACTATACTATAGTAAATACTGACAAGCTTGTTATTATTAAAGAAAAGAAACAATTAATCTTTGCGGAAACGGAAAAGCAAAAGCAGGCTCCACCTATTGATATTAGCGGCAAAGTGACCGATGAAAGAGGAAATCCACTTGAAGGCGCTAATGTCATAGAAAAAAACACTTCACATGGCACCACCACAAATGCTGATGGTGTTTTCGTTTTAAAGGGTGTTGATGAAAACGGAACGCTTGAAATATCCTATGTCGGTTACTCAACCCTGCTTGTTCCTATCAATAGCAGAACCTCTATTGCCATTTCCATAAAACAAACTGAAACAAGTTTAACTGAAGTGGTGATAAATAAAGGCTACTATACAGAAGCGAAAAGATTTAGCACAGGCAATGTTGCTCAAATAAGTTCGAAGGAAATAGAAAAGCAACCGGTGCAAAACCCTTTGCTGGCCTTGCAAGGAAGAGTGCCTGGTTTAGTTGTTACGCAGACTACAGGGCTAAATGGTGGAAACGTAACAGTTCGGATACAGGGCCAAAACAGCTTTAGAGAAGAAGGATTAGAACCTCTTATTATAATTGATGGCGTTCCCTATCCAACGCAGCTACTCAATGCAGGATTCGAAGGGATTCTACAAGGAGGAAGTCCATTGAGCTATATTAATCCAAATGATATTGAATCTATTTCAGTGTTGAAGGATGCGGATGCAACAGCAATTTATGGCTCCCGCGCAGCCAATGGTGCTATATTGATTACAACAAAAAAGGCAAGAGCGGGCAAGCCAAAATTAAGTGTAGACCTGCAACAAGGCTGGGGTAAGGTGACGCGGCACGTAGATATGATGAATACACGTCAATACCTGGACATGCGCTATGAGGCTTATAAGAATGATGGAATTGATTTAACAACACAAAACATTGGTAACCGCACTTATGACCTTATGCTTTGGGATACTACCCGCTATACAGACTGGCAAAAAGAATTGATTGGTGGCACTGCTCAATATACCAATATCAATGCCGGTATATCTGGTGGAACATCGATGTTTCAATACATGGTTGGTGCAAGTTTTAATCGACAAACTACTGTTTTCCCCGGCAATTTTGATAATAAAGTGGGAGGACTGCATTTTAGTATGAATGGTGCATCTCCCAACCAACGCTTGCGCATTCAATTATCGGGCAGCTATCAATATAATCAAAATGGTTTGCCTGGTATTGATCTCACTCAAAATGCTGTTTTACTTGAACCTGTTGCGCCAAAATTGTACAATGATGATGGTTCACTCAATTGGGCGCAAACTGCCAGCGGCAGATCTACATGGACAAATCCCTTAGTTAATTCTTTGTATAGAGAATTCAGCAATACCACAAAGAACTTAATAACCAGTTTGAATCTCGGTTACACCATTTTGCCAGGACTGGCTCTAAGTAGTAATTTTGGCTACAATAATCTTAATGCAGATTTATTTCAAGGTACCAAATTGGAGGTCAATCGTCCTGAAAACAGACCCTTTGCTCAAAGAAGCGCCAGTTTTGGAAGCAGAAATATAAGTTCTTGGATCATAGAACCTCAACTACAGTTGGAGAAGAATATCGGAAAAGGAAAGCTAGATGTTTTAGTAGGCGCTACTGTTCAAAAATCTGTTTCAAAGTTTTTGTATGTACAGGCTTCCGGACAACCAACCGATGAGCTATTGCATTCCCTGGCTGCAGCAACATCAATCACAGCCGGAGCTTCCGGAAATGATTTAGATCGTATTACCAGATTTAATGGTCTGTTTGGGAGAATAGGTTATAACTGGGATAAAAAGTATTTGATCAACCTGACGGGTAGGCGTGACGGTAGCAGTAAGTTTGGGACAGAGAATAGATTTCACAATTTCTGGAGTGCTGGTGTAGGCTGGATCTTCAGCGAAGAAAAGTTCCTACAATCAAGTAAATCATGGTTAAGTTTTGGAAAGCTAAGGGCAAGTTATGGAACTACCGGCAATGACCAGATTAATGATTACAGTTACCTAAATTTATACAACATACTTAGTACAAATATTCAATACCAGGGTGCGACAAGCTTTGATGTTGCAGGTCTTTCAAATCCCTTCCTCCAATGGGAAGAGACACGCAAATTGCAAGGAGGTATCGATCTTTCTACATTCAATGAAAGAATAGCAATTGGGGTTACTTATGTTCGTAACCGTTCATCCAATCAATTAATAGCGTACTCGTTGCCTGATTTTACTGGCTTTTCAAACTTTATAAAAAACTTCCCGGCTACCATTCAAAATACAGGGTGGGAGTTTAGTTTAAATACAATTAATGTAAAAAGTAAAAATCTTTACTGGAGTACCAATTTCAACCTGACGATTCCTCACAATAAAGTTATTAGCTTTCCCGGAATTGAGCTCACATCATATGCTTCCGGAAATAATGGAGTAATCATTGGAGAACCGATTGGCATACAGAAAAAATATCAATATGGCGGTGTCGATCCTGCGACGGGCAGTTATTTTCTTTTGGATTCAACTGGTAAGGTTGTCGATCCTAATGTTTCCTTTGACGCACTTAAACAATCTGAAAAAATTTCTCTTTTACCTAAATTCTATGGTGGTATGAGCAATACCATCAGTTATAAAGGATTTCAACTGGATTTTCTTTTGCAGTTTGTTTATCAAATGGGTGCAAAAGATATGTACTATTCGAATCCGAATATAGTACCGGGACTTTATTTTAGAGGAGTAAATAGTAATCAGCCCGTGACTGTTTTAAAACGTTGGCAAAAGCCAGGTGATAACGCAACTATTGGGCGATTCACCGTAGATCCGAATGGTAGTTTTGCAATTTGGCCTTATTATTATTCAGATGCCGGCTACAGTTATGCCGCAGGTTCTTATATAAGACTAAAAAATGCATCTCTGTCCTGGCAATTACCGGATGTATGGGCAAAGAAAGCACATCTTCAAGCTGCGAGAGTTTACTTCCGTGGTCAAAATTTAGCAACGATTACTGGATATAAAGGTCTTGATCCCGAAACCAGGAGCATAAGTACCTTACCTCCACTTAAAATGTGGACGTTGGGGGCTAAGATTGAACTCTGATTAATTGATTAATCTAATTAATAAACTAACAAAGAATATGTCAACTATAAATTTATATATAAAGCAAAAATGGCAAGGCGTAAAGCTCCAATGGGAAGTTATATTTCTGCTTCTTTGTTTGATTGTTGCTTCGTGTAAAAAACTGGTAGATATACCACCACCTACCCAAACTTTAGCTGAGAATAAAATTTATGCTACTGACGCTACAGCTATTGGTGTTTTAAATGGTATATATGCCAATTTAACAATTGAGGATTACTACAATTTTTTTCAAGGTAACACTAGCATTGGTTTATTAGCAGGCTTATCCGCCGATGAACTTACTAACCTCACTACTTATAATCCCTATACTTCTTTTTTCGAAAATAATTTGAGTATAGGTACAGCTGGTTCCGAATTTTGGGCTCCTCTGTATAATAAAGTTTATAAATGCAATGCTGCCATTGAAGGTTTAGAGAAATCAACAACATTAACTCCGGTAGTTAAGGAACAATTATTGGGAGAAGCAAAATTTATGCGTGGGCTTTTCTATTTCTATTTGGTGAACTTATTTGGGGATGTGCCGCTGGCTTTGTCAACTGATGCTGTCGCCAACACTTTGCTCTCACGCTCACCAAGGGCTGATGTATATAAGCAAGTCATAGTGGATTTAAAAGAAGCAAAAGATTTGATGAATTCGAATTACCCCGACGCTACCCTTTTAGGTGCTACGAGTGAAAGAATCCGTCCAACTAAATGGGCTGCAGAGGCGCTTTTAGCGAGGGTATATTTATTTGCAGGAAATTTTGCCAATGCGGAAGAGGAAGCTACCGGCGTAATAAATAACACGGCTCTTTACGGCCCATTGCCTGCTTTGAATGATGTGTTTCTAAAGAATAGCAAAGAAGCCATATGGCAGTTACAGCCTACTACCAATAATTTTAATACGTTAGAGGGATATGCCTATGTCGTTTCTCCCACAGGTCCAAATGGAAGAGTGCTTTTGAGTAAGTTTTTACTGAGCAGTTTTGAATCTGGGGATCAAAGAGCAGTTTTTGGAAATTGGATTGATACTACGATTTATCAAAACACTCCTACAACTTACGATACCGTTTATTATCCTTTTAAGTACAAAGTGTATGCTTCGCCAGGTGTTAGCTCTGCTGCTGATATGAGTGAGTATTTTATGGTATTACGCCTAGGAGAACAGTATTTGATAAGGGCAGAGGCAAGAGCGCAATTAAATAAGATCAATGAAGCAAAATCTGATTTGAACGCTATACGTACAAGAGCAGGTCTGCCTAATACGACTGCGATTGATCAATCGACATTGCTGACGGCAATTTTGGATGAGCGCAGACATGAATTATTTTGCGAATGGGGGCATCGATGGCTGGATTTGAAAAGAACAGGAAAAGTAGATGCTGTAATGAGTGTAATTACTCCGCTGAAATCTAATAATGCTATACAGTGGAGATCATATCAACAATATTATCCTGTATCAAAAGGTGAATTAGACAAAGCACCGAATTTGAGACAAACACCCGGGTATTGATAAACCATCCCTTTGAAGAACAAATCCATCTCATGAAATCCATACCGGAGGCGAGTAATCGCTAACCTTATTCCTTGTCCTATTTTTTCAACCTAAAAAATTTTCAATCATAAATACCATCCTTTTCCAAAAAGCAAGGCAGGCTCGTGAAACTATGTCCCGGCCTGCCGGTTTGGGACTATGACCTCATTCCTTCCTACTTGCGCTTTGCAGACCGGAATCAGGGAATGGTGGCCCTTCCTCAAGGCCGAATCTGTTCCGGCAAAAAGCAGGTGGCTCAGGGCTTAAACCCCGAACCGGGGAAACAAGGTAAGCCCGGTGAAAACCACGGTATGGCTCTTCCAGTCCCTTAATCGTAACCTAATGACAATTGCACTTAAATATGCAAATACCATTAATAACCATCAAAATCAATCCTTTATGGCAGATTATCTTCCTAAAGATGAACCCTCTCTTGTGCTCTGGCTTGGTAATTACCAGGCTAAACTGGCAACGCATGGCCCTACTCTGGGGCTGGCGCCGGCAGAACTCACTGCATTGAGTACGGCCTGCACTGAGCTTTCCGGCCTTGTTAACAATGTGGAAGCGGCAAAGGCCGCCCTCAAAAATGCGGTGGAAGCAAAGAATGCCGGTAAGGATAGCAACATCGCATTGATCCGGAAGGCGAATAACAAAATGAAGACCAGCAATGCTTACACCGATGCCATTGGCGAGGATATGGGCATAAAGGGCGGGAGCAAGGACTTTGACCCCGAAACCGCGAGGCCCAAATTTTCCGGCGAAGCTTTTCCCGGTTATGTACGATTGAAGTTTTCCAAAAACGGCCTGGATGGCGTTAATATCTATTCCCGGCTGAAGGGACAGGCAAGCTGGAACTTCCTCTCCCGTGATACCAATTCACCTTACGATGACCATAAGCCTCTTGCTAACGGCACGCCAGAGACAAGGGAGTATATCTGCATTGGCGTGATGGAAGATACCGAAGTATGCCAGCAAAGTGATATTGTAAACTGTGGTATTTGGAGGGTGAGGAAGGAGATGACATCCTTTGCTTTGGGCTGTGTGCTGTACAGGATGTCATCTCTACAGTGGGCAGGCATTGCGAAATAGTTCTTTACAAGTTGGGTGAAATGTATATCCGAAAATATCAGAACCAGGATTTTCAGGATTAAAAGAATTACAGGATTTGAGATTTACAGGATCAGGACTGGTTGAAGACTCTTTTAAATTGGAGACTCTTTGCACCGATGTTTATTAAAAGGCCAGTTTCCATTTTATAAGCTTTAAGGTAATTGCGTGCCTGTGCCAGGTGAACATGTTCCAGTTGAATGATGGCTTTCAGTTCGACCATGATTAATTTCTCGACAAAGAAGTCAACACGACGGCTGCCAATGTTCTGACCCCTGTAGAAGATATCCATCGGCTTTTCCATTGCGAAACCCAATCCAGCGTGATTCATTTCTATTGCCAGTGCACGTTGATAAATCGCTTCCTGGAAACCGTTGCCTAATGTTTTGTGTACCTGCATAGCACAACCGATTATTTTTTCGGTTAATTCTTTATGTATCATTTCTTACCGTTTTAATCTTTTAATCCTGAGAATCCTGGTTTAAGACAAAAGGAAAATGCAAAGAGACATAAAGAAAAATGCGAAGCCGGTTTTTAAACCTGTATATCCGATGTTAAATGTGTACACACAGATATTTAGTTGATATAAACACTACATGATTCATTTACTCTTAAAATCACTCAGCAAAATACTCTACGGGAGCTACTTAAAAAATGCGTCCCTCCTTATTCAATTTTCAATAAACAAAAGCAAAATAAAATGAAGAAATCAATCTTAAGCTTACTCATCTGGAGCCTGCCCTTTATATTATTGGCTCAAAACAATTCTTCGGCGCAGTCTATCATGACGAAGGACGGACCTGGCATGACAGAGGAAAAAGGAATAAAATGGACCACCGGCCTTTCCTGGGAGCAGGTAAAGCAAAAAGCAAAAGCAGAAAACAAGTACATTTTCATCGATGCTTTTACCACCTGGTGCGGACCATGCAAGATGATGGATAAAACAGTATTTATAAATGATACTGTGGGTGCTTTTTTCAATGAGCATTTTATATCTGTAAAAGTACAGATGGACAAAACCAAAAATGACGATACATATGTAAAGAGCTGGTATAAGGACGCATCTTTCATCGAAAAAGAATACATGGTTAATTCATATCCTACGGCCATCTTTTTTTCACCAAATGGATCAATAGTCCATAAAGATGGCGGCTTTAGACCCGTACAAGATTTTATAAGCATGGCCAAACTGGCTTTGACGCCTGGAAAAGTATATGAAGATCCATATGTCGAATATAAAATACTTGTGAATGAATATAACCAAGGAATAAAGCATTATGACCGCGTGGCAGATATGGTCAGAATCGCTTTTCAACTAAATGATGGTGATTTTGCAAGGACGTTGTTCAAAGATCATTTGAACTATGCTTCCAACCTGAATGAAAAGGAAAGGTATACGCCCAAAAATGTTGAAGTGTGGTCATCATTTATTTTAAAACCGGGTTCTAAAGTGCTTGGTTTTTTCGTTAAAGATGGGGATAAGATCGACAAAGCGATGAACAAAAAGGGATATTCAAGAGATATTGTTGATAAGAACATACAATCAACGATAGTAGATAGTTTTTACCGGATGCAAAAAGGCGAAACTATGACAATTGAAGGTGTGAAGGTGGCCAATAGTGAGGTTATGTTTAAATGGCTTGCTACAAGAAAAGATGGAAAAATCGAGCCCGATTATGTAGAAGCTGATTGGAAAACATTGGAAACTATGATCAGAAAACATTTTAAGAATGATTATTCGAAAAGAAATGTGTTAACCGCAAGATACAAATGGTATAAACAACACCAAAATATAGTGGCAGCGTCGAAAGTGTATTTTGCACAATTGGACAAATATCCTCCGACGAATTTTGAAGGTGGTCGAATGTTCATAAACCAGTCTGCTTGGGAAACCTTTTTGTATTCGAATGATAAAGAATTGCTCAATAAGGCAGCAGAATGGCAGTTGAAGGTAATACGCAAATTTCCAAATGATGATGCTTTTTTAGACACCTATGCCAGTTTATTATATAAACTCGGAAGAACAAACGAGGCGATACAATGGGAGGAAAAGGCAATTTCTGCAACGAACTCAATGAATGAAGATCAAAAGAAAGTTTATAGGAATGTGATAGAGAAAATGAAAAAGGGTGAACCGACCTACCAGGAAGAGGGCGCTACATGGATGAAAGAACAATTTTAAATGAATAGTTCAAGATATGTGTATGGATGAAAAGACGGTATTAACCCTTTTGTTCGGATATTATGGGCGGACAACAAAAGAGCAACCATTGGACGGGTGCCTATAGTTGCCAAGATTGCTACAGCCGGATATCTTCTGCAGGGGCAATTAAATGATCAACCACAGAGATTATTCCTGTAGTTGCTCGGATTGTGCGCCCGGTATGATCATACCTTGAAGATGTAAGTCTGTAAATTTCGGCGAAGGTGGTTCTTCGTCAGGCTTGGTGGTTTACTAATCTTTTTCTTAAAAGCTCAAAACTCGCCCTGCCGTACATTTGACGCTTGATTATTTTTAACTTATTAACCAGACCTTCTACCGGACCATTACTCCATGGTAATTTTACGCCATTTTCGATTGCTTCGAAATCAGAAAGTAAACCTTTTGCAAATCCTTTTATTTCTTTGACGTTTGATGATATAGCATTTTTGATCCATGCATTTAACATTGAGCCGTCTTTTTCTTGAGCATATTTTTAAATTGCCGTATGAGCTTTGCAGCCCTTTTTATTTCTTTACTCTCCGTGCATAAGGTATCAATAAACATTTTCTCTTCCTTTGATAAGCGTCGTCTATCAATATAGAAAAGATTGCTGGCTTTAGGTGGTACCCAGAATACTGTTGACAACTGATTCGCAGTATTATTTATTTCTCCTCCTCGTAATTTTCTGACGTTTTCATAACACATAGTTATTGAGCCGTTATATCCCATTTCTGTAATTTTCTTTAAAACTTCCTTTGTTTCAATCCTTGGATTTTCATCCAACATTTTCCTTACTGCTTCATCATAAAGATGCATGTTGGTCATTTTGGGTGACCTCTTAGGGGGCAGAAAGTCAAATGACTTCCACTTTCTGATAGTAATTCTTGTTACGCCGGTATCCCTTGCAATTTTTTTAATACTATTACCATCCAACAACATTTGCTTCACTTGATAGAATTTTTTGGCTATCACTCCATTCTCAGTTGTTTCATTTTCTTTTCTCACAACGGGTTGAGGTTGAATTTCGTTATGCGCTTGAATGCTCTTCCGATGTCTGGCGGCTTTTAAACTGACAACATTTCTATCCAATACTTTTTGCATAGCATCACCCAGGTTTTTAAGCAGGTGCCAACGGTCTGCGACATGCTTAATGGATGGAGATGCATTTTTTACACCATTGGCAAAATTAGAATACCGATCTCGACTTACAATTTCAACACCTGGATGTGCTTTTAGCCATCCCTCAACTGAAAGAGTTTCTCTATCAGGTAACAAATCGATTATCTTTCTTTTTTCAAGATCTACGATAATTGTGCCATATCGAGATCCCTTTTTAAAAGCCCAGTCATCAATACCCAATACTTTAGGAACAGAGCTTTGTTCAAGGGGTTGCTGATGTATTAATCTAATTAAGGTTGAACTGCTGGTCGGTATATTCATTAATTGACATATTCGAACACCTCCATTTCCTCCCATTAACGAAGCAATTTTTAATAACTTTTCATTTACTCGTTTTGTAACTGTTTTACGGGCGACTATATGCTCCGAAAACCGTTCTGCAAATACTTTTTGGATGCAATTGACATTAAGGCAATAAAACTTTCTTGCATTGATAAGTAACCAGGTTTGGCTACCTACCATCGGCAAATCCATAATCTTTCTTGTATAATAACTGTGTATACGGGAACTTAATTCATTACAATTCGGACAATTACTGCCTGATTGCTTACTCTTGACATAAATTAACACCTTCCCATCTTCCTTTTCAGCAGTAATCACCTCAAAAATTTCCGATCCTCCAAACATCAATGCATTATATGGCATTCCAGTCGTTTCCCGAGATTACAAACTTCTTCTTACTTTATAAAAGAGTTATGTCTATTTAACACGACCACCAAGCCTGACGAAGAACCACCATCACCGAAATGAGGGGGTACCATAAAACGTATTAGGGGGATACCATGCTCCGGTATCTACAGTAAGTCCTTTACAGGCGCTGATAGTGGGAACCGTTAGACGTAAATACCCGAGATGTCCCGTCGATGAAAATTTTTGATTGAATAATAATTTGCGCTCTTTGACATAATGTAAAAACTTAAACTGGATGGAACATTCAAACAAGCCTTCACGTCCTCACAGGAATGATGAAGAAGTTAAAGCACTACTCAAGGAGTTCGAAGAAAGCAATGTAACAGTAAAAGAGTTCTGTGAAATTTATTCGATTCATGAAACAACATTTTATCAATGGCGTAATAAGCATTCACCAAAAAAAGAAATGCAAGGCGAGTTCATTCAACTGGTAAATGATTTCAGTGCTACTAACACTCCAGGTGTTTATGCTGAATTGGAACTTCCTTCAAAAGTCATCTTTCGTTTTTACGAAAGGCCGGATGTTGATCTCATTAAAGCACTGATGTAATATGCTAAGTATCGATAAAAAACAAAACATCCTTTTGTACTCTCAGCCTGTTGATTGCCGCAATCGTTTTAATGGACTGCTTAACATCATTCGAAATAAAATGTTCTGCGATCCTGACAATGGTTTTATCTACGCATTCATCAACAAGAGAAAAAATACCATTGTATTATTAAGATGCGAAGATGACGGCATTGCTATTTATACAAAACGATTGGAAGTTGGCGGCGTATATGAACGCCCATTGCTTGAGATAAAAAACAATGCAACACTGGTCAGTGAAAGTGTTTTACTGATCATCATCAATGGTGCAGTTGGCAACATCAAGTTTAGAAAACGTTACTCACAAAAGCGTGTGTAATGTGAATAAGTAAACTACTTTTTTAAGTAGTATTTTACTCTTCACAAATCGTCTTTAGTATGACGATGCAAACTGCTTCATATACCGACTTCAAAACACTTTACGAAGAGCAAAAGCAAGAGAACTTAGAACTCAAAGCTGAAGTTGAAAAGCTTCAGCTTTTTGTTGCAAAGCTTGCAGCGATGCAGTTCGGATCAAAGAGTGAGAAGTTTGTTCCTGCTGATAAAAATCAATTATCACTTAGCATCAGTGCAGATACAATCGGTGAGCATTGCAAACTGAATGAAGGAAAGCAGGTAACGTTTGTTGCATCAGCAGAAAAAAAGAAACGTGATCTTCCTGAACTCTACTCTTACTTAGAAGCACTTCCAAAAGTTTACGAGACAAATGAACCGAAAACTCCATTACCAAAGGATGCAGAGAAGATCGGTGAAGATGTTCACTACTCACTTGAGATAACACCGGCAAAACTTTTTGTAAAAGTTACCATTACTCCAAAGTACAAAGTAGGTGTTGATGCAAATGGTAAAACAATCATCGCACAAGCTGAGCCACCGGAACGTCCAATAAAGAAAGTAGTTGCAGGAGCAAGCGTTATTGCAACCATACTCACAGACAAGTTCAGTGATCATCTTCCTATCTATCGTCAAAAAGATCGCTTTACAAGAGCAGGAGCAAAACTTCCTTACAACACAACAGTTGATTGGGGTGCAAAAGGAATCGATTTACTCGATCCTATCTTCTATGCACTTGAGAAAGAAGTTCTTTCTTTAGACTATATCCATGTCGATGAAACAGGACAAGCTGTTTTATGTGGCAGAGAAAATAAAAACAGAAAGAAGATACATGATGGCACACTATGGTGTTATCACAGCTCGATAAAAAATCTTGTCTTCTTCGATTATCAACCTGGTAGAGGTTCGCAGTGGGCACTCGGCAAACTTGAAAAGTTCAAAGGCATTATACAAACTGACGCATGGGGAGCTTATGAGGTAGCTGCGAAAAAACTTCAGCATTTAATACTTATTTGCTGTCTTGTTCATGCACGAAGAAAGTTCATCGAAGCAAAAAAGCTTTATCCAGAACTTGCTGATGTTGCACTTGAAATGTTCCACCGCATTTACAAGATCGAAGAGCGATGTAAAGACGAAGGACTATCATGGGATGAGATTACCAAAGTACGACAGCGTGAGACGGTTCCAATACTCGATGAACTACACGCATGGATGATTAAAGTATCAACTGAACAAGTTTTAAGACCTACTTATGCGATCAGCATAGCAATTAACTATTGCCTGAAGCGTTGGGACAAGCTTACCTACTTCACAAAGAACGGAATGCTCAATCCGGACAACAATCCTGTTGAACGAAGCATACGCCCTGTGGCTGTTGGAAGAAAAAACTTTCTATTTGCAGGAAGTCATCTTAGTGCACAGCGTATCGCAAAAATCTATAGCCTTGACGGAACCTGCAAGATGAACGGAGTTGATCCCAGGGAGTGGCTTAATGATGCCATCTCACGAATCAATAATCATCCTATCAATAAAATCCACGAACTACTACCACACAACTGGAAGAAAAACCAACAGTAGTTTTTACAGTATGTCAAAGAGCATTTTTTTTTATTCACCAAGACGGGGAATGTCGGGTGTTTACCGTTAGACTGAGGCAAGGGTGTTGAAACTCACGCAAACGGGTATTGGGGGATAAGTCATAGTCCTATACTACAAAGAGCGTTGAACAACCCTTACTTATCTCTCAGAGAGAGTTAAGCACCCTTCCCACTGTACGACTGTATTATTCTGATGTGCCGCCTTTTATGTACCGTATGTACGGTGGCTGGAGGGGACAGGTAGCGAACTAATCGCTACCTTCCTACTCACTTTTACAATCCATTTAATAATTCGTCAGTTTGTACTACTCAGTTGTTGTTGTTTGGACAGAAGAAGAGCCACAATCTAAAACTACGCCACTAACTGCACATGGAGAACTTGAGTTCCCTGTAGAAGGAGTGGTACAAAGCCACGTGGATCCTGAATCTCCTGTATTGGCATAATTCGGGCATTTTTTAGCACAGTGGGGTGAAGAAGAATTTGGGAGGGCCCAGCAAAATCTGCTTACACCTTTAGCTTCAAAAGCGAGTGCGCCAGCTACTGTTGCTAATACACAAAAAGACAGAAGCATTATTTTTATTTTTTTCATAAAAGAAGTGCTTTTAATCTAAAGCTAAATTTTATTATTTCAAAATTGCCTACTATTTTATAGTGGTTTTCGGCTTCTCCACATGGTACTATTAGCCTGTTTAAATATTTTCCTTAGTTTGCTTTCGCTGATTTCAAAAGGATTGCACCATAACATGGAAGAGCAACCACAGGACAGTGCCTATAGTTGCTCAGATGACTACAATATCGTATTAAATGAATCGTGGATTAATTTAAATCCATTTAATAATTCGTCAGTTTTTACCCCTCAGTTGTTAATGTTTGTACAGAAGAAGAGCCACAATCTAAATCTACGCCATTAACTGCACATGGAGAACTTGAATTCCCTGTAGTAGGAGTGGTACAAAACCATGTCGATCCTGACGATCCTATACCTGTAGAAGTCGGACATTTTTTGCTGCAGTAGGGTGAAGAAGTAGCTGGGGTCGCGTAGCAAAATTTGGATGTACCTCTAGCTTTAAAAGCCAGTGCGCCAGCTACTGCTGATAATACACAAAAAGATAGAATCATTAATTTTACTTTTTTCATAAAAACAGTGCTTTTTAACCAAAAAGCTAAGTTTTATTTTTTCAAATTTGCCTACTCTATTATAGTGGTTTTCGGCTACTCCACATGGCAGTTGCATTTACGCAACTCCCGTTTGCTCTCAGATGCTTATTTTATGTTCCTTAAATTAAGCATCTTGTAAAAGTCCTGCTAATTATGCCGGCAGGGCCCAGCCTTGGTAATTTTATTAGCAGGTTTCCAGCCCGCCTGATCAGGGCAGACCAGGTATTGCGCAATACATTATTCTTCGGCAGCTTTTTTTAGCTGCCTGATATATGTTTGACCCAAAAATGCCTGTTTTAATTTTTTGTCTTTTCCGTATACGGCGATATAGGGAAGGCCGCCAATTTCGAAATAATCGTTGATAAAATTGGCACTATCTAATCCTACAGTGATGTTAGGCTGTTTGTCCAACTCAAATTCCTGAATATACGTCTTAACGGTTGAAAGTGGAAAACTCGATATGAAGTAAAAGTGGATATCTTGTAACATATCCATTTCTTCTATAATTTTTTTCGTTTGCGCCTTGCAGTAAGGACAGTATGGGCTAAACACTACTAAAGCAAAAGGCTTATTGGCCGGAATGTTCCTGCTATGGATCCTCGTAGTGCTGTCGGTAAGCAGGATGCTAAATTCAGGTAAGGATTTTCCTTCTTTTCCTGTTTTCTCAGGTTCCGCTCCAAAACAACCGGCTAAACAGGCAATAATAAAAAATAGGATGATTTGTTTCATAAATTAATCTTTTAGTACTTAATAATTTGTTGAGGCTTCATATTTGTGATACAGGAATCCGTTGTTCAAAAGCCTCTTGTTCTAATTTTTGTTTGTCAGAACTACTCATGCTTCTCATTAGTTGCAGGAACCAATCTACTAACAACAAGGCAGTTATTGTTGTTAGCACAATCGGAAATGACTGGAACCTTAACGCAGCGGAAGAAGCGAATATGGTAAAGCCTGCATTTAATAGCCAAACGGTAGCTGCTATCATAGTCATTTTATTAAAAACTTTATTGTATTGCCAGCCATTTAATAATATATAATACAATAGACCAAATAGCATAATCACATTTACAATACCAGTAAGGATAGGATAAAAATCCAACACCCATGTTTGGATATTTGTCATTCTTGTATATACTTTCCTGGATTTATAGCCAAACCATTTTGTTGCCTGTTTTGTAACGTCATCCTTGCGGGAGTTATAGGAATCAAGAAACTCGATAGGCGGGGCATAATATTTCTTTGAATTGGGCCAGGCGAAATAGCGTAAGAAATAAAGAGGGTATTTTTTTATTATATAGGAGCCATATTCTTTATAAAAGGGACCCATGCTGGCCCATCTTTTAAAATCAGTAGTTTTAGCAGTGTCCTTAAAAAGGCTGTCGCGATAATCCATTAAGGGCATCCCTTTGGACCACATATAGAAAGTGCTTGCCTGCTGTTGTTCTGAAGGATACATAGAGAAATTTCGGGTGCGGTCATAAAATTTCCGAATCATATTATCCAATGCCTGATATTTTGGGAGTACGGGCTTTCTATCGGCACTGTCTACATAACGGTAAGCATACATGGCATTGTTGGCTATTTGCCAGCCACTAAATGGCGCGTATTGCCAATAACCGGTCAGTTTTTTATGTTGGTACATGGTTATCCCAATAAACCATCCACATAACAATAGAGGAAGAACCATTCCTGCCATTTTATTGCGTAATGATAAACTTGACAAACTAAAAGCCACGGCAGCAATAAAGGGATAAATCAAAGCATTATATCGTATAGTGAAAGCGAAAAACATGACCAAACCGTGCCAAAGGATGATTTTTTTCGATGGGCGGTGAATGATCCACAACAGCAGTGAAAACCAGGTAAGGCTTAGGGAAAGAAATATTCCGTCGCTGCTTACCATATTTCCCAGGTGCAGGAATAGGGGATTAAAAACCATAAAGCATAACAGTATCCATTGCATTAACTTTCCCGGACGATAGAAGTAAAAAATGGTAAAGAGGAAAAACAATGCACTTGCCTGAATTAACAAGTACTGCAGTCCGACCAATACCAAGTCAGGATTAGCAAAAACGCTTACTAATCTCAAAAATTTGGAATAACCGATTGGATGAATAGCGATAGTTACATTGTCATCAGCAGCCTGAAGGTATTTAAACGAATCCCCATGTATAAAACTAGCAAAGGGATATAAGTATTTGAATATCGCAAACTGTATGATAATGGCGGCTGCTACGAACCATAAGATAGTTCTATTACGCTTATCTTTAAAAAGGAAATCTTTAAAGGACATTCTTTCTGCTGGTATTGCAATTGACTCATTCATAACAATGATATTTTACCGATGAAATGATTGTCGATTTTAAAAATTGGAATTATTTACCTTTGAGATGCGAGATATGTATTAACATCATTCCATGCTTTTGTTTGTTCTTTTTTTTCTCGTTTTTGAAGCCTTATGGCTACCGCATTTAACAAAATGAAAACGGTATTGAATACAAGGTGCTGTTTCCAGGAGAGCAAGGCGATGATCCCTCCGCAACTGCAAGGTAGCTCCTTGTTGATAGAGAAAAGCCCTATGATGTAAGCGGTAAACAGGATCATCAGCGTCAATGTAGCGTAGAATCCTTTCAATCGCCACCTGGGAACAATCAACATCACCACAATAGCAAATTCTATCCAGGGCAATAGCAGAGCTACGGGAGTTGCAGCAAATCCCAGGATCGGCGAATCTTCCAGTTGTTCTCTAAATTCACTGTATTCCATAATTTTGGAAATACCAGTGTATAGAAACAGGATAATGTTGAGTACAACAATCGCCTCAATGGTCGTAGTGCGCTTTATCATTTAGAAAAGTTTTGTTGTTTATGCCTGTACCTGTTGAAAGCCTACGCTTTTATTCTTTTGAACAAACAATTGGTTATTGAACAATCCATACTTTATAATGCAATAGATTGCTCTAAAACCATCCTTCCACCCAATCTTCTTCCCCTCAGCAAATGTTCTTCCATAATAGCTTATCCCCACTTCGTATATTCTAATCCCAGGCACCATGCTTATTTTTTGCGTTACCTCCGGCTCAAATCCAAATCGCTTTTCATGCAAGTAGATTCGCTGTATAATGGATGTACGGAATACCTTATATCCAGTTTCCATGTCAGTTAAGTTTAGATTGCTGAACATGTTGCTAAGGAAGGTAAGCACGCGGTTGCCGATAGAATGCCAGAAGAAAAGAATGCGGTGTGGATTGCCGCCGATAAATCTTGAGCCATATACCACATCTGCCGAGCTCAATACAATGGGTTTTAAAAGTGTATTGTATTCGCCCGGGTCATATTCCAGGTCAGCATCCTGTACCAACAGGTAATCGCCGGTTGCCTGGGCTATACCTGTGTGGATGGCCGCACCCTTTCCCTGGTTTACCTCGTGTCTTATGTATTTGAAATAGCTAATTGTAAGATTGGAAACATTGGAAGTATAGCTTTGTATAACCGCTTCTGTTTTATCAGTAGAACAGTCATTTACGATGATCACCTCCTTTTCGATATTTCGTATGAGCTTTACTTCGTTTATACGGTCAAGGATCAATGCGACGGAATTTTCTTCGTTATAAGCAGGAATTATGATGGAAAGGCGTTTTATGGCACCAGAAGTTGCAGGTTGTTCATTAGCCGTTTCACTATCCAGGTTAACGCTATCATTTGTAGCCGTTGTCGGCGCCAATCTGTTAACCTGGCCAATTTCATTCTGCATAGTAAACTAGGTTTAATAGTTAATGATCGCTACTAAAATCAAAACTGATGAAAAATGGTTGCCCCATCTTGGAGTGGCCGTATCTGCTGCGCCTGGAAAGGCGCGGCGTACCGGCTTAAACCTTATCCTTTTGAGAAATTTCGTACTGTATCACCACAGCCAAATCCTACCCGTTCACTCCATTTCTATGGAATGTCCATTCGGATTCTATATGCTTAATTGTTTGAAATTTTGATTGCCTTTCTTCTTTGTGGAGTTGTAAATTACAAATGGCCTTTTCGTCTTCTTCCGGTGACAATCAACCGGAGCTTTATTCATTCTGTATGCAAGTTAAGAGGAACCTAACGGTGAAGCAAATTTATTGTTTGTCAAATTGCTTAACATTTTTGTCCGATACACTGGTTTTTTTGTCCAATAAATTAAGTTTCATTGTGCCTAACACCGTCATTTCGAATCCCGCAAGGCGGGATGAGAAATCTCCTCGCGAAGCGATTGTATAATAAGTCCATCACAACTTTCTCTCAATTCCCAAGACTGGTTGATTATTAAAAAAAACAGTTGCCAAAAAAACCTGGCAACTGTTTGTAATGAATTTGCTATTTATCCGACTTCTGACTTGCTGTCTCTGCGAACAGCGATCCGCGAATGGCGAACAGCCATCTCTTCCTCACTACCCACCTCCTTCATCCTCCACGGCCAACCGTCATTTCGAAGCGCAGCGAGAAATCTCCTCGCAAAGCGTTTACTTCTGACCGGAGCCTGTCCTGAGCGAAGTCGAAGGAACTTCAGACTTCTGTTCCTTCATCCTCCACTCAGGGCATTTCTTCTTTTCAGGCCAGATCTCATCCAGGGTTTCGCTATCATACAAAACCCCCGCCTTCATCACATACTTAATGGTGTTGGTGTTATGTATGTCCTCTAATGGATTTTTATCGAGTATGATAAGATCAGCAATCTTGCCAACTTCTATTGAACCCAAATCCTTTTGCATACCCAATGCCTCTGCTGCCGTAATAGTTGCCGTTTCCAATGCTTCATAATTTGTTAATCCTCCCATTTGCAAACCCCAAATTTCCCAATGCGCTCCAATGCCCTGGTCTTCTCCATGGCTCCCCATTACTATTTTACCTCCGGCATGTTTTATTCTTGCATCGATTCTCGATTGATCTATAAAGCTGGAATCTAAAGTATTTGCATCGATGTCTTTTAAAATTCTGTTTTTATTCCAACTGGAATCAGGATAAAAACGAGATTTTCTATCTAAAAAATCTTTACCATAAAGCTTATGGAAATAATATTGAGAAAATTCACGGCCATAACAAAACGAAAGAGCGGGGCATAAATAAGTTCCTGATTTCGATACGAGTTTTATCATATCATCATAAACATCTCCCCATGTTGGATTATGTTCAATTCCGGTTGAGCCATCTTTACACATACCCAGGTAATAGAAAGGTTCTTTCGCTGCTTCGTTGGTCATGTTTACTCCTTCCTCCATGCAGGCTTGCAATAATAGTTGTCTTTGCAGTCTTGTTGGTTGGGTGTATTGTTTTATATAGGTGGCGCCAAATTTTGCTCGATTACTTACTACAATTCTTGATTCGTTTAAATTGTTTAGATTATAGATGTCGTCCCTTATGATTCCTCCTACTGTCAACAACCGTGGCCCTATTGTCTCTCCTGTTTCTATCAGTTCACTATAGCCAAACGCATCAAAGCAACCTGAAGGGTCGCGCATGGTGGTTACTCCATAAGAAAATTGTAATAAACGTAGCCAGGATTGTTGACGAAATATATCCATTCGATCAGCCTCATGCATGTGACTATGCATATCGATCAAACCAGGCATAACCGTCTTCCCACTGGCATTAATGATATTTGCTTCTTTAGGTATAGTTACTTTGTTACTTTCTCCTATCTTAATAATTCTCCCGTCCTTGATTAAAACAGTTCCCTTCTCAATAACAATACTGCCATGCATGGTGATTATTCTTGCATTTTTTAGTACAGTGATTCCAGTACCTATTTGACGAGGAGCTTTTAGATTAATGCTTATCACTTGGCCTGACGGGATATCAACATCTATAACTCTTGTTAGAGGCAATCCTTCCAGTGTACTGTTAGGCTGAAGATGTTCCGCTGCTTCAATAATCTTATCGGGATCGATACTGTAATAATGATTTCTATCGAGCCATGACAAGGTCTTACCGCCTTCTTCCCAGACAGGGTCGATTACGCCTCTGGCAAACCTGATTAATGGAAGCTGATCAGGATTATCAAAAATGCATTGAACGCCTCCTATACTTGCCAAAGTGGAGAGATAAAGATCACCGTTATAAATAAAAGCACAATATTTTCCATCAGGTGATAAAACGGTTTGACGAATAGGAATCGGGGAAATAAGGCTTTTCGAATTTCTGGTATATACTAAAACAGTTTCTTCTTTAGTATCTATACTCTTTGATACAAGCCTTGGCCATAACTTTTCCTCTGAATTTTTCTGATCGGGTGTCAAAATAATTTGATTTCCTTGCATTGAAAACATAAGCTCATTAAAAAGAGGTACTTTATCTTCAATAACTTTTACAGTACCATCTTTTACTGAAATAACTTGCAATTGTCCGTTGTTACTTTCAATTTGGGTTAGTTCTTTCTCACCTTTAACTACGGCTAACATTTTTCCATCACGCGACCAGGAAGGATGCATGTATAACCCTGGAACTCTTGATATTTGTTCAGCTTTCCCTCCAACCGAAGGAACACGCCACAGGTGTCCACCCACGGTATCACTCCAACTTACATAAGAAATCCATTTGCCATCGGCAGAGTAAGCCGGCTGAAATTGACTAAATGGCTGATCAACTAAAATACGAGGCTTCCCATTAGGCAAATCCTGGAAATAAATTTTATTCAAAGCAGAAAATACAAGGTGCTTTCCATCCGGACTTCTTCTTACTGAACGTATGTACTTTACACTCAAAGAGTCAAGAGAAACAGGAAAGGTATTGTAGTTCAAAGTTCCCATATCAACTTTTACGTTAGCTGTAAAAGGAATGATATCATTCTTTCCGTTTTCAAGTTCTATACGATGGATCTTTCCGCCGTAACCAATAAATAAGTATTTAGAATCTTTTGAAAAGGAATAATGCTGATTTTTTAGAAAATTTGTCGTGAATTTTATATTCAAATCTACAAGCATTTTTTCTTGGCCCGTATTTAGTTTGATTGCCATCAAACTATCCGCCTCAGTATATTCGTCATTACTAAGATTAACAACTTTGAATTTGATATAGGTTAGCCAGTTGCCATCAGGAGAAATTCTCGGATTATTAAAAGTAAACAGCTTGCTGCTCAATATCAACAATCTCGTTTTCCCTTGATTTAACCTATCATACTTTATAAGAGCTGATGAATCACTGGAAATATATTCACTTGAATAGACAAACCTTCCATCGGATGAAAACCCTAAAATGTTTTCCACCTTCCCTGATAAAGAGGAGGTCACACCAGTTAAATGATATATTTTATCATATTTAAGATAAACGTGTTTGCCATCAGGAAACCAGATTGGATTTAGAATTTCATCATAATAAGATTTTACACCTAAAATTTTTTGAAAACTACCTGCAAGATTAGTAACATGCAATTTTACAAAACCCGTAGCATCGCTTTCATAGGCAATCAATTTACCATCCGGAGACCAAATGGGGCACCTGTTAATAGCCAGGCCTCTGGTTAACTGTGTAGCCGCACCACCCTTTGCCGGCAAGGAAAATAACTCACCCAAGCAACTGAATAAAATGGTAGAGCCGTCCGGGGAGATGTCTACATCTAAATAGCTGGCTTCATTTGTCGTGATAGAGATTGTACGCGCTGGCTTTATTGGCAGACGAGAATTATTTTTTAAAGGAGCATTCAGTGATAACCCAGAGGAAGTGGAAGTTTGAGCAAGCTTGCCATTTTTTGTTTGGGAAAATGTTTTGCCAATACAAAATGCTATGAAAAGAATTAGAAAAATGAACTTCATTCCGGCAATTTTTATGTTTTTAATACACAATGCAACTACTGTTGAGAAACAACGAAAAGATAGGATATTACATTCAGATAACAATAGCCGGTTCTATAGTAATCAACTGAAGCTTCATTCTGTATGCAAGTTGGGTTGAAGATAACGTCACCCAATTTATTGTTTGTCAAATTGCTTAACACCTCTGCCCGATACCCTGGTTTTTTTGTCCGATAGGTTAACTTTCATTGCAGTGTTGGTATCCATCTGCTTTTCCCATTTACAGGGGGAAATGCCCTTTACTCTTTTGAAAGCCTTGTTGAAACTGCTTTGGCTGCTGTAACCGCAGAGTGCTGCTATTTCCTTTGTGGTTAATGTTTCATCGGATAGCAAAATACAGGAAACAGTTATCCGGATAATCTCACAGTATTCACTAATTGTTCTCCCGGTCTTGTACAGGAAAACGGCCTGCAATGTTGATTGGCTAATCCCGCTGTAAGCTGATAATTCATCCGGGCTTGTCCATTCAAGCGGGTGACTATTTATATATTGCATGGCTTTGTTGAATGCTTTCATTGTCTTGCGGCTAAAATGATTTTCATCAGGGGCGCCGCAGCTCTTCCATTCGGGCGGATACTGATTGATATATTTGATGGCTTTTCCAAGTGCATTCAACTCAGTCTGTCTATATTTACTTTGATTGTGCATTGTAGGTTAAGGTTGTTGTGTACAATCAGATATTATAAATTCTCATGCAAATTGTATTATTATGGCCGAAGCAGCTAGCCATATGGTCATTCTATTGCGCTTGTTTTGAAAAAGGAAATTCGTAAAAAAATCTCTTTCTCCTGCAGGTGGCAATTATCTCATTCATCTATCGAATGCCAGAAGAAAAGGATGCGGTGCGCATTTGCCACCCATAAATCTTGACCCATATACCCGTCGGTTGTACCCGGTACAGGGCTGGTGATGGATGGGAGCGACTCATCCTTGTAATGACAACTTTTCATCGGTATCGCATTCTGACCCTCGATTTAGTTTTAATAAAAATTGTCTCACCAGCCTGTGACTCGGGTTATACCTTCCAACCTTCCGCCGACCGGCGGTAAGGCGTATTGGATTTCACAGGTTTGCTATGAGAATATGGGTTTTCAGTTTAGATTTTGACAACAACTTATTAGCAACCGTATGGGCCCCGGCATGATTGCCGGGGCGTACCGGCTTAAACCTTATCCTAAATAGTAGGAATTAATACAAGAGACTTAAGAAACAATTTCTGTTATCTAATTTCTGATAAAATTCTTTTCATTCAAGCTAAGCAGGGCAAGATTAAGGTTGTTTTCAAAAGGCAAGATTATTCCTGATCTCCAATGATTTCATTGTTAGCAAGCAGTAGTAAGTCAGCAATTTCCCATTACTAATTAGATGATACTGGCACCGGTTTAATCGGAAATTCAGTTGTGATTCTTGATAAAATGAAATTGTTTGTATTGTGCGTGGGAATGCTACAAATCCCTATGGTAAGTATTGAGCTTTCATTTTCTTCCGGCGATAAATAACCGGAGCCTAAATTCTTTTTCCATTTAATACATTTTCGTTTCAATCACTGATGTAAAGTTACTATCCATTACAACCGAAAAGAAGTTCTTTGCCGGGAATTTCTTTTCCATTTTTACCTATTTTGAAAACAAAATTCATTCATTTTGGAAAAGTCGGTAAGGAGGATGGCCAAAACGGAGCTTGTATTTCTTTGAAAAATTTTGGGCGCTGCTGAAGCCCAGCATGTCAGCAACTACTTTTTCGCTTAGCCGTTTGGTTTCAACCAGCCGCAACGCCAGCCGCATCTTTTCTTCGGATTGATGCTTCAGAATAGGGTATCCGTAAATACTATGAAATAGCACTTTCAAACTATACACGCTAAGTCCCACCTCTTCGGCCAGTTCTTTTAAATTATTATTCATGTAGTAATTGCCGGCCGCCTGAATAATATCGGCCGCCTTATAAATTTTATTTACTTCCTCCTGCTTATCTATAATAGCTGTTTTACGCAGCCCGTTGGTAAGGCACGATACGCCTTGTTTTACCAGTTGGTGAACGATCGTTTCACCAACCTCATTCGATTTATTGGTAGCCGCTATCCATTCGGCCAGTTCATCTATCCATCGTAGTAATTCAATTGAAGCAACCTGTTTACGGGGCGCCAGCTTAACGGCCAACTTGCGGTTTACTTTTCCCATGAAATGCTGCAGGGCCTCGGCGGGTATTGCTAACGATTGCAAATAGTCTGCACATAATAATATATCCACAAAAGAAAAATCAGCACCCGCTTCTACCTGGTATTCCATAGACGGATGCGGCAGGTAAAAGCAGTTATAATTCCTTTCATGAAATATCTGCATGTTAAAGCTGCGGGTAGTATACCGGTGCGAACGCCGTGTGGCCCATCGTACGGTAATGGGTTGGTCGGTAATTACCGTAAGCGTATCCTTTTCATAGGAAAAGAAATGACAACACATAATTACAGCCTCCACCACATTAAATTGCTGAAAAAGATAATAATACCGGTTATCCGGTGCGGCAGCTACCTGTATATGAGCGCCGGGAAGGATCAGGCCAGGGGGAGCATTCGGAAACTCTTGGGCAACCGGTAGCTCGCCCCATTTGCTGGAATAAAGTTTAATGGTCATATGGTGTGCAACAATTTAACTTACAAAATCAGGATTCCTTGTTTTCACAGAACCGGAAAGGCTGTAATGAACAGTACCGGATTTCCATTCATTTAATAGGATTGTTAAAATGAGGGAAATCGAATCCATTCCATCGCCAATCCCCTAAGTCTATATAAGCCCTGATCTCTCCTTCAATATCCTGTTTACGGGTTTCACAATCCTTAATAAGCCGGTTTAAAGCCCGCTTATAGGTCTCTTTGTATCGGCTAATCGCTTTATCCACCAACTGTTCGAAAGGCAATAATTCATCCCCCCATCGTGCTATCAGGAATTTATTGATTTCGGATTTTTTACTATCGTAACCTATTAAAAACGGGTCGGGCGATTTATCATCATACCATATTTCCATTTTAGGAAACCATTCATTTTCTTTGCAGCGATGAATTTCTTGCAAAACCTCTAACGGCAGGGTACCGGCTCCATAGTCTGTATATAGTTCTCTACAGGGACAAAGCATATGGTAAACCCTTTCCGTACGCGGATCTAATTTCATGTAAGGGTTAGCCACTTTCTCTACTTTACCTATTTTTTTTAACTGTTTTTGAAGGCCCAAACCGGTACACAATTGCTCCCACTCTCCGGAATTTTCGTGTAGCTTTTCCAATTCAGGTTCGATAAAAATTTGAGTTGTCATTTGATTTGTTTTTTAATTGTTATGAAATTTGGCAGCTATTTGTTTAGCCACTCAAGGTGTAATGCCAGTGAGATTAATAAATTTCTATTCTCAGGACAAAATATACCCGATCACTCCTTTTCAGGGAAATGTACATTGCAATTATCTGTTGTTTGGAAATTTGATTGCCTGTATTCTTTGAGAAGTATTAAAGCTGCAAACGGCCTTTATTATTCTTGTTATTTCTTCCGGTGACAATCAACCGGAGCATCATTCATTCTGTATGCAAGTTACAAACGAAAAATAAGCGATTCCGATCAATGTATAAGTGATTCCGTTTTTTAAGACAGGTATCATCATAAAATTGTTTTCATTCAAGAAAGCCAAGCAGAATTAAAATTATTTTCAAAAGGCAAGACTATTCCTGATCTCCAATGATTTCATTGTAAGCAAGCAGTAGTAAGTCAGCAATTTTCTATTACTAATTACATGATACTGGCACCGGTCAAACCGGAATTTCAATATTGATTCCTGATAAAAATGGAATTGTTTGTATTGTGCGTGGGAATGCTACAAATCCCTCTGGCAAGTATTGAGCTTTCTTTTTCTTCCGGCAATAAGTAACCGGAGCATCATTCATTCTACATGCAAGTTATAACGAGTAATTTGACATTTTTGCAGTATTGTTATGCATTTTTGCAAGAATGTTGTGCATTTTTGTATACTCATGGCCGTTGGTATTAGCCAAACAGGTTTTGCCATTCGGTTGGGGTAATCTTAAACTCCCGCTTGAAGGCCCGGCAAAACGACGCCTGTCTTTTATAAAAACAATTCGCTGCCACTTCTTTCTTTGCCATGCCTTCCTCCAAAAATTTTTTGGATGCTTCCAAACGCTGCCTGACCTGGTATTCTTTAATACCAGAGCCATAAACTTCTTTAAACGCTTTTTCAACAATGCTTCTATTCGGAGTTTTTAAATGGTCGAGTAATTCAGCGGATGTTCTGAATTGAAACGGGTTTTGGTCTATGTGTAGTTTGATCTTTTCGATGGCGAGCAACACATACCTGGAATAAGGTTTACCGGCGTCTTTATTGAGCATGGCAGGAAAGGTTTTTAACTTACAAATCAGTTTGAGTTCCTAAAGTTCATAGCATACGAATCCTGGCTTAGTTTTAACAAAGTCGGAATAAAGGATAACCTGCAACGAAATGTTGCAATAATTGGAACAATTTAGAGTGAAGGTCAATATGCAAGAGTACGGAACTGCCGGTGAAGTAGTAATAGAAAACGCTTAGAAGTACAAATTTACCCTACATCCATAAACGGATTAAATTTATTTTATACGCTTATGTAAGGACGTGATTTTCATTCTTTGCGGTTTGGAAAGATTTCATCTTTTGGAATAATATCACTATTACGATACAACGCCATTATTATACAAGCCTTGCTGCTACTGTCTTTTACTACATTTGAATGCGGTTCGATTTCACCTCTATTGTGACTAAAATTTGTAATTTATCACTGCTTACTGAAAACAAATATTTAAATTTGGTATAGGCAACACCGCTATTTCAGCAATTCTTTATGTTGCCGGTTTTCATTAAGATCATATAAGCATTGACTGTAAAAAACAGTCTTAATCTGTACCGGTCATTAATAAGTTTTTTTTGTTATTTACTAACAATTCCTCATATCTATTTCAAAAGAAAATTATGACTACCACCACCTCTATACAATATCTCCTATCAAAGTTGGAGCAATTGCCCATGTTAAAGGATGAACTGCCCTTTGAATTTCCGCATTTCATACCAGAATTATTCTATGTTGATTTCTTTCTTGATTTCTTAATGGATTTTAAAGCTCATAAGGATGAAAACATAATTCCTTTCATCAAACAACAATTGGAAACCCCGCTGGAACACTGCATTACTGACATTTGCCGGATACTGGATCAGCATCCTGTTGACGGGTCGACCATCTGGAATATCACCAGTGAAAGACGTTTTATCCTTAAACGTGATCAACGTTCCTATAATAAACGAATTAACGGTAAAGTTCCAAAGGGGATCTCACAATCCTATTGGATGGATTATAATCACTGGCTACTTGCCCTCATCTTCTGGAACGGCATTGAGCAATCACTTGCACCCGGATACAAAGTTGATTTGCCACCGATGGCAGAAGGCCCTGTAGATGCCTTATTGGCCGATATTTATAAACCCCTGTGGGGTATGTGGACCAGCTTTAGCGCTGCGGGCAGGCCCTGCCTTACATTGCCCAATGATCGTGACGGTGATTGCATACATGTCCAACCATTCAAATCATGGGGGCGATACAAGAAATATCTTCAAAACATGTCTCCCCTTGCGGGTAAGGAATAACTACTTCCCTTGCTATTTTAAATTGCACATGCCTCAAAGCCCCATCTGAAGAGAAGGGGCGTACCTTTTTTAGAGCTTAGATTTGTGGTGCCCTCTTTCGAGGAGTGTTATAAGTAAATACACCTATGGGATGGAATTGACAAAAGAATTTTTTTCTTTTATGTTGTTTTGGCTTGAACTCCCGATATGGAACGGGATAAACTCCAGAACCAAAAATCCAAGGACAAACGAATGGTCCGCCCATTTACAATTATTGAAATTCATCACAGCCGTTGCCGGTGAGAATGTATAATACAAGGTGTTTTTCACGTTTCCTGTTTCAGAATATTTATATATTAAAAAAACGAACCCATCCCGAAGAATCGGGACGGGTTATACACACAACAGCAATGCAAATACATTGGTGCTATTTACGATCTTTTAAACCTCACATCACCATATCACTTATATGCACCTCTTAGTATAGCGCTTCACACCATTTTTATGAAAGTAGAATTTGAAATCACATTCATTCTTTATGATAAATTCTGAATTCCAATTCTCCTTTGCCTGCAGGTAATTGAATTTTTCGTGAAATGATGTAAGGACTTTTACTTACATCTTTACCGATTTTATATTCTGCAATCCTGTCTGAAAAATCCGTTAAGAACTGATAAAGTTTGTTATAGGCAACAATTTCATCATCTGGAGAAATATCTTTAGGCTTATCTCCTTTCCAAAAACTTACAATTATATCTTCTCTGATTTCTAATGCATACGAAATGTCAGAGACGGTTAATCCTGGTTTGGTCAACACCCTTTCAAGCTTTTGCTGAATTGTTGGAGGGATGTTAACTATCATTTCATCCAAAAATTTATTTAGCTTGCTATATGTTGCCTCGTTTTCGGGTATTTCCCCTTTGAGGATACTCAGCATAGTTTCAGCAGGAGTATTTGTGAGTTTAGAAATCGTTAATACTGTGATGCCCGTTTTGGATACCACAGTCTTTATTTTTTCATCAATAGGCAATAACCCGGAATCGTGTGTATACTCTAAAGATTGTTTATCAGATTTCATATGTGTAATTTTTATTTAAAAATATTTTTTTTAGAACCTACGTGATTTAACGTGTACAAATTATAGTTTAAGCCGCCTTTTACATTTCCAACATTTTTCAAAACTTTTCAGGGCGTTATCAAATTCCTGAATTATATTACCAATGTGAATAGGCACAAATTCTTTGACAGATTGATAAATACATCAACTATACTCCAGTATTTCGTTGTCGGCCAGCCCTGTTACTTCCCTGATTACTTGTAGAGCGGCAGCTTTAGTGAGATTGTCGCTGTTTTTTTGAATGTATCGCGCAATGGTAAATTCTGTACAACCCAAAGCATCCATTAACCGCCGCCGGATGGCAGGGTTATTAATGGCCTTCAGTGCTTTATTACTTAGCTTCATATTTCTATTAATGTTTTAGTATTTCTGCCTTTACTTTATAAATCGCTTCTATGTGGTTCCAGTGTCTATCAATGGGCGGGTATTTTTCCTGGTCGGGATTGTCAGATAATAGTTTAATGCAGTTCTGAATTTCACTGGCATATACTCTTCGAATGTTACCTATGCCGTTTTTATCAACAATGTAATAATACTCTGCCCAATTAAGAATTTGTGGATTTTGTAAGCTGGATATGACAGCCAGTGAGCCATGCCTGAAGGTTGGGTACATACTATCACCCCACATTTCAACTAAACTATCTGCTGGGCCAAGAAGTGTCAGTAGTTTTTGTAGTATTTGCCTGGCTTCTTTATTAAATTGAACCGCTTCAGATGTGCTTTTTATATCTTCTAATATATTATCAAGATAGTTTGTTAGTTTAATATAATCTTCCGGGTTACTGGGTCTTGTGCCACGGAACCATTTATAAATGTTATCTTTTGGAAAGCCGTTGGCTTTAGCAATTTCTGCAAGCGGTAAGCCTGTTTGCTGAATTACCTTTTTTATCTTTTCCTTAAGTGATTGCATATTCGTTGACACATTGCTTTTAATTCAAGTAGAGCTATGTTAATGCCTCTTTTTCCAGGTCTTTAAATATTATATCATCCAATGACACCGCAAAAAATCTGGAGAGTTTAATTAAGCCTTCGAGAGAAGGCGTAGTTAGACCATTTTCATAATAAGAAAATGTACAACGGGTAAAACCGAGACTGGATCTTACTTTTAGCTGGGTTAACCCCTTTTGCTTCCTTAGAAATTTCAAATTTTTTGAAAAATTAGTTGCGCTCATTGTTTTAAAATATTAACAACATTCAGGTTACTCATTTTCTAAAATATGATAAGCCGCTTCACCCAGGCATAAAATATTGCGGTAGGTATATAATAACTGCACCTCATTCATATTTTCCGGGTATATACCCGTAAACGTTAATCCTGCTTCCAGTAAATCGTTCAGTTCACGGCGGATATAAACAATAGGAAATATGTTGAAGAAATCATTGATTACCTGCAATGGCTCTACAATCTGCTTCTGGTTAAGGTATGTAGTTGTTTCCTTAATTTTTATTTCTTCTTTGGTATGCCTGATATTATGGACATACAGGGCATCAATGAATAAATGTAATTGTTCAACAAAATTTAAAACCTGCCCACGCTGTTCACCTTCTTCATATAAATAAGTATCCGCTGATAATGCTACCATTTGCCAATCACGCAGTTGATCTTGCAGAAACTGCAATGATTCGTCATTAAACACCTGGCTGATTACAAACAACGGATCTTCGCCAACTTTTTCTATAAGTTGTGGTGGCTTATTGAATTGGTCATTCTCTGAAACAATACTCTGTTCATTTTTTTGGGTTTTAGCCTGGTCAACTGCCGTATTAACCGTCCGTTCTTCCGCATTGCTTGCCTGTTTTTTTAGTTTTATTCGTTCTTGTTTGCGTAAGCGCCTATGAAACTTTTTTTGTAGGATGAAGCAGGATTCTACTATTGCTTCCATTTTTTCATAAAAATAAATATGATTGTTACGTTCATATGGTTCACTGGAAATACCGTGAGGGCTGGAAATAACTTCTACCGTCCAATTCCAAAGTATTTCGCGTACCTCATTCAAATGATAACATTCAAAAAAATCTTTGAGGATTAAAATTGGGTTTTGTTTTTGTTCTTTAGTAAGGCGAAGTGGCTGATTGTACCATTGAGGGTGTTTGTTGTGGGTTTTCATTTTTGCAAGGTTTAATCTTTATAATAGATATTCCGCTCCAATAGATGTTTTGCCTATCGGAGTATTTTGACCGAAAACTTATAAAGCATCGGGGATAAAGTAAAACAATCGGCCACTGGATTCCCAGGAGGAGAAACCGGCGGGATGAAATTGTTTTATACAAAGTAAGGACAGATAAAGGCGTAACCTACCAGAAAGGATTTGTAGTTTACCGTAAAATAATGACGATTAACGGTAGGATAGTCTTTGGTGTGTATTTTGACCGCTAATTTATAAGGACAGCTTTGGCAAACGTGGAAGATTGGAAACGCAATCACCGGCAAATTCGGGTTATTTTTATATATTTGATTCTATAGAAACAGAATATTATGGAACAGACTTTAAAACGCCCGGTTCACCAGGGCCAAAATGTTCAAAAGCTGAGGTTTATACGTAATATGAGCCAGGCTGATTTGGCTGCTGAACTTGAAGAAAAACGGCATAAACCTGTCAGCCAGCAGTTAATTTCGGATATTGAAAGCCGGGAAACCATAGAAGATGATGAATTGCTTAAGCAGATCGCAGAAATATTAAAAGTTGACCCCGATGTAATTAAGAATTTGAGTTGGGATGCTGCAATAACTGTTATAGGAAGTTCATTTACTACCAATGATCAGGCTCCTGCAATTAATCAAGCTATTCAATCAACGATTAATCAAACTTTCAATCCGCTTGATAAACTAATTGAATTATTCCAGAAAGAAAAAGATGAATTAAGAAGTGAGATTCAGCATTTAAAAAAGGAAAACGAAGAGTTGAGGAAAGGGAAAAAGTAGAAGTTTGTAGCAACAGGTTGTGGCCTGTTCTTTAAACTGGCCGTAGTGCTCTACGACCAGTTTCTTTATATATTATGGATACTACGTAATACAACAACCATTGCCGCGATTTCTGGCCACAAACCAAATAAACATGAAATGAGAACCGCCGGGTTCAATAAAACCCAGGCGGGATATAAAGTCTGCAAAGTTTTTCTCTGTAATTCTCAAAACGAGACACGGAATTACAATTAATTGCAATTAATCCCCATGAATTACAATTAATCCGCAATTGCTCCCTAATTGCTCCGCAATTGTTTCGAAGGCTTTAATGTATCATCCAGAATAAGTTTATCTGGGTAAGATTCTGGTTTTGTTTATCAACTTACTACAATGGCATTAATAAAGCGTCATGATAATTAGCACTGTCACTTTTGTTTTTACCATCTTTTACCAGCTATATCTTTCCTTTTTTCACCCTCTCTATGTCATTATTTCCTTTCTTCACCCTCAGCCGATATGTGATTTGTAGATTGTGCGGCAAATTTTTCATTAACCGTTGAACAGCAAGGACCATCCTACTCTTTATATTTTCATCTAATTGATTATCAATAATTTGTATCTTTATGAAAGCAACCATTAAACCGCTTACTGCCACTGAACCGTTTAACGTTAAGCGATTTGTATCGGAAAATCTGCACAGAACGGAAGACATTACAGCAAATGAAGTAAGGCAGCTGGAAAGCTTTAAAGACATAAGCGATGAACAGGTGGCGGAACTAATAAAGGCGATAAAAGAGTTTACCATGATTGTTTTTGATGTAATGGCTAAACAGGAAAGAAAGGCGACAATAGTAACCATGCAAACAACACAAACGAAAAATAAAGCAGCATGAATACAACAGTCAAATCCCTTCCTATCACCACCGGCCTCAACCTCTTTGAGCCTTTTGCACGGGGCAAGCAAAAGCAACAGCTTCGGGGCAGCCGGTGTGTCATATATACGAGAGTATCAACAAAAGAACAGGCTGACAATAATCTTTCGCTGGAAACCCAGCGCAAAGCCTGCGAGCAATGCGCCCTTAAAAACAATTACACAATCATGGGTTATTTTGGCGGTACCTATGAAAGCGCCAAAACAGATGAACGCAGACATTTTAACGCCATGCTCAGCTTTGTAAAAAAAAGCCGGGAAAAAATATCGCATATCATTGTGTATAGCGTGGACAGGTTCTCCCGCTCCGGGGCCAATGCCATTTACATAGCCGAGCAGCTAAAGAAAGAAGGCATAACGGTTTTCGCCGTATCGCAGCCTACCGATACCACCACTGCCAGCGGCAGCCTCCAACAGAACATCCAGTTTATTTTTTCGGAATATGATAATCAACTCCGCCGGGAAAAGTGTATGGCAGGGGTAAAGGAAAAGCTGCTGAAAGGCATTTGGGTGAGTACGCCACCCATTGGTTATTCCATTGTAAAATCCGGTGGTCAAAAGTCCATCGTCCTTAATGAAACCGGTAAGCTGATCCAGAAGGCTTTTCATTGGAAGGCGCAGGGGCTGTCTATTGAGGAAATCACAAAACGTTTGGCAGAAAAGGGACTAAAGATTGACAGCCGACGAGTAGGTGATTTTTTAAAGAATCCGTTTTATTGCGGCCTGTTGGTACATAATGCGCTTGAAGGAAAAGTAGTAGAGGGCATACAGGAAAAAGCGGTATCACGGGAATTGTTCTTGCAGGTAAACGGACTGTTGGCGTCCAACCATCACGGCTATAGCATCCAACCGGAAAACGATGATATACCGTTGAAACGTTTTATCCAATGCGAATACTGCGGGGCTTATTTAAGGGCTTACAAAGCATGGAAGAACCAGGAGTATTATTACAAATGCAATACAAAGGGTTGCCAGTGCAACAAGCGGGCTGATTCGATACACGAAAAGTTTTTGGAGTTAATGATACCCCATCAATTAAATATTAATGAAGATACCGGCAGGGTGATCGCCCGGCAAATGATCACCACCTATCACCAGCTTACCCAGGAAAAGCAGGAGGATAAGGAACGTATCCAGAAGCAGCTTGCGGAAGCGGAAAAGAAAATCCAGCGGCTGGAGGAACGTTATATCAACGAGGAAATAGACCGGGACTTATTCCTCCGGTATAAGGAAAAGTTCATTAACGAGCGGCGGGAAATCGAGGCCAAACTCGTCCAGGCCGATGACAGGGTGTCGAACCTTGAAAACCTGGTAGAAAAAGTATTGCACTATGCCACCAAACTCACGTCCCTGTGGGATTTGGGCGAATACCAGGAAAAGCAAAAGATACAATTTTGGGTATTTCCGGAAGGAATGACCTACAACCGCAAAAAAGACGAGTGTCGAACTCCGAGAGTGAATAGTGTATTCCTCTACATTGCAGAACTGGCAAGGATTTTAGAACAAAAGAAAAGCGGGGACAAAGCTAAAATTAGCTTTGTCCCCGCTTTGGTGGAGGTGACCGGATTCGAACCGGTGTCCAAACATATCCGCCAAGAGCTTTCTACATGTTTATTCCGGCATTAATTGTAGGGAAACAGCAGGAACCGGACGAACCAATTGCTTCCTTAGCTGGATAGTCTTAAGCAACCGTCACAGCCTTCGATTGCAGCATTCTGTATTTGTTTTGAGTCGGCGGCGGAGCGTGGTAACAGAACGACCTGCCCGGCGGCCCTAATGACTACTTAATCACTGATTAGGCAGCCATGGCAAATTGTGTATTGCCATTTGAATTTTGAATATTCAGATTAACGTGCTAATTATCCAACGCACGACATGCTTACACTCTCAAAGATCTATGCTGTCAAAACCATACACCCCCAAAATCAGTTCTAAGTTTTAAGTTCTAGGTATGAAGAACAAAGAACTAAGAATCCTGAACTGAGAACTTAGAACCTGCAAAAGTAATGCTATTTCCCCTTCCAAAATAGCTTTGGTGTGGCTAAAATTTTAATTACCAGACATATATCATCAACCGAAAGGTGGTCATCCGCCGGTTGGAGGGTGAGGGCTTACCCTGATTCATTACAAGCTCCTTATCTAAACATCAACAGGGTGAATCATCCACCAGCCAGCGAATGCCCCACCCTTCAAATAAAAATCCCCTGCAAGACTACAGGGGAGATAACCAAAACTAACTGCTATGAGAAACTTATATTTTAAAATTTCGTAGAATGTTGTCAAAGGTATTATACAGCAGCTCACTTAACCGGTACAACTTATTGAACAGTTGTTTTCATTTATTGAACTGTACTATATAGACAATAAACGGGCTATTTTGGTTGTAAGGCAGGCTCTCCACAAGGAGTTTTTAACATTTTTTAAAAAGATGGGCAACCGGAAGCCGCTTTGGCCATAATGAATTACCCAAACATCGCGCCCGGCCGGGAATATTGATTTTGCAACTCATTGTTTCACAATATCATACCTCCCCAGGTTTACCTAAAGTTTACCTTTCAATTAGACATAAAATTGATTTTCAAGATATTGCAAAATACAAGTTTACCTATTGTTTACCCAAAGTTTACTCTTTGTTTACCCTTTGCTTACTTTTCGTATACCTCTTGCTTACTCATTGCTTACTCATTGGTTACTCTTTTGTATACCCCTTGAACGTATTTTCTTTATACCTCCTTTATGTTTTGCTTACCCTTTTCTTTACCTAAGGGGTAATAAAAAGGTAAGCATGGTATTTACCAAATACTTAGAAGGTGTAAAGAAGGTGGTAAAGAAAGGTATAGAATCTAACTCCCAAACGGGAAAAGGCTGGTAGTTAAAAATACACCTTTGGCCTCCAGGCTATGGAAAAGAAAAGCCCTTCCGAACAAGTCGGGAGGGCGATTCATTTATACCTGTATCCTTAGCGAAGACCCGCCCATAGGCGGGTCGAAGGATCGTGAAAGTCGAAGATAATTAATGCTTAAACAGATATCGCCAGAAGTCCAGGCCCAATGCATAAGCCATTACCCCTAACAACAGCACCATACCCGCCATTTGCGCATACTCCATAAACTTGTCGCTCGGTTTGCGGCCGGTGATCATTTCGTACAGGGTAAATAATACGTGTCCGCCATCGAGGGCCGGAATGGGCAAAATATTCATAAACGCCAATACAATGCTCAGCAGAGCAGTCATCGTCCAAAAGCGCTCCCAATCCCATCTTTCGCCAAACATGCTGCCGATGGTTAAGAAGCTGCCAAGCGATTCGCTGGCTTTTACCTCTTTCGAAGTGAACAACAGCTTGAAGTTCTGCACGTTCATTACCAGGGTGCTCCAGCCTTTTTTTACTCCGGCGGGTAACGACTCGAGGAAAGTGTATTTCTTTACTGAAAAGGTCAGGAGTTTTTCGGGTGAACGGGGAAAGAAACCAATACTGGCGTCGGCCGATAGCTGAACCTGTACCTGGGCCGTATCGGTTTGATTACGCAATACGGTGATGGTAACTTCTTTATTCTTATAGTTCTTTTTTACATCGTTTAATTCATACAACGACGTAATGGATTGATTGTTAAACCCAACGATCTGGTCATCTTTCTGCAAACTGCCCGACTTGAATTTGGACGTTTTGGGAACAGAATCAACCACAGCCGGAAATTTGGCGTAAGCCAAAGGATCGCCTTTACGTTTTATCAGTTTGCTGATGGTGCCTTCGGGAATCGGTACATCAACATTTTGACCGTTACGTACCACCTGAATGGTTTTGGCCTCATTTAAAATGATATCGGTGCTCAGGCGCTGAAAATTCTCCACCTCTTTGCCGCTTACCGATACAATTTTATCGCCATCCTTCAAACCAACGCTTTTTCCGAGGCTATCGACATAAATGCCATATACCGCATTTTTTGCCGGCAGGTACTCTTCACCCCACACCCACAAAATCATGGCAAAAAGGAAAAAACCTAATATCAGATTTACAGTAACACCGCCGATCATAATGATCAGGCGTTGCCAGGGCTTTTTACTGCGGAACTCCCAGGGCTGGGGAGGCATTTTCATTGCCTCTTTGTCCATGCTCTCGTCGATCATACCCGAAATCTTTACATATCCTCCCAGTGGCAACCAGCCAATACCATAAACGGTTTCACCAATCTTCTTTTTTGCCAGTGAAAACCAGGGATCAAAGAACAGGTAAAATTTCTCAACGCGGCATTTGAACCATTTGGCGGGAAGAAAATGGCCCATTTCGTGTAATATGACAAGTATCGATAAGCATAATACCAACTGCCCGGCTTTTATACCTACTACAGCCCAATCTATTGCTAACAATGTGATCATAAGCGCTAAATACGCGATGCGTTTAATTTAAAATAGCCTCAAAATATCGAATAATCCTGCAATTCGGTTAACCGCTCACCAAAATTGTGAAAAAGTTTACCTAAAGCCGGTTACCAGTTGCAGGTTACAAGTTGCAGGTTACAAGTTTCAGGTTGCAGGGCTTTCGATGCAGACACCCTTATTATAATCACCGGAAACAACTACTGCCTACTGCCTACTGCCCACTCTCCTACTCGCCACTTACTACTTACAACTTACGACTTACAACTTAATGAGTGAGGCAGCAAAATTACGCGCCTCACCATCGCTGTCAAAATATTCTTCCAGCGTGGGTTTTTCGATCATAGGCACATGCTGCAGGGTTCGTTCAATCAAATCGGTCATGTCTAAAAACCCGATACGGTTGCGTAAAAAGGCAAATACGGCAATTTCATTGGCAGCATTCAATACACAAGGTTGGTTGCCCCCCTTGAACAGAGCTTCTGTAGCCAGTACCAGGTTGCGGAAGGTTTTGGTATCGGGCTCTTCGAATGTAAGCGAACAGGGGTTTTTGAAATTATACCGGGGAAACTCATTTGGAATGCGGTGCGGAAAAGCGAGCGCATATTGTATGGGCAGCTTCATATCGGGCAACCCCATCTGCGCTTTGATGCTGCCATCTTCGAACTGCACCATGCTGTGTATAATACTTTGCGGATGAACAAGCACATTCACCTGCTCGGGCCCCAGGTCGAACAACCACCGGGCTTCTATCATCTCTAATCCCTTGTTCATCAGCGTGGCTGAATCTATAGTTATTTTAGCGCCCATTTGCCAGTTGGGGTGCTGCAGAGCGTGATCGCGTTTTACATTTACGAGGTAATTAGGCTTCTTACCCAAAAAAGGTCCGCCGCTGGCTGTTAAAATAACCTTTTCGATCTTATTGCGGGTTTCGCCTACAAGGCACTGAAATATGGCCGAATGTTCTGAATCGACCGGAATAACAGGCACTCTTTTTTCGATCGCCTTCTGCATTACTATATCACCTGCAACCACCAGCGTTTCTTTATTGGCAAGAGCAATGGCCTTACCGGCATCGAGCGCGCATAATGTAGGACGTAATCCAGCAAAACCAACAATGGCCGCCAGCATCATGTCGTAACAATCCATCGAAGCCACGTCTTCAAGTGCCTTTTCACCGGCAAATACTTTGGTATTGGTGTGCGACAACGCTTCTTTTACAGTAGCATATTTACGTTCATCGCCAATAACAACAATATTGGGATCAAATTGCAGGGCCTGTTTTATTAACAGTTCATCATTACTCTGTGCAGTTAATATCTCCGCTGTGAATTTGTCGGGATTGGCGGCAATAACTTCCAGCGCCTGACTGCCAATTGAACCCGTAGATCCAAATAAAGCAATGCGTCTGTGTGAAATACTGTTCGACATGTTCCGGTTCAATAATGTTTTTTATATAAGCAAATCAGACAGCCTAAACGCAAAAACTACTCAACATATTTTTCAAGTGCCGTAGCAATATTGCGGTCATTGCTCAAACGGGGCACTTTGTTTTGACCGCCTAATTTACCAATGGATTTCATAAAATCAATGAACCCATGCTTTTTTACCGGGCGAATATGAAGCGGTAACAATATATTACCGGTGATCAGATCATTATAATAGATGTTCTTATTACGCAAATAGGTATCAACCTTCAATGCAAACCGGTCGAGGTTGGCCGGCTTATTTTCAAATTCAATAAACCACTCGTGGTACGATTTGCCCTTGCCCTGCTGTATCATGGGAGCTACGGTAAACTCGGTAATGTGTATGCCTTCTTCTTCGGCAGCTTTTATAAGACTGTGCTCCACTTCTTCTCCAATAACGTGTTCGCCAAAAGCCGAAATAAAATGTTTGATACGACCGGTTACTACCAGCCGGTATGGATTGGTTGAAACAAATTTCACGGTATCGCCAAGGTTGTAGCCCCATAAACCGGCATTGCTATTTACCAGCATGGCATAATTCTCGCCCACTTTAACATCTTTTAACGATAAGCGGGTAGGGTTGGTATTGAATATTTCATTGGCAGGAACAAATTCGAAGTAAATGCCGCTGTTGGTATTTAATAATAACCCTTCGGCCTGCTGCGAATCCTGAAATGCAAAAAATCCTTCCGATGCAGGAAATGTTTCAATAGTGGCAATAGATGAACCAATGCTTTCGAGCAATTTGGTTTTATAGGGTTCGAAGTTTACACCGCCATGCACCAGTACCGAAAAGTTGGGAAATATTTCCCTGATCTTTTTACCGGTTTTCTCCATCAGCCTGTCGAAATACATTTGCATCCATGGCGGAATGCCGCTGATCAGCGTCATATCCTGGTTGATGGTTTCGGCCACTATGCTATCGAGTTTGGTTTCCCAGTCGTCGATACAATTGGTTTCGTAAGAAGGCAATTGATTTGCGCGCAAATAGCTCGGCACATGATGGTTTACTATACCGCTTAAACGCCCGGTGGGTATGCCGCCGATACGCTCCAGCTCGGGCGAACCCGATAAAAAGATCATTTTACCATCGGTGAAATTGGTATTGCCCGATTCGGCAATATAACACAACAGCGCATTGCGTGCCGTGTTGATATGGTTATCGATCGACTCCTTACTGATAGGTATATATTTAATACCACTGGTGGTGCCTGAAGTTTTGGCAAGATAAATAGGCCGGCCTTTCCACAGCACGTTGTGCTTTCCTTCCTTTATTTTTTCTATATACGGCTTGAACTGTTCGTAATCGCGCACAGGAACGGCCTGAACAAATTCTTCATACACATTTATATCCTGAAAATGGTGGTCTTTACCAAATTCAGTTGCCTTACCTGTTTTGAGCAGCTCTTTCAGAATGTTTTCCTGATCAGCTACTGCGGTAGTCATGCCTTTTTTGATGCCTTTATATATATAGTGGGCAAAAGGTTTTGCCAGAAACGATTTTATTTTCATTGAATCCCGTATTCCAGTCTTTAGGAAAAACAAACCTACGTCAATTGTTGAAATACACAAAGAGCGTTTTGTGTTTACAGAACAGGATTGATGGTTGGATTGTTTGATAGTTAGATGGTTTTACGCTCATTTTAAAAGCCCTGATAAAAATCATGCAGGCCCGGTACGGAAAAACATATATAATAATATGCAAGCCTGCCCTGCGCTCCTTACCCTATTAACCTGCTTTATTTACAGGTAATGATAGCTGGGGCGGACTCCCAACAATCTAACCTTTCAAACAATGTAACCATTTAATTATTATACCTTTACAAAAAATAAGCCTTCGCTGCTCTAAAAATTGTAAAAAAATACCTGTAAAACCTTCACAATCTGCTGCAAACCCTTACCTTTGCACTCCTAATTTTGGAAATCCATGTTTGCAATTGTTAAAATAGCCGGACAGCAATTTAAGGTTCAAAAGGACCAAACTTTATTTGTACCACGTGTTGATGGCAAGGCCGGAGACAAGGTTGAATTCTCAGAGATCCTTTTGCTGGATAATGAGGGTAAATTATCAGTTGGTACTGCAGTTAAAGGTTCTGTTAAAGCAGAGATCATTGACCAGGTTCAGGGCGATAAAGTAATCGCTTTTAAAATGAAAAGAAGAAAAGGTTTCCGCAAGAAACATGGTCATCGTACTCAGTATACTAAAATTTTAGTAACAGGAATTGCTTAAATAATTTGATTTGTCTTTTGCATTTTCAAATTATCTCATTTTTCAAATTTTCAAATTAATTACAATGGCACATAAAAAAGGGGAAGGCAGTGTAAAGAACGGTCGCGACTCACAAAGCAAACGCTTAGGCGTTAAAATTTATGGTGGTCAACCTGCTGTTAGCGGTAACATCATCGTTCGTCAACGTGGCACTGTATATCATCCCGGAAAAAATGTTGGTATTGGAAGAGACTTCACTTTGTTTGCGTTACAGGATGGCGTAGTTGAATTCAAGAAGAGTTCGAACGATAAAACGATCGTGAACATTGTAGCTGTTGCCTAACATGTTTGTTGCATAATGATTTTTTCACAAAATGTGAAAAAATTTTTGGCGGTTTGAAATTAGTTTTTATTTTTACACTTGTTAAATTCTATTTACTAACCGTTAAATTCACAAAAACATGGCAACTAAGAAAAAAGCTGCAAAAAAAGCTGCAAAGAAAGCCGCTCCCAAGAAAAAGAAAGCTGCAAAGAAGAAGAAATAACTTCAGCTTTTTGGAAAGCAAAAAATATCAAAGTCCCGAAGTTTACTTCGGGACTTTTTTATTGTAGACGCTCTGCGGAACTTGTAGCTCCGCAGTTTCATTCTATGGCCTTTGGCCATTTATATTGGTGCCACAGGCAACAGAGTTGGCGCTTCGACTTCGCTCAGCGCCAAACAAGAATCCTTCGACCCTTCGACTACGCTCAGGGCAAGCCCGCTCAGGATCATCACCTACCTCACGAAACCCGGTCCCCGCCTGCATTTCATTGGATCGCATTTTTAATATCTGTATTACTTCTTTATAAAAAAAACTTTCTTACCCGGATGCTTATTCCATTCAATGATTTACCAAAATAACTTCATCGATAACCTGCTGCCGTTTTATTTTAATACTGTACTTTGCACATTCACTACAACAGAGAAAACTCACCTACTACTGAAGTCCGGAACGTTATCCTTTATCTGTTCGGTACCGGCTTAACCGATAGTCACATGTAAACTTATTGTCAACATTGTATAGTGCGCCCCCGTGTAATGGCGAATTTGAAGAAATTGCATTGGCAGTTTATGGTTTGTGGTTTGTGGTTCTTTCGGTGGATCGTACTGTGCGATTTTGATCCTGTTACAATTTTAAGGTGTGGCGAGGTAATAATGATTTTCAAAATCGCGGCAGCAACTACAAACCACAAACCTCAAACAAACAAATTTGCCCCTGGCACTACTTTTTTATAAAAAAAATCCAATGTCTTTTGATGAAAGACCGTTGCCCGACTGTTTTTATATTATACACAACAACTGCTTTGTCATGTTCAAAAAAATTCTTGTTGCCAACCGAGGCGAAATTGCTATCAGGGTATTGCGTGCTGCTACCGAATTAAATATTAAAACCATTGCCGTTTACACATTCGAAGACCGGTACTCATTGCACCGGTATAAAGCCGATGAATCTTATCAGATCGGCAAAAATGATGATCCGCTGAAACCTTATCTCGATATAGAAGAAATTATTCGCGTTGCCAAACGCGAACACGCCGATGCCATTCATCCCGGTTACGGTTTCCTGTCAGAAAATGCCCGCTTTGCACAAAGATGCGCCGAAGAAAATATTGCCTTTGTTGGTCCTTCGGCTTATATCATGGAACAACTGGGCGATAAAATTGCCGCCAAAAAAGTAGCGCGTAAGGCAGGCGTGCCCATGATCGAAGATAGCCAGGCCGATATCAATATGCCGGCAATTGCTCATCAGGAAGCACAACGCATTGGCTATCCCATTATCATTAAAGCAGCAGCGGGTGGTGGCGGCCGGGGCATGCGCGTGGTACGAAACGATGAAGAACTGCAAAAAACAATGCAGGAAGCCCGCAATGAAGCAAAAACCGCATTTGGAAATGATACCGTGTTCTTTGAAAAGTTTATCGAATCGCCCAAACACATCGAAGTGCAGATATTGGGCGATCATCATGGCAATGTCATTCACCTGTTCGAACGCGACTGCTCGGTACAACGCCGTTTTCAGAAAGTGGTTGAAGTAGCGCCTGCTATTTCGTTGAAACCCGAAACCCGTACACAACTGCACGATTACGCCATTCGTATTTGCAAACAGGTTAATTATAATAATGCGGGCACGGTTGAGTTTTTGGTCGACAAGGCCGGGAACATCTATTTTATTGAAGTAAATCCGCGTATACAGGTTGAGCACACGGTAACAGAAGAAATAACCGGTATTGATATTGTTAAAAGCCAGCTGCTGATAGCACAGGGATATGCGCTAACCGATGCGCCGATCAATATTATTTCGCAACAGCAACTGCAAATATCAGGCGTGGCCATTCAATGCCGGGTTACTACCGAAGATCCATCCAACAATTTCAAACCCGACTTTGGTACGTTGATCGCCTACCGCAATGCAGGCGGACCAGGTATTCGATTAGATGAAGGAAGCTCCTACCCCGGCGTTAGCATCTCCCCTTTCTTTGATTCGTTGCTGGTAAAGATCACCGCCAGCGGCCGCAACCTGGCCGAAACCTGCGATCGTTTGGTGCGCACTTTAAAAGAATTTCGTATCAGGGGCGTTAAAACAAATATTGCTTTTTTGGAGAACGTATTGCTACATGCTACCTTTCAAAGCGGCGATGCAACGGTTGATTTTATCGATAACCATCCGGAGCTGTTTCAGCTAACACCACGTATGGACAGGGGCACCAAAGCGCTGCAATACCTTGCTGAAATTATTGTAAACGGCAATCCCGATGTTTCTGAAATAAATCCCAATATTACTTTTCGTACACCGGTGGTGCCCGATACCGTGCAGCGTACTATCACCAAAGGCACCAAAGACCTGCTGACCGAACTGGGCCGCGACGGGTTCATTAACTGGTTAAAAAATTCCAACGCCATTCAATATACCGATACCACGTTTCGCGATGCACACCAGTCGCTACTGGCTACGCGCGTACGCACTACCGATATACTGAGGGTGGCAGAAACAGTAGCGAAAAATCACCCTGAAATATTTTCGCTCGAAATGTGGGGCGGCGCTACGTTCGATGTTGCCCTGCGCTTTTTACACGAATGTCCCTGGCAGCGATTGCAACTGTTACGCGAACGCATTCCCAATATTTTATTCCAGATGCTGATACGCGGCTCCAATGCCGTGGGTTATACAGCGTATCCCGATAACCTGGTAGAAACATTTATTGAAGAATCGTGGAAGAACGGCATCGACATCTTTCGCATATTCGATTCGCTGAACTGGCTCGAAGGAATGCAGGTAAGCATCCGCGCCGTTCGCGAAAGAACGGGCGGATTGGCCGAAGCATGCATTTGTTATACCGGTGATTTTCTGGATCCGGAACGCAACCACAAATTCAACCTGCAATATTATATCGACCTCGCCAAACGGCTCGAAGATGCCGGTGCGCATATGCTCGGTATAAAAGACATGGCCGGTTTGTTAAAACCCATGCAGGCAGGCATACTGGTAAGCGAACTGAAAAAAGCCATTAACATTCCGGTTCACCTGCACACGCACGATACCTCGTCGATACAAAGCGCTACTTACCTGAAAGCCATTGAAGCGGGTGTTGATGTAATTGATGTGGCGCTGGCTTCTATGTCGGGCCTCACGTCGCAACCCAATTTCAATTCAATAGTGGCCATGATGAAGGGCCATGAGCGCGAGCAGCCCATGAACCTGCAAAAGCTGAATGAGCTAAGCAATTACTGGGAAGATGTGCGTGAATTTTATTATCCGTTCGAATCGCAGTTAAAAGCAGGCACTGCCGAAGTGTTTGATCATGAAATACCCGGCGGACAATATTCCAACCTGCGTCCACAGGCGCGCTCGCTGGGGCTCGAAGACCAGTTCACCGATATCAAGAAAAATTATGTGGTGGTGAACAAGCTGTTTGGTGATATAGTAAAAGTAACGCCTTCGTCGAAGGTGGTGGGCGATATGGCGCTGTTCATGACAGCCAACGGATACACCGAGCAGGATATATATGAAAAAGGCGAAACCATTTCTTTCCCCGATTCGGTGATCGGATTGTTCCGTGGCGATCTGGGACAAACGCCCGGCGGCTTTCCCGCATCATTGCAAAAGATCATACTGAAAAATGAAAGGGCTTATACCGATCGTCCGAATGCCCATTTACAACCTTTGAACCTTTCGCTGGAGCAGGAAAAGTTCGAAGCAAAATACGGAACGCGGTACAGTAACCTCGATTTGTTATCGTACCTGTTTTATCCCAAAGTGTTTGATGAATACCATCAGTTTAAATCAACCTACGGAGAAGTTTATTATGTTCCCTCGCCTGTATTCTTTTTCGGATTAAAGCCCAATGAAGAAACGTTGATTGAGCTGGCGCCCGGCAAAAGCATTCTGATCAAGTTTGTATACATGGGCGAAACGGACGAGAACGGGTACAAGCAGGTATTTTTTAAACTCAACGGACAAACGCGTTCGATATTTGTAAAAGACAGAAGCTTTACCTCGGTAAAACCCACGCATAAAAAAGTAAGCGCCCCCAACGAAATCGGCGCGCCGTTACAGGGCAAGCTGTCGAAAATACTGGTAAAAGCAGGCGATACCATCAAAAAGAACACACCCCTGTTTGTGATCGAAGCCATGAAAATGGAATCGACCATTGTAGCGCCCATTGCATCGGTGGTGAAAAATGTGGTGTTGCACGAGGGCGTGTTTGTTGAGCAGGATGATGTGGTGGTGGAGTTGTGATGAGTTGGGAGTAGCAGTTAGAAAAAAGCCTGAGGGCATTAAGTGAATAGCCTCCGACTGATTGCCTTTAGGCTTTGGATACCATCTATAAATTGCGTAAATTCGTATTAATGTACTTTCCACCCAAATACCTTATATCCTAAAAACATTCTCATATGTCTGAAAACACTTTTCATATCCGCATTAAAAAACAATATGCTGCGGCTCTTATTGAAGACCTGATCAAGGTGCATGCCGTGGAAACTATTCCCGAAGAAGAAGCCATTGAACTTACTGAACAGCAAAAAGCAGCTCTTGACAAAGAATTGGTCAACATAGCCTCCAACCCGGATTATTTACTTAAATGGAACGATATCAAACACCGGTTTAAAAAACCCTGATGCCTTATACCATCTGCATTACCCCTACTGCTGTTGATGATATTGATACAGCTATAGAATATTATAATGCGCTTGCTACCGACCTTGGCTACCGCTTTGCAGATGTGATTCAGGAATATTTTGAACGCATTGCCCTTACACCTGCCGCGTCTGCCATACGATACAAAAACATTCGCTGTAAACCCGTTAAAAGATTCCCTTTTCTTATTACATATACAATCGACGAGGCCAACTATTACGTTAATATTCTGCGTGTTTTTAATACCTATCAGGAACCCCTTTGGTAATAACCGGAATCATTTAATTTAGCGGCATATAATTCATTAATCATTACAATTGCCATCAATATGGTCGACAACTACTTCATTGCTGAACAATTTTCGCTGCTGGCGAAGCTGATGGATATGCATGGCGAAAATTCGTTCAGGTCGAGAACTTATTCAGGCGCCGCCTTTGCCATTGAAAAAATAACACAGCCGCTGGCAGAGATACCCGAAAATAAACTGGTTTCAATAAAAGGAATCGGCGATTCGGTTGCCAAAAAGATTATTGAATTGCTGCAAACCGGCAAGCTGAGCACCCTCGAAGATTATATTTCCAAAACCCCGCCGGGTGTGCTGGAAATGATGAACATAAAAGGACTTGGTCCCAAAAAAATTGCTACCATCTGGAAAGAAATGGGCGTTGAGTCGGTGGGCGAACTATTATATGCCTGTAACGAGAACCGTTTGCTGCTGTACAAAGGCTTTGGCGCCAAAACGCAACAAAACGTGAAGGAAACCATTGAGTTTTACATGAAAAGCCAGGGCAGTCACCTGTATGCCGAAACAGAAAGCTACGCCGCCGTTATTGATGCCACTTTAAAAACGCAGTTTCCCAACCGGCAATTTGCACTAACCGGACAATTTAGGCGTCAATCTGAGATCATCGACCGGTTAGAATGGGTAACTACCGCTACCTCCACCGAACTGCTCGCATTTCTCGGCGCCAATAATTACACCACCTCAGAAACACTGGATGATATCATCAGCGTAATGGGACCCGAAAATGTTTTGCTGAAATTTTACAGCACTACCGATGCGGGCTTCTACCCTACCCTGTTTACCACCAGCGCCAGCGAAGAATTCATTACAGCCTGTCAGGCATTGCCGGGCTGGAACAACGCATTGAACAGCCAGTCGGAAGAAGCGATTTTTGAATCGCTTCAGTTACCCGTTATTCAACCGGCACTGCGCGAAAAAGCCGATGTAGTTACCTCCCCGAAAAATAAGGGTACGCTTATTCAGCCGGGTGATATCAAAGGCATCATTCACAGTCACAGCCAGTGGAGCGATGGGGTTAACACCGTTGAGGAAATGGCAAAAGCATGTATCACCCAGGGTTATGAATACCTCGTGATCAGCGACCACAGCAAAAGCGCCTTTTACGCCAACGGATTAACCGAAGAACGCATCAAAGAACAACATAAATACATTGATGAGCTGAACGATAAACTGGCGCCCTTTAAGATATTTAAAAGCATTGAATGTGATATTCTGAACGATGGCGAGCTCGATTATTCGAATAACGTACTGGGTACCTTCGATCTCGTGATCGCTTCGGTACACTCGAATTTAAAAATGACGGAAGAAAAAGCCATGATGCGGCTGCTGAACGCCATTCGAAATCCTTATACAACTATATTGGGCCATATGACCGGACGCTTATTACTCAGCCGTCCCGGTTACCCCGTTGATCATGTAACTATTATCGATGCCTGCGTTGAACACCAGGTGGTCATTGAACTGAATGCTCACCCCCGCCGCCTCGATATCGACTGGCGATGGATCGATTATGCGCTTGAAAAAGGCGTACTCATTTCCATCGACCCCGATGCGCATGCTGTTGAAGGATATGATGACTGCCGTTACGGGGTGCTGGCAGCGCAAAAAGGCGGACTCACAAAAGATCGAAACCTCAGCAGCTTTTCGTCGCAGGAGTTTGAGGAGTACTTGCAGAAACGTAAGGCCGCACGAGGCTTATAATTAAATATTGAATATCGAATGTTAAATGTCGAATGTTGAAGTAAAGTGCTCAACATTCGACATTTCGATATTTGAAATTCAACATTCAATATTCGATATTAATTTGCTCTCAACAACGGTATTTTCACATAAAACGTTGTTCCCGTTCCTTCCTTAGTCACAAACCATATTTCGCCTTTGGCCTGCTCAACAATACCCTTACTCATGGCCAGACCTAAACCCGTTCCCGATGTTTTGGTAGTGAAGTTGGGCGTGAATATGCGCGACTGCGTTTGCTCGGGAATGCCCTCGCCATTATCGGTTACACTTACGGTAATGTATTCATTGTTCAGTTGTTCATTCATGCGAATAATTCGCCGGTCGCGAATGGTGCAGGCTTCAACGGCATTTTGCAGCAAATTGGTGAACAAGCGGTTTAGTTGCGTACGGTCGGCAAACAACAATACTTTTTGCTCAACCGGGTTCCATTTAAAATCAAGATTGCCGCCGGCATTATATAGTGCAGCTAACGATTGCAGCATTTCGTGCAGATCAAATACTTCGTTTTTGGGGTTACCAATATTGGCGAATTGCGAAAAGTCACTGGCGATTTTTGATAAGTGATCTATCTGTTCTACCAGTGTTTTGGCAACATTGGTAGTAAGCGTTTTTACATCGGTTTGATTATTGTCGATGGCTTTTTGCAGGTATTGAATGCTCAGCTTCATGGGGGTAAGCGGGTTCTTGATCTCATGCGCTACCTGCCGGGCCATTTGTCGCCAGGCGCCCTCACGTTCACTTTTGGCCAACGTTTCGGCACTTTCTTCGAGTTTCTGCACCATCTTGTTATACTCCCTTACCAGTACCCCTATTTCATCATCGCGTTTCCAGTTAATGGCCTCATTCACCTTACGCAGGTTCACTTCGCGCATCTTTTGACTAATGATGGTAAACGACTGCGTAATGCGGTTGGTGATCACCAGCGCAATACCGCCCGCTATGAGAAATATAAATGCGATCAGGTTAATGACCGTTACCACAAAGTTCGAGATCTCCTGTTTCAATTCGGCCTGACTGCTGTACGATGGAATATTCAAAAAAGCAACGGCATGCCCGCGTTCGTTTCGAATGGGTGAATAAATACTCAGGTAATCGAGCTTTCCCACCTGTTCGTTGGTAACCGTTTGCACCTGCTGTAAATGATATAACCGGTAATGAGCCAGCGGGTTCATCTTGGTGCTTAACACCCCGCTGATATAAATATTCATATCCTGGTTAGATGTTACCCGTAAATCGCCCAGGGTATCATACAGGTTCACATCCATACCATGTACTTCACTTATTTCCTGTATCAGGTGCTCCATTTGTTCGTTGAACACCGGCTCATAAAATACCGTATCAGTAAACGAATGGCGCTGGTTGATATGCGTTTGCACCTGGTTCACCATGATCTGCATGGCGCGGGTGAGCCGGTCCTGGTTATTACGCTGGTACCGGTTTATGAAGAACAGAATGGTAGCCACACCGATCACAACGAACGACAACAAACTCACCATCAAAATGGTACTGTGTATCTGCGAACGGATGCTTAACTGCATGTACTGTTTCAATTCTGACCAATGGAAGCGACTGCGGATGATCAGCGAAGTGAACCGGTAAAATGCCAGCAGAAATAAAAAAGTACTGAACAGATAGGCAAACAAGGTAATAGCCTCTATGAAAGAATTTCTTTTGCGGGCTATGATCACCACTTTATCTGATGAAGGCCGGTACCACAATTCTTCGAATGAATTATTGCGGCGGCGTTCAAATTCATTTTGGGGTATGAGCCCCTCGGCCAGATGCGTTGGAAAGGCGTAATCGTTGTAATTCGATATCAGGTTGCGGTTGCTGTCGTAAATGGCGTATGAGTATACCGAAGAATACTGTTCGGGCAGCATTACGTTGTTTTGCCGGAACAACTCGGGTGTAAGCGCTTCATTCTTATTTCGCCGCGGATCGGCCAGCACAAATAAGGATCCCAGTTTTTGTTTCCCTTTGATTGCTTCGCGCCTGAAAATATAGGAGAACTTATCGAACGAACGTTCAAAGAAGCGCATGCCCGAAATAGCCGTTTTTTTACCCTGTATCTGCCATATGGTGTTCAGGGTATCAAACGAAGCCTGCTCACCATTGAACAGGGGATTATCGGTTGAATCGAACGTGAATATCCTGATATCATATTGCCGGTTCAGATCAACACTTCTTCGTACAATACTGTCTTTGAGATAAGCATTGCTTTGCCGCATGCTGAAGCGGCCCATATTCTGCACCACAAAATTACTATCGAGATAGGCAAGATTAACGCTCAGCAGGTGTTCACTCGTGGGGTCGGCCTGAAGGGCCAGTTTTTCGGCAAAACGTTTGCGCTCTTCCAGTTCAATTTTTCCATTTTCAAAAATGATCACAGCCGACATAGAGAACGAGAACACGAACAGCCAGAACAATACTTCCGACACATTCAGTCTGAAGTTAAGACCTGCAAAAATGCGCTGTTGCATCAGCCACATAAAAGCCAGCAGCCAGGGCAATACATACAGGTTCAGTTCAACGATGCTATTGTTGCCGGTGAATGTTAGTATGATCAATCCAACACCCGCGGCAATAATGAACATAAAATAGTTTCTATCGCCCACCATTTTCCCCGCCACGGTCAGCAATATCTGCGACATGAAAAAATAGGTAATCGCCAGCGTTGCCAGCACAAAAAAACCTACAAAACTATATGGTGTTGCAATTAAGCTGAAGAAGTTGGTAACGTTGAATGATATCTTGGCATCCGATACCATGGTTTGCAAAATGGTCGTAAACGTAAACGTTACAATCACCAGTGCACTTATGGATGCACCCAGCGCCAGCCAGTTTTTCCAGGGTTCGTTATAAGGGCGAATATCCGCTATATTTATGCGCCGGTTAATAAAAGTAATTACCCAGGTTAGCAACAGCGCATTAATGAGCAGGTCGCCCAGCGAGCTTAATACATAACTCGACCCGTAAATAGCAGGATCGAAGAGTTCAAACTGGCGAAGGGCCAAAATATCGGGAAAACCATAAACGATCAGTCGTATGGCCCCTACCACACCAGTCAGTAATCCAATGCCGTACCATATACCATATGTGCGGCCTACATAATCAGCCCCCTGGTGCAGGAACAGGAATAACAAAAAGAAACCGACTATCGTCAATGATATCACCCACACATTATGCGGCCGGCCATGCAGGGTGTTTTGTTGCAGGTAAAACAACACTTCGCCCGAAACACTTTTTACCGGGAAATCGGTTACCGTATTGGTAATATCAACCTGCCGCGTGGCTCCTTTGAAGCCAACAAATTCCTTTTGCAGATTTTCAGTTTCAACGTTATACTGCCACTTCCGCATTACCGGTATCAGCGCTTCTGCAATCAGGCGCCGGTCGTTACGCAGTAATAAAACCTTGAAATTATGAACATAAAGACCGTTTGATAACCGGTCGAGACGACTTTTCGCGGTGTCATCTGATATATACACACCATTCGATAACCGTTCCATTCGGCTCGCACTGTCTTCCGGTACGCGTTTAAGCGGAAGTATTTGTTGAGTATTCCAGAAAAGCAGGGCGGGCGGCACATCAAAAGCCGTTTCGGTTTCATCATAGATGTATAACCCATACCCTTTTTCTTTGTCGAGCAAATCCTGCAGCTCGCTTTCGGTATATCTTTGATCAACCAGCCGGCCCATTAAAGTAGTATCGCTGGTGACCTGTTGAAAATCTTTTTCTTTTTGCTGTATTCTTTCCTGAATGATACGGGCAAAATATCGTGGCGAGGTAACATCGGTTACATACCTGTTCAGGATCCAGGCAATAGTAAACAAACCAATGGCAGCCAATAATGTGTAGGTATGCCTGTTCAATAATTTTTGCTGCAACTGATTCAAGTATCGGGGTTTTGTTTTTTGATCGTATTCCAGATAGCATCCATCTCGTTCAGGGTCATATCCGTAAGCGATTTACCCTGTTGCAAAGCCTCCTGCTCCATCAGCGTAAATCGCTTTATAAATTTTTTGTTAGTCTTTTCGAGGGCGTTTTCAGCATCTATCTGCAAAAATCGTGCATAATTGATCAGTGAAAAAAGCAGGTCGCCAAATTCCTCTTCTATCCTGTGCTGCTTGTTTTCAGCTACAGCTTCGTGCAGTTCGCGACTTTCCTCTTCGACCTTATCCCAAACCTGCTCGCGATTATCCCATTCAAAACCAACCTGCTTTGCTTTTTCCTGCAGGCGGGTGGCTTTTACTACGGCAGGCAGTGAAACAGGCACGCCGCTGAGCACCGACTTCTTACCTTCTTTCAACTTCAGCTTTTCCCAGTTCTGTTTTACTTCTTCCTCGTCCTTTACCTGCACATCGCCATAAATATGCGGATGCCGGTGTATCAGTTTATCGCAGATGCCATTAATAGCTTCTTCGAGAGTAAATTGTTGTTGTTCAGCGCCTATTTTGGCATAAAATACAATATGCAGCAACAGGTCGCCGATCTCTTCCTTTATACCCTTCCAGTCTTTATCGGTAATGGCGTCGGTCAGTTCGTACATTTCTTCAATCGTCAGCGGCCGCAGGGTTTGCTCGGTTTGCTTTTTATCCCACGGACACTTTTCCCTTAAATCATCCATAATACCTACCAATCGCATAAAAGCTGCGGCCACCGGTTGTTGTTGCATAAACACAATTTGTTAAAGTTTGAACAAAATAACAGATAAGAATACCGTGAACAGGAATATAAGGGAAAAGAAAGCCAATATGTTCAATATGGTGAATTTTAAGAATGTTTTTCCCCCACCCTGGCCATAAAATTTACGCATGGCTTTGTAAGCATAATACATCCCATATAACAGCAGAATTGCTTCAAGTCCGTACAGCCAGCTCCATCCCAAAGCATCTTTTAGCTTTTGTACCCCAAACACCAGTAACAGATCGATGAAGGTAAAAATATAAAGGTAAATGAGAAAAAGGGCGTGGCTTACAAATAAAAATTGTTTGCGCCGCACGTAAAGTAGTTTTAAATACAGGGCATACAATGGTAATGAAACGAACAGCAGGTATGGGAAGCTATGAAAAAACCGCTCCATCAGCTCTTCTTCCAGCGTGTCGCCATTATCGCCATACCGGTTGCGTAATTCTATACCACGATGCTGCATGGTACGCTCGAACCAGCCGGCGCGTTCATCTTTGGGAAGGGTATGTTGAGCCGAATCATATTCCTTTATGCTGTTATATTTTATACCTTCTTGTACGTTTACATCAACCTTGTTCTTCTTTTTTTCTTTCTTCTTTTTCGAAGGGGCTTTTTTTTCGGGAACAGCAAGCGATTTCCTGGCTTCCTCAAATGCTTCTGCAACCTTTGCAGAATCGGCTTTATTCCCGGCTTTGGCCAGTGAATGTGCCCTTACAGTATCAAGCTTTATTATGGCTGAATCATTTCTTCCGGTTTCATTTTTTTGGGCCTCTTTCCTGTCATCCTCATCGTCGGAATTCCAGTTTTTAACGTTCACCAGCGAAAAGAAGATCAGAAAAAATACGGCAGAAGTAAAAACATACATTCTGATAGGATGCAGGTAACGGGCACGCCTGCCTTCGAGATACTCTTTGGGTAAAAAACCGGGGCGGGTTATCAGGTACCTCGAAGTACTGAAAAACTTACCGTCGAAATGGGTTATATCGTAAAAAAAATGGCTGATTAGCCCCCAAACCGTTTCTTTTGGCTCAATATTTTCCTGTCCGCATACATGACAAAACCTTCCAAACAGATCAGCATTACAATTCAGGCATTTTTTTTCGTGACGCTCTTTACTATGTGACAAATGGTAAAATTTCATTAAAAATAAGGAAAGAGGTTATTTTACAGAAAAATTCGAAGTTGCATTGTATTATTCGATCAAATTCTTCGTTTCTAAAGCGATAAAAAAAACAGCCGTTTTTAATATGAATAAAATCCTGGTATTTACCGTTTTTGTTTGTTTGCTTACTCATACAGCCCACAGTCAGCATTATTACAACGACCTTGTAATGACCAACGAAATCAATAAAAAGCGGGCTATTTATCAAACGAATAAGATCAAAGCTGTTCAAATGACCAGCTTCGATAACAACAACCAGCCCATTGAGGGATTTGGCGGTACCCAAAACATATCGAATAATTTTAGCATAATAACCACGGTTACCACTACCGACCTGAGTGGTAAAGACGAAACCACCCATCAGTTTAACGATAAAGGACAACTGACGCAAAGCATCGATACCAGCGACGGCAATAAAACCGTGATTCAGTATACCTACGATGCCAATAATCAGCTATCGGGCATTACCAGCTTGTCGTTTTCGCCCGGCGGTTATTCAACTTCTGAAAAACACCTGTGGTATTACGACAAAAACGGCAAGCCCGAAAGAATGCTGAAAATAAAGAACGGCACCGACACCGCCATCATAAATTTCAAACAGGATGAAAAAGGCAATGTGGCCGAAGAAAGAAGCGTGCATGCCGGCCAGGACCAGCCCGCCGTTTATTATTATTACGACGATAAAGGCCGCTTAACCGATGTGGTAAGATATAATACCCGCGCCAAAAGACTATTACCCGATTACCTGTTCGAATACGATGCCGATGGCCGCGTAGCCATGATGCTGGTTACCACCCAGGGCGGCGCCGATTACCAGAAATGGTATTACCGGTACGATGATAAGGGGCTGAAACAAAAAGATGAATGTTTTGCGAAGAATAAGATGATGATTGGGAAGGTGGAGTATAGTTATAAGTTCTAAGTTGTAAGTTTTAAGTTAAGAGTTATGAGAAGAGCAAAGTAATTTTTCAGACAAAAAATGTGGAGTTTTAACAGGTTAAAAGACGCTTCAAAAATTAAAGTTGTAGAAATACAATGGCAAGGTCCTTTTTCGTGGCCTGATTACGAAACCCCAAATAATTCTGACACAATTCCCGACATAGAAGGACTTTATCTGTTAACCTATAAATACAAGGATGGTTATTTGATTTATGCTGCTGGAATTACAAACTCTACTAAAAAGAGAATCAGAAGTCATACCCGTGAATACAGAAAAGGTAATTACACAGTATTAGACGTTAGTGCCGCAGTAAAAGGAGAACGACAGGAAATCTGGCACGGATGGAAATACGCAAAGACTCATCGTGAAGAATTTAACGAACGAAAAGAAGAAATCTTAGCAGCAATTGACGAACAGTTAAAATCTTTTAAAGTATTTGTGGCTCAGGTTACCGACAAAAGGATGAGAGAAAGGTTTGAAGCGGCAATAATGCTCAATATTTATTGCTGCAAAGAACCCTGGGCCGAATTAGCAGACAGAGGAATGTTCTTAAACGGACGATACAATGCTGAAATGCCTATAGAAACTAAGAACATAAGTAATTGCAAAATTTACGGACTACCGGATACATTAGAAATTTAGAGTACTAAGTATATTTAAACCCTGGCTTCCGTATGCGAGCTTTAAAATTAATACTGCTCTATTCCCTATTCCCGTTATCGCTTACTTTTTTTGCGACAAGGTTACACGCACAAAATTCAGGAAATGTTCAGACCAGACATGCTGAAAAGTAGCATTAATAAATCTTCCTTTTTTTTCATTTTAGTGATAGAGATCATTTTTTTACATTAACATAATTATTTCCTTTACAGCGTTATTATTTGTTACTTAAATGGCAAATTCAAAACAGCTGGCAGGCTTAATTGGTCCAACACTTATAGTACTTTCGATATCTGAAGCATTAAATTCTCACATCTGGTTAAAGGTTCCCGCCACACAAACATACCTGGCGGGCGCTTTATGGTTTGTAGCTGGTCTCACGATAATTCGCACACACAATATTTGGACGTTGGATTGGCCTGTACTTGTAACACTAATTGGATGGTTTGCATTTCTTGGAGGTTTGGGAAGAATGTTTTTTCCACAAACTGCACAGGAAGGCGGTCAAAATACTGTTATTGTATTGGCATTTCAAATAGCTCTTCTTGTGATTGGTATCATTTTGACTTTTGTTGCTTATATCCGTAAGTGATTCCTTATAAATTAAAAGTTAAATATGAAGGCATCAGGAAAAAGATCTTTAGTTAACTTTTTTTTGCTGCTATTTGGTTTATCCACTCCATGTTGGCTGCTGGGAGCAATTTATGATGTACAAATTTTCCCGGGATTTAAATTATTTCAGCTGCCACTTGCTATGCCAATGGTAGCCGCTCTGATTCTCATTTATAGAGAAACCGGAAAAATTGGGGTAATTGCACTTTTGAAAAGAACCTATGACTTTCGCAATTTTAAACCCAAAATTTGGTTTCTCCCAATACTAATTATATTTCCCAGCATCGGTTTTCTTAATTTTTTGATATTGCGCTTTTCGGGAACTTCCATTCCATCACCACACTTTTCGTTAGCCGTACTTCTCGGTTACAGCACCGTTTTCTTTATGACCTATGGAGAAGAACTGGGCCTGACCGGATACGCCATTGACCCGATGCAACAGCGTTATAGTGCTTTAAAATCAGGCATACTCCTTGGGTTAGTGTGGGCAGGCTATCATATTCCTGGTTTCATTATTAGTGGATATTATTCATTCGGGTGGATTTTCTGGCACGCCCTCTACACTGTAGCGTCCCGGGTTTTATTCGTCTGGATTTATAACAACGCGGGGAAAAGTTTGTTTTCGATGGCTTTGTCCCATTGGACATTTGGCTTGTTTTGGAGCCTATGGCCACAGGACAATTTACAGAGAGCTGTTCCTTTTTATGACCCACGCATCTGCGCCATTATAGCTATCTTCTATACTGTACTTGTTGCTTTCTTGTGGGGACCAAAGACATTAGCTAAATATAGATATGCTTAACCTGAATGGGGTGAATATGGTTTTCGGGTTATTAAACCCAAGCTGCTCAACGCTTTGTACAACGATCCTTCGACTACGCTCAGGATGCTTTAACCCTTCGACTTCGCTCAGGGCCTTTCCCCGGCCAAACCACACTGGCAACATACGCCACCACCACACAAATCAGCACGGCAGCGACGGGATATAAAAAGAAATTGATGATGCCGGCGGCTTGTATGAAATACAGACTGATGGCGCTTACGATAAAACCGGTAATGATGCCCCTGCTGTTGATGCGGGGGAAGAAGATGCCGGCCACAAACATGCCTGCCAAACAACCGCCAAACAAACCGATGATCTTAATATACTGGTCCCAGATAGAAGCGTTGCGCAGGTATACCATGTATACGGCAATCATACAACCTAATCCACCCAGCGCTACAGTTACCCATCGTGCAAAAACAAACCGCTGCCTGTCGGTGCTTGCAGGACGAACCGATTGATAAAAATCTGTAGTTACAACGGTGGCTATCGAGTTCATGCTGCTGCTGATGGTGCTCATGGTGGCGGCAAACAATCCGGCGATGACTAAGCCTGCCAGTCCACTGGGCAACTGGTTACTGATATACCAGGGAAATACATCGTCGATACGCCCGTGCGGATTTAAGTTAGCCGGGTTATGCCTGAAATATACCCACAATGCCGTACCCACGCTGAAGAAGATGAGCGAGGCTGGAATGACCAGTATGGCATTGGTATAAATTGATTTCTTTGCTTCCTGTTCAGTAGAAGTAGTAAGATACCGCTGCACCACTACCTGGTCAGATGAATACGTTACCAGCTGCGTTAAAAATCCACCCACAAACACCACCCACAACACCGGCTCGGTAATTGTTAAATCGGTTATGGCCATCCGAAATTTATCGTGCTGTGCAGCTTCGGTAAACAACTGACCAAATCCACCATCCAAAGAGTTGGCAATAAATATCAATGTAACAAAAGCACCACCCAGCAACACGCCTACCTGCATTACTTCGGTCCACACCACGGCTTCGATACCACCCGATACACTATACGCCGTTGTAATTAAACTGGTACCAATAATACATGTGAATATATTAATACCGGTTACTGCACTCAGCACCAGCGCCGGTAAATAAATAACAATGCCCAGCCGGCTTACCTGAAACACCACGAATGTTAAACTACCCAGCCATTTTACCTCGCGGTTGAATCGGATGTTGAGGTATTCGTAAACACTGGTGAGCTTTAGTTTGCGGAAGTATGGCAAATAAAAATAAACCACTATGGGCGCCACTGCAACGATCATAATATTATTGAGCAAATACACCCAATCTGTTGCGTACGATTTGGCGGGGATAGCAATAAAAGTAAGTGCACTTAGTTTTGAACCGAAAATACTCAATCCTGCTGCCCACCACGGAATTTTTCCGCCGCCCAAAAAGAAGCCGCTGGTAGTTCGCTGCATGTTGCGCGAAACAATAACGCTGATAGCGATCACTAATAAAAAATAAATGCCAACGATTATCCAGTCGAATAATCGAAAGCCACCGGGCGGCTGAACGGGCGCAGCCATCAGCACCCGATTGGTGCGGGTACCCGGCCGCACTTCGCCACCTGCAAATACAATATTACCATTCCATATAGTAGCCGTTGTGGTAACCGGCGCCCAGGTGCTTGCATTCGGATTGTTTTCGGCATCTGCTTTATTATCGGTACTGATATTTCCGATAGAAGTCCATGTATTGGTGATGGTATTGTACATCCACACGCTGTTTGAAAAGCCCGGATGTTTTTGTTGCAGCAAGGCATTCTGATCAAAGTATTTTCCATTATCGCCGCCGAACAGTAACAAATGCGATTGACCCGCAGTATAGGCAGGTCCCGGTGCAGCTGCAACCGGCTGGGGAAGATCGGCAATGCGGCTCCAGCCTTTACCGGGAATATATTTGTACGCATCCGTTAGATATTCACGACGGGCTGTGCTGTCGCCGGCATGCATGTTAAGATGCACACCGCTGAATAAATAAAAAGCGCCTTCCTGTGTTCCGGCCACCGGCAGCATGCGCGATGGTCCGGGCCATGGATCTAATATTTTCCACGCACGTTGCGAAGCGGGTTGCAGCAGATCGAGCTGCCAGAAATTATTTTCGGTTTGTGTTGCATTTGGTTCTTTTATGCCACCTGCGATGTATAGTTTGTCGCCTATGATCACACCACCTGCATTGGTTATGGGTGCAGGCAGCGCAGGCAGATTTTCAATGTTGATCTTTCCATTTACATATTGCAGCAGCATTACTTCGTTTACATGTTGGGTAGCATTACTACCACCTGCAATGATAACGCCATCACGCCAGGTAAGCGAAACAGCATATGCCAACGGATGTGGTAACCGGCCCGCTTCTTTCCATTGGCCATCGGGCTTTTCGAGCACAAAAATTTTATCGTACCAGGTTTTTATTCCACCATTCCACGGAGTACCATTTACAAAGTTTGAACCTCCCGCTACAATCAGTGAGCCGTTAGATATACCGGCTGCAACTCCTGCAAATCCAATCTGATCAGGAATAGCAGGCAACTGCGACCATTGCAGGTAAGGCTTTGGCTGATCTTCGCAAAAGCTGGTCAGCCAAAATAAAAGGCATAGGAAAAGGAATAATACATTGAGGCGTTTTTTCATGTGGTGCACCTTTATTAATATCGAATGTCGAATATTAAATGTAGAATGTTGAAGTTGTTTCTACTTCAACATTTGTCATTGGACATTTAATATTCAATATTTCTTTAGTTCGGCCTGCAAATCCAGTCAAAGAAACCAATATTTTTTAATTCGGTTTCGAGCAAGTTATACTCGTGGTCTTTAAACGGATTCAACGGTAAGCGTACGTTGCCGCAATCGGTGCCAATCAGTTTCATCATGGCTTTTTGGGCACGCAACCCGCCGTATTTTACAATGATGCGCACCATTTCGACCGATATGAACTGCAACTGTTGCGCTTCGTTCAGGTTGCCTTTTTGAAAGGCTTCTATCATGGCATAATATAAAGGAGCCACAAAATTGTAAGTGCTGCCGATAAATCCTTTGGCGCCGGTGGCCAGTGCGCTCAGCAACATTTCATCGGTACCATACAGTATATCGAATTTATTATTGCTGAAGTTCAGGCATGCCTGGTAATCGTGTATCAGTGGAGCGGTGTATTTGATACCGGCAAATGTGGGGATCACCTCCCCTGCCCTTTCGAGCAGTTTAACCATATCAAGACTAATACCGGTTAACACAGGGATATTGTAATAATATAACGGCAAAGATGGCGCGCCTTTTGAAATTTCGAGCAGGCACGATACCAGCAAATCAATTGAATCTACCTTAAAATAAGTTGATGGCGTGGCTGAAATGTAATCGGCCCCTATCTGTTGCGCATGTTCTGCCAGCAAGCGGGCTTCGGTTATGCTGTTGTGGCCTACATGCACAAATACCTTTAATTGTTTATTGGCGGCTTTTACAAAAGCCGCTGCCAGTTGTTTTCTTTCTTCAGTGGTTAAAGAAGGTCCTTCGCCCGTGCTGCCACAAACGAACATACCTTTTACTTTGTTATTAATAAGCAGGTTCACCACATCGGGTACTTTATCGAAATTAATCGATCCATCGGCATGCATAGGAGTAAAGGGCGCAGCTACCAGTCCTGTAATTTGATTCATCGTTGTAGACATTATATCGAAAATTGTTTTTTGATTTAAGTTTCTGCAAAGGCGTGAAAGCTTTTAAATATCGAATATTGAATATTAAATGTAGAATTTCGAAGTAGAAACAACTTCATCATTGGTCATTGAACATTCGTTATTCGATATTTCTTATTTTTTGAAACACAATCGTCTCATACGGATTTTTTACTCCCGCTTCGTACAGACAGGCAATTATTCCGTTCGATATCGCCATACACGAATACGCCGAAGGCCCTGCATAAAGGGTACGGATTACAGGCCAGGTTTTGCCTTCGTCGTAGCTTGCCCTGATGGTCATGTTATGCCGCATTCCCGAACTGGCAGGGTTTAGGAACAGCATGCAACCCTTCTTCATTTTACCGGGCCAGGAATATCTTATGATGCTTGCCTGACAAACCGGTTCAACCAGTGCAGGCACATCAAACGGGGCCGTCCACGTAATACCGCCATCGTAACTGATAGCATGGGTACGGCAATACCTTTTAAAGTACGAGCGCATATTCATGAGCAAGGTGCCATTGCCATCGGCTACTTCAATCACCTGGCATTCGTTTACTTTGGGCGTAATGGCGCCTCCCAGTTTCCACGAATCGCCATGATCATCACTATAAATAATATGCGAACCCATGCCGGATTGCCCATCGGCAGGAATGGCAGTTGAATCATCGAAACTATAATCGCACGGGATTACCATGCGGCCTTTATGCGGACCGTTTTTTATTTGTATGCCTATACCCGGGCCAGTTGCATACCATCCCCAGCCGGGCTTTTTGGTGGTGGCGGTAATGTCAACAGGTGCACTCCAGGTAATGCCATCATCACTGCTTTTACAAACCCATGCTGTGCGGGTTGACCGGCTTAACTTTTTTACAATAGCGCCTTCTTTATCATCACCCAAATTGTGGGTCATCAATAACCAGATGGCGCCGGTTGCTTCATCGATCACAGGGCATGGATTGCCGCAGGTATTGGTGCTATCGTCCCATATTACCTGCTGCGCGCTCCAGGTGCGTCCGCCATCGGTTGAACGTTTCAATAACAGGTCAATATCTCCTGCATCGGCCGCACTGTTCTTTCTTCCTTCACAAAAAGCCAGCAAGGTTCCTTTTTGTGTGGTAATGATTGCAGGAATGCGATGGCTTTTGTATCCATCGTTACCAGATACAAACAGCGAAAGGGTATCGGGCTTTATAGCTGTTTGTGAATGCGCGAAAAATGAAAAGCACATTCCCATAACCAAACCAATAATGCAACAACCTTTTTTTATCATCATACTATCAATCTATAATTATTGTTCTTTGAACATTGTTAAGTGCTCGCTAAGGTGAAGGCGCTATAAATATCGAATGTTGAATATTAAATGTAGAATGTCGAAATAGAAACAACTTCAACATTTATCATTATTCGATTTTCTTTTGCTTTGCGCCCTGGCGCCTTTGCGAGAGCCTTATCTAAACTTATTCAACGCCACACTCTTAAACGCAATGCCTTCGTACGGTTTTGATTTACCGGCTTCGTATAAAATTCCGATGCGGTCGTTGGGTAACAGTACCAGATCGCTATACGCCGCAGGACCTTCGTATACTTTAAAGGTTTTGGTCCAGCGGGTGCCATTGTCGCTGCTCATTCTGATGGTTATGTTATCGCGCGTACTGCTGAAACAGTTCGAAATAAATAACTGGTGCGCCCCGCTGTATTCACCATTTAGTAAGCTGCCCTGACAAACAGGATCGAGCAGATTATAATCTTCCCGAACTTTATCCCAGGTAACGCCGCCGTCGTTACTTATGGATACCATTCTAAAGCCGGTGCTGCTGCGCATGTTCAGCATCAATCGTCCGTCGTTTAATTCGGCCACTGTGCATTCGTTGGTTTTGTCGGTAGCAGCAATACCACCTAATTTCCAGTTGACGCCTTTGTCGTCGGAATAAATTACATGCGACGATCCTTTTTTGGTGCTTATTTCAATGTAATCGCAGGGTATTACTATCCGGCCGGCATATTGTCCTTTTCGTACCTGCAGGCCATGACAGGGGCCTGTTGCATACCAGCCCCATCCGGGCTTTTTCACGGCGTCGGTTATTTGTACAGGTGTTTTCCAGGTAAGGCCATCATCTTCTGATGTGGTTACAAATACGCGGCGGGTATCTTTACCGGTACCACTGTTGATGTCGCCAATATCATCAGGTCCGTAGTTCCAGGTCATCAATAAAATAATAGTGCCGGTTTGTTCTTCTACAATGGGCACGGGGTTGCCGCAGGTATTCTTTGCATCGTTCCAGATGGTGATGGTGGTATCCCAGGTTGCGCCATTGTCGTACGATCGCTTTACTACCATGTTTATGTCGCCATTGTCGCCGCAGCTTGTTTTGCGTGCTTCGGCAAATGCCAGCAGGGTGCCCTTTTTGGTTTTTACAAGCGCCGGAATGCGAAAACAGTTATAACCCTCGGTGCCGGTTTTATATACGTATGTAAGATTAGAATCGGCCGTTGAACCAGTGGTATCAACAAACCGTTGTTTTCCGTTATCGCTTTTGCCACAGCGATTAAAAGAGATCAGGCTTAACCCCCCAAATAATACCAGCAGTATCTTAAAAAATTTCATCTTTATATATGGTTTGATGGTTAAATGGTTTAATGGTTATCGTTGAGTATTTTATTTACCTCACTGTTACGTAGGGTTATCAGGTTTAGTCCGGGTGTTTACGTTATCGGGTAGCCCAACAATCAAACAATCGAACTATCAAACAATCAATACCCCTCCGTTTGTTTAATCTGTCCGTTATTGGCAATTACATTCGCTGCCAGTGGCCAGAACAGCGGAGTAGTTTTATTCAGGAGGTTCGGTACATAGCTGTATACATCTATGGTACCTCCCTTATGAAACCGCACCAGATCGTACCAGCGTTTATTTTCAAAGAACAATTCGCGGCCTCTTTCATCCAGAATTTCTTTTTCAACCGACAACTTATCGGTAGCGCCTGCATAATTTCCAATACCTGCGCGCACCCGCGTTTTGTTCAGGTATTCTATTGCTTTTGTGGTGTTGTCGATGCCTGCATAAGCTTCTGCTTCCATCAGGTATAAATCGCCGAGGCGGTATAGAATAACATCGTTATCCGAAACGCGGTCATCGGCATATTTTGTTCCGGGCAGTTTGGTGATCCATGAAATTTTAAGTGTTGTCCCCTGGCGCTCGGTAACCCAGGTAAAGGGTATGCGTTTATCATTGGTAGCAAACAATGCTTTCGATTTGGCACTGATCTGGTAAGCACCTTGTCCGTAAGTGGTGGTATTGCACCACGGTAAACTGTCTAAATTGGCAGCGCCTTTTACGCCCGATAAATAGGGTAATGCATTCAATCCGTAATTGGAACCGCTTTCATCGCGCAGGTAAAAAGCGGCCAGCAGTATTTCAGTACTAGTGCGTGTGGTAGTTACTTCTTTAAAATCAGCTCTTAGCGTTAAGCCGGCTTTTTCTACTTCGGCGAGTGCGGTGATGGCGTCGTTGAAATCTGTGAGTCCGCCGCCCAATACTTTTGCGCTCCACAACTTTGCATCGGCCTTTAATGCCTGGGCTGCATAATACGAAAAACGGTATTTGCTCGTAATGGTTTTTGAAGGGAACAGACTGATTGCCTTATCCAGATCTGTTATAATTTGTTTCATTACATCAGCAGTTGATGAACGCGGTAACTGTGGCGTTTCATCGCCATACACTGCCTGCAACATAATGGCAGCATCGCCTATAACACGGGTTAAGTGAAAATAAGTATAGGCGCGCAGGCAATAGGTTTCGGCCATAATGCGCTTTTTGGCATCCTCGCTGGCAAAAGAAAAGTCTGCAATTTTTTCGAGTAGCAAATTGCAATGACCAATGGCCCTGTACCAGGTGCTGTAATCTACCGTACCCACGGTGGCACTCAAATTGTGCGACCATGCATTGGAAAACCTCGAGTTCAATGCCGACACAAGCTCTTCGCTTCGTTCGGTACCATAGGTGATATTATTGCACAGTGTTCGCATATACGTATAGATGCCGGTAACGTAGGGATCAAAATCGCCTTCGTTCTGAAAATATACTTCGTCTACGATCTGCGATTGCGGCGTTACGTCGAGTAGCTTTTCGCAACCGGCGCCTGTTACCAGCAAACTGATTATTATGAGTAACTGAAATATCCTTTTCATATATAATAAATTCAATCGTTAGGAATTTTTGTTTCTGGTTTGCGCCCGCCCGGATGACCCGGTCGGACGGGGTTTATTGTTTGTGGTTACGTTGATATTTTATTCTGTTAATTGTATTTGCTTTCTTAAATTTTAAAATCAGGAGTGTCTATTAAATAATAATGCATTTTGCTACCTAAAGAACTATAAACCACAAACCTCAAACTATAAACTATCGCTTCGACTACGCTCAGGATCTACGCTTCACTCTTCGACTCCGCTCAGAGTCGGGCAGTAGCTCCCAGCGAAAACTGGCGCGGACGAGGATAGCCAATGGCATCAAAGCCGCTGTATGTTTCGGGGTTTACGCCTTTGTAGCGGGTGATGTAACCTATATTATAAATGCTGCCAAATACATTCAACCCCGTAATGTGCGCTTTGCGCACGATTGTTTTCGGTAATTCATAACCGAGGTAAATTTCCCGGAAGGCCAGAAAATCGCCTTTTTCGAACATCGTCGATACATCTACTCCATAGGAGTTATTGGTACCTACTGAAGTTACCTGCCTGATGTAATTGCGCTGGCCAAAATCGTAATCGGCAAATGAAAAGCGTGCATACTTTTTACCTTCATCGCCCGATTGCTTCCAGATATCGTTACCCAGTGCTTCGGCCGGAGCACCTTCGTTAAAAGCCCTGCCCTGTCCTAACGAACGGGCCAATGCGCCATTACTGATTACATGGCCCAACGCATAGTCAACGGCCAGTCGTAACGTGATGCTTTTATAAGTAAATGTGTTTTGCATGCCGCCGATTTTATCTGGCGCGCGGTAGCCCATGAACACCATGTCTTTGGTGTCGATCACGTTATCGCCATTTATATCGGCCCATTTGTAATCACCGGCATGTTTGCCTACGGCCTGTCCGGCAGGCGACGCCATCAAATCGGTTTTACCCCAGGCGGCGGCTTCGGCATCGGTAGCAAAAACGCCTTCTACCTTAAAGGCCCATAAGCCATAAGGGCGTTCGCCTTCGGCGAAGCCGCCTACTTCAATATCACTTTTTGACGAAGCATCGTACACTACGCCTCCGCCCTGGCGGTTCTTGGCCCGGCCATTCGATGGCAACATTGTCACCAGCGTACGGTTAAATGCAAACGAAAAATTGGTTTTCCATGTAAATTCTTTTATGTTCAATACCGTGGCGCCCAGTTCTATTTCAATCCCTTTATTTTGAATGGTACCATTATTATAAGTTATGGAAGGAAAAGGCCCTTCGAGCGGCAATGGTTTTGAATCTAACCTGTTTTTGGTAAGCTTGTTGTAGAACTCTACCGTAAGGGTGATCCTGTTTTGCAGAAATGCAGCATCAAATGCGGCATCGGTGGTTTCGGTAGATTCCCATACCAGATTTCGGTTCGATAAATTACCCCGCAATACGCCGGGCGATTGTGCATAGATGGTAGACACATAATTTCCGTAGGTATCGCTTAGATCGAGGTCGCGTGAGCCCGCCTGTCCCCAACTTGCCCGCAGCTTCAGGGCATTCATCCATTGTACATGCCAGAATTTTTCGTTGTGAACATTCCAGCCTGCCGAAAAAGAGGGGAACAATGCATATTTGTTAGAGGGGGCGAAATTCGAAAAACCATCGTACCGGATGGCGCCGCTTACCAAAAAGCGGCTATCGAAATCGTAGTTCAGCTGTCCGAAGTAGCTGGCCGATTTTGTTTCCAGCAAACCGGTACTAAAATCAGTTACGTTGGTAACTGTTGCACCGTTTACGGTAGTGAGGGCCGGTTCATCGATCGTAAACTGGTAATCATTGGTAGCCCGTTGCGAGCCGATATTAATTACACTTCTTGTTTCGCGGGTGTAATTAAAACCGGCCAGTAAAGAAATGTTATGCTGGTTGTTCAGCGAATAATCGTACTGCAATACCTGATCAACCATCAGCTGGCGCAGATTATTGGTATTCTCATTTTTCTGGCGGGTGGTACTCAACTGAATCGAACCGGGATAGGCTTTGCGAAAGTACATGTACCGGTAATCGTCCATCACATAAGAAACCGAAGGACGAAAATGCAATCCTTTAATAATGGTAAGATCGCCTGCGAGGCGCGATACAATGCGTTCGGTGCTTACCCGGGTATCGTCGTATTTTAAAGTATGAAAACGGTTGCGGGTGGTGGTTACTTCACCAAAGGTTGGCAAGCCGTCATCTTTAAAAATGCGAATCAGCGGCGTAACGCGTGTTGCGCGTACGAGGTCGTTGGTGTACGATTCAACATAATTGGGCAACACATTCTGGTAATTCACCATGGCCTCGAGCTTAAAATTATCGGTTACCTTGAAACCGAAATTGCCCAGCGCGTTGTAACGTTTGTAATTGGTGCCCACAAAAATGCCTTCCTGATTAATATAGCCGAGCGATACATTGTAATTGGCCCGGTCGCCCCCGCCGGTTACACTGGCGTTGTAGTTATTGGTAATGCCGGTGTTCCACAACATATCCTGGTAATGATTATCGGCAAAAAGCAGTTTGGTGCCGGGGTTAATGGGATCGTCGATCACCTCCCAGCCGTTGGCCAGCAGGTTATCTACATAAGCCTGCCCTTCAACAGCCACTACGTTATCGTATAATGCAGTAAGATTTATTGAATTGCCATACTGACCTTTGGTAGTGAACGTGGTGGTGCCGGCCGAAAAACCGCCCTTGTTCAACAGGTTGTTTTTATCGAGCGGGTCGGTGGTATTTTGAACTGTGGTTCGGGCCAGCGTGAGGTAATCCCTTGCGCTTAAATAATTGTAATCGCGCATCTGGGTTTCCCAGTTCCTGCGGTAGTTAAAGGTTACCACCGGTTTTGCGTTAAATTTTCCGGCTTTCGTTTTTATAACAATTACGCCATTGGCGCCACGGGCGCCGTAAATAGCGGTTGAGGCAGCGTCTTTCATTACCTGGAAAGATTCAATATCGTCGGTATTGATATCGTTGATAGATCGAAATACACCATCGATCACCACCAGGGGCCCTGATGCATCAACACTACTATTGGCACGGCCACCGCTGGTACCCAGGCCGGTTCCGTAGGTGTTCAGCTTTGTTCCGCCACGAATCAGAATATTATTAGCGCCCGAGCCGGGTTGCCCGTTTACAATGGGAACCGAAACACCGGCAATTTTTCCCTGAATGGCCACAACGGGGTTGGGGTTGGGTGTATTCAGCAATTCTTCAGGAGCGAGTTTTGAAATAGCAGCCGATGTTTTGTTGCGGGTCGATTGGGTGTACCCCACTACCACCACATCGGCGAGCGAAATACTCTGTGCATCCAGCTGCACCTGTAATATGGTTTGGCCGCCGATGGCCACCTCTTTCGACTGTGCTCCCACATAAGTGAACACTAAAGTGTCGGCGGTGAGGCTGTTTACCTGTAATTGGAACTGTCCTTTGAAATTAGTTACGGTTGCATTTGAAGTTCCTTTCAAAACGACGGTTACATTTTGCAACTTTTCGGAACTATTGTTAGTTACTGTGCCAGTAACAATGGGTTTGGTTTGCCCAAAGGTTATAGCAGACAGTAGTAGCCAACAACCCATGATGGGGAAGCAGATTGATTTTTTCATAAATGGCTTGACGTTAGTTTTGCAATACGTAGTTATGTACTACATAATACAAATATAGAACTATACATATTTAACCCAAATATTTTTGTCTGAAATTTTGTCAATGATAACTTTGATAATTACAGACCGCACCAAGGATTTGCACCTGCCGACTTTTTGAACTATTCCCGGTGGCCGCGTATCCATCTCTAAAACAACAACTTACAAAAGTACAGCCAGAAAAAGACAACAACACCTGAGTTCGTGACAACAACACCTGAGTAGTGCCATTATGCTACTTAACACATATTTTTATGTGGTTATGAGCATATGTTGCACATACAATATTGTTTATTAAGTATTACATATTCCGCTAATTATTTTTTATTTTTGATTGTATGAGCATTGAAAAAGACCTATTTAAACTAAAACCCATCGCCTACACGACCATGGCCGACCAGGTGGAAACACATTTAAGGGAGTACATTATCAAAACGGCGATCAAACCAGGGGACCCGATTCCCAAAGAAACCGAAATTGCCCAGGCTTTAGGTGTAAGCCGCAATGTGGTTCGCGAAGCATTAAGCCGGTTACGCATGCTGGGAATGATTGAATCGCGCAAAAAACGCGGTATGATTTTAACCCAGCCTGATGTAATGAAAGGACTTGAATGCATTATTCACCCAACTATCCTCGACGAAGGAGTACGCAAGCAATTATTTGAGCTGCGCCTGGTGTTGGAGGTAGGTTTGGGAGATCTGCTCTTTCGCCGTAAAACTGATGATGGCCTTAAAAAACTGGATGCTATTGTTGAACGCGAACAGAAAGCCACCACACAAATTGAACGTATCCGCTGCGAAGTTGATTTTCATTCTACCTTGTATGAAATGGCCGGCAATGACACACTAAAACGTTTTCAGGATATCCTGATGCCGGTTTTTGAATATGTTGTGGAATATGAATCGAAATTAGACCATACCTCGGCCGGCTCAGTAACGCATGCCGATCTGGTTAAAATTTTATACAGCAATGACGTTGATGCCTTCCCCAATGCTATGCGCAAACACCTGATGCCGCATCTGGATCATTTGTAAGCCGGGCTTATTACTGCATGAGATTATAGATAATTGACTAAAACAACTTTTATATAGGTGTGCCTCACTAAATGTGAAGCACACCTTTTTTTTGCCTCACCCTCAAAGGGCTCCCTTCCCCTGAAGGGGAAGGGCGGAGGGATGGGGCGTTAAGTCCATGTTAAACGCCCCCACGGCGAATAAGCGAAGCAATTTTATATCGTCTCATGGTAGCAACTACATTATATCATTAATAAATACAGTATTATGAAAAACGTGATTATTATCGGCAGTATGCTGTTATTTACCGGTACAACCGCTTTTTCTCAATCCGAAGTAGCTTTATCACTTCCAAACGAAATTATATTACATAAAACCGCAAAGAGTGCAAAGGCAGTTTCATCGCCCTCATATTCAACCGAACAACAATTTTTAAGCGACTTTCCCGGTGCTACCGAAGTTACCTGGAGCCGCGACAGAATTGAACAGGCCAGTTTTTTATTCAATGGAAAAAGGATGAACGCTTTTTATGATTACAGCAGCGCGCTGATTGGTACAACTACCGATGCATCTTACGACAAACTGCCGGAAGTTGCCAGGAAGTTTATTGAAAAACATTATGAAAATTACACGCCCAAACAGGTTATTGAATTTGATGACAACGAATATAACGACAGCGACATGGAGCTATACGGAAATCCTTTTGAAGATGCCGACAATTATTTTGTTGAACTTTCAAACAATAATAAAACTCTCGTGTTGCAAATAAGTAAGGATGGGTTTGTGACGTTCTTTGAGGATTTAACCCATCGCAATGTTAAATAACATTAAATATTACCCGTTTTCGGATTAATTTTCGTAGACCTGTAATATTAAAATAACCGAATCATCGTTATATATTTTTTATGGAACCTGTGACTATATTACTGGCAGAAGATAACCTTGTTTTGGGCCTTTTTGTTAAAAGCTTTTTGCAAAAAGCCGGTTACCGTGTTTGGTTTTGCATGGATACTGCCGAAGCATGGCAATATTATTCCGACAAAAAACCTGATCTTGTTTTGCTTGATGATAACCAGCCAACGAAAAATTTTAAACTGGTGCAAAAGATTCGTGGGATAAATAAAATTGTACCGATCATGTATTTGTCGGGCAAAACGTTTGAGGAAGAATTATTCGATAATACATGTACTGTGGAATCGTCTTCGCAACAGGGAGCAACACAGGTGCTGAATGAAAAGAAATTGTTGAAACATGTGCACGAAATAGTGCCGGTTGCAGCACCTGATAATACTACTCCGGCATTTAATGAAAAAGATATGAGATTGTGCAGCGCCGAAGATATTCTGATTCTTACCACCTTCTTTGAAGATTCGCTACATCTGCGGCAATATGTAGTTAACTAACTAATATTATTGAAAGCGGTGCCACGGTTTTGAACCGTGGCACCGCTTTCCTGCAATAATTTTTTTACTGTTGCTTAGTACCGGGCCGATATAGCTGCGCCGGAGCCTTCAACAAATTCCTTAAATCCGCGAATATCATCTTCAACCATTCTTTTAAATACGGGAGTAAATATACGCGCCAGTTGTTCACCGGCTTTACCCAATGGTGCATGATAAGTGAGAATTACATCTACCGTAGTGCCCAGGTTTCCCAACGAATCGCGAAATCCTACCTTGCCTGCATTTTTGATATCAGATCCTGATAAACTTTGCCATGCGATCATTTCACCGGGACGTTCCTTTACAATTTCAGCCTTCCACTCCAATGTACCAACGCTACCCGGCAAATCCATTACCCAGTTTGAATATTTTTCGTCGATTTCCTGCACACTACGCAGATGTTTTATGAATAAAGGAAGATTGGAAAGATTTCTCCAGCTTGAATAAACCTGTTCGCGTGGTTGATTAACAACCATCGAAACACGGATATTCAGGTTTCGGCCTGTCGTTACTTTTTCAATAGAATGGTAAACTTCGTTAAATGATCGCCTGCCGGCAATACCCTTATAGGCAAGATAACATCCCACAACAGTTTTCATAAAACGCCTTGATGAATTTCTGTTGAATGCACTGCCAATTAACAGCAATCCTCCTGTTACCGAGGCGAACCGTTGCAATGAGGCGGCGCTCATTAATTTATCTCTGTTGCTGTGCATAAAAATAAATTTTAAAAGATGGATAGTATAAATGGATAGCATTAAGTATCAAAATACTATACCAGTGCCGCTGTGCACTGCTCATGATGGAGGGGAGTAAATTGTGGCAATATTTCTACACTATTTAACGCGAAGTCGGAGGTCAGAAGTCTGATGCCTGAAGAACCCGAAATCTGATAACACTTAACAGGACCAAACCACAGGTTCTTCAGACTTCAGACTTCAGACTTCAGCTATCGTGCCGCATGCCTTCCGCCACTCTGAAAATATGAATGATGTAGGGAAACAATGCGTCCATGGTTTCTTCGGTGCCTTTTGTAGAGCCGGGTAAAGTAAGTATAAGGGTATTTTTTATAAATCCTGCTACCCCGCGCGACAACATAGCGTAGGGCGTGCGTTGTTGTCCGTACTGACGGGCAGCTTCCATGATACCGGGAATGTATCTGTCGAATAAAGGTGTTATGGCTTCGGGGGTTACATCGCGGGGCGAAAGACCGGTACCGCCGGTAAACAGCACCAGGTTATAGCCTTCGCTGCTTAGCTGCTGTGCTTTGGCCTGGATGATTTTAAACTCATCGGGAATGATTTCATAAATTTCTGCACTCAGGTTGTATTGCTTCAGCTTTTGTATGATGGCTTTACCGGCCCTGTCTTCTTTATCACCGGCCGAAATACTGTCGGAGCAAACGATTACGGCGCAACGCAAATTTTTGGTGAGCGAATCTTTAAAATCTGTTTTGCCGCCTTTTTTATTTAGCAGCTTAATGGTGGCAATTTCAATTTCTTTATCGATCGGCTTCAGCATATCGTACATAGTTAATGCTGTAACCGATGCGCCGTGCATGGCCTCTACTTCAACACCCGTTTTATAAATCGTATGCACTTCAACGGTGATAATAATATTCAACCCATCGACGGCATGGGTAATGGCGGCAAACTCCACCGGTAAGGGGTGGCAATCGGGAATTACATCGCTTGTTTTTTTAATAGCAAGCAAACCAGCAGCGCGTGAAAACTCAAACACATCTCCTTTCGGCACTTTTCTTTGCTGAATGGCATCGATAGTTTCCTGTTTCGATACTTTTACAATAGCAGTAGCAACCGCCTGGCGTAAACTGGTTATTTTATGCGTAATGTTGATCATCGTGGTCAATGGTGAATGGTGAATCGTGAAACGGCAAACGTGAAACGTGAAACGGCAAAACGATCACTGCCTTGTTAACTTGTCAACTTCTCAACCTGTTAACTTTTTAACTTGTCAACTTGTTATCCTGTGAACTTCCCAACTACTTATTCTCCTTCCATTGGTAAGATTCATCTTCAAAAATCTCTTTTCCCCAGATGGGCAACTCAGCCTTTAATCTTTCCACGGTTTCGGTACAGGCATCAATGGCTGCTTTGCGATGTTCGGATGAGGTAAACACAAACAAACAAATGTCACCGGCGGCAATGGTACCCAAACTGTGGTGCACATGCATGCAGATGAGGGGATATTTTTTAAAAATATCTTCGCGTATAAGGTGCATTTTTTCCAGGGCCATTTCTTCGTAGGCGGTGTATTCAATAGCCTTTACTTTGCTGCCATTGATCACATCGGCCCTTACCTGCCCCAAAAAAATGCTGTGCCCGCCGATATTCGTTTTGGTATTGTGCTTCTGAATGCTGTCGGCAATAAAGGCAGCTTCAATAGCTCCCTGTTTGAATATATTTTTCGGTTTGCGTTCTGTAAGCATGATTACGAGTGTAATTAAGTTAAGATTTAGTTTCTCGCAAAGGCGCTCCCGCCACAGCGGGATAAAGTCGATCGCTTCGCGATCTGTAAGAAGCTAAGAAAAAGCTTAGCGCTTTTGCGCCTTTGCGCGATACATTCTTATCCTCCCGCAAATGGCGGCAGCAACGCCACGGTGTTATTACCGGTTAATGCGGTGTTGGTGTTTACGATCTGTTTGTCAACAGCAATGATATAGGGCGCATTTACGAGGGCCGGATATCGATCCTGCAAACGTTGAATCAGCTGGCTGGTATCGGCAACATCATCTACCGTAACCGCACCATGACCAAAAATATCTGTAAGCTGTCCAAACACAATCACCTGTACCGGCATAAAACTGATTTAATGGTTCACAGGCCTGAAGGGCCCGGGATTTTATTTTTAATTATACGGCATGAAGCCGGGATAATTAATCGCTCATTTTTCTCCGGCCTGAAGGCCAGAGCTATAATCAAATTTACCCCAGCCTGAAGGCCGGGGCTATGCAAAATTACTTAACTAATTCTATAATCGCTACACCCCTATCCTGCTATGGATGGAGCCCCGGGGTAACCACACTTATCAGGAAAAATTATAAGCGAAGTGGAAGGATTGGCCGCTTTGTTGTTCAATTTGGGCTTTTCTGCGGTAAATATCAATTTCAAGGAAGCTACCAGTAAGGCGGTGGCCAGGATATTTTTTAGAATAACCTGTTTGAAACGCAGTGCTCCGAAATACGCTCCTGCGAGTCCGCCGGTGAAGGCAACGGCCACATAAGCAAACATATCTGCACTAATCTGAATGCCCTGGGTAAGCTGTCCGAATAAACCGGCAATCGAGTTCACAAAAATAAACAGGGCGCTGATAGCAGCAGTTTGCTTTTGATCGGTCCACTTAAGCATCAGCAAAATGGGCGATAAAATAATACCTCCGCCAATACTGATCAAACCCGATAAAAAGCCAATGGCACCGCCGATCAGTAACGACAAGGCCCAATTGGATTTTTTAAATTCGGTAACATCTGTTTTGCTGAAAAACCAAAAACGAATAACAGGTATCAGCAATAATAAACCGAGTATTTTTTTATAGATCATTCCGTCGATAGACATTACCCCGCCAACAAACGACATCGGTATTGAGGCAAGGGCAAACGGCAGAAATATCTTCCATTTAAAATGTTTGCCGCGATAGAACTGGATGAATGAAGTAAGCGACACAAACAGGTTCAACACCAAAGCTGTTGGCCTCATAACCGCCATCGATACATTGAACAAAGCCATCAGGGCCAGGTAACCGCTTGCGCCGCCGTGGCCTACCGAAGCATATAAAAAGGCTACGAGAAAAAGTAAAACGTAGAAGATTATTTCCATTGCGCTCATAGATATAAATATAGTCGGAAAGTCGGAAAAGACCGAAAGACGGAAAGATGCATACCTAACAATCATTTTTTTTCGGACTTCCGGACTTTCCGACTTTCGGTCTTTTATACAGGTAATAAATGTACTTCCACCATATCCCCTTCGGTAAACTCCATTTTTTCTTCGGGTAAACACAACAGACAATTGGCCATGGCAAATGAACGCAACCGGTACGATTCCTGCGCATCGAGCGGTGCAACGGTTTGTCCGTTATAATACGCCTTTAAGAAAAATGTAAGCGGCGCGGTTTTCGTATAGGCTTTACCTAAAGGAACATGTATTGTTGGCAATATATTTTTTTGCTGCGTCAGTTGTTCAATGGCCGGTATTACATATTCGTAAAAACAGGTAAGCACCGAAGAAGGATTACCGGGTAATCCAAATACCAGCTTGTTTTCTTTTCTACCAACAAAAATAGGCTTACCGGGCCGTTGTTTTATTTTATGAAACAACTTCGTAACACCACAGGCGGCGGCGGCTTCGGGAACAAAATCATAATTACCTACACTTACACCTCCTGTCAACAGCACCACATCACTATCGTCTAATGCATTGTTCAATACATTTTTTAGCGTTTGCGGGTCGTCTTTGGCAGTAAAAACAGGCACATCTTCTATTTGCAGTTGTTGCAGCGCTGCCCGCAACTGGTATGAATTGCATTCGTACACCTGGCCATATTGCAATGCATGGCCTGGTTGCTGCAATTCGTTTCCGGTTACAATGATACTCATCACCGGAACAGGATATACCAGTACTTCTGCTACGCCGGTAGTGGCCAGAAAGCCTATTGCCGCAGGGGTTAAACGCTGTCCTTTGGCCAGCACCAGTTCACCGGCTTTTATTTCAGATCCTTTGAGCCGTACATTAATACCTTCCCTGAGCTGGTCGTCGAGAATATGCAGGGTGTTGCCTTCTACCTGCACCTTTTCCTGCATCACCACGGTATCGGCCCCTTCGGGTACGGCAGCGCCGGTAAAAATGCGCGTGGCATTACCAGGCTGCAATAAAAATAATTCTGCGGAGCCGGCAGGCACTTCGCCGTGTATCTGCAAAGTTTTATGCAATTGCCATCCTGCAAACGACAATGCATAACCGTCCATAGCCGATTGGGCAAATGCCGGTATATCGGCGGCTGCATACACATCGGCAGCAAGCACTTTTCCTACTGCATCCTGCAGTGGTATTATAACAGGCGATAAAGCATGGGTATTTGTGCGAATAATATTTTTAGCTTCTGCTACAGCAATCATGTTGGTGGTATTAGCCTCCGATAGTAATCATACTACGGTTTTGAATGGCCGTTGCTTCAATATGTTCAAAATCGGCGCTGAATTGTCCGCCCAATTCTTTGGCCTTTGCATGTACGCTGGCACGAATTAAAGGAATAACATCTTCTCCTTTGCGAAGGGCTGAAAGAAGATCGGTTTCATCTTTGGAGAAAAGGCAATTTTTCATTTTTCCATCTGCGGTTAAACGCATCCGGTTGCAGGTACCACAAAAGGGCGCACTCATGGTACTGATCACTGCAAAGGTTCCGGCATGACCGGGCACCATATATTTTTTAGCCGTATCGTTCAATTCATCTTTCAGTCTGATAAACGAATATTTCGATTCAATGATTTCCAGCATCTGCTGCCAGGTAAGCACTTTATTGCTCGTCCACCGGTTGCCCTGAAACGGCATGAACTCAATAAACCGAACATGCACCGGCGTATCTTTCGTCCATTCAACAAAATCAACGATCTCGTTTTCGTTAAATCCTTTCATCACCACCACATTAACTTTGGCGCGAATATTATTATCTAGCAACAGGTGAATGTTGTCGTACACCCGTTTAAACTGGTCGCGGCGGGTTACGAGTTGAAATTTATCGGCCTGCAATGTATCAAGACTCACATTCAGCGATTGAATATCGGCCTGTTTTAATACCGGTAAAAATTCATGAAGGCGGGATCCATTGGTGGTGAACGTTAAAGTAACCGGTAGTTTTGATAAGGCAAGAATGATATCAGCCGCATCTTTTCGAACCAGCGGTTCTCCGCCGGTAAGGCGTATTTTTTTTACACCGAGGCTAACGAATGTTTTTGCCAGCGCTTCAATTTCATGCGCCTGCATCAGTTGTGAGGCAGCAGCAAATTCATACTCCTCTTCCGGCATACAATAAAAGCACCGGAAATTGCAATTATCTGTAAGTGAAATCCGTAAATAATCGTGAACCCTGTTAAACTGATCTATTATCATTTGCCGCATCGATTAGCTGTAAAATTAACTTAAAAAAACCGAAGTCGGAGGTCAGAGGTCGGAAGTCGGAAAACTGAAGTCAGAAGTCGGAGGTCGGAAGAACCCGATTTGCCTGGCCCTTGACTATTTCTGCCCTCTTCAATTTCTATCTTCGGACATCTGACTTCGGACATCTGACTTCGGACATCTGACTTCGGGCTTCTGACTTCGGACATCTGACTTCGTTGCAGACTTCATTCCTGCTATTTCATACTTCGTTTTAATTCCTCGTATTCCCCGGTGGTATCTATATCAATATTTCCCTGCAGAAAAGGAATGGTGGCCACCTGACCGGGATTTTGTTGCATGATCTTTTTTGCACCTGTGTCGCCCTGTAAATCAAGCAATTGCACAAATATTCGCTTATCAAATAAGGCGGGTATGCCAATGGTATTTTCATAAGCACTGGCTACAATGGCTTTACCGGTTTTTTGATGTTCGCTGATTAACTCCCTTAATAAACCGGCAGACACATACGGCTGATCGCACACCATAAAAATAACAAATTCTGGAACCGGGTCCTCTTCGTTTAATAAAGCATACAAACCACAACGAATGGAAGATGCAATGCCTTCCTGCCAGGATGGATTCTGTACGATTTGTGCAGCGGCAGGATCTAATTCAGCACTCAATTGTTCTGCATTTGAGCCCAGTACAACTAACGGTTTTATAATTTCCCCGGCTGTTTCCACTGCACGCTTCAGTAAAGTTTTACCCTGCCATTGTAATAGCTGCTTAGGTTGCCCCAGGCGGGTTGATGCGCCTGCGGCTAATATTATTATGCCGGATCTGTTCATTTGAGTGTTGTGAGGGGCACTTCTTCAATCTCCTTCTGTACCCGCGGATGAATCGTATCGGTGCTGTTGCGTAATGATTGCCCCTGGCGGCCGGCAATCACTGCTTTAATTTCGGCAATGATCGATAAAGCGATTTCCTCGGCATTTTCGGCGCCGATGTTCAGGCCAACGGGCCCGTATATACCGGCCAGTTGTTCTTCGGTTGGCTGAATGCCTTCGGCTTTCAATTCATCGAGCATGCGAACGAGTTTCTTTCGCGGGCCCAGCATGCCAATATAGGTATTGCGCCGGGTGATCAGTTGCCTGAATATTTTCAAATCGTAATTATAATTATGCGTCATCAGCACAAAAACAGTTTGTGCATCGATGGTAACCTGATCAATAACGGTATCAGATTTTGCCACCAGCACCCGGCTTGCAGTGGGGAAACGGGCAGCGGTAGCATATTGCGGGCGTCCGTCGGCCACTGTTACCTGCCATCCCATAATATCAGCCATTTGCGCCACCGGAATAGCATCATTACCTGCCCCTATAATAATCAGCGACACTGCCGGTTTGATCAGTTCTAAAAAGGCGGTGTATTGTTTTCCTTCCGAAACATATGTTTTGGTAGAAGAAACCTGATTTATAAAAGCGGTTTTGGCATCGGCTACCAGCGCTTTTTGCAATGCTTCGTTCGATGTATTGGTGGCAACGGTTGAATTCTGCAATTGCAATAAACAGGTACCGGGCTGCACTTCCCTGCGGTCCTGTAACGAAAAAAGTATTCCCAGCACAGCATTCTGCCGTTGTGCACTGATAGCTTTTAATAACTGAACGGGATTTTCGTGTTGTTCGGGAAGAATCGGTTCTATTACAATATGAATGATGCCTTCGCAACCAAGTCCTACCCCCAATTTGGCATCATCTTCATCGGTGGTATCGTAAGTAACCAGCATCGGTTGTTTACGAACCATCACCAGCAAGGCTTTTCGTAAAGCATCGCCTTCAAGACAGCCGCCGCTGATGGCGCCGGTTAATTGTCCGTCCTGCGTAATGAGCATACGGGCCCCGGGCTGGCGATAAGATGATCCCTCAACATGTACCACCGTTGCCAGTGCTGTTTGCTTTCCCTGTTGCTGCGCCTCATCAAAGGCCTGTATAATGGCTTCTACCTCTTTCATATGAAATCAATTTTGGGAATTTCGGGATTTCGTGATTTCGGGATTTAAATCTCAAAATCTCTAAATCGCAAAATCAGAAATTCAGGGCTTATTTAAAATTACAACTGTTACGACAAAAAGTTGTAAAAATTCGACCAATGGTGTTTGGCAAAATTACATTACCGTTGATATAATTAATTTTTATAGCGCCGTTTCATTGTATTAACTTGACAATGATTATTTGATGGTTTAAAATTTAAATCCTTCATTTTATGGCTTCATATAAACTCAGCATCAATGGCGCCAGCTATGCCGTGGAAGCCGATCCCAAAATGCCGTTGCTGTGGGTACTTCGCGATTTGTTGAATTTAACAGGAACAAAATACGGATGCGGAATGTCGCAGTGCGGGGCCTGCACGGTACATCTTAACGGTTATGCCATACGATCGTGCACCATGCCTGTTTCGGCAGTGGGTAATAAAAAAATAACAACCATCGAAGGAGTTTCTACCGATAACACACATGCAGTACAACAAGCCTGGATTGCCGAACAGGTGCCGCAATGCGGCTATTGCCAAAGCGGACAAATCATGTCGGCGGTAGCTTTGCTGAAACAAAATCCAAATCCAACCGATCGCGATATTGATCTGGCCATGCAGGGCAATATTTGTCGCTGTGGTACTTACCCCCGCATTCGCAAAGCCATTCACCGGGCTGCCGAACTGATAAAACAACCACAGCCAAAAAGTTTTTAACCGCTAATCAACCTGCATATGCAACCAACTAACTCCATCAACCGGCGTACGTTCCTGCGATTATCAGGATTAACCGGCGCCGCACTAACCATAGGTTTTTACTTTCCTGCATTGGCAGCTGAAAGCGAAGCCATCATCACCGCCGAAACAGCCGATACGCTGGGCATTGATCTAACGGCCTGGATATCGATCGATAAAACCGGTAAAGTAACTTTACTCAATCACCGCTCCGAAATGGGCCAGGGTTCTTTTCAGGCAGTACCGCAAATAATTGCCGAAGAACTGGAAGTAAACCTCGATCAGGTAAGCATTTTATTTGCACCCGGCGATCAAAAAAAATACGGCAGCCAGACAACCGGAGGAAGCTCTACCGTTCGTTCGGCCTGGAAACAATTATTACGCACCGGCGCCACCGCCCGCGAAATGCTGATAGAAGCCGCCGCCAAAAAATGGAATGTACCAAAAGAAGAATGCTTTGCACAAAACAGTCAGGTTATTCACCGCCCCACCAGCCGAAAATTCGGTTACGGCGAGCTGGTAGAAGAAGCTTCGAAGCTAACACCACCCAAACAGGTGACGCTGAAAGAAAGAAAAAATTACAGCATCATCGGCAAGCCATTGCAACGTCAGGATACGCCAGTAAAGGTAAATGGCAAAGCTGAGTTTGGTCTTGATAAAAGATTGCCCGGCATGTTGTATGCCGTAGTAGAACGCAACCCGCGCTTTTTAGGGAAAGTAAAAAGTTACGACGACAGCGCCGCTAAAACTATGCCGGGCGTTAAACATATTTTTAAAGTGCAAATGCCGGTATTTGATACGGTACGCGAAGGTGTGGCCATTGTAGCCGACAGCACCTGGGCCGCCATGCAGGCCCGAAAGGCATTGAAAGTAGAATGGGACGATACCGGCTTTGAACACCTGAGTACCACAGCCCTGTATAACCGCATGAAGGAAGATGTAAAAAAAACAGGCTTATCGCAACGAACAGGAGGCAACTTTGAAGCCGTATATGCAAAATCTGATAAGAAACTCGAAGCCGTTTATGAAACGCCTTACGAAGCCCATGCCTGCATGGAGCCGCTGAATTGCGTGGCCGATGTAAAAGAGAACAGCTGTGAAATATGGGGTCCTATACAGGGGCCCGACTGGATACAACGCGACCTGAGTGATCGTTTAAAAATGCCGGTAGAAAATATTAAAGTGCATATGACATTCTTAGGTGGCGGTTTCGGGCGCAAAGCATTTACCGACTATACCGCAGAAGCTGCCCTGATATCGAAAGAAATAAAAGCACCTGTACAGGTGGTATGGACGCGTGAAGACGATACAACACAGGGCCCTTTTCGACCCGGCGCCGTGTATGAATGCAAGGCAGCAATAAACGACGGACGCATTGCCGCCTTTCAAACAAAAATGGCATCGCAGAATATGGACCACCAGTGGCCCCATGCCGATAAAGCGCATTTTAACGGAAGCACCACCGAAGGGTTGCCGGAACCATATTTTAACGCCATTGATCATTATAGCTTTGCCGATATTCCAACCGAATCGCCCATACCTGTTATGTGGTGGCGTTCGGTATATTCTTCAACCAATGGTTTTGCCTATGAAAGTTTTATAGATGAACTGGCACATGCAGCCGAAAAAGATCCGCTCGATTTCAGGCGCCAGCATTTGTGGGATGAGCGTTACCAGGCACTGATCAGCACCATAGAAGAAAAAACAGGATGGAAATCGCGGGCCAAAAATGAAGGCTGGGGCGTGGCTATAACCGAATGTTTTAAAAGCATTGTAGGCGAAGCCGTGAAAGTTTCGCGTAAGCCCGATGGTAAAATTAAGATCGACCGCATAGTGGCGGTAATGGATTGCGGCTGGTATGTTAATCCCGATATTATAAAAGCGCAGGTCGAAGGAAGCATTGTAATGGCGCTTGGCGCTGCCGCCATACATGAAACCCATTTTGATGATGGAAAGGCGGTAGAACAAAACTTCGACAAGTACCCGATGCCGCGCATAACAGATGTACCCGAAATAGAAGTGCATATTATGGAGAATGATGAAAAGCCCGGCGGTGTTGGCGAACCGGGGTTGCCACCCTTTGCCCCTGCCCTGTGCAATGCCATATTTGATTTAACAGGCAAACGAATCAGAAAATTGCCTTTTAATATGAACGACGTGTAACCAGAGGTTGCTGATGCGGGAATTTAGTGATTTCAGCAAGGGTGGGTATCCTGAGAGGAACTCACCCTTTGCATTTTTTGTTTCTCGCAAAGGCGCTAAGGCGCTAAGTTGATCGCTTCACGATCCCTACTCGCCACTACACCACTTGCCACTGCCTATTGCCCATTGCCTATTGCCTTTTACTCCTCACCTGCACAGCCGTAATTGCTTTTGCCTTATTGCCCCAGCTGTTGCGCACAAAGTTCAATACATCGGCCACCTGCTGATCGGTTAACTGGGTTTGAGGGGGCATATCGAGGTTATACATCTTTCCGTTCACGGTTATTTCGCCATTCAATCCGTTCACCACAATACCAATGGCCCGGCTTGCATCTTTCAGTAAAAAATCTGATTTTGCCAGCGGCGGATATAAACCCGGCTGGCCCAGTCCATTATCCATATGACAGATATGACAAATGTTTTTGTATACTTCCTCTCCGCGTTTTACACTTTGCGACAGTGAATTGTTTTGCGAAAAAACCAGCCAGCAGCTACCCATTAATAATATAATTACAATCAGCGCCCTTTTAATCATAGGTACAAAATTGAGTGTTGCTATAAGACAACAATGATACCTGTTCCCTATGGAATAACGTATAATTTTATCCACATACCTTTTAGGAAATAGCACCCGGAATCAAAATCATCGGGGCAAATGCAGATCACAAAAAATCTGCGGCTTAATGTTTACCCCCTCCATTTATCCTGCACCCCCATAAATAATAAAATAAAAATGCATTTATTTCAACAAACCTGGCCTGGCTTATTGAAATAAATGCATCGGTAATGTATAGTAAACCAGCCCCTGTTACCAGAAAGCCGTATATAAGGCAACCAGCAACCCGATGATGATCAAAGCGCCAACGGCAAAACCAGTAGAGGTTTTGAACATTTTGGCATCTATTACCAACCCGTGCGGGGTTACGCCTTTTCTGTTTTCGATGATACTTATAATATACATGCCTATTATACAAAGCACAAATACGATCGCCATTCTGTCGAGGAACGGAATTTCAAATACTCCTTTTGCATTCGCCACCGCAAAACCTGCGGACTGCAGAAAATCAAGATTGATAATACCGGGCAGGAACTTGAGTACTACAGAAAATATAAAACCGCCAATGGTAGCGAACAACGCGGCATTGGATGTAGTTTTTTTCCAGAAGAAACCCAACAGGAACATGGCGAAAATACCGGGCGATACAAAACCGGTATATTCCTGTATGTACTGGAATCCCTGCTTGCCTTCGCCCATCAGGGCATCACCCAAACCCAGTGTAAGCAGAATACCGATAAAGGTAGAAACAACAATAGCGACCTTACCCATATTCACTAATTTTTTTTCAGAAGCCTCTTTGTTGTACACCTTTTTATAAATGTCCAGCGTAAAAATGGTGCTGATGCTGTTTACTTTGGCGGCCAGTGAAGCAATAACGGTTGCCGCAAAAGCCGCTACGGTAACGCCTTTTACACCGGCAGGCAGCAACTTTAATAATGCGGGATAGGCTTTATTGCTATCGGCAACGGTCTGTCCATCCTTGGTAATATCGATCAGCGAATTGTCGATCATACTATGCTGATACAAATAGTAAATAGCAATACCGGGAATTACAATAATAACCGGCATGAGCATTTTTAAAAAAGCGGCAAACAAAATGCCTTTTCTGGCCACGGGCAAACTGGCGCCCAGGGCACGCTGCGTAATGTACTGATTGCATCCCCAGTAGTTCAGGTTGGCGATCCACATACCACCGATCAGTACACTTATGCCCGGAAGATCTTTATAAAACGGACTGTCTTTTTTAAATATCATATGAAAATGGTCCGAGGTATCTGACCGCAGTATAGAAAAACCTTTTACAATACCACTTCCTCCGCCAATCAGATTTAATGAAATATACAGGGCTATAAAACCGCTTACTACTAAAAAGAACACCTGTATGGCGGATGTATATCCAACAACTTTCATTCCGCCCAATGCAATAAAAACTGAAAAGATCGCCAGTATAAACACACAAAGCGTAAAGTCCCACCCTGTAATACCTGAAATCGCTACTGCTCCGAGGTAAAGTATCGACAACAGGTTAACAACAATATACAGCAGCAACCAGAATACGGCCATGATCAGGGCTACACTGGAATTGTATCGCTCATTCAAAAATTGCGGCATGGTAAATATCCTGTTCTTCAGGTACACAGGCATAAAGAATACCGCAACGATGATGAGGGTAAGCGCGGCCATCCACTCATAGGAAGAAATGGCAAGCCCCAGTTGAAAACCCGATCCGCTCATACCGGTCATTTGCTCGGCAGAAATGTTCGAAGCGATCAGCGATGCGCCGATGGCCCACCAGCTGAGCGAGCCTTCTGCCAGGAAAAAGTCGGCAGATGAAGCTTCAGCCTGCTTTTTACGCTTGTAGATCCAGTAGCCGTAAAAAGAGACTATGATAAAATACAGGAGTATAATGATCCAGTCAATCTGTAGCATAAGTATGTTTTTTTATGTTTTCTATAGTTTGAATTTTATGTTGAATTGTCGAAGGTGAACCAGAAATCTTATACGGAGGCTGATTATAGTCATTACCAATACCCCTTTTTGATCACCTTTTCAGGGCCTGTATGCAACCACCCGCCTATCGGGGTGTTATGCGTATCTTTATAATTCAAAAACCCGGCTATGAAACGGAGTGATCAGGAATTTGAACAGGCATTGGATGCCGCCCTCGGTAAAGCCAGGTATTATGTTGATGCCGAAGAAAAAAAAGAAGGCGAGCGATATTTCTGGTTTCCGAACGAGGGCGATAGCATGACTGATAATACCCACCGGTCGATCCCCGCCGGAAGCCTTGTACTGGGCAGATTGTTACCGGTAACCAGTGTAAGAGACATTCCACTTCACCGGCCTATAGTTGTGATCATCAACGATAACGGCCGGCAATATTGCCTGCTAAAAAGCGCCTGCGCCATTACAACCAACGAAGCACCCGATGCCGATGCCAATACCAATTCAGAAGAATTTTGTTTGCGAAGTTATAACCCGTCGCCCCGGTGCGATGATTTTTGGCTGCCCTTCTTTTGCGTGAAATTCATGTTTGTAGTTGAGCGGGTGAAACGCCCCGATGGCAGTGAGTTTGTTCCCAAAGAAGAAGAAGTAATCAGAAAAAGAAACCGTTGAATTAAGCCAGGTTTTACCGCAGGAGGGCACAGATAAAAATTAGTTGCCGGTTGCCAGTTACCGGGAACCGGCAACTGGTAACATTGGTTATCCTTTGTGCAACAGCTTCACAAATTTTTCCAAAGAAATGGTGCCATTAACCGGCAGCCGCTGAATCAATAAATAATTCTGCAGAGGCAATTCGTTCAGGCGGTTGCCTGTTTGAAAGGCCAGCGCAATTTTATTTTTGGTAAGTGTTTTCAAAAGCCGGTACCGCTTTAACGGATTCAAGGTGGGAAATGTGCCCTGCGAAAAGGCCATGCATGACTGAAAAGGAATCCTCATCGATTGCAGCAGATCAATACTCTTTACGATATCAACATTAATTTCATCAATCGATAAGTCGTTAAAGTTTTTATTATCGAACGACTGAAAACCAAATTCTATCAACTGCGGATCAATGGCGTTAATATCTTTCAGGTGCAGATATTCATTAGCTATTTCAATAGTTTGTTCATTTTCGTTTTGCACCAGAGAAGGTACCAGGAATATATTGGCCTTCATGCCGTAGTTTTTCAACAGCGGATACATAAGCGTATAATTGTTACGATATCCGCCATCAAACGTTATTAAAACAGGATTGGGAGGTAACGGTTTTCCGGAATGAGCATATTTGATCAGCTCATTTAAAAATACGGGACAATAACCCTCATTAAGAAGGTAATTAAAATGAGATTCGAGCCGGGTTACATCGATTGTTGTTTCATTGGTATTATTGTCATTATCCGAAACGCTGCGATACAGTAATACCGGTAAGCGCGGACGATTACGCAAATAATACCTCTTCAACACAAACCATGCGATAAGGGCTATTATTACAAAAATATACCAGTAGAGGATTCCGTTCAACATAGGTTTATTGACACCTTAAAATTACATAATTAAGCACTTTGACCGGGGTATTGTTCTTCACAAAAGATATCTGACTGAATATGAATACAATACCAACTCATTACAATTTCTTTAAATAAGTTCCTGAAGTTATCATTATATAATGTAGAACATTTTAATAAGTATTTATAAAATATTTTAGGTCATTTAATAAATCCTTCGTTAATGTATAACTGCTTTATAATAAGATTACTTTAAAATTTATCCACATCTATTTCATTGTGGGAACAATAAAGAGTATGTTTACACCGATTATATTACTTGTTTTTCCCGTGTGTAAATCCGGAACCCTTTATGTTAAAACTTAATCCCTTGAAAGCCCTGCTTCTATCCCTATTGCTATGCAGTATGGCTGCAGGCCTGCATGCACAATCAATGACGCTCACCAAATCTGTAATAAACTTTACAATAGGCGGTGATGGTTCATTAGCATCAGATGGTGATGTATTGATATATACAATCACCGTTAAAAACACCTCTTCGAGCAATTTTACCGCCTCCAAACTATACGATAATATCCCGGCAGGGGTATCGTATGTAGCCGGCTCAACAACGCTGAATGGTTCAGCTGTTGCCGATGTGAGTGGTAAAATGCCCTATGCCAATGGAGGGCTCATCAATACATCATCGAATGGCTCAGGGATATTAGGAGTTAATAAAACGGCTACTATTACTTTCAGTGTTACGGTTACCGCCAATGCCGGAAGTATTAGAAACACCGCAACCGTTGATGCTACCTACAATAGTAACACTTCGTTTGTTAAACAATCCAATACGGTATTTACGAATCTTATTGAGGATGCACTGTGTTCAACCATTTTCCAGAGTACCGGCGCCACACCAACAAGCAACGTATATACCCAGCTCAGAGATGTAGACCCTACTACAGGGCAGGCAACAACTGTTTATTACAACGGTACATCGGGCCCCTGTTATAATGCCAATACCGGCGCAGCGCTTACAAGCGGCACTTTGTATGCGACCCCGGCAGCCATTGCCTACGACAAAAGTAAGAACCGCATCTATTTTGTGAACCAGGGCACCAGCTCGCCGCCGCTCGGTTATATCGACTTAAACTATTCAACGCCCCGTGCTTATTCTTATGTTGGATATCCGCTTGAAACAAGTACCTGCGGAGGCTGCGGCATCAACCGTATGGGTTTTTCTTCGGATGGTTATGGATATGCCCTCACCTCCAATGCAAACGATCTTATACAATTTTCTATCAACTCATCGAATGTACCTGTCATCAATCGATTAGGATCGCTGATCAACGATGCTTCCAATACTTCCTCACACGATATTTTATCTGAACAGGGGGGAGATATTTTTGGCGACGGTTCAGGAAAGCTGTACCTGATTGCGCATTCGGGCGCTATGTACAAAATAAACCCTTCAACACGAGTAGCCGTTTACCTCGGCACCACCAGTCCTTCGCCCGGCGATTCCTATTCGCTGGCTATCGAAGCTTCGGGTGATGTATATGTTGGCGGAGGTTATCAGAGTGTGCTTAAAGTTGACCTGAACACCATGGCCTTAACACAGGTTAACAGCGGTACCACCAATGTTTATTGGGCCGGTGATTATACCAGTTGTTCTTTCCCGGTATTATCGCCTTTGATAACTGCCAGTAAAACATTCGTAAATGTAAATGGAAGTTCAACGGTAGTGGGTGGCGATACCGTTAAATATATCATTACAATAAAAAACAGCGGTAATCTTAATGCTGCCGTTGTAAAACTGTATGATTATATTCCTTCTTCAACACATTACCTGGCTGGCTCAACAACCCTGAACGGTTCAGCTGTGTCAGATGTTAGCGGGGCCATGCCATATTCTGTTACAGGAGGCACCTATGTAAATACTGCAGGAGAGCAGGCCGGCATCCTGAAGCCCGGTGCAGCCAATGCAGCGGTAGTAACCTTTAAAGTGGTTACCGAGCCGTTAAAAACAGTTTGTAACCAATCGAAAATTACCCTGCTCGACGATGATGGCAATATCATATTTGTTAACTCAAGCGATCCCGATAGCGTTGGCCAAACGCCTACCTGTTTTGTTACCGATCAGTTGCTGATCTTAAATGATCTGAAATTCAAAGGCAGTCTAAACAACGGACAGTCGCTTTTAAACTGGTCGATGACGGGAGATGAAAATGTAGCTTACTACGAAATTGAATACAGCGAAACCGGCAGTTCATTTACAACGCTGGGAAAAGTACCCGGCAAAGGAAATACCGGCGTCCTCAACAGCTACCGGTACACAGATGTTACCAACAACCTGTCGGCCATACGTTACTACCGGTTAAAGATTGTACAAAACGGCGGCAGCAGCAGCTATTCGGGCATTATAAGGCTCGATGTAAACGGAATGAGTATACAGGTAGTACCTAACCCGTTTGATAAAAGTTTGAACCTGCAATTGCAGTTAAAAACCCAACAGTCGATTCAGATACGGTTACTCGATTTATCGGGCCGGCCGGTTTATACAACCAATGAATTGTTAGGGGCGGGCAATCATTCGCTCAGTATTAATTTGCCGGCGGGCATTGCAAAAGGCATGTACGTACTGGATGTATCGTCAGGAAATACCCTGTTATTCCATAAAAAATTGCTGAAACAATAGATCCGGAAAATAACAGCAATTATAATCACACACACGTCCCGCCATGGTTTCGTTCATGGCGGGATTTTTTTATTGCAAATTTTCAATACATTTATATAAGCACTTACCCGTTTTTGGCAAACCTGCAACTACGGCACCCAAATTGCAATTATAACGATCAACAAAGCATTTGTTATGACACTTACCGAATTTCTGATCCTTCTTGTAATTGCCGCTATTTGCGGTTCGATAGGACAATCCCTGGCCGGTTACGACCTCGGCGGCTGCCTTGTTTCTATTGTGGTTGGTTTTATCGGCGCTTATATCGGACTGTGGATCGCCGGTAAATTCGGGTTGCCTGAAATCTTCGCTATTAAAGTGGGTGGAAAAACTTTTCCGGTTATTTGGGCTGTTGTAGGCTCGGCCGTTTTTACTTTACTAATTGCATTATTAAGAGGTGCGGTATTCGGAAGGCGACCTTAGCCTTCCTTCGACCCGCCAAAAGTTGGGCAGGCCCGCCGACAGTCAGGCAGGCTTTCGCCAGTGTCGAACACGTCGCTCAGGATTTCGACATTTACTGAAATATTCATTACAAAAAAATCATATCTGCGTTTTTTTGCTTTCACAAAAAACCAGGCAGTAGACACTGCCCGTTTTACACTTTTAAAAACTGTGCCGGATCTATGAGATTAAAAATCCGGCTTCGCATGAGATCTGCCTGTAAGTTCCTCCTCTGTTTTTAATATTCTTAATAAAACCGCCTGAAGCGGGGAAATTACCGAACAAAAACGAAATAATCAGGTTTAACGGTAACGTACAACCTCACTTCAACCCTTTATATACCGCATTTCATCGATAGCACAAACCATTTAGTGTAAAACAATCAATATCTTTATTGTATAACCGAAGCAGACTATAAGGGAAGCGCATCACACACCAACCTTAAGGTATGACCAAAGCTATTATCATCGAAGATGAACTACTGCAGGTTCGTCATCTGGTAAAACAACTTCATGAGGTTCGCCCGGATTTACAAATTGAAGAAGTGATTACCAGTGTGGCAGACGGAATTGCTTTTTTGAGCAGCGAAAGATCGCGGCCGGTTGATATCATTTTCAGTGATGTAAACCTTACTGATGGCGTTTGTTTCGATATCTTTAATAAAGTAAAAGTGAATACACCGGTAATTTTCACTACCGAATATGACAAATTTTTACTCGACGTTTTCAACTATAAACAAATGGCTTATATAATTAAGCCCGTTCGCAAACTGGCGCTTCACATTATACTGAATAAACTTTCACAACAACAGATATCGTCTGGTATGGAAAGCAATGAAGCTTCTGCGATACATAAAAAAAGACTGCTGGTAAATAAACGCGGGGAAGTGTATTCTTTGTTACGGCAGGATATTATTCTGTTCTATTCGCGAAATAAAACAGTACAGGTACTGGATAAAGAAGGCAAATGGTATTTTTCAGAAAGAAGTCTTACCGAACTCGATCTTATGTTAGACCCTGAAATTTTTTTCAGGGCCAACCGGCAATATATTCTCAACATTAATTACATCAAAAGCTTTTCCACCCACGAGAAAAATAAAATACAGGTAAACATTGCACATTATTTAACCCCGGTTATTGTAAGCCAGGATTCGGCCTCCTCTTTCCGTAGCTGGATGCAGAACGCTTAGCACTTCGATGGTTTGATTGTTTGATGGCTTGATTGTTGGGCTGTCGAGAATCTTAATGGTCTCAGAAACTCAGCAACCCAACAATCAAACAATTTAACCATCAAACAATTTGTCTGCTACGGCTTATCCCACCAAACCCTGTTATCGTGAACATCGCCACCAGGATAAGGCATGGCAGATACAGCGGCATTGTATGCTTCTTTATTCAAATTGTCTTCTGTTGTAGGATACGCATACCGGCGCGGAATTTTTCCGCTGGCATTCTGTGCATCCGGTGCAGGAAGAAGATCAGGCACACCGGTTCTGCGCCATTCATTCCAGGCAAACTGACTGCTTCCGAATAAAGCGATCCATTTTTGTTCCTGTATGATGTTGATGGTTACATCTGCGGCAGACGATACGCCAAGGGCTGCGAGGTAAGCCGTTGCATCGCCCGACACCCCCCATTGATCAAACGATTTTTGAATACCGTCGCGCAACAGTATATAGGCATCCTCACCCGTATTATAGCGCATTTGCGCCTCGGCCCTGAGCAGGTATACATAAGCAGCCGGTAAAATGGTAGCTGTTGAAGTTGCCTTTTTATAGTTCGTGCCATATGCTTTGCTATAATCGGGGTTGGTGTTTAACCAGGTAAGGTTATTCGCCCTGCTAAATCCGTAAGGTATCCCCTTCACCTTCCCTCCTACCGCTTCACCATATGCAAACACCCTGGGATCGCTATATGTATTCAGTTTTGTGCTTATAGTAGCAGCAATGGCTAATTCCGAAGCCCCTGTTAAATTATAAAAGGGATAATTGTACGTACCGCCGGGAAACTGCAATGCAAAATTCTGCGCATTTTCTTTTATATAACCACCGGCATCCTGTAATGCAGCAACAAATTCGGTTTTACTTTTATTGGCGTCAATTTTCGACAGGTTCATGGCAAGCGCCATGCGCAGGGAGTTGGCAAAGAATTTCCAGTTTGCCAGTTCGCCGTTATAAATAACATCGCCTTTAACAGCAGCGCCGGTATTTTCAAATCCGGCAATGGCTTCTTTTAATTCTTTGAGCAGGTCGTTATAAATATCCTGTTGTTTATCGTACTGAATTTTTGGAACACCCTGCAACGCATTGCTATAAGGGATATCGCCATATCTGTCGGTAAGCGACATATATATGTATGCTTTCAATATCCTTGCAATCTGAATCTGGTTCTTAGTATTGCCCGAAAGCGCTGCAGGATCCGGATTAGCCGTATTTACATCAATCATCGATTTTAAATCCATAAGCGGCCCTGAGTATAAATCGTCCCAACCCACATTGGTTTGCGCATACAACTGGTCGCCGGGGTATTGCACCTGCGAATAAAATTGTGTGTAATACGACATATTGCTCGACATGCCTACCGTGGCCAGGGTACTCTGGGCTTTTGTAAGCAACGCCGAGGTCACGGGTTTATCCGATTCGTTTGGATTAACATTGGTATCGCCAAACTTTTTGCAGCCTGAAATCATTAAAAGACCAGGCATCAGAAATTTATATAAGATCGATTTGCTTTGTGTCATAAATAATTCCTTTTTTAAATTAAAATCCAACTTTTAATGTGAGGCCATAAGACCGGGCCGGTGGCAGCTGACCCGATTCGCCATACAAACCAACAAACTCAGAAGGATCGAAGTTTTTGTTGGCAGTATATATCAGCCAGGGATTTCTTGCAAAGGCCGACAGCTGCAGGTTTTGCAGGTATTTTGAAAGGCTTCCCATTGTTTTTACCGGGAAGGCATATCCCAGGCTCACTTCACGTAGCTTTACAAAACTGGCGTCGTGCACATAATTTTCATGCACCGCATTACCACCATTTCCAATAAAATAATCAATGGCCTCAACATACATATCGACCGGCGCTTTATTATTATCCACGCCTTTTAAATGAATACCACCGCCATCGGCAACCGGGTCACGAACAGGTTTTCCTTTGTCGTTTAAACCGGCTGTGTTGGCATATAATCCTGAATAAGATCCCCAGAATTCAGAAAGGGAATAATATTTACCGCCTTTGCTGAAATCTACCGATAAAGCAAGGGTGATATTTTTATAGGAGAACTGGTTAAAAACGCCTCCTGTGAAATCGGGCAACACGGTTCCGAAATTTTTATTGTTTTCGAAAGCATATAAACCAGTAGCCGGATTAATAACGGGCTTTCCATCTATATACTGAATACCTCTTCCTCTTAACTGACCCCATTCGCCTCCGGCAACATGCGTGGCCACGGGAGCGTAATCGGCATAGCCACGGCTTTCCCTGTTGTAATCGCTTCTTCCTACTACGTATACATCGATACCGGGCGTCAACTCAATTACTTTCGATGTATTTCGGGCCCAGTTCACCATAGCTCTCCATTGAAAATTCTTTGTTTGAATGGCAGTGCCTTCCAAAGTCAGTTCCACCCCTTTTCTTTCGAGCTTACCGGCATTGATGATCTTGGTTTTAAAACCACTTGCCGATGCAATCGGTACTTCGAGTATTTCGTCTTTCTTTGTTTCGGTGTAATATGTTGCGTTGAAGCTTATGCGATTCTTTAAAAAACGCAGATCAATACCGGTTTCATAGGCCGAAGAAAGAGATGGTTTAATATTCGGGTCGATCAATCTATCGGGAACCGGCATAGTGATATTACCATTCCATGATCCCTGATCGATTTTATAAGTAAGCGCGGTATTGTAGGGATCAAGGTCAGAACCCACTTCTGCCCAGCTTCCTCTTACTTTAGCAAAGCTTAACCAGGGCAGTGTTGGATTCAGGAATTTTGTAAAAATAAAACCGGCGCCCACCGAAGGATACAAATACGAGTTGGCATTTACAGGAAGCGCCGAGCTCCAGTCGTTGCGCAATGAAAAATCAAGGATCGCAATGTCGTTCCAGTTAACAGAGCTTCGGCCATATACCGAACGAACTATTTTATTGGTGGTTATACTTTCGTTGAAGGGTGTTCCTTTACTATTGGCTATGGTAAACAAATCGGGAACTACCAACCCGCCACGGGTATTGTTGTTAAGATAAGTAACAACGTTTTTACGAATGTTACCGCCCACATTCACTTCTACAGAAAAATCGCCGAATTTTTCATCGTAGCTGCCAAGCAGTTCATAGTTGTTTTCGATTGTTTTTTTGAAATTCCTTTTATAAGTAGCCCGTACTGGTCTTGTAGTGGCATTTTCGTTATAAGCCAGCGGCGTTTGACCATCGGCAGTACTGATTTCAAAAATCACCGGTAATTTCGATTCATAATTTTCTTCATTCTGGCTTCGCCTTACAAAACCGGCCAGCTTTAAATGATTGGTAATTTTGTAACTCAATCCCACATCGCCAAAAAAGCGATCATTTTTTCGAACAGCTGAAGACAGTTCATAATAGGCAAAGGGATTCATCCAGTACAGGCTTCCGTTGTTGATGGTTTCGGGACTGATGCCATTGTGGTCATCGAGGTTCCAGTTGGTAAGTTTTCCGTCGGGAGATTTTAAAAAGCGTAATTCTTTTAAGATATTAATATCAAGGTCGCGGTGAAACCATTGGTTAAACGACCCCGATGCATTATTACCATAAGTATCAGAAAATTCTCCGTTTACTTTCTGGCTCACAAAATTGATATTGGCATGTGCAGTGAGCCGTTTCGTAAGGTCTACCGAAGCTTTTGTTGACAAAGCATGTTTATTCAAACTGGAATGAGGGATCAGTCCGGTTTCATTTTGATTGGTATAAGAAAAGCGTACACTGTAGCCATCGCCGGTTTTACTCAATGCTATATTATTAAGCAGCTGTAATCCCTTATCGTAAAAATCGCGAACGTTATTTTTTTGCGGCGTTAAATTAGCCGTTTTGAATGAATATTTTGTTCCCGGAAACCAGGCATACCAGGGAATGTATTCGCTGCCATCCATTTTGGGTCCCCAGGAAGCATCGTCGTAATACGTGTGGTACTTTTTTCCATCCAGCGGTTTCCATTCGTCTGGCATTCCCGTGGTCCATTTAAAAGTCTGAAAACCATAACCGGCTGTTCCGCCCGAATATTCGTTTTGATATTCAGGGGTAATACCTAATGTATTGAGCACAGCGCTTGAATTGAGCTCAACACCAACACCTGGTCTTTTCTTAGCCTCTTTGGTGGTGATCATGATCACACCCGCATCGGCCCGCTGGCCATAAATGGCGGTGGCGGCAGGGCCTTTTAAAACCTGAATTTCATCTACATCATCGAGGTTCAATGCACTGATATCGTCAATGGGGGTACCATCTACAATATACAAAGCACTTTTATCTTTGATAGAACCCACGCCCCTGATACGAATGCCTGAGTTCTCGCCTAATTTTGCTCCCGATTGTGAACGTATTTGTACACCGGCAATTTTACCTGCCAGGGCATTGTTCACATCTGTCATACGGGTTACGCTCAGCTTATCGCTTTTAATTCCCTGCGATGCATAGGAAAGCGCATCGGCCTTACGGCGAACACCCAGGGCCGTTACCACTACTTCCTCCATTTCATCTCCGCCCCGTTGCAAAACTATTTGCATGGTAACACCTGTAACGGCAACCGTTCGGGTTGCAAAACCAATGGCAGAAATAATGAGGCTGCCTTTATCTTTTATTTTGATGCTGAATGAGCCATCCGAATTAGTTTGTACCGCTCTTCGGGTGGCTTTGTCGAGGACTGTGGCGTAGGGAACAGGATCACCACTTTGATCCTGAACGGTACCCGTGACCGTTTTTTCCTGGGCATGCAATGTAATCATGACCATAAGCAGAATAGTCAGGCTTAGAATTTTCTTCATGTGTGTAGTTTTAAAGTTCTGTTAGACCCATAAAACTTACAAATCATTGCAATCCGAAAATAGCTTTCGCCCTCAAAACGAATTTTGTCTGCTTAATGACGGAATTTAGTAACCGAAAAACCGTCAATAATGTATCAGTAGTAAATAAATGAATAAATAAAAATTATTCGCAATAACTATGGGGTCATCAGCACTACATTCTGTAAACAGCCAGGCAGGCTGCCGCCAGCGTTAATATGATCAGGGCATAGTAAGCGGTTTTGGAGTAGGGCTTATTACCAAATTTTATATTTATAAGTGTAACAATGAGAAACATACTCGTTTTAGGAACCACCTTGTAATAATTAATATACGGATATTTCATTACTACCAGTAATACTCCGGTAACCAACAGCACAATGCCGAGCAAAAGGCCTTTGTGGGTTACCGGTTGCCAGTTACCGGTTTCCGGTTACCAGGAATCCGGGAACCGGTAACCGGATAAATAGGTTCAACGCCTTTTGCAATACTCCTGGCCACCACTTTGGCAGTACCTTGTTTGGCAATTACGAGGTTATCAAATTGTGCTGTACATCTGGCGCCGTTTTCATCGGCCGTCAGCAGTCCGGCCATTCCTTTTGTAAATGTTGTATCCATCGCCTGAAGCACCTGAACATTATCAACAAAGCCTTTTATGGTTGAACCTGCAAAACGCAGTTTCATTGTATGCCAGGTGTTGGCCGAAACTTTGGCTGCTTTGCCCGATGCCAGTAAGCGTGGTTTCACTTTACTATCCTGTGTTACGCAGTATAAGGCACAATCACCCTGTTCGGTCATAAGCATATAATAGCCATTCGGCTGGCAGCCGTATCCGGGGCCTGTAGCATTTACCCTGCCCATTAATCCTGCCGAACCTTTATTTTCGATATATACATCTGCATTTACATCATAGTTGTCCCAGCTGGAATCTCCTATAATCGTATAGGGCATCCATTCAGGGGCCCAGCTTTGTGGAATATCACGGATCACCTGGCGCAAACATTTTCCTTTTTTATCGGTACGTTCGGCAATTTCAAACACGCCGGCTATATCAGCCGTATAGTTTGGTAAATAGCCCCATTGTTTGGCATTTTTATATTCATCAAATGATTCGTAATAAGGCAATGGAAAAGGTTTTGAAACAGGAATTTTTTCAAATGATCCTTTTTGCTGTCCGCGGGTAGTTGAAACTGAATACACCGAATTGGGCTCAAGGGTTATTTCAAAACTTCCGTTCACAGGAACAATGTCGGCCTGTTTAATAAATTGAGCAGTGGCATTGCTTTTCCAAACGCACAGATTGCCGGCCGATAATCCCCCGGTAATATTACAGGTGATTTTCTGACTCTGCGATGCGCCTTTTGTTTCGATAATCATACTATAATCGCCGGTGGGTGATTTCAATGTTACGTATGTGCCACCTGCATTCAGTTTTCCGCAGGCGCCGTTTACATATTGCCAACCTGGTTCGGTGAATTGTCCGTAATGGGCATACCCCCACATCACTTCTCTTGTATAATAATGTCCACTCCAGGGTTCACGGGCGATCATGATAGCAGGCGTTTCGGCAAATGGTTCAATACTATAGGTTGAACCCACGAGGTACCAGTTCACAATTTTGGTAGCGCCGCTTTCGATAAAGTTTTTATTAAAAGATTCTACAAGACTTATTTCGCAATCAAAGCCTTCTTTATATACATGCTCTTCCGAATTCCAGATGGGCTTATTTAATTCACTGCTTAACTGAATAATATCGGGCGGCGTGGCTATTTCATACATGGTGTGGGCGCTCATAATATCTACGGATGCCCTTAATACAGAATCGGTTTTCATGTCTCTGCACCAGTCGAATTTATCTTTTGTCCAGTTATCGAACGCATGGATCTTTACATTCGCCAATCCGTTTGCGTTGAGCGTGCTGCGTAACTTCTTTACAAAATCATAGTTTACGCCTTTTTCATTGCGGCAACCTATGGCATCGAGTGTAAGACCATGAACATTTTTAAGTCCCTTTATCCATTTCACATAATAATCGCACATGTCCTGCGACCAGTATTGATTGTCACCTACCCAACGGGGAGCGCTCCATCCATTGGCATCGAGCGTTATGGCCGGATTTCTTTTTTTGGCTTCTTTCATAATCCACCATTCGTACCCGCGGTAATAATTTTCATCGTTCTTTGTGTGCATGTGGCTGGGCTCGCTACCTTGTGTTGAATTTCCATCACCGGGCACTTCAATCAATAAAGCTGATAACGAAGCACCGAACTTAGGTTTGAATAAAAGATCGAGCACCTCGTTTCGTTGCACTACCGGATAGTCTTTCAACAATACCGAGGTAGCGCCGCCGCCGCTTACAGCGCCGATACCATCAAAGCGTTTGCCCCCAGCATTACCATCAATAATGATCGATTGGGCTGTTGAATGCTGCAACTGAGCGAAGAATAGAAAAATGCTGAACACTAAACGCATAACGCCGAAGGCTGAAAACTTGCTTAGCGCCGAAGGCTTAACGCTGAAAGCCGAGTGTTGTATTTGCGTTTGGCATTCTGCGTTCAGCGTTTCGCGTATTGGGTTTTGCGTTTCGCGTTCCTCGTTCAGCGTTTTGCGTTCTGCGTTCAGCGTTTCGCATTCCGCGTTCTGCGTTTCGCGTTCTGCGTTTGGCGTCTGTATCATGGTATTTTTTTTCATTGGCACAATCTGCGCGCGAAAATACGGCAAAACAGATTGTAAAGAAATACCCCGCACCTGCTGAAATTATTCCTGAAAAAACTATAACCTTATAGATCGATGGAGTACATTTAATTTTTTAAAGAATAAATAGTTATGTTCCTCAAAAAGATACCCCCCCATAAATATTGTCCTGTTTTTTGTTATGCTGGGAGTAGTTGCAGCGGCAACGGTTGGAGTGATTAAATTTATAAAAGAGCAGGATGATCCCTATGATAACTATGTAGAAAATACTTTCAATGCAACCCTTAGCAAATATTATACAGATAGTTTGATGCAAACCCCGCTTGCCGAATTAGGCGCCATCAAAATACAGATATACGATTCTGTTGAAAACAGTCCCAAACACTATGTGCTATGCAGCATATCAACCTACGAAAAGGTATCATTGAACGAGGCAAAAAACAGGGCGATTTCCGACTTACTGTCTGTATTCCCTTATGAAACCTGGAACGGCGATTTTAAATATACTCATGTACAAATAAACAGGGTCCGGGTGGTGAAAATACCTTTGGGCCCAAAAGAATTGGAACAGGAAATTAAATGGGAGGATTTTTTTGATTAAAAACACTCAACGCTGAAGGCTTGACGCCGAAAACCGAATATAGTATTTATGTTGCACGTTTAGTGTTTTGCATTCTGCACTCTGCGTTCTGCGTTTTGCATTCGGCGTTCAGCGTTCTGCGCTCTGCGTTTTGCGTTCTGCGTTTTGCAATTTAACGGGATTTCCTTACGGTAAATACCCGCGATAAATTGAATCCAAAACGCACTTCTCCTTTTGCCCAGTTGCCTGTAGTATTGGTAATAAAGGCTTTTTCGTTCATACCTGTGGCATTGGAAAAATGCAATTGAAATACATGCCCGCCTGTTTCAATATCGAAACCTATAGATAAGGGGTCTTTGTACAATTTTTTATCGAGTCCTTTTACGATATAATGATAATCTGCAACAAAAGCTATTCGCTTTGATAGTTTGAACCGTGTTCCAATACCCAGGGCATACACGTCGTTTTCATCAGTAGCCAGTTGTACCAGGTTCCTATGTATAAAAAGCGGGGCCACCTGCAGGCTAAAGCGTTCACTGAACTTGCGGCCAAGGATCACTTCATTGTAAAATGCCATCCGGCTGCTGAAATAATTTTTCCGGGTGGTATCGCTCCACGACTGGGTACCCAGCGTTACACCACTTACCAAAACAATTGAAAATGGAAAAGAGCCCGGACCGGTAGATTGCCATACGGGGCAGAATTTGATAAATCCGTCTAGCTCTTTACCCACGTTGCTCCGGCCAAAACCTACGGTCAGATTGTTCAATATGCCATAATCCAAACCAAAACGCATGCTGGCCTGGTCAAGACCAAAGAGGTTATTCACACCCGAACTAACTTCACCAAAGCGATGCAGAATGCGAAAATCAAGCACGCCTTTACCTAAAAATTCTATAGAATGTCCGTTGATCACGCGGGAAGATTTAAATGCATTGGTAACCCGCTCTTTTTTTATCGTGTCGTTTTTGTCGACCAGAGACAATAAATCGTCCTGCGCAAACGCCATTTGCGAAACAGTTACCAGTAACAGTCCGAGCACCAATTTTTGCATGTTCCAATATTTAATTTTACCTGAGTACATTATAGTTACAGTTTACTTTTATGGTAACTGTTTGAGAAATTTTATCTTTTACCAGTGAGGGTATGTCTATTTTATAATCGGCCAGTAACACGGTAAATGAAGCATCCGAATGAACGGCTTCACCGGTTACTTTAAATGTGCCGGTTGTTTCTATTTCTTTTTTTACCCCATGCATATCCAGCACGCCTTTTACGGTTACCGGGTAACTGCCGTCTTTCTGAAAATTTACTTTATCTATATTGACAATTTTGCCTTTGAAAACCGATTTGGGGAATTTGTCGCTTTCCATATAATTTTCATTGAAGTGCTCCTGCATCAAAGCTCTTTTAAATTCGAACCCTTTTACCAGCACCGCAAACTCTATTTGACCGGTTCCGGCATCAAATACGCTGGTAGTGGATTTATTAATTCCATCAATATCCTCCCCTGTACCGGCAGCAAAATTTATTTGACCAGTTTTTGTAAAGTATCTTTTCTGTGAAAAAACCGGAAGTGCAAGAATGAATAATACAATAGCTATCAGCGTTTGCTTCATAGAATTAGCATTTAATTTTACAGGCAACCTTATTCCACAAGGCTGCATTTATTTAATACAACATCTGTTAACATGCCGGTGCATACTCCTTTTATACGTGCAGAGGAACCGGCTTTTATTTTTTTAACACCTTCATCATTTTGATAAAAACTGCAGGTTACAGCAGCAAGCTGGTCGTTGGTTTGCAGGTATACCGTTGCCTGTCCGCTGCTATCGGTTTGTATATCGGTGACCGTTCCTGTCACAATCAATACCTTGTCAACATATTTCGCGTTGCCGGCCATTTCGTTCTGCTGAAATGCTTTTAACAGATCAACTGCAGTTATTTCAATACCGCCCTTTTGCTTTCTTATATCAGGAGGTGCTTTTTGATACTGGTACCATCCATAGCCTGCCCCTGCAAGCGCCAGTATGATCACTACTGTTACTATTTTTTTCCATGAACGCATAGTGGGTATCGTTTAGTTATTAGGTGTGCCCGAGCTGATCCAGCATTTTAAGATGGCTATTTCTTCTGATGACAGCGCCGTTCCGGGCGGCATTGTTTTTTCAACAATCGCCCGTTGGTTGATCCTGTCGGCTTTTGCTTTGATCTGGTCAAAGGTTTCCAGCACCGTACCACCTGCTGCACTTTGTGCATTGTGACAACCGGAAGTACCGCATTTGCCCGTTATAATTGGTTGCACTTTGCTGAAAGTGGCTGATACTGTAGAACAGTCAACAGCGCTGTTAGGGTAAAGTAAATCAGCTTTATCGTAATAACAGCCTGTCATTGCTATAGTCATTACAGTTATAACAGGCAAAATGAGCCATCCCCTCCTGTTTGGCAGGAATGGTATTCGTTGGATATTCATATAAGTTTTAGTTATTTGCGGACCCGGCCTGGACCCATTTTTCAATTTGAAGTATCTGGCAACCCGTTGGTTTATTACTTCCCGGTGGCATTGGTTTATATCCTGTTGCCTGTTTAATACTGCCCAGCAGCCTTCCATTAAGGGCAACAACCTTTACACTGTCGTAGTTACTTAAATCTATTCCTGCACGGGAAGTGGTAGCGTTATGGCATTTTATACAATAGGTAGTCATCAGCGGCGCCACGGCGCCTGAATAAGTAAATACAATGGTGCCGCAGGTATCGTTGTTTACCGGCGGGTTATTACCATCGTCTTTGTTCGTTATCGGAATTTCATGTTTACAGGTTGCAACAAGGAGCGCTGTTATAACAAACGAAATAATCAGACCTGATTTCACAGTAGTTTTCATAAGATTATAAAACGGACAAGATCATCCGCTTTTGTTATAAACTCAATTTCTATGCAGATATTATCATGATATAGTTTCAAAATACTCATTGGTAGAAATTCAATTCCGGATAGCCGTTTTTTACAGGCTGAGTGGTAAAACTTTTTTTATTAAAAAGATCAATAATGTCAAAAATATTGCACAGGATGATATATTGTCAGTTTAACAATAAACAGCAGCCATCAGTACTGGCAGCTATTAAAAATAACTTAATGTGAAAACAAATGAAATAAAATTCAGCAACCAAAAGAAAGAAAACGGCGTATAAGTTGTTATATAAACAATATGCGCATACTAATTATCGATCAGGATTCCCAGGCTATAAAACATCTTGAAAAATTATTAAATGAGATTGCGCCTGCAATGAAAATAAGCGGCTATTGCAGGGATATTAAAACTGCCGCACATTGGCTTCAAAAAAATCAACTGCCCGATCTGATCTTCTCAGTAATAGAGTTGCCCGATGGGTTAAGTTTTGACATATTTAATAATTTAAGGGAAAAACCACCGGTAATTTTCATAGGCGAATATGAGAAAAATGCGATTGATGTATTTAAGGCTAATGGTATCTATTATTTGTTGAAGCCTGTCAAAAAAGAAGAACTAACAGAAGCGCTTAACCGGTATGAAACTTTTTTTTCATCTATGAAGCCTGAAACAACAATTAAACCTGCCACAATAACCGGTAAGGTTTCGTATCAGGAAAGATTTCTGGTGACTATAGGCCGGCAAATGAAATTAGTACCGGCAGAAGAGGTGGCCTATTTTTTCACAGAAAATAAAATTGTTTACCTGGTTACTTTTCAGCATGTAAAATACAATACGGGTTTTACGTTGGAACGCCTGGAGCAGCAACTGAACCCTTCCCTGTTCTTTCGCATCAACCGGCAGTTTATCATTAATATTTCTGCTATAGAAAAGTTATTGCCTGCCAGCAAATCAAGAATGCAGGTTGTATTGAAGCCCGAAACTATCCACGACACGATCACCAGCTTTGGCCGCACCGAATCATTTTGTAACTGGATGTTGGGCGGCTTTGAAATGGCATGAATGTAACGGCATTCCGGCCCGGGCAGCACTTGCCCCAACATTCCCTTATTTCACCACAATTGTTTTAACGCCAAACGGTGCATTAAAACTATAACTGCTTAATTTTACCGGTATGAAAAGCAGCAAACGCCTGTATATTTACCACATTGCCGGATGCCTGGCCGCGCTGGCTTTGCCTGTTTTTCTATTTCCCCATCCACCGGAAGAAATTGGCTTTCTTTTTTCAAAACCTACGATAAGAGATTTCATTGCCAATGCATTAATACTGGCCTTCTTTTATCTGAACTATTATTTGCTGATACCGCGTATTTACTTACGCAGGCAGTTCATAATTTATGCACTTTGCATAGCTGCCGGCTTTTTGGCTATTACCCTGCTGCCTTCATTATGTACCGGCTATAATCCTATGGAACCGCGACAAGAGGTATACGATATGCCCAAAAATGCTGAACACTGGATCCCTCCCCCGCCAAAAGGCTCCTGGTTCATTCAGGAAGTAAAACATCATATATTTCTTTTTTTAGCCGTTATTCTGTTTTCATTGCTGCTTCGGATACGACAACGATTATTTCAGGCACAGGAGGATAAACTCAATGCAGAACTATCGTCGTTAAAAGCACAGATCAATCCGCATTTTTTATTCAATACGCTCAACAGTATTTACGCGCTGGCTGTAAAAAAAGATGATAAAACGGCCGATGCCGTCATCAATTTATCAGAGCTGATGCGGTATATTATTAAAGACGCCCACAACAATAAGGTGGCCCTTGAAAAAGAATTGAATTACATCGGTAATTATATCGACCTGCAAAAATCGCGTGTAGGCAATACGGCGCGCATTTATTTTACAACAACAGGTAATGCCGAAGGAAAGGAAATAGCCCCGCTGCTATTGATCACTTTTATTGAAAATGCGTTTAAGTACGGTATCAATCCCGATGAGGATTCGGAAATTCGTATCGCGATCAATATTGAAAAACAGGATGTGCATCTGCAGGTGTTCAACAAAAAAGTAAAAACAATTAACAATACCGGTTCAACGGGTATTGGCATTACAAACACCAAAGAGCGGCTGCAGCTGCTGTATCCTTCCAAACACCATATAATTATTCAGGATAACAACAGCTATTTTTCCGTTGATCTTACAATTACGCTGATATGATAAAAGCCATAGCATTGGATGATGAGCCGCCTGCGCTGGAGATTATTGAAACATTTTGCAACAGGGCAGGTACTATTGAACTGGTAAAAACATTCACTAAAACCAGTGAGGCTTTCAGCTATCTTGAAAAATTTCCGGTCGATTTAATTTTCCTCGATATCAATATGCCGTCTTTATCGGGTATTGAGTTTTATAAATCCATTCCGCAACAATCGATGGTCATATTTACCACTTCGTACAGCGAATATGCCGTGGAAAGTTATAACCTCAATGCGGTAGATTACCTGTTAAAACCTTTTACATTCAAACGATTTGAGCAGGCCGTGCAAAAAGCCAATGACTTTTACCGGTTTTCAACACAACAGGAGCTACCCGATGGAAAATACCTGGTGCTACGGGTAGATTACGGTCTTGTAAAAATTTTATCGGATGATATACTTTTTATTGAAGGGCTCGATAATTACCTGAAAATTCATTTGCACCAGCAAAAACCGGTGGTTGTTCGAATGACCATGAAAGCCCTTCAGGACAAGCTAACTGCTTCTAAATTTATCCGAGTTCACCGCTCCTATATTGTTTCCCTCACGCGTATAGAAACTGTTCGCAACAAAACGATCTACATTGCAGGAGAAGAGCTACCTATTGGCACGAGTTATGAGGAAAGTTTCTTTTCTGTTTTTGGCAAATAAGTTCTGAGTTCTATTATCTTTTTATTTCTCGCAAAGGCGCTGAGGCACAAAGTTGATCGCTTCGCGATCTATAAGGACGCTAAGAAAAAGCTTTGTCCCGCTATGGCGGGACGCCCTGGCGCGAGAAATTCTTCACTCGCCAATTCGCCACAGGATTTTTCCAATTCACCCCTAACCGGCTATAGCCGAATAAACCCCGCATAACATTTCCGATCCATCTGCACATTAAACTGATTAAAAAACACAACGAATTACTGAAAAACCACATTCTCAAACCCAACGAAAAGAATATGAATCAACGCAAGATCACCTGGAGCGCTTCGGCAGTTTTAATTTGTACGATGATTGTATTTGCCTGTAAAAAAAACAGCGATACTTCTGCCAGCTCAAGCGCAAGCATTACCGCATTAACCTGTACATCGGCTACTTTTTCGGCCACCGCAACCATTAGTACCGCCTACTCAGGAACAGCCACTGTTGCCTATACAGGTGGCAACAGCGTAGCCTATAGTGCAGGATCAGCCATTTCATCAACCGGTGTTACCGGTTTAACTGCAACCCTGCAGGCAGGCACACTGGCCAGCGGTGCAGGCAATTTAACGTATGCCATTTCGGGTACGCCGACATCATCGGGTACCGCATCATTTGCGATTAGTTTCGGCGGACAAAGCTGCAGCCTGTCATTAACAGTAAACGCGGCATCAACAACCAGCAGTTGTTCTTCCGAAACAGGCGTTGCAAAAGTAGTGTGCCTGGCCAACGCATTTCTGGCAACACTAACAAGCGCACAGCAATCAAGTGTGGTGTTGACATTAAATCTTACCAATGCCAAACGGTGGTCAAACCTTCCCTGTGGCGTATCGTGCCGGAATGGTTTGGCATTCACCAGTTTGACCAGCACCCAGCTGGCCGCAGCCAAAGCAGTAATTCAGGCAGCGGCAGGCACTTCAACCGGCGAAGGGTACGATGAGTTTATCACCATCAATACAGCCGATGATTATTTAGGTACTCTTTCAAGCGGCGGTTATTCTTCGGGTAATTATATTATTGCATTCCTGGGAACGCCCAGCACTACCGGTAAATGGATGTTGCAATACGGCGGTCACCACTATGCAGCCAACATCACTTACGACGCCGGTTCGGTAACCAGCATTACTCCATCGCATCAGGGCGTTGAGCCGCATGGTTCCTTTACCTATAATGGAACAACCTACGCATCCCCTCTTGCGACTGAAGCATCGGTAATGGCCAATATGCTGGCATCCTTTACTTCAACAGAACTGGCAAGCGCTAAAATTTCCGGAACATTCTCTGATGTAACAATGGTGCCGGGTTCTACTACCAATACGTTCCCCACTACCAAACAGGGCATTCAGGTAAGCACCTTAAGCAGTACCGCACAGGCTACAGTACTGGCCGCTATGGCGCCCTGGATAAATGACCTTGATTCGGCATCTGCTGCAAAATTTACTACGATTTATACCAACGAACTGGCGAATACATATGTGTGTTATGCCAGCAACACCAGCGGAACATCGGGCAATGCAAGTTCATTCTTTACTACAAACACAGACTATGTGCGTATCGACGGTCCCAGTGTGTGGATTGAATTTATTTGCCAGACAGGTGTAGTTATCAGCAGCCAGATACATTACCATAGCGTGTTCAGAGATCATAACCGGGATTATATCGGATTGTAAAGTGTTTGTGGTTTGAAGTTTGTGGTTTGTGGTTCTTTCGGTGAAACTTGCCGTGCAATTTTGATCCTGTTAAACAGTTAAGGTGTTTGATCTTAATAATGAAACTCCAAAGCGCGGCAGCAACCGCAAACTTCAAACCACAAACAAACAGGAACGTTTAAAATAATGGAAACGTCCCGTAGGGACGAAACACAGAGGCTCCATATTTCGTCCCTACGGGACAATAATAGACCCAAATGATTTTTCTACCGATATCTGGTGCCTACCGGCACTTTGAGCAAACAACCGCTTAAACGACATTTAATCATGTTTAGTAAATCCATAATCAACAGCCGCCTGCCAAAATGGTGGCGGCTGTTTTTCGCCTTACTGATCCCATTTACAGTACAGGCGCATCAAACCCCGTCAACCATTGCTTTGCTTGATGTTAGTCCGAACCGGGTTGGTATGGAGTTGCAGCTACCGCTTAGCGAGCTGGAACTTGCTTTCGGGCATGAGGTTACTAAAGATCCATCAACTCTATTGGAACGACTGGGCCCGCAGCTGAAGGAATATCTGAAAGCGCATATACATCCTTACGTTACAAAAGGCAATTCCTGGCCGGTGGAAATTACCAATATGCGTATGGACAAAGGCGTACAGGAAGCAAGCGGTCCGCCGTATTGGGAACTGGTGGTTCATCTTCTTTTAATTCCACAGCCGGGAGAAAGTACCCGCCGCTTTTACCTCGATTATGATGTGATCATGCATCAGGTTATCAATCATGCAGCGTTTGTATCGGTTCGCAACGATTGGGAAACAGGCAATACAGGCAAACAACCTGTCGAAGCCGGCGTGATACATTGGAACATGGGTGATAATGTGATCTATCCGCTGGAAATAAATTTACAGAAAGGAAGCTTGTGGAAAGGATGCAGCAGCATGCTCACTTTGGGCATGCATCACATTCAGGAAGGAACAGATCACCTGCTGTTTATTATAGTGCTGTTATTACCCGCTATGCTGGTAACAAACGGAAAACAATGGGGAAGCTTCGGCGGCACTAAATACAGTGTTACCCGCCTGCAGAAAATAGTAACCGCCTTTACGATCGGTCATTCCATTACATTGCTGGCGGGGGCATTGGGTTGGGTGCAGCTACCATCAAAACCGGTTGAAATTCTGATTGCATTCTCCATACTGGTTTCAGCGGTACATGCAGTACGTCCGATTTTTCCCGGACGCGAGGCATGGGTGGCAGCAGGGTTCGGATTGATACACGGTTTGGCTTTTGCGGGTGTATTGGCCAATCTGCAGCTCGACCCATTGCGCATGGGGCTTAGCATTCTTGGTTTTAACATAGGCATTGAGCTGATGCAACTGGCCGTTATAGCGGTAACTGTTCCATGGCTGGTGTTATTAAGCCGTTCAACATTATACACAGGGATCCGCATAACGGGCGCTGCAGTGAGTGCAGTGGCAGCGCTTGCATGGATAACAGAGCGCACATCAGAGCAGGCCAATTTAGTGTCGGGCCTGGTACAAAGAGCGGCCCCGTATGCACCCTGGCTGATTGCATTCCTTGCTGTTTTTGCGCTGGTTGTTTTGTGGTGGGAAAAGAATAAGGTCAGGTCTCTGGTAAGGCGTTGCGTGAAAGAACGTTATTATTGATCTTTACCTGTATATAGTTTTTATATTTTTCTATGGCTATAAGCCGGCCAAGCAAATAGCTATAAGAACCGGCGCTAAAATTAAATACGCTTATACTGATGCCAAAAAGCAGTGGCTGCTGGTTGTTTTGCTTCAGGAAATAATGATTCGTATCAGGTTGCTGTTCGTAATGAAGGCAACCTGTTTTGTATATTGAAATTGCTTCCGTGCACTTCTTTAATTCACGTTTCCAGTGTGCACTTTTTCTTTCGCCATCGCCGGGCTGTAAAAGAACTGATTTGTAAACAAATGAAAAATAATCAACCAACCCGGTAAACTGCGGCTTAATCACTTTATAAAAATATACTTCCTCCTGCCGATCCAAAAAGCAGTAACTATTGGCCATTTTTTCTATACTTAGCCATGTTTGCAGGGCTAACCCAAATGCGCATTCTATCCACTTCAGTTCATCTGTTAATTCAGTTGCCTTCTCTTCAATTTCCTGTTCAATTGTTTTATAACTGTGTTTACATGCATTTAGAAAGGATGAATATTCCATAAGTTTTTTTAAATGTCAAAATAAAAAAGGGTAAGTAGACACAAACCCTTTTGCTCTGTTATATGAAAATGGTCACATGAGAGCTTGCTTATCATCCTATTGCCTTTTCTATATCGGATATAACGTTTATCGTTTTTAATATTGAATCCTTTCATTTTTAATTTTAAAAAGGGTAAGTAGACACAAACCCTTTTATGTGAGAAAATTAAACCTACTTATGGAAAAGTTCTACGTTCTAAGTTCTAAGTTTCGATTCGCCATTGACTACCCCCGACAATCGCGCTGGTTAACAAACAAGCTTTGCATGCAATTCCGGAGCAAAGAGTTTGGAATATACCTGATTAGCGCTACGCTCGGCATTTCGTAAGATCTTTACTTTTTGCTCCAGGGAGCCTTTGTATTGATCGCCTACAGGAATTTGCCCGGTGTGCAAATCAACCATATTATTATCGAACGACACAACTTTACCAATCGCCACTATAAAGCTGCGGTGTACCCGGCAAAACAGATCGGCCGGCAACAGCTCTTCCATTTTTTTCATGGTATTTAATATAACATACTGCTGTTTACCGGTTACTATCTTTATATAGTTACGAAGGCTTTCAATGTAAATAATATCGCACAGGTCGATGCGCACATATTTCGAGTTGACTTTTATAAAGAAGAATTGATTCATTTTGTTTTTGGTTTGTAGTTTGTGGTTCTCATTTTTTAATTTCAAAAAAAGGTAAGTAGATACAAACCTTTGTATATGATTCATGGGGCATACGATCAACACTAAAACAACGCATTTGGCGAGTAGGGCTTACTTATTACTTACTACTCGCTGGCTTTCACAGGTGCATTGCTACATTACGAATGCAAAATGAGTTTATTCCTGTTTATTCAGGGGTACGGTGTTTTCGGTAAGCGCTATAATAATATGTTCCCGAAAAAGGGCACATCCCCCAAAAACTGATAAAAATTTTTTTTCTTTTAATTAATACGAACGGGCAAAAAATAAGTACTACCCGGTTAAATTATTTTCTGAAACCCTGTTAATAAGAAGACGCACAGCCCAAAAGGGAGTACTACCTGCTTTGAAAATTTTTTCCCCGCCAGGGCGGGGTTCTGAGAAACAAAAAAGGGTAAGTAGACACAAACCCTTGTAATAACCAAACCTAATTTAACATTGCGAAACATTCTTCTAACCTTGATCAGCGTTTGGTTATATGATTAACCTTTAAAATCAGACACTGTTTGGGTCTCTCGTCCTGTATATTTTTGATTTATTAATAGTATCCAATGTTCAAAAGAAGGGTAAGTAGAAACAAACCCTTGATACTTTAAAATCTAACTTCTGAGAAAAACTGCGAACACCTTTCTGGCTTTCATAACCTAATCCTTTAGCTGTTTTAAAAAAGGGTAAGTAGACACAAACCCTTTTGCTCTGCGTGCGCCAGCCAACTGGCTGGTTGTTTGATTGTGTCACATGGGGATTAGGGGTAAACAGTATGGTTTATTGGGTGCTTATCTCCTATTGCCTTTTCGATGTCTGATATAGCATTTATCGTTTTTAATATTGAATCGGGCGTAACAGAAATACTGTCAATCCCCTGCTCAACCAAAAACTTTGCAAAGTCGGGATAATCAGAAGGCCCTTGTCCGCATATGCCCACTTTAACGTTGTGCTTTTTAGCAGATACGATCAACATACTAATCATTCTTTTCACGGCTACATTCCGTTCATCATAAAGGTCTGCTACCAGCGAAGAGTCCCGGTCTAACCCGAGCGTTAACTGGGTTAAATCATTTGAACCTATTGAAAAACCATCAATGTGTTTGGCAAATTCTTCTGCCATAATGATATTGGAAGGAAGCTCCGCCATCAGATAAAGTTCCAGGCCGTTTTTGCCTTGTACCAAACCATACTCCGACATCGTTTGCTTTACTTTTAATAATTCCTCCACGGTTCTGCAAAAAGGGATCATTACTATTACATTCTCCAGACCCATTTCTTCACGCACTTTCCTGATCGCTTTGCATTCAAGACCAAAAGCCGGTTTATATTTTTCTGAGTAATATCTTGAAGCACCCCGCCAGCCGATCATCGGGTTCTCTTCATGGGGCTCAAAATATTTGCCTCCTAACAGATTGTAATATTCGTTGCTTTTGAAGTCGGAAAAACGAACGATTACTTTATTCGGATAGAACGATGCTGCGATTTTTGCGATACCATACGCCAGTTTGTTAATGAAAAAATCTTCTTCATTTTCAAATCCGGCTATTTTATTTTTAATAGTCTTTGTCAGTTCAGCATCACCCAGTTGCTCATGATGCAATAAAGCAAGCGGATGTATTTGTATATAGTTATTGATGATAAATTCTTCCCGCGCCAGCCCCACGCCGCTATTGGGTAAATTCGAAAATTGAAAACTCATCGAAGGTGATCCCACATTTAACATCACGGGTGTATTAACAACCGGAAGACTGCATAAGTCATGTTCTTCTTTAACATATTCAATGTGCCCGTCATAAACCAATCCTTCATCCCCTTCGGCACAACTGATTGTTATTCGTTTTCCATCGACCAATACATCTGTTGCATTACCACATCCTACAATAGCAGGCACGCCCACTTCCCTTGCTACGATGGCCGCATGGCAGGTTCTTCCGCCTTTATTGGTTACGATGGCAGAAGCTCTTTTCATAATGGGTTCCCAGTCGGGATCGGTCATATCGGTAACCAGTACGTCGCCGTCTTTAAACTCATGTCCCTCTATAACACGCTTGTCCAGGGAATATAAAATATTCACTTCTCCGCCTGCTATTTTATCTCCAACCGCAATTCCTTTTATCAAAACCTTGCTGCTTCTGTTATCATCACAGATTTTATACTCAATAATTTTATTGACGTTTTTTCTTGAATGAATGGTTTCGGGTCTTGCCTGTACAATAAAAAGCTCTTTGCTGAGTCCGTCGATCGCCCATTCAACATCCATGGGCGTCCACTTTTCCTTTATGCTGCTATAATACTCCTCGATCTTAATAACCCAGCCGGCTAACTTTAGCGCTGTTGAATCTTTCAAACAAAAGCGCGACTGAAAACCTTTTTCTGTGGGAATAACTTTCACTCTTTCATTGGTATCATCGCCATACACCATCATTTTATCTTTTACGCCCATTCTTTTTTCAATGAGCGACGCAAATCCTGCTTTCAATGTTGGTTTATGAACTATATATTCATCGGGTGATATGGCGCCCTGAACAACTAATTCGCCCAGTCCGTACGAGCCATTAATCACAACCACATCTTTAAATCCTGATTCTGTATCCAGTGAAAAAGCTACGCCGCTGGCGCCTAAATCGCTGCGCACCATTTTCTGAATACAAACAGAAAGCCCAACCGAAAAATGATCGAAACTAAAATTCTCTCGGTATGATATAGCCCTGTCGGTAAAAAGGGATGCAAAACAATTTCGAACGGCATCGATCAATGCGGCCGGACCGCGAACATTTAAATAGGTTTCCTGCTGACCGGCAAAAGATGCATCCGGAAGATCTTCCGCCGTGGCGGAAGAACGAACGGCAACGTCGGTTGCATCCTGGCCATAGGACTCTGACAATTCATAATACGCTTCGATAATTTCCTGTGATAATTCAGCCGGAAACCGTGAGTTGCTGATCAGGTTCCTTATTTTCAACCCTGCCCTTCGCAATGATTCGAGGTTGGTAAAATCTATTTCGCTGATTATACTCCTGATCACCGAATCAAGCGCGTTATGATTGATGAACTGATTATAAGCGTTAACAGTAATTACAAAACCTGCGGGAATATTGATCCCTATTTTGGTTAAATGCTGAAGCATTTCACCTAAAGAGGCGTTCTTTCCTCCCACCAGGTCAACATCATTAATACCCACCTGGTTTAGCAGTAATACGTTAGATTTATCCATTTATGTTAGTATAAGAAGATTAAGGATATCTTTTTTTCAGCAGGCAGGGCAAAGGAAATAAAAATAAACTAACAAGTGTTATCAAAATGACAGTCCGGCTATCATGAGGTACAAACCGGTGAAATGGAGGGATGATCAGGCATTACATTCACGGGGTTAAAACGCCGTGCTAAAAACCTTATCTTTATTTCACCTAAAGAAAGCTATGGAACTGATTGAGTACATCAATACCAAAATAAAATTGACCGCAGCAGAAAGCGACGCCATCGACGCCGCTTTTAAAAGGGAATTGCATCCTAAAGGAACCATTCTGGTGCAACCCGATAACCACTCACAAAAGGTTTATTTTGTTGAAAAGGGATTGATCAGGACATTCTATAACAAAGATGGTAAAGACATTACCCATTTTTTCTTTGATGAAAACAGTTTTACAATGCCCCTGGAAAGCATTTATTTCAACAACCCTGACCCTTATGGAAGAGAGGTTCTCGAAAATACCACCCTGCGAACCATTCATTTCAGGGAATTTAATGTACTGTATAAGGAGATAGGCGCATTCAAAGACCTTGCTTTTATGGTAGCCGTTGAAGTGTTGAAACAGTTTTCTGACAGGCTTTTTTCGCTGCAGTTTCAAACCGCAGAACAGCGCTATAAGTATATGATAAACAACTATTCGAACATATTATTAAGAGTACCCCTTGGACATATCGCCTCTTACCTGGGCATTACGCAACAAACTTTAAGCGTTATAAGAGCTAAAAACTGATCCGGACTTTCACTTTTTAAGATATCTTAAAAATTACCCCGCTCTTCTTTATTTGCTTTGCAGTATGAATTACTGATCAAAGAAAATATTGAGGAGATGGACATACACTATTTATATTTCGCAGATGATCTGGGCATTGCCACCATTTTTCCTGCCTTAAAAGACAGGCTTGCCGAACCGGAACACCATCATGTTTCGCTGCTCTATTACTCCATAAACAATACCCATATATTCAAAAAAGAACTGGAAATACTGCAAAAGCATTTTCCCACGCAGTTGTATGTTAGTTACCATTCAAAAGCGCTCAGCGGCCAATGGATCTTTCAGCAGGATGACGTTGAATCGGTGCTGAACGCAAACACCATGCAGCACATGCGTTTCATTATTTCGGGGAATGAAGCTTTTGGTGAGAACGTGAAAGACCAGTTGACTTTTCTGGGCATAACAACCATACAAATACAGGAACAATATTTCTCGGAATAAATAAAAATCACACATGAAACGATACCTGTTTTATTTAACCCTGATCACCTTTTCGTTCCTTGCCAGTTGCAGGAACAGGGAAACAAAACCCACCGGTAGTATCATTGCACCCATTGCAGTAACAACCACAGCCGTTCACCCCACCACCATTGCCGGTGAAGTGTCGGTAAGCGGCAATATCGAAGGAAACACTACTGTGAAATTAGGATTCATGGTGGGCGGCAAAATCAATTATGTTTCCAATAAGGAAGGAGAAAATATTTCGAAAGGACAACTGATCGCCAGCCTCGACCCTACCAATTATTCCATTGCCAAAAAACTGGCCGACGTACAGGTAGGCAATGCCACCGATGAGTATAACCGTTTAAAAATACTACACGACCGGGGCAGTTTGAGCGAGAGTGATTTTTCGAAAATAGGTTACAGTCTTGAACAGGCGAAACTTCAACAAAACATGCAACAGAAAAATTTATCCGATACGAGGTTGTATGCTCCCATCAGCGGCGTATTACTGAAAAGACAGGCTGAGCCGGGTGAGATCGTTGCCGTTGGCATGCCACTGTTTATTATTTCGGATATCAGAAAGGTAAAAGTGCAGGCCTATGTTCCGGAAGGAGAACTGCATGAAATCAAAATAGGGCAACCGGCATCCATTAATATTTCTTCCCTTGATAAAATATTTTCAGGAAAAGTAACCGAAGTGGGTTCTGCCGCCGATGCCACATCAAGGGCCTTTACGGTAAAGATTGAAATAGACAATCCGGGCATACTGATTCGTCCGGGTATGATTGCCGATGTTAGAATTGCCACGAATAGCAACAAACAGGTGATCTTATTACCGGCCGAATGCATTCAACAGGATTTAGCCAACCAGAGTTTTGTTTATGTAGCCGATATGGCACAAAACAAGGCCTTCAAGCGCAGGGTAAGCCTTGGAAACATGATCGATAATAAGATAGAGATATTATCAGGACTATCAGACCAGGAGGCAGTTGTAATAAGCGGACAGAAAAAATTGTCGGATGGTTCTTTAATTTCTATTATTAAATAATTACTGTAATGAACATTATACAAGCATCGCTGAAATATAAGCATGTAACATTATCGGTATTGTTGTTGCTTTTTGCGGTTGGTGTAAACTCCCTGCTGAACATGCCACGCAGGGAAGACCCTAAGATCACGATCAGACAGGGTTTGGTGATTGCCTATTTTCCCGGAGCCAACTCGGCGCAGGTAGAAGACCAGGTGACCAAAAAACTGGAACAATATCTTTTTCAATATGAGGAAGTAGACAAATCAAAAACGTATTCCACTACAAAAGACGGTGTGGTGGTAGTGAATGTTGAACTTACCGAAAGCGTAAAACAACCCGATATATTCTGGAGCAAGTTGCGTCATCAGCTGCTGATTGCAAAGCAAATCGATTTACCCGAAGGTGTGCGAGGCCCCATCGTTAACTCAGATTTTGGCGATACCGAAGCCATGGTGATCGCGCTGGAAAGTCAAACCGCCAGTTACGATGAATTAAAACGCTATACCCAAAAACTGGAAGATTATCTAAGGACAATTGCTGCCGCTTCAAAAATAAAACGTATCGGTGAGCAGCGGGAAGAAATAGTAGTGTCGTCTACTTCTGAAAAACTAAGCCAATACGGTGTAAGCACACAACAGGTAATAAAGTTATTGCAATCTCAAAACAGCATCAATGCCACCGGAGATATAAAAACAGGTATTAATAAAGCACCGTTGTATACCAATGGTTATTATAATACCGAATCAGACCTGGCCAACCAGGTAGTGGGCGCCTCTCAATCGGGTTCAGTAGTAAAGCTGGGCGATGTAGCCGGTTTGAAAAGAGATTATGCCGAACCTCAAAGCATCATTACCGTAAATGGCAACAAAGCCATGCTGCTGTCGGTTCAAATGCAGGAAGGCAACAATATTGTAAAATTCGGAGGGGAAGTAAACCGCAAAATTGAAGAGGCAAAGAAAATCATTCCTTCGAATATTAAAATTACCACCATTATTAACCAGCCACAGGTGGTTGATGAAAATATATCCCATTTTATCAGGGAGTTTTTCCTGGCTATTCTTTCGGTAATTGTTGTGATCGTTTTTTTGCTGCCCTTTCGTATTGCAACAGTAGCAGCCATGGCCATCCCCATGACGGTAGCCGTAACGTTCGCAGTAATGCATTCATTGGGCATCGAGTTACACCAGGTGTCGCTGGCAGCCCTGATACTGGTATTAGGAATGGTGGTAGATGATGCCATTGTAATTGCCGACAATTACGTTGAACTGCTCGATGAAGGCATCGACAGATGGACGGCAGCCTGGCGAAGCGCCAACGACCTGGTAGTACCTGTACTGGCAGCCACCGTTACCATTATTGCGTCGTTTATGCCGATGATCCTTTTAAGAGGTACGGTGGGCGAATTTATTTTTGCATTGCCTATAACAGTAGCTGTTGCCCTTGCCTCTTCATTTTTTGTGGCGATGGTTTTAACGCCTTTGCTTTGTTACACTTTTATCAAAAAGGGATTACATCAGCATCCCTTGCCTGCAGCAGAAGAAGCCAGTCATGCGCCGGCAAAAAAGCAAAGGAAATCACTCCTTGATCTCATGCAAACGGGCTATAATGCATTACTCGACTGGTGTGTAAAGCACCCCCGGTTAACTATTGCCGGCAGCTTAATACCCATCGCACTGGCAGGCTTGTTGTTTTCGAAGGGTGTGCGGCAACAGTTTTTTCCTGCAGCAGAAAGAGCCCAGTTTGTTGTAGAACTATGGATGCCAACAGGAACAAAGCTCGAAAAAACCCATGAAGCGATCACAAGGGTTGAGCGCCTGCTTAAAAACGATAAACGCGTAGAGTCGTATGCCACTTTTACGGGCACAGCTTCGCCAAGGTTCTATTACAATTTTTCACCTGAATTCCCTACCAATAATTACGCCCAGATACTCATTAACACTACCACCGAACAAACCACCGATGAACTATCTGAAGAACTGAGCAGCAAAGTAGATAAGCTCATTCCCGAAGGCACCACCTATGTGAAACTAATGCAACAGGGATCGGCGCTAAAGGCGCCTGTAGAAGTGAGGATCGTTGGAGAAGATATAGACCATTTAAAAACCATTGCCGAACAGGTAAGCGACATTATAAAAAAAGCAACCGGCAGCCGTTTTGTACGGGATGATTTTGCAGAAGATTATTACGGCATCGGCATAAAATTAAAATCATCAGCTAACCGGTTAGGTTATACCACTACCAGCATTTCGCAATCGGTTTATACCGGTTTCAGCGGCGCAGCCATTAGTACCATCTACGAAGGCAGCGATCCGATAAACATTTTACTGCGCCTCGATGAAAAAAGCAGGCAAACTACCAACGATCTTCAAAACGTTTATCTCAGGTCGCCTGTTACCGGAGCCGATGTTCCCCTGCGACAGATCGCCGACCTGGTGCCTCAATGGCAAACCGGTCGTATCATGCACCGCAATGGTGTGCGAACGCTTACCGTGCAAAGCGAAACCACGCCCGATGTACTGCCATCAGAACTATTGGCAGCTATACAGCCGGCGATCAGTAAACTGTCCCTCCCCGATGGCTATCATATTGAATATGGCGGTGAAGATTATAATAAAAAGTCGGCCATGGGTCAGTTAATCACCGCATTGCTGGTAAGCCTTGTTCTGATATTCTTTATTCTGCTGTTCCAGTTTAAAAATATCAAAGAGGCAATGATCGTAATGCTTACCATTCCGCTCAGTTTATTTGGCGCTATCGGCGGATTGTTCGTTACAGGCAACTATTTCAGCTTCACTTCCTTCGTTGGGTTGATTGCTCTTTCAGGAATCGTTGTGCGCAATGCCATCATTCTTGTTGATCATACCCATGAACTGATGAAACACGGTCATGATATAAAAACAGCAGCCATTGAATCGGGCAAAAGACGGTTAAGGCCCATTTTCCTAACGGCCATGGCCGCGGCCATTGGTGTATTGCCCATGATCATATCAGGATCATCGATGTGGGCGCCCCTGGCAAGTGTACTGGCATTTGGCGTGGTATGGAGCATGATCATGGCCCTGCTTACCGTTCCGGTGTTATACATCGCCTGGATAAAATCAAAACCTGTGAATTCGTAAAACATAAAAAACCACCTGATCAATGAAACATACTATAAAATACCTTTTATTGCCGGTGATTTTCACCTGCTGCTGCAATTTGTTGCAGGCACAGGAGGTTCAATCATACTCTCTTGATCAATTAAAAGATTCTGCATTAAAGAACAACTATACTCTTGCCATTAAACAATGGCAAATAAAAGAAAAGGAGGCTAAGATCAGAGAAGATGAAATCAAAAGGTACCCTTCGGCAACTGTGAACGGTAATTATCAATACAATTTCATCTTAGGCGAGTTAACGATCCCTGCCGGCACCATCGGCGCGTTGCCGCTAAGTTCAACCAATACGGTGTTGCTGCCTAATACAGATAAAAATTTTACCGTTGGCAATCATAATAACTATAATATCGGCGTAACGGCTTACCAGCCCATCACCCAGCAGGCTAAAATAAAAACCGGCTTGGAAATAGATAAAACAGATGCAGCGCTCACAGAAAAAGAAAAACTCAGCATATCGTTGCAAATACAACAGGCCGTTGAGAAACTGTATTACGGAATATTGATAGCTCAAAAACAACAGGAAGAAGCAGCAGCCAAATTAGCATTGGCCCAATCGAGGTTGCAGGATGTAGAAAATGCGTTAGTGGCCGGCAAAACCACCACTGCCGATAAGGCCGGTTTGCAGGCAAGTATAGCCGATGAAGAACAAAATATCCTGAAATTAAAAATACAGGCACAGGATTATACAGGCGATTTAATCAACCTCACCCGTATAAATGCAACTTCTTTGAAATTAAATGAAATTGAATCAACGGGCCAGCCGGTGAATGCATTAGATGAATACAAAAATGCTGCTGCCGGCTCAAATGCCGATCTGCAAATAGCCAGGCTTACAAAATCAAAAGCCTTACTGGGCATAACAGCCGCCCGGCAAAGTAACCGGCCCGATGTTGGTTTGGTGGGTGGATACTTTTATCAATCAGGCAATCCCCTATTACCTGCGAGCAACCCCTTTGTAGGGCTGAACCTGAAATGGAATTTACAGGATATTTTTTCAAACAAAGAAATACAGAAGCAAAGGCAATTTCAATTAAATCAGGCAGAAGAAAATTTGTTGAATACACAGCAGCAGATAAACAACAATATTGAAAAAGCATATCGTAAGATCGGCCACTCACAGGAATTGATCGCTGTTGCACAAAAAGCAGTTGCTTACCAAAAAGAGGAAATGAAAATACAGGAAGACAAACAGGCGGCCGGTATGAATGTGAAAACAGATCTGCTCAATTCAAAATCGCATCTGGCAAAAGCAGAAGCAGATTTATATGCAGCCCAATTGGGGTATTTGCTGGCTGTATCGGAATTGAAGCTGTTAACGGGTGAATGATAAGGCAATGGGCAAAAAGAATGTGTGGTAAAAATCCTGCGATTTGGTAAAGCCATTTATCTAAGTTGATATTGATCAAAACAATTTCCCGCACGATTATCTAATACTTAGTTTGCGTATATTGTGCAGGGTAATAAAAAAAATACTATATATCCTCATAAAAATTACCCAAATCTGGTTAAAGCTTGTTTGAGCGTTTCGCATAATAAATTCCGCATGAGATTTCCCGTCACTATTTGACACGTTTATGCATATGTTAAACGATACCAAAAATTACTGCTATGATTGAAGTTGATAAAAATTACCAGATTGTGTATAAACAATTGGTAGATAAAATAAATGGCTCGAGGTATAAAGTAACTCGTGTGGCTAATACTGAATTATTAGCTACTTATTGGGAAATAGGAAGAACGCTCCTTGTACAAAAAGAAAAAGCCGGCTGGGGAAAAAAGGTAATTGCAAAACTTGCCAACGATCTAAAGGCCAAATTTCCCAATATGCGCGGGTTATCTGAACGAAACCTGGTATATATGCAAACTTTTGCTTCAGCCTGGCCATTCTTTCCAATTACGCAGCCAGCGGCTGCGCAATTGTCTAAAAAAGGCCAACCCGATGATTATTCAATTACGCAGTTATCAACTGCGCAATTACAATCACATGAAAATCAAAGCATTGAAGATCAACAGTCGCTACTTTTACAAATTCCATGGACACACCATATGATTATTCTTGACAAGGCAAAAACGTTAGATGAGCGCATCTTTTATATTCAGGAAGCTATTAGAAACAGTTGGAGTAAAAATATGCTTAAACTAAATATCGACACATGTCTGCATAAACGGAAAGGGAATGCTATCACCAACTTCGATTCAAAACTTTCAGAAAATCAGGCAGAATTAGCCACATTAACTTTGAAAAATCCATACATTTTTGACTTCCTGGATATTGGAAACGAAATGCATGAGCGCGATCTTGAAAGAGCCCTACTAAAACATATCAAAAGATTTTTGCTTGAACTGGGAAAAGGATTCGCTTATGTTGGTAATCAGTTTAAGGTAAAAGTACAGGAAGATGAGTTTGCGTTAGATCTTCTTTTCTTTAACTACAATCTTAACTGTTTCGTAGTCTTTGAACTTAAAGCCGGCGATTTTAAATCTGAATATGCAGGTAAGTTAAACTTCTATGTTAATATTATTGATGCCAGGATCAAATTGCCGGGTCATAATCCATCTATTGGGGTATTACTTTGCAAAACGCCCAATGAAATGGTGGTAAAATATTCACTTCAGGGAATTCAGACGCCCTTAGGAGTAGCTGAATATGAGTTAATGCCTAAACAACTAAAAGCTGAAATGCCAACCATTGAAGAACTGGAGCAGGAGTTGGGAAGGGAGATTGAGATTATGATGAATCCAATTGAGGAAAAGAAAAACAAGGCGAAGGACATTCTTGCAGAAGTAAAAGGTCACGAACTAAATCAAAGCAAATGATTATATCTCGCCACAACATCAATGGCCCCTTTCACAGCTCCGCAATGCGACAACCGTTGCTTTAACGAAAAACGGCCCCGATTGAACCGGAACCGTTTTGTATGTTAAAAACCGTATTGCTTACTGCAATACTATCTTCTGCCTTTTTCCAATGAGCTTTCCATTCTGTGATAAACCGAGAAAATAAACGCCGCGCACAAGTGATGGTATAAGCAATGTATTTAATCCCGGAGAAGTATCCTGCTGCAGCAGGAGTTTGCCCTGGGCGTCGAACAGCTGCACCTTCGCATGTACAGTGGCAGGCAGTTTGGTGGTAAACTGCAGCAACCCGTTCTGCACCGGGTTCTGAAGCACTTGCCATTCGGCCTGCGTGGCAATAAAAGGATAGTGTATTAGTCGAAACAGTGTATTGAAGCAGATTACCCGCACAGGTGCCGGCATTGCTGCCGAGAAGGTAATTTGTGCCAGTAGCGGTGGAGGAGATCTTTACCCAGCATTCAAGCGTGAAATCGCTTACAGAAGGAAGACTGTTGCCAATATTCACATAATCATTCGTTCCGTCGAATGAAAGGCAATAATTAGTCTGACTCTTCATGGTCAGCGGGAGAGCAAATGTACCGCATAATAATGCAAGTATTGGTTTCATAGAGTATCAGGGGTGGGTTATAATTATAATGTATCACAACATGCCTTAAACATGTAAAAAATACATATATCTTCCGGCACGAATATAGTTTTATTCTTATTTATTGGCAATAGCAGCTTCCAATTTGTTGATGCAATAGTTCTTAAACATGGTGCGGGTAAAAGTCTAATGTTTTTTTATCCCTAAATAGAATCAGCCGTAGGGGTAATTTACAACATACAGTTTTGTTAAAGGCAGTATGCCATAACCAGAAAGAACATGTCAATGCCTCATCGTAAACGTAAAAACATAATTATTGCCATAATTATCTTTTTAATTGGGTTTATTACTGCTTACTTTTTGTTTATTTGGGGTATTATCAGGTTTGATTTCCTATAACGTTTACCTGTTGCTCCTTTACCTGCCTGACCGCCGGGTAAATAAAAGATAAGGATAACGATTAACAAGGCGCCTTTGACTTTAATCAAGTTTCCATTTATTTAGGCGCATGATTTTTTTGCATTTTATAAAAAAATTGTAACTTTCCCCTACTCATCCGGGTTATTCTTTTCCTGCAGCCTGTTTTTTCGTTTAGCCAAATGTAATTTATATCTACGCATGTAATTCGTTACGCTTAACCAGTGAAATGGAACGCTGCGCACCTGCAGTAAGTGGTTTTACAAATGGCTAAATGGTATACACAAGTGAAATCTATATCATTACAAGTGAAAACGATGCAAATTAACACGTAACAAAGAGGTTTCTGCACGAAACAATGAGAAGGAGGCAATAAACCGGATTCACTTCGACGCTTTTTCCATTGTATCCAGCACTTTATCAGGATGAAGGTAGAGGCAAATCTTACTGGCATAAAATTTTATGTACTCTAACAGTAAAGACTAAACAGTCTGTCCATTTTATGTTCTTTCAGGCTCCTGACTATTTCAGGAGCTTTTATTCCTTTACTAAAAAACATTTGACATGAAAATCTTTTTTTTCTTATTGCTCTCAATCATTTTTACAGGTAATATGCTTCAGGCTCAAAAGCCGGAAGTGATAACGAATAAGAAACCTGGCTGGCATAAAATAGGGAACGCCAATGTAGATTTTAAAACCGATAAGGATGAGTTTTTAATAATGGGAGCCGACAGATTTAAAGCCTTACAGATAAGAGTTTTAGATGCTCCCATACGATTAGAAGACATGCAGGTACAATATGAGGGAGATAAAAAAGAAGATATTTCTCTGAAATCAAATTATAAGGCCGGTACTAAAAGCCGTGTAATTAATCTGAAAAACAAAGATGCTGAAATTAAGAAAGTATCATTTGTATATCATACAGTACCTAATTACAAAAACGAAAAAGCCCATATAGAACTTTGGGGGCTTAAATAAAGTTGGTTTTAAGTATAAACGTCCAAAATGATAGCGGTCTCATTAAAAAGTGAGGCCGCTTTTTGTATTCAGGATTTCACTAACCGTTATCAACATAAAGTTTAAAACAGCAACAGGCAATTGGTAAAAAAAAAGCCTCCCGGAGGGGAGGCTGCACTAATCAAATACCAATAACCATTAAACCTTATCCTATGAAAGGTAAGTTAGCAAAAGTCAATTTATTAAAAGAAAAAATTTATAAAATAAAATTTTTATTGATTTTAATCAATCGTCCCTTGAACAGTAAACAACTTCTAATAACACAACCTGTTCTGATAACACAATCTGAAGTATACTCAAAACAGTTTTAGTTAAGGAACAAACTTTGCATACACAATTTTTACGCGAATCTGTAGAAACAAATCCTTAAGCTATTATTACTCCTTTAAGTTTATTTATTCTGCCGAAGTACCACTTGAAACAACCTGTTACCAGGTTATAGCAATATCCTACATGGATACCAATCATCCGTAAGTTGATTACTCACACAGTAATGGTTTTCATATTGTGTGCGATTTGTTTATCCGGATATTTTAACCATTTAAATTGATGTATTATGAGAAAAAAGCCATCCGGCATTGCCGGCCGTTTCATTGCTCAGGTTGTGTTTTTATGTGCAATAGCAGTGCTATGCATTTTATTACCCCCGGGCTGTATAAAACATGAAATACCTCAAACGAAAGCAGTTGATATACAACTGATAGCCGATAATTTTGTATCGCCTATTCAGGTTGTTGCTGCACCTAATAGCGAACGTCTTTATGTAGTTGACCAGATCGGAAAAGTGTGGGTCATTGATAAAGATGGTAATAAGCGCCCGACCCCGTTAATTGACCTGACCAGCAAAATGGTAACGCTTAATCCTGCTTATGATGAACGCGGTTTATTAGGTCTTGCCTTTCACCATGATTTCAAAACCAACGGTCGTTTTTTTGTTTATTATCAGTTGCCACCGCGTGCGGGCGGACCAGCGCCCGGCGTTACATGGGATAATCTCAGCCGTATTTCAGAATTCAAAGTTATGTCGGACCAACAACTTACAGCAGATCTGAATTCTGAAAAAGTTCTTCTTGAATGGGACGATCCCCAGTCTAATCACAATGGCGGCACACTGGCTTTTGGCCCTGATGGATACCTGTATATTTCAATTGGTGACGGCGGCGGCGCTAATGATGTAGGGCCAGGACATGTTACAGACTGGTATACTGTTAATGCCGGTGGCAACGGCCAGGATATTGATTCCAATTTATTGGGTAACATCTTACGCATCGATGTAAACTCGGGTAACCCTTATGGCATACCATCAGATAATCCGTTTGTAAACAAACCTGGCAAAGATGAAATTTATGCATTTGGGTTTCGTAATCCGTACCGGTTTTCATTTGATATGGGCGGATCGCATCAGTTAATAGTGGGTGATGCCGGTCAGGTTTTGTGGGAAGAAGTTAGTGTGGTAACCAAAGGCGGCAATTATGGATGGAATGTAAAGGAAGGCAGGCATTGTTTCAGCACTGCCGATAGTTCAAAGGTGCTGCCGACCTGCCCTACGGTTGATAATATGGGTAATCCGTTGATTGATCCGGTAATAGAACTCAAAAACTGGGAAAATCCCGAAGGTGGCAGAGCTACTACAGTCATAGGCGGCCATGTTTATCGTGGCCATGAGCTTAGAGGATGGCAGGGCAAATATATTTTTGGAACCTTTTCGCAAACGCCTACAACGGCAAACGGAGAACTGTTTATGGCTACACCGATAGGAAGTTCATGGCCATATGAAGAAGTTTCGCTTAAAAGTCATCCTGATGATGTGGGCTATTACCTGAGAGGATTTGGACAAGACAACGACGGAGAAATATACCTCGCCGTTTCTTCAATGCTTGGTCCGCAGGGAAATACCGGAAAAGTGTTTAAGCTCGTAGCTGCTAAAGGAAAATCTTCTTATTAATTAATTGTAAGCAATATGCAAGGTTACTATTAAAAGCCCTGGTGTATACCACCGGGCTTTTCCTTTTTGGCTACAACAATCTCCATTTTGGCAACATGCCTCAAAAGCAGGTGATGGAAATTTGTTATTCAAATTATAAACAACAATGAAAACAATTTTTATCACAGGCGCCTCAACAGGACTGGGAAAAGCAACAGCAAAATTATTTGCATCAAAAGGCTGGAAGGTGATCGCTACCATGCGTAAACCCGAAAACGAAAAAGAGCTCATTTTGATCAACAACATTACCTTGTTGCCGTTAGATGTTACTAACCCTGCCCAGATTAAAGAAACAACCCAAAAGGCCATTGCCCTGGGCCCTATCGACGTGGTGTTTAATAATGCAGGTTATGGTTTGATGGGACCTCTGGAATCAACCACCGATGAGCAACTGGTGCGTCAGCTGAATACAAACATAACAGGTGTTATTCGTGTTACCCAGGCTTTCATTCCTTATTTCAGAGAAAAACAACAAGGGCTTTTTATAACCACTACTTCAATAGGCGGATTGATCACTTTTCCATTCTGTTCGGTTTATCACGCAACAAAATGGGCTTTGGAAGGCTGGAGCGAAAGCATGGCATTTGAATTGAAAAAAATAGGTGTTGGTATTAAAACGGTTTCACCCGGCGGCATTAAAACCGATTTCCTGAGTCGTTCTGCAGATATGTCTTCCCACCCTGTCTATCAGCAATGGGTTGAAAAAATGTTTGCCAACTTCAGTGAAGATCATTTTTCTTCCGCAGATCAAATTGCTTCCGTGGTTTATGAAGCGGCTACTGATGGAAAAGATAAATTAAGATATGTAGCAGGTGAAGATGCGAAGGCATTCTATTCACAACGTTTGCAAGTAGGTGACGAGGAATTCAGAAAGCACATTGAACAGGCGTTTCTGGCAAACTAATTCACTAACTTTATGCAATGAAAAGAGAAGAAAAGGTACCACATCAATTCAACTCTATATCCGACTTACACCGGGTGATGGGCTTACCCAAGCCGCTTCACCCGCTGGTAAGCCTGGTCGATAATTCGAAGATAGCAGTGGATAAAGACCAGTTGCCCGACTCCTTTCTGCTCAATTTTTATAAGGTTTCCTACAAAAAGGGCCCTGCGGGAAAATTAAGATACGGTCAACATTATTATGATTTCGACGAAGGCGGTTTGGTATTTACATCGCCTAATCAATTGCTGGCCATTACCGATGACACGGAATACTATGGTTATACGCTACTCTTTCATCCTGATTTCATCAGGAATTACCCGTTAGGCAGAAATATTAAAAATTTCGGTTTCTTTTCCTATTCAGCCAATGAAGCATTGTACATGTCTGAAAAAGAAACAGGGATCATCCTGGGTATTTTAAAGAATATTGAAGATGAATTACAAACAAGTATAGACGATTTTAGTCAGGATGTGATTGTATCGCAAATTGAGTTGTTGCTGAATTACAGCAATCGTTTTTATAAACGCCAGTTTATTACCCGCAAAGCAGCCAGCAACGATCTGCTGGCAGCAATGGAAAACATATTGAGTGATTACTTTAACAATGAAACCGGTTTAACGAAAGGCTTACCCACGGTGCAATATCTTGCAGAACAACTGAACGTGTCGCCTCATTATTTAAGCGACATGCTTCGCTCCCTTACAGGTCAAAACGCACAGCAGCATATTCATCAAAAACTTATTGAAAAAGCCAAAGAAGTTTTATCTACCACTAATTTATCGGTTGCAGAAGTGGCTTATAAATTAGGCTTCGAACACCCCCAATCGTTCAATAAATTATTTAAAAGAAAAACGAACCAGTCGCCATTGGCATTCAGGCAGTCGTTTAATTAGCGAGGTACAAATAAAATTATTATCAATGCAAATAACAAGAGTAGGTTCAAAGCCTTCGGGTAAAGGACCCGACAATTGGTTCACCGGCGCAGTACGCATAGATCCTTTGTTCGATGCAAATGAGGCAAGGCGCAGCGCTGCAGCCAGCGTTACCTTTGAGCCGGGTGCAAGAACAGCATGGCACACACACCCACTCGGGCAAACGCTAATAATTACGGCAGGCTGCGGTTGGGTGCAACGCGAAGGCGGCGCTGTTGAAGAAGTACACCCCGGCGATGTAGTTTGGATTGAGCCGAACGAAAAACACTGGCATGGCGCTACTGCAACAAATGGAATGACTCATATTGCCATACAGGAAAACCTAAATGGCAAAGTGGTTGAGTGGATGGAAAAGGTAAGCGACGAACAGTATAGCGATGAGCAAAAATAATGGTGCGGTTTCATCAAAGCCTCCTGAAGCGCCGCAGTAATTTGCTGCACGATGAAGAACCCGCAACTAATCTGCCACCCGGGGTCAATGATAAATGGTTGAAAAAAGGAAGGAGTAGAAACTCCCTCCGGATTGTTTCAATATTGCCGGGGAAAAAAATTTCCGAACCGGCAGCTATTAAAACCAACAAAGATTGCTAAACAGGTCTTATTATATTATCTGTAATGACCTCAAGCTTAATTACATTAGAAATACCTGTAACCAGGCAATCGGTGTAAATTATTACACCGTCTGGAGTTGTTTTGAATGCAGTGGGCTCTGCCAATAAAGTATTAACAGGAACACAATTGAATAGGCTAAATAACAGTATTCGTAATTTCTTATAAAACAATGCAAGCGTAATTGAATGGTGTAAAGCTATGGCTGAGCTGTTTTACACAAGGGCCCGGATTGTTGCAGACTATGGTATGAAATGTTGCAAGCGAATGATTTTCAGCTGATTTATTTGCGCTAAGGACACATTGAAAGCCTTTCTGTACTATTTTTTATCAATTACCACAAACACGACCCCTCTTGCAGGAACCGTTATTTTTATTCCACTATTTGTATCGGCAGCATATGGTTTTAAAGTAGCATAATTGTCGGGACCACCGGCAACACCTGAGGTACTTGCCCCGTTCACTATTACTTTTCTTGAAAACTCCCCATTATCGGTTCCACCGGTCAATGAATACCAGTAAAAACGGCTGCCCGCATTAAAGTTTTTGAATGTCGTTTGCACATTTGCACTGGCCGTTGAAGTATTTACAAGGGCTACTGCAATTTGTCCTGACGAAAAAGTAGTAGCATAACTTATAATACTGCTATTGCCTGCTACTGTTGAATTGATGAATCGGTCACCCATAAACTTTTGAAAGAAATACATATAATAGAAATTGGGGCGGGGATTCCATTTTTGCACGCCGGGTTCATCGCCGCTGCTGAATAAACCCATGTCATTTCCGTTGTTCCAGCCGTTTGCAAGGTCCCATCGACCTGCATAGCCAAATTTATTTTTCATCAGCTCGCCCAGTACAAGTACGGCGTGCATGCCCGATACGCTTGAAACCATTTGCATAGAGCCCTCCGATTGAATATTCCATTCCGTTAAGGCAATTGGTTTTTGGGTGGCAGCGGCTGATGAAACAGATTGTGTAACATAATCCAGCATCGATTTTGTGACCGTTGCGCCCGTATTCAAAATAGTGGCAGCATCGGCATTCGTTTGATAATCGGTATAATAATTATGTACGATAAAAAAATCTGCCGGCGTATTTACCCGTGGCAATACCGTCGCATTCCATGTTTTTGTAGCTGTTGGTTCCCACGACTGCGGTGTATGTTCAATCAGCTGAGCTCCGATATAAATTGTTTTGCCAATTTCTGTAGCGGCCTGGCGCATTGAATCGGCAAAAACTTTAAAATGCGTTCCATATAAGTCGCCTGTTATAAGTTGAGGCTGACCGTCTTTATTTTTACTTACATCAATTCTGTATCCTGCTTCCCAGGTGCCTGCGCTTTCATTACCAATTTCCCAGTATTTTGTTCTGCCATTGTCGTACCGAACCCAATCAGCAGCGAGATGAGCGGCTGTAGCAACAGGATTTGCGCCTGTGCCGTACCGGGCATACGCATAGTTGATGGTGATCATACCCTTATTGCCGGTCTGCTGCAGCATGTTGTAATAATTATCTACAGAGCAGGTCCATCCCTCTGTATTTTTTCCGTACCAATACCCTGCGGCAGATTTCACGCCCTGATCATTAACCAATGTATCCGGCGCTTCGGCCGGTTTTACGTCTTTTGCAGCATTCCAGAAAAAAACATCGCTGATGCTACCACCGGGAAAACGAATAATACGCGGCTGAAAATTAGTTATGTGGGTGAGCAGGGTTGCATCTGTAAAATTGGCCATCCATAAATTGGCATTGTTTGCAAACAGCGTGGGGGGCACTTTTGTAACCACTGTACTCGCATCTATATTCACTGTCACTCCAGCCGCAGCAGGCACTGTGCCGGCCTGGTAATCAGGTGCCGTAAAATTTTTTGCATTCCAGCCGTCAAGAAAAAAGCCGATGGTGTTGGCAACTGCCGGGTCTTGTGGCGTAACTACCGTAACTGTTGTGTCTTGATTATTAGTAGAAGTATCGTTTGTAACTGATTTTTTGCAGGATGTATAAGATATATAACCAATCAGGCAGAAAACAGGTAATAGGAATCGCAGCTTCAACATAGCAATCTTTTTTTGATCGGGTAACAGATGAGTGTTTTAACAATATGAAATTAATCACTGTTTGGCAAAATCAGGGTATATTAATTTGCATTTTATAGGTATAATTTGTTCACAATGGAAGTAAACAGACATTACCCGTCAAAAAAGTATCATCATATCAAATATTGAAAGGTTGCAGGTTGCCAAACGAGGGCTTAACCATTAGCAGAAGCCTAAACGATTTTACTGATGCCTTTTATCCTTATACTCTTTAGGCGACATGCCCATCACCTTTTTGAACATTCTTGAAAAGTAGTAGGGATCATTGATACCTATTTTGTCTCCTATCTCTTTTATCCGAAGGTTAGTAAATAACAAATACTGGCAGGCCTGTTGAATTTTTAAATGATTGAAGTATTCAATGGGCGAAAAGCCTGTTTTACGCTTGAATACATATGAAAAATGTGATGGTGAAAGATTCACTGTAGCAGCAATGTCTTCCAATGATAAATTCTGATCTACGCTTTCCGTTAAATAGTCTATGGCTTTATCGATATCATCTTTCCCATTTATTTTTGCCGCACCAGGCAGTTTGCTGTTAAATACGATGCTGACCAAATAATGCCAGAAGCTCATGTTGGCATACACAAGATTATCATTTGAGTAACCTCTTGTTAATTGGTTATAAATTTCATCAAATAAGCCAACAGGCGTTTGACTGAATTCAATAAATCCTTTATAACTGTGGTTTTTTGTTTTAATCATCGACACAATAGCATCCGCAGCAGGTCCCTTGAAATGTACCCAATATATAGTCCATGGATTTGCTTCATTGGCCTGATAAATATGTGCTTGTTTCATGGGAACAATAATGAATTCGCCCTGCTCAACAGAATAATGTTCTCCTTTAATGACAGCCCTTCCACATCCATCATGACAATAAATAAGAATATGCTGATCGGCGCCTGCCTGGCGTGTTCTATAATGAAACTTTGCATTAGGATAATAGCCGATATCGGTTATGTACAGAGAGCTTATGACTGCGTTCTTTGCACAGCGGGTTGATAATATATTGCGTGGGATGACAATCGCTTTTTGTCCTTCAAAGCCTTCTTTTTTATAAACTTTCTTTTGGCGCATAATCGAAAAGTTAATTAAATACTGTTCGAAGTCTAAAACGAATGTATTCAATTGAATCGTAAAAAAATCCATCAAATACCTTTTTTTGTCTATTTCTTTTAGCGCAACAAAAATTCAAATTTGTGTAGCGCTTAACACTTGCCATATGACTGCACACCACCAAAAATTCAACCAGGGGTACATGCTAAGGATATCTTTCATAGCCGCTATGGGAGGTTATCTTTTTGGTTTTGATTTCGCAGTCATTTCAGGAGCCCTACCCTTTTTAAAAACAGCATTTGGATTGAACGAATACTGGGAAGGATTTGCAACAGCTTCTTTGGCATTAGGTTGTATAATTGGATGCATCGCTGCCGGAAAAATTGCAGAGGTACAAGGGCGCAAAAAAGCTTTACTGATAGCAGCAGCAATATTTTTAGTTTCCTCTATAGCCATGGGATTATCGAACCGGTTAAACTTATTTATTGCTGCAAGATTTGTGGCAGGCGTTGGAGTGGGTATGGCATCGGTAGTATCGCCCCTATTCATTGCTGAAATTGCGCCGGCGCCCATAAGAGGTAAAATGGTGGCGATCAACCAGCTTACCATTGTTACCGGTATATTGATTACGAATGTTGTCAATTATTGGCTTAGCAAAAGCGGTGCAAATGCATGGCGATGGATGTTTGGTCTGGGGTCTGTTCCTTCGTCGTTGTTTCTTATTGGTACTTTGTTTTTACCTGAAAGTCCGCGATGGCTGATTTTGCGTAACCGTTTACAGGAAGCTAAGAAAGTGCTTTCTCGTATCGGTGATCCCGATTTTGTGAATACGTCTATCGCTTCAATATCACAATCGGCCGACAACAAACAAAAGCCTAAATACAGTGATCTATTCAATAAGGCAGTGCTCCCCGCTGTTTTGATCGGTATTGGTCTTGCTATGTTTCAACAGTTTTGTGGGATCAATGTTGTTTTCAATTTCACTACGTCTATTTTTAAAACCATCGGTTTTTCCCGGGAAGACCAATTAAAACAAACGGTTTTCATAGGAGCCGTGAATCTCGTTTTTACGTTGCTGGCCATGTGGCAGGTTGATAAGGTAGGACGTAAACCGTTAATGATCATTGGTGCGGCTGGTTTAGCCGTTCTTTATATATTCAGCGCTATCGCACTTCAACAGCAATCATCGAACGCTGCATGGTTTCTGCTTGCCGCAATAGGTACTTATGCTATGTCTCTGGCTCCTGTAACCTGGGTGCTTATTTCTGAAATCTTTCCAAACCACATAAGAGGTATTGCTACATCTGCGGCAGTAGTGGCTTTATGGTTATCGTATGCATTGCTGGTTTTTACATTTCCCATCCTTGCTGAAAAAATGGGTGCTTATACACCCTTTTACATATACGCCGGTATTTGCGTTTTAGGATTGTTATTTATTCTGCTTAAAGTGAAAGAAACCAAAGGAAAAACTTTAGAACAGGTAGAAGCTTCATTTGCTGCTCACTAAGGTATTTAACAGCTATGCCTAAATAATTATTACTTCTGATAATACAAACGAGTGTTGCTATGAATGTTAAAGTATGGACTGAAAAAGTAAAAATTCCGACCTATAAGATTGGTAAGCCCGATAAAAATCCGATGTTTTTTGAGAAGAGAGTTTATCAGGGAAGCAGCGGTGTTGTTTACCCTCATCCCGTAATTGATAAAGTGTATGATCAAAAAGAAGAAAAAGAATATACCGGATGTTTTTTGGAAAATGAATATTTGAAGGTGATGATCCTTCCCGAATTAGGAGGCAGGATCCAAATGGCTTATGATAAAACGAATGATTACCATTTTGTTTATTACAATAGCGTGATCAAACCGGCATTGGTTGGTTTGGCAGGTCCGTGGATCAGCGGAGGCATTGAATTCAACTGGCCACAACACCACCGCCCTTCTACATTTGAAGCAGTTGATTACACGATAGAAAAAAATGAAGATGGCAGCGCTACTGTGTGGGTGAATGAATACGAGAAAATGTTTCGCACAAAATGCACATTAGGGTTTACGCTTTATCCCGATAAGGCTTATATCGAATTGCATGCACAATTACATAACAGAACACCTTTTCCGCAAACATTTTTGTGGTGGGCTAACCCTGCGGTAGCCGTTAACGAAAACTATCAAAGCGTGTTTCCGCCCGATGTTCATGCAGTTTACGATCATGGAAAAAGAGATGTAAGTTCTTTTCCTGTTGCAACCGGCACTTATTATAAAGTAGATTATTCTCCCGGCACTGATATTTCGAGATACATGAATATACCGGTGCCTACTTCATACATGGCCGTTAACAGCTCATTTGATTTTATGGGAGGTTATGATCATGGAAAAAAAGCAGGCCTTATGCATATTGCCGATCATCATGTTAGTCCGGGCAAAAAGCAATGGACCTGGGGGTGTGGAGAATTTGGTAAAGCCTGGGACAGGCAGTTAACCGACGAAGATGGTCCTTACTTTGAATTGATGTGTGGTGTTTTTACCGATAATCAACCTGATTTTAGCTGGCTCATGCCAAATGAAACAAGGCATTTTACACAATATTTCATGCCTTATAAGGATATCGGTTATGTAAAAAATGCTTCGGTAGATGCAATGGTCAATCTGGAATTTGATGCAAAAGAAGTTACTTTTCAGGTGTACGTTACACAACCACGGTGGGTCACCATTGCACTAAAGCATAACGACCTTGTAATTTTCTCAGAGAAAAAATTTCTTACGCCTAAAGAAGGTTATAAAAATATACTTCAAAACATATTCGAATCTCATTCGCCGCAAAACTTTACGTTAAGTGTATTTGATGAGAAGGAAAACCTTCTGGTGAAGTATACACCTGTTGTTAAAAAAGAAGAAGCTATTCCTTCTGCGGCAAGCCCAATTCCCGAACCGGAAAAAGTGGCAACCATCGAAGAATTGTATCTGGCCGGTTTGCACCTTGAGCAATACCGCCATGCCACTTATTCGCCGCCTGATTATTATAAGGAAGGATTGAAACGTGATAAAGGCGATATCAGATGTAACAACGCGCTTGGACTTTTGTATTTGAGAAGAGGGCAGTTTGCAGAAGCAGAAGCACATTTCAGAACGGCCATTGAAAGAATCACCAGGCATAATCCCAATCCATTCGATGGAGAGTGTTTATATAATTTAGGTCTTGCGCTGAAGTTTCAGAATAAATCAGATGAAGCTTATGATGCGTTTTACAAAGCTACCTGGAATGCAGCATGGCAGGATAATGGTTTTCTGCAAATGGCATATAGCTGCAGCATGAAGCAAACCTGGGAGCAGGCTTTAGTTTTTTTGCATCAGGCATTGATGCGAAATTTTGAAAGCCCGGAGATAAGACACCTTTACGCCATTGCGTTGCGCAAATGCAATAAACTTCAGCAGGCAAAGGAACTGGTTCAGGAAACTATAAAAATCGACCGGTTTGCTTATGGGGTTTTATTCGAGGAATACCTGCTTCTTCTTAGTGATAATAACACAGATCTGGCGGCCCAAAAATTACAGCAGTTGAATTTGCTGATGAGGGGTGAGATCAATACGTATATCGAAATTTCGATCGACTATGCGAATGGTGGAAATTATACCGAAGCCATTGCATTGCTTGATCTTTTACAAAACGCCGATCATCCTTTGGTCCATTATTACAGAGGGTTTTATCAATTCAAAAACAATGAAATTGATTCAGCCAGAACAAGTATATATAATGGCGCTGACTGTTCTCCCGACTGTGTATTCCCCAACCGGATAGAGGATATCGAAGTGCTGCAGCATGCAATAAGCATAAACCCGAACGACTATAAGGCATATTATTATTTAGGCAATCTTTATTACGCCAGGAAAAGATATTCGGATGCTATCACTGCATGGCAACAGTCAATAAGCATACACGATGGTTTTGCAACAACTCACCGCAATCTGGGAATTGCATACTATAACAAGCTAAAACTGGAACAGGAAGCGCTGAAACATTATGAACGTGCTTTTGAAATTGATCCTTCCGATTCGAGAGTTTTATTTGAACTGGATAACCTGTACAAACGGCTTAAAAAATCTCCGGATGAAAGATTGAGGTTTATTGATAACCATAAATCACTCATAACCGAACGCGACGACCTGTACATTGAGTATGTGGCATTACATACAATAACCGGAAAAACAGAAGAAGCAAAGCGTTTGCTGCTCGATAGAAATTTTCATCCGTGGGAAGGCGGAGAAGGAAAAGTTTCGGGTCAGTATGTGGCTATTCATATTGAACTTGCTAAAAGGGCGCTTTCAGAAAATGATTTTGACATCGCCATACAATTCCTTGAAAAAACTAAAATTTATCCTCATAGCCTGGGAGAAGGGAAATTGTATGGAACATCAGAGAACGACATCGACTACTGGCTTGGTTGCGCTTACAAATGTTTAAACCAGCCTGAAAAAGCAAAAGAATACTGGCTGAAAGCTTCGCACAGTAACCTGGAGTTAAAGCCTGCCATTTTTTACAATGATCAGCAACCCGAAAAATTATTTTACAAAGCCCTCGCTTTAATTAAGCTGGGAAAGGCAGATGATGCAGAAAATTGTTTTCAAAGCTTCCTCTCATATGGCAGGGAGCACCTGAACGATGCCATTAAAATTGATTTTTTTGCGGTTTCCCTTCCTGACCTGATGATTTTCGATGAAGACCTTACACTTCGTAATACCATCCATTGTCATTACCTGATGGCGCTTGGGTTTTTAGGGTTGCGAATTTATGCATTATCAGAGGAACATTTTAAGAAGGCATTACAGTTGGAACCAGCTCATACCGGCGTTCAACTTCATTATAATATGTTAAAACAGCAACAGCTAATGGAGGTATCATAACCATAAAGTAGCCATGAGAAAAACCATGATTGAAAAATAGTATTTCAGTTTTCATTTTCTACACCCAAAAAACTAACGATGCGTATGAAAAAATTGTCTATCAACATCCCCTTCCTTTCGCTGCTTATTGTTCTTTTTATAGCATGCACAAAAGACGATAAAGTAAACGTTTATCGTCCACCTTCGGCTGAGATCCATTTCAGTAATGTGTCTGATTTCATTGTCGACAGCCTTGGTAAAACCATCTCTGTTAAGGCGCAAATTGCGGCCGATAATGGTATACAGCAAATTGCGCTGATCTATGATCCGTGGAATTTGAATAAAGTGATTACAAGCTTTTCCGATCCGGCTAAATACGATCTGAATGAAAAGGTAGTTATACCCAAAAATGCTGCCTTACAAATTCATTCCTTAAAGATTGAGGTCACCGATAAAAAGGGCAATATAAGTGTTACTGAAATAAAGGTGGGGTTACAGGACCTGAATTACACAACCTTATACCTGGCCGACGTTAAGTCACAATCAGAGCTTACAGGAAATCTCTTTGGCGTTCCGGTTGCAATGGATAAAATTTCTTCCCACACTTATCAAATAACTTATTACGCCAGAAACGACAATACCCAGGTAAGATTTATCCCCAATCCGGCATCGCTCACTCCGGTTGCAATTGGTTTAGATGCTTCAGGTTCTGCAAAACTTACAACAGATGCTGCTAAGTCGCAACCCCTTGTGCTGCCCCAAAAAGGATATTACAAAATCACTGTAAATACCCTGCTCCTTAATTATTCTGCAGAGCAGGCAGCACCAAAGGGCACAGCGTATGATCAGGTGGCGTTGGTTGGAAGAGGTTTCTATGATTATCCAAACATGAACTGGCAGAACGCATTGCCCGATATCATTCTTCTTGATAAAAGCCCTGTCAATCCTTTTTTGTTTACAAAGACAATTAAATTGGGAATTCCTCCCGGCCAATCATACAACACCGCTCAATTTATTCTCACCACAAACAATGGCTGGACAAACTTCTGGAGGTTTGATAATGCCGTAACACCTGCCAAAGCTGTATTTAATGGAGGTACAAATACCGACATACCCATTACAGGCACACCAAAAAGCTATCTGTTTGTGTTTGACAGTCAAACAGGCATCATCCAGGCAATTAAACAATAACTCAAATAGTAACAGCATATGAACTATTTATTTTCTTCAACAAGAAGTTTCATCATAATTCTGCTCATGACTTCGCTTTGGTCATGCAAAAAGGACGATTCTGCTACGCCGGAAGTTAAAAATGCACCCGTTGTTTCTTTGACCAATGAAGTTATTGTTACTACACTGGGTTCCGAGTTCTTTCTTGAAGCCGATTTGGCAGATTCAGCAGGCATCAAATCTTTTACATTTCACTATGATGACTGGTACCTGTACAATACCATCTCTCTTCAGGACCTGAACTATCCGCATACATATCATGTGAAGTATAAATTCAAAATGCCGGATACAGCAGCCAACAAAACGCACAGTATTGATTTTAAAGTTACCAATATCGGAGGTAAAGAAACGACTGCACAGTTTAAGGTGTTATTAAATGCCGATTTCCCGAAAATGTATGTTACAGAAACATTAGATGCTACAATATTAAGCAAAGATTTATTCGGTGTTCCGGCCCTTGCAGATAAGGTATCTTCTTATAATTATTCTGCAACTTACTATGCGGCACAGTCGAATACAAAGATTTGGTTTATTCCGAGCAAAACCACAACAAAACCTTTTGCCTACGGTTTAGACCCAAAAGATCCCACGAAACTTACCGGCGATGTAAACAGCGCTCAACCCATTGTATTAACTGCTAAAGGATACTATTCCATCAAATACAACACACTTAATTTAACCTATAGCATTACAAAGCTGCCAGACCCGGATCCTTCGTCGGCTTTTGTTCAGGTTGCCTTAGCCGGGCGTGGATTCTTTGATTATCCAAACATGAATTGGCAAAACGCATTGCCTGATATCATTCTGCTTGATAAGGATCCTGTAAACCCTTATTTATTTACAAAGACAATAAAATTGGGAACGCCTCCTGGTCAATCGTACAACACGGCTCAGTTTATTTTCACAACAAATAATGGGTGGACGAACTTCTGGAGGTTTGACAATGGAACAGATCCTGAAGCCACAGTTTTCAACGGAGGTGCAAACGGAGACGGTTTTTCTATTTCGGGTACTCCTGTTACTTACAAAGTAACATTCGACACCTGGTTGAACCGTGTCAAATTCGAAAGACAATAATCTTAAATTTTTTTTTATGATGACGAGATTCAGGCTTTATATATATATGTTTTCTTTCCTGGTCATTTCAATAAATGATGCTTTTTCACAAGCAACAATAGTTGTGAAAGGGCGAATTATGTCGCAGGATGGCGCTCCCCTGGCAGGCGCCAGCGTTAGTCAGAAAAACGGGACAGCAGCTACTACATCAAATCACGAAGGCTATTTTTATATAAATGTACCGGGTGGTGTAACATTGGTATTCTCTTACATAGGTTACGAACCTAAGGAAGTAGTTGCTTCAGAAATCATGCAGGTAACGCTTTCTCCTCTGGCTTTAAAACTGGAGGATGTTGAAATTGTGGTAGACAAGGGTTATGGAAAAAGCAGAAAGATTGCCGTTTCCTCTTCAATAGCCTCTGTTAGTGGAAAAGATATTCAAAATCAAACGGCATACAATATAGGGACCTTATTGCAGGGCAAAGCAACCGGTGTACAGGTAACAAATACCAGCGGCGGATACCCCAAAATATTGATCAGAGGCTTTACAACACTGAACACCAGTACCGATCCTTTGATCATCATGGATGGAATTAATTTAGGAAGGGCCAACTTAAACCTGGTTAATATTAACGATGTTGAAACAATCGACATTTTAAAAGATGGCGCTGCTGCAGCTATTTATGGTAGTGACGCTTCAGGTGGTGTAATTGTGATAACAACAAAAAGAGGAAAAGCCGGTAAGCTGCAAACAGATGCAACTGTTAATTATGGAACTGAGTTCTATAAAGATCCTAAGCTTGCCGATGCCAATGAATATACAGAAATACAAAAAAGAAGATTCAGCAATTATACAACTCCGTCCTGGGCAACGGCTACCGATTGGTGGAATACCGTAATAAAGCCAACCAATGTGGTTAACGCAAACATTAGCATGAGCGGAGGCACCGATAAATTAACCAGCTACGGAAGCATTGGATATTACCGTACCGAGGGGCCATTTTATAATGGATTTACACAAAGAGTAACAGCGAGAGTAAACTTAGATTATAAGCCCAACAATGTTATCAAAGCAGGAACTACGCTTTATCCAAGATTTGAAAACTGGCAAAATTCGGGGTTCAATGGCGACCTGATGTCGGTTATGCGTACTGAACCCATTTTACCCGTTTACATCAACAGGCCGGGACAAAATGAATACAGTCAGTTCTCAGCTTCCTTTATTGAACGTAATGTAAACCCTGTTGCTTACCTCGCAAGGAACAGGCACAACTGGAATTATTTCATGGCACTAATTGGTGATGTTCACGTAGAAATTACGCCCATCAAAAATCTCACGTTGCGTACGCAGGCTGGTGTAAATACCGGGAACGGGTTTTCACGATCTTACTCACCGCCTTTTTACAACAATGCCAACGGCGCAAGAGATCAGAACTATGATAGTGTGGCATCGAACCCCGATCAAACAAAAGACAATTACCTGGGTGCGTCAAGGGCCTACTCAGGTTCTAATTACAACATTGACTGGCGATTGACCAACACCGCCAATTATTTTTATGCAATTGGCGCCAGCCATAAATTTAATTTATTGATTGGCTATGAAACAAGAAAAGAAAGTGGTGCGCGGAATAATACAGGGCGGTCTTACATACCCGTTGACCAGCCGGGTTTATGGAACCCTGATAATGCCGGTACGCCGATCTTAGCCACATCTCCCAATAATTTCGTCACCGGAGATGGCAGCCGTTATAATGAAACATGGCTTTCGTATTTCAGCAGATTCAATTATGAGTTCGATAATAAGTATTTTCTGGAAGCTGCGATAAGACGAGACGGCTCATCAAGGTTTCCGGAAAATAAACAATACGGAATATTCCCTTCCATATCGGGTTCATGGGTAGTGACGAACGAAAAATTTGCACAGGATTTCGGCAAACTCTCATTTTTAAAATTGCGTGCCGGTTATGGCACCGTTGGTAATGCATCGTTTAATGATCCTTCGGTGGGACTTGATTTGTTAAGCCGTCGCATCGTAAGTTATGGCGGCCCGAATAACTACTATGTTATGGGTGGCGCTCCCGGTAATATACTGGCGCTGGCCCGGCCCGGTAATCCCAATTTAATATGGGAAACCACGCAGGATAAAAATGCCGCTGTTGAATCGTATTGGTTCAGGAATAAACTATACATCAATTTTGAAATATACAATCGCCGGTCAAAAGATCTTTTATTCTTTGATGATGCAGGACGCCCCGATCTCGGTATTCGTTCAGGCTCATGGTACAATTTAGGTACTTTGGAAGTAAAGGGAATGGAAGGGATTATTGGATACAAGGATAAATTTTCAAATGGACTCTCTTACGATTTTAGTGTGAATCTTTCGCGCAGCCGGGTATACCTGAATAAGCTGGGTACCAATAACGTTCCTTTATTAGCAAGCTCGCAGGGTAATTACAGAGTGGGCGAAGATCTGGGCGGAGCTTTAGTCAAAATCGATAAAAATGGCGGTGCATTAGGAGATTTCTATGGTTACCAGGTGGAAGGCGTTTTTCAAAATTTGTTTGAAATAAATGCATACACGAACAAGAACGGAAACTTAATTCAGCCTAATGCAGTACCCGGGGATTTCAAATTTGCCGATTTAAATCATGATGGCGTTATTGATGAAAAAGACAAAACAACCTTAGGAAATGCCTATCCGAAACTGGAGGCCGGTATCAATTTAAAAGTAGAATACAAAGGATTTGATTTAGCTGTTACGGGCTACGGACGTTTTGGTCATAAAGTATTTTGGGTAGCCAAAAAATGGATGGAGATGGGCGCTTTGGGCTCGAATGTTTTGAAAGGCTCGTTAGATAAGGCGTGGAACGGAGAAGGATCAACGAATGATTATCCAAGATTTATTAATGATGCACAGGATGCCAACAAGAATTTAAAAACTTCAAATTCGTGGTTCATTGAAAATGGCGATTATTTCCGGCTAAATAATATACAGCTTGGTTATAAGTTAAGCAAAAAGCTGATCGAAAAATACCACATGAACCGGTTACGCATTTATGTGAACCTTCAAAACATTGCAACCATAACCAAATACAAAGGACTCAATCCTGAAATATTTAATAACGATTTTGGTTTGCTGGCACCGGGGTTTGATTTATCACAGGCCCCTGTTCGTAAGGCCGTAACATTTGGCCTTTCTGTTGGATTATAAGTTTTTCAACTTTTAAAGAAAAAAACTATGAACAAAATATATAAACCGGTAACATTTGCTGCATGGTTGCTTTTTATAACCATTGCAGGCTGCAAAAAAAGTTTTTTGAATAAAGAAGTTATCGGCGTAAACACCCAATCGGGATCATTGGATAATGCCGGGAATGCCAGAGCAGCCGTAAGCGCCTGTTATGCATATGTGAACGGAGGCGACTGGAACCAGTGTTTGTTTCCAAGGCTCTTAATGGAATCCGGCACCGACAATGGCTGGGGCGCCAATGATTACCAGGACAGGCCGGCCGAATTAGGTGTTTGCGATTTTACCGGAGTGAACCCAACCGTTTCTTATATCGAAAACTACTATAAGAACATGCATGAGGGTATTCGTAACTGTAATTTCGTTATTAACGGGTTAGCAAACGTGACTACAATAGCAGACAACGTGAAAAACCGGTATATAGCAGAAGCAAAATTTCTTCGTGGATTCTTTTATTTCGAGCTGGTTAAAACTTTTGGGGACGATGTCATCAACATCGATTTCAAACCAGCTGATGCAACCTTATTCCTGGCACGCTCGCCCAAAGCGGATATTTACAAACAGATCGCCAAAGATTTTCAGGACGCTGCTGCCGTATTACCCGAAAAGGGACAATATGGAAGTGCTGATATTGGACGTGCTACAAAAGGAGCAGCATTAGGTTTTCTTGCAAAAGTATATCTGTTCAACGGTGATTATCCAAATGCAGAAAGCACAGCCCTTCAAATCATTTCATCAGGAAAATATTCGTTGGAAAATACCTACAGCAAAATTTTCGAACCGGAGAATGTAAACGGGAAAGAAAGTTTGTTTGAAGTGAATTATACCAATGCGGTAGGTTTTGGTAACGGCCCTTTACCTGCTGAAGTAACCGGTGCAGCTTCTGTTGACGGAGGATGGGGCTGGTTTGGTTTAACAAGCGATCTTGAAAATGCGTTTATAAAAGAGGGTGATGATGTAAGAAGAAAAGCCACTATTAATAAAGCCGGCGATGTGGTAGATAATGAAACCCCCACACGAATTTATCCAAAACATTTGGTGGGAAATAAACCGGCGCATACTTCCTGGCGCTATTACAGGAAATTTTACATACCGCTTTCAAAAAGAGTTGGAACACCCTGGCAGTACAATGATATTAAATTGCGTTATGCGGAAGTATTGTTAATTCACGCAGAAGCTGCGGCATTCAATAACAAGCCCGCAGAATCGCTGAATTCTCTGAACCAGGTGCGCAGAAGGGTTACACTTTCCGATAAAACGGGGCTAAGCGGAGATGCGTTAAAACAGGCTATCTGGGATGAACGGCGCCTTGAGTTAGCCGGTGAAGGCACCTATCGCTGGGATGATATAAGAAGAATAAAAATAAATGGCAAAGTATTGATTACATTACTTATGGGACCCGACGGTTCATTTGTAAAGTATAATACAACAACGAACACCGACCCGGTAGAAACAGCTACACACCGGGAATCATTGAATAAAGGCTATTATTTCAAAGAAGGCGTTCATGAACTATGGCCCATACCCGCAAGTGCTATCAATTCCAATAGCGCTATGAAACAAAATTCCGGATATTGATCGTGAATGGTGAATGGTGAGTGGTGAGTGGTGAATGGGCGCTTCAATTTTAAACTTCGCTATTATTTTCGAAGCCCACACAACAGAGGGCTATTCACGATTCACGATTCACGATTGCCGATTCACGATTCACGATTGACCAGTAATACTAATACCAATGAAAATATTTACAATTACAAATAAAATGATAGCAGTTGGTTTGATTCTCATAATGACGGTATCATGTGGCAAAGGTGGAGCTCCTGCTCCACCACCACAGCCGTTGAACCCTTGCATAGTTAATGGTGTTGACACCTGTGCAGCATCAAAAGGTATTAAAGTCAGCATCGATTTGAGCCAGTCATTCCAAACCATTCACAGTTTTGGCGCCTCTGATTGCTGGACGATCAAATACATAGGTAAAAACTGGCCTGATGCAAAACGAAATGAAATTGCCGACCTCCTGTTCAGCAAAAGCTTTGATGCTGATGGCAATCCCAAAGGCATCGGGCTGTCGATGTGGCGCAGCAACATCGGGGCAGGAAGTTTTGAACAAGGTGCAGCAAGTAACATCAGTTCCGACTGGCGAAGAGAAGAATGTTATTTGAATAGTAACGGAACATACGATTGGACAAAGCAATCAGGCAATCGTTGGTTTGTAAAAGCCGCAAAGGACAGAGGTGTAGAAAATTTGCTGCTTTTCTCAATCAGCCCCCCTGTGTGGATGACTAAAAATGGATACGCTTTCGGCCCCGATGGAACGGAAAAAAGCAAGTTGAATCTGACAGCAGGTAAAACCGATGCATTTGCAGATTTTCTTACCGAAGTAGTGAAACATTATAACCAGGATGGCCTTCCGGTAAATTATGTAAGTCCCGTAAACGAACCTCAATGGGACTGGACTGCAAACTCATCGGGCAAGGCATCGCAGGAAGGTTCTGCTGCCACTAATGCAGAATTTTCAGATTTGATAAAAGCAATCGATCAAAAAATAACAGGTAAAACGTTGCCGGTTAAAATTGCAGCAGGTGAAGCAGGTTCTTTGAACTACCTGTATCAGACAGTGACCGATAACCCGTTAAGAAGTGATGTTGTCAATTATTTCTGGAACTCAGGCAGCAGTGGCTATATCGGCAACCTGCCTTCCGTTGAAAAAGCCATGTTAGGACACAGTTATTTTGCGCAGCCAACCCTTTCGGATCTTGTTTCGAACCGTGTTGCACTCCAAAATAAAATCAGCGCAGTGAATCCCAATCTTAATTTCTGGCAATCGGAATATTGCATTCTTTCTTATGAATACAATACAGCCGGCAACGGAAGAGATTTAGGAATTGAATCGGCGTTGTATATTGCAAGAGTTATACATACTGACCTGGCATTAGCCAATGCAGCGTCATGGAGCTGGTGGTTGGCGGTGAGTCCTGGTGATTATAAGGATGGATTAGTTTATGTTTCCGATTTGTCGGGTAACATGGGTGAATTGGAAGCCACAAAAACAGATGGCCTTATTTACAAGTCAAAAATGCTTTGGGCAGTTGGAAATTTCTCCAGATTTATAAGACCGGGGATGAAGAGAATCAGCGCTGCAACCGATACTTACTCAAATCCCGAAGATGCAGCAAAGAACGTAATGATTTCAGCTTATAAAGATGAAGTCAATAAACAGGTTGTTATTGTTGTCATTAATATGACTACCGCATTACAAAACATTAATCTTACGGGTGTGAATTTTGTTCCAGGGTCGGTAAAATCATATACCACTTCAGGTTCAAAGGATTTAAGTGTGTCATCCGTTTCTGATGTATCGAAGGTTTTAGTAGAGGGAAAATCTATCATAACACTGACAGGTAATTACCAGTGATTAATTATAAAAGCACAAGAATGAGATTTGGTTTACTGTTTTTAATTGTTGTTTTAAGCTGTTCTATTGTACACGGCCAACAATTTTCATTGAATGGAATATGGCAGGTTCGTCTGGATTCAAACCATAAAAAACAGGCTGTTTCACTTCCCGGCACATTAGATGATGCAGGCATCGGCAATCCTGTTCAAATAAAACCGGAACTAAACACGGCAACCCTGACTCACCTTACACGAAAAGTTGAATTTACCGGTAAGGCTTATTATACAAGAACATTCACAATACCGAATGCTTTCGCTTCAAAAAAAGTTGAACTGGAATTAGGAAGAGTAATCTGGAAATCCAGTGTCTGGATCGATGGAAAAGAACTAACAACAACACAGGAGAGCCTGGTAACGCCGCATACATTCGATGTAACCGGTTTTGTTATTCCCGGAAAAAAACAAACGATTACTATTTGTATTGACAACTCGAATATTTATCCCGGCATCAATGTGTATGGTAAAAGATATCCTAAAGGCAGCGAGGAAATGGCGCACGCCTACACCAATCATACCCAAATAAAATGGAATGGTGTTTTAGGTTACATCGGTCTTATAGCAAAGCCAGCTATTTCTATTAGCGATGTACAGCTGTTTCCGGATTTGCAGCAGAAACAGCTTCGGATTGCTGCTGCAATTCACAATAACAAAAACCAAAAAGTAAAGTTTACCTCGTATGTGGTTGACGCCACCGGCAAAAGATGGAGCAATTCATCCTATACATCGGCTACAACTGCTGATTCCCTTAACTACAAAATACCACTGCAAAAAGACGTTACGTCCTGGAATGAATTCACGCCAACCCTGTATACGCTTGTAACCATTGTACAAAGCGAATATGGCAATGATACCGTTAAAACAAAATTTGGCATTCGCGATTTGCATGTTAAAGACAATGATTTGTATTTGAATAATGATCGCCTGTTCATACGAGGTAATCTTGAATGCATCATCTTTCCAAAGAAAGGTTATCCGCCTATGCAAAAGGGTGAATGGATGAAATTATTTTCAACTGCAAAATCGTATGGGTTAAATACATTTCGATTTCATAGCTGGTGCCCTCCGGAAGTTGCCTTCGAAGCAGCCGATGAAACCGGTTTTTATATGCAGGTGGAACTGCCAAACTGGAATCTGGAAGTTGGCAAAGACACGGCTGCGTTTAACTTTTTGCATCGTGAAGCTGCAGCAATACTCAAAAAGTATGGCAATCATCCTTCTTTTTGTTTTTTCAGTATGGGCAATGAACTGGAAGGGGATTTTAATAAACTGAATGCGCTTGTTGCAGCACTTAAAAGTAAAGATTCGCGGCATTTATACAGCACTACTACTTTTACTTTTCAGAAGGGAATTACAGGGGCGCCACAACGGGAGGATGATTATTACATAACCCAATGGACAAATAAGGGCTGGGTGCGTGGACAGGGAGTTTTCAATGACGAACCCCCATCTTTCAGTAAAGATTATACCGCCTCTCTTGAAGGTGTTAACGTACCTATCATTTCACACGAGATCGGTCAATATTCAGTATATCCTGATTTGGCGGAAATTGAAAAATACAATGGCAATCTGTTGCCGTTGAATTTCATTGCCGTAAAAAATGACCTGCAAAAAAAAGGATTGCTGCCAATGGCGCCTTCATTTTTACAGGCATCGGGCAGGTTCGCTTCATTATTATACAAAGAAGAAATAGAAAGAGCGCTGAAAACAAAAGGCTTTGACGGATATCATCTTTTGCAATTGCAGGATTTTCCGGGTCAGGGAACAGCATTGGTTGGATTGCTGAATGCATTCTGGCAAAGCAAAGGCATTGTAACGGCGAATGAATTTCATCAGTACAACAGCGAGGTTACTCCCCTGATTCGTTTTCCAAAAGCCGTTTACCGGAATAATGAAACCTTTGTGGCTGAAGTAGAACTGGCCAATTTTTATAAACCGCTTAACGCAGCAATAGGTTGGAAAATACAGGATGAAACCAACAAGGTTTTGGGAATGGGTTCATTCGAAAAAAAGGAATATGCAATTGGTAACTGTTTAGCAGTTGGCGCATTAAAATTCGATTTAAAGCAAATTACTTCAGCTCAGCATCTGACCGTAGAAGTATCTGTCAAAGGAACTCCCTACAAAAACAAGTGGAGTATTTGGGTTTATCCTGCTGAGCTTACAGAAGAAAACACAGATGTGATTGTCACCGGCTCTCTAATTGAAGCGTTAAATGCTTTACATAACGGACGCAAAGTTTTATTATCTCCATCTCCGGATACTTTAAAAGGTATCAAAGGAAAGTTCGTTCCTGTTTTCTGGAGTCCTGTTCATTTTCCTGACCAACCCGGCACCATGGGTCTTTTGATAAAACAACATCACGAAGCACTAAAAAATTTCCCAACCGATTTTTATAGTAACTGGCAATGGTGGGACTTAACCATAAAAAGCAAAACACTTGATGCGAATACTTTACCGGATAAAGCCATTATAGTAAGGGTGGTTGATAATTTTGTTCGAAATAAGAGTCTTACCAATTTATTTGAAGCAAAGCTTGGAACCGGTCGTTTAATTTTTTGCAGTATTGATATTCTGTCTGATTTAGATAACAGGCCTCAGGCAAAACAGTTACGGTACAGTTTGTTAAAGTACATGAACACCAACCATTTTAATCCTCCCGTAAGTATAACGCAGGAGCAATTGAGTGGTTACTTTAAGAAAGTTTGTCAGTTTATGTTTTTATTTAATCATTGAATTGTTTACCGGCTGGCTATCGACGAACTGCTCAAAACTAATAATTTTACCATCCTTCAATTTCCACAGGTGCGCTACCCTTGCTTCAAAATATTTGCCTGTTGCTTTGTATGTGCCTGAATAGGTACCATAGGCAACAACCTTGTTGTCATTGGCAACATAATCTTCGGGAGTGAATTTGTAATTCAACCATTCGCTGCCTAATCTGGTGAAAACATTTTTAGTTATACTTGTTAGGCCAATATATGTTCCTGCATAAGGAAAGCCTTTGGCTTCGGTCCAGGATATATCTTCGGCTACATGTTCAGCTAAATTTTTACCGTTTTCTTCTGAAGTCTTTCCTTCGTAAGTGCTTTTGATAATTTCCAGGTTTGTCATTCTGCTTTTATTTAAAAAACAGCCCGACAATACAACGAGCATTGTCAGGCTGCCTATAATTTGTTTTACCATTTCATTTCTCCTGTGTTCACTTTGGCTCCTATTTGCAGGGCAATGTCAAAAGTTAATGTTGGATATTTTGCTTTTAATGCGGCAATCAGGGCTTCCGAAGTTTTATTTGTTTTCAAAGCTTCTTCATAGTATTGGATATATGTTTTAGTATGATTCACAGCGGTTAAATCAAATGGTGAATCTGATTTGGCGTGAGCGGGAACTACAATAGCCGGTTGCAGCGATTCAATTTTGTTCAACACGCTTATCCATTGTTTACGGGCTTCTGCAGTTTGTGCATCAGCCATCCAAAGATGAAAGGTGTTGCCAAAAACATTTATTCCTCCAATAACGGCTTTAACAGAAGGTATCCAAACAAAAGTTTTAGATGGAAATTCTTCGAGTCCAATGATTTCCAATTTTTGCCCCTCCAGTTCAATACTATTCCCTTTCAGAACCTGTGGTAAAACGGCATTGGAAGTAATGTTTTTGCCTAATCTTTCGCCCCAGATCTCCAATTTCTTTTGAGCAGTAGCTTTGATATGCTCTACGGTTGCAGGAGAGGCGTAAGCAGTAACTTCCGGGAAATATTTTTTGAATACTTCCAGTCCGAAATAAAAATCGGGGTCGCCATGTGAAACATAAATAGTGGTGAGCTTTTTACCAGAGTTTTTGATTTCCTGTGCTACTTTTTCAGCATCTGCCAATGTAAATTGTGCATCAATTAAAACGGCTTCTGTTTTTCCTGATACAATTACCGATGCTACACCAAAACTATTTTCTGAAGCGTTGTAAACCTGAAGTTTGAAATTGCTGGTTTCAATAGTTTTGAAATTTTGTGCCTGGGTATCCATTTTAAATAAAATTAAAATTATTAATAATGCGGTTACTTTAAGTTGTTTCATTTGTTCTGTTTAATTGGTTATGCAAAGATGCATCGACCCAATCGCTGAAACATTGAACAAGTTCAATAAATGAAACGCGCTTATTTGTGGCCGGCTAATTTCTTTCTTATTTTACTTAAAAATTCGTGGCTGATGCCCAGGTACGCAGCTATTTGAAGATTAGTAAGCCGGGAATAGATGTTGGGATATTTTTCGATGAAATCAAGGTATCGCTGATCAGCCGTTTTACTCAAATTATCTATCATGCGTCTTTGCAGGGCGACATGCGTTTTTTGTGTCATTACCCTGAATAACTTTTCAATTTTAGGTAAATTCGTATAAGCGAACTCTTTATCTTTTTTTGAAATTAAAAGCACCGTGCTGTCTTCAAGCGCTTCTATATAAAGTTGTGATGGCTTTTCATTGGTAAAACTATCAATATCGGCCACCCACCAATTTTCAATGGCAAAATACAGTATTTGTTCAAAGCCATTTTGGTCAATATGATAAACACGAAAAAGTCCTTTGGTAACAAAGCCTTCAAACCTGCAAACTTCGTTTTCTCTTAATAAAAAATCCTTTTTTTTAATCAACTTCTGTTGAAATAAATTACAAAAGGCTTCCGTTTCATCATCAGAAAGAGAAATATGGCTGGCGATATTTTGTTTGAGGAGGCTTGTCATATCGAAAATAAAGATATCGATTTGAAAGCAGAACAAAAAAGAAGCCCGTCAACCAGAAACCGCTATTTACTGTTCACTGTTTGGGAATTGTAAGTAATTCTTTAATGACTGTAGTTAGTCCTTCAATAGAATGCGGCTTTATCAGATATTTTACAGCGCCACATTCATATGCTTTTTTAATAATAGCCAGGGAGCTGGCGGTAGAAAAGATAACCACGGGAGTTGACTTAACCCCTGAGTACTCTTTTATTTTTTGTAAGCATTCCACGCCATTTTCCCCCGGCATATTCATATCGAGTAAAATAAGATCAGGTAAAGTACCATTATTTGAATATAAATTTGTCAAAAGCGTTTTGCAGTTTTTAAACCATGTGATTTGAACTGAGGCATTGACTTCCTTTAATGCAAGTGAAAACAAATAATAATCGTCCGGATCATCATCAACCAAACAAATATGACGTATATCCATTTGCATTAGGATTTGTTTTTTACAGTTAATCTTGTACTACATAAGAACAGCCGTTTTGATTATAACTTCTTAAAAACTCATAGGTGGAGTATTGCAATTTACATTCCGTGTCAGTGTATTTAATAAGTATAAAAGCAAAAGGGGCGAAACGCCCCTTCTGTAGTGCAACATTTTGGAAATAGCTTGTGCATCAAAGGCAAGGAAACATTACTATGTAGTGGTTGAAGATGCATCAGAAATAATATCAGGTGGATGCTGCCCGATTGCAGGCGGTAAAGATTCCTCCTGCTTTCTGCGGTTAATTTCTGTCACAAGAGCATCAATATTAGCTTTGTGAAATGCAGACTCCGTTAATGTGCCACTAATAAAAGCCTTAGTATATTTTTCAGTTTCCTCTGCCAGCAAATCAATTAATGATTGCAAATGTAATTGCTGGTAGTTTTGATCCATATAAAATCCGCTAAGCCACAAATGTTGAACCATTCTTTGGGTTATAGAAAATATTCATATGTTTTTTTTATAAAATCACCTGAACATTAAAGATTTTCATTTACAGTATTTTTTCAATACTATTTTATTTGCATAAATGAAGAACTGAATATGTAGAAAATATTCTACAATATGTTGTCGGTTATGGTTGATAAGAAAAAAAGTGTTTGGTATATGTTCCGGTAATCCAACTTCTATCTGCATTTTTTCCTGTCCGCTTTGTTTCTTTTCTTCTTTCAAAATTTACTCAGCGCTTATTAATTTAATACGTTCAGGCTTCCGGCTCTATGCTCTTAACCGGGCGCACTCAATAAATGATCCGGTCAATGACGACCGGATTAAACTTTAATCACATCGAATGAAATAACACAATTCTAACTGTAAGGAATATACAATATTAACTTCCGGGGTTCATGAAAAACTACAATAATTACAGGGAATTTGATAGCCGTCAATATCCCCCATTTTAAACTGCAAGTGGCTAAAAATTATATCCATGTACGGAATAGTTATTGCGTTCATTTAACCATTGTAAAATCATTCAAAAAATAATATATGGAAACCAACATTCAGGCAACCAAAAATTCGATGTTGCAGAACTTTTTTGAAACATCTCTGCAGGAACTTTATTGGGCAGAAACACACCTGATACAGGTGCTCAATTCAATGAGCACGTCTGCTACCAATACCCAACTTAAGGAGGTGTTTATTGAGCACATGGAAGAAACAGAAAAGCATAAACAACGGCTTGAGGAAGTTTTTTCGCTGTTAGATATTCCTGCCCGCACTCAACGTTGCATGGGTCTTCAGGGACTTTTTGACGAGGGCTGGAAGGTAATAGATGAAACACAGGAAGGGTCGGCGCAGCGTGATGTTGCATTGATTATTGCAGCTCAAAAGGTGGAGCATTATGAAATAGCTTCGTATGGCAGCCTGATAACCCTTGCCAAAACAATGGGGCAAAATAAGATCGCAGATTTATTGGTCCCTACATTGGAAGAAGAAAAGGAAGCCGACCTGGCCCTGACTACCATTGCTGAAACCGGCATCAATACCGAGGCGAGTCAGGAAAAGGTGAACGCTTAACGTGTAAAGATAATAATGGCTTTTTAGCGTCTGTATTTTAATAGTAGTTGGGTGAGCCCCTGAAAGCCCGGGGCTCCCTACTCTATATTAACCAGTTGATAAGATACATACGGTTTATCGCCGTCACTTTTGGTATAGGCAACCATTGATTGATGATCATTTAAAGGTGATAATACCGGATAGCTTGCCAATGAACCATCACTTGTTAAGAAAGCTTTTTCTTCACTGATTCCCTCTTTGTTTCTTACCTCGATACCAATTCTTTTATTTACTTTATTGCCCGTCACCTGCGATTCATCCCAAACAATTACCACGTTTCCATTGGTCAGTGAAGCGAGTTGCGGATGAGAGCCCAACGAACTTACACTATCCTGCATTACAAAGGTTTTTCCGTTGTCGGTTGATTTTGTATAAAAGCAACCGCGTTTTTTGCCTCCTGTAAACCAGGCAAAGTGAAGTCCATCGGCATTTTCTGTCATGGCAGGGCCTGTATGCGGGCATCCGTTGATTACCCAGTTATCATTACTGATTCTTTCAGGATTAGTAAAACTGTTACCGCCATCTGTTGATACAATATGAACCATATCACGTATACTGTCCATAATGATGCCGCGATACAAAACATGAACACTGCCTTTTTTATCAACGAAAAGATCAGTGCGGCAGCACTGACAACAGGGCTGACTGATTAAACGGGCATTTTCAAAGCCATTGTTACCATGAGTAGCGGCAAAATACAGCCCCGACCCTTCCTTTGCGATTGTTTTCCGGTTATCGAGCCAGATAATACCTGCTTCTCCGTTTGGCATCAACGCTATATCATAATATCGCTGGTCGTAACTCGCCGTATCAGTTACCAATGGTTTGGGGGCCGTCCAGTTTTTTCCTTCATCAAACGACTGCACATAATACACCAACCCCGAATACTTATTTTTAGGATTGGGGTTGGCTGCTCCCCAGAGAGCTAAGATTTCGTGCGATGGTTTAAAAATGATCTTCGGAAGATTTTCTCCATGCGGTTGAATATTGCTGCTGCCTGGTATTACAATGGGTGCGGCAAATGTTTTTCCATTGTTACAAACGGCATAACAAAAAGCGGATGTGCTGTCATTGATCATACGCACCCAACTGATAACCGTATTCCCTTTTTCATCTTTAGTCAAAAAAGGACATTGACCGGGAATACTATCAATTTGTATGGCCTGATTTGAGTTGATCAACGGTTTTTGGGAACTGTTATGGCAACTAATACAATTTATTGCCAGTATACAAATGATAAAATATTTCATTTATTATTTCTTAAAGATGTTCGCAAAAATACCTCTTTTTGACTACAACAACAGTAGATTCAGCTACAGCTGTTTCGTGACCATTGTGAAACTTTGCAATATCAAAAAACAGCAAGTATGAAAATAGTTATTACAGGTTCGTTAGGGAACATCAGTAAACCACTGACAAAAGAGCTGGTATCGAAAGGACATTCGGTTACGGTTATCAGCAGTAACCCCGAAAGAAAAAAAGACATCGAAGCTATTGGTGCAAAAGCTGCCATTGGCACCATGGAAGATGCCGGTTTTTTAACAGACACTTTTAAAGGGGCCGACGTAGTTTATGCTATGGAAGCGCTTGGCTACAGCAGTTTCTTTGATCACAATGTTGACGTGATGGAGGCTATTGATAAGATTGTAAATAACTACAAACAAGCCATTGAACAGTCTGGTGTAAAACGCGTAGTGCACCTGAGCAGTATTGGCGCCCATACCGATAAAGGCAATGGTATTCTTGCCTTTCATCACAACGCAGAAAACATTTTGAAACAATTGCCGGCCGATGTAGCTATAACTTTTATGCGCCCTGTTGGATTTTATTATAATTTGTATTCCTTTGTAAATGCCATTAAAACGCAGGGCGTAATAGCATCAAACTATGGAGCCAATGATACATTTCCCTGGGTTGCACCGGTAGATATTGCCGCTGCCGTTGCCTCAGCACTGACAGCACCTCCTGAAGGCAGAAAAATACTTTATGTTGCCAGTGAAGAAATTTCCTGTAATGAAATTGCAGGTATATTGGGTGCAGCAATCGGAAAGCCCGATCTGAAATGGATCATTATTCCTGATGAACAATTACAAAGCGGTTTAATAGCAGCAGGAATGAACCCGCGCACGGCTGCCGGTTTTGTTGAAATGAACGCAGCTATACATAGTGGTAAGTTATATGAAGATTATTACAACAACAAACCGGTTCTGGGAAAAACAAAGATGACAGATTTTGCCAGGGAATTTGCAGCCGTTTATAATCAAAAATAATCCTATTATTGTAGCATGGCGGGCGTTCAACCATATAGAATTAAAACGATCAGTGAATTTCATAAGTTCAGGAATTTACCAAAGCCTGAACATCCGTTGATCAGCGTGATCAATATGGAATTGATCAAAAAGGTTTCCGGCGATGAAACAAGCCTGGTATTGGATTTTTATAACATTGCCCTTAAAAGGAATCTCAATGCCAGGGTGAAGTACGGTCAGCAGGAATATGATTTTGATGATGGCATTCTATTCTTTATTGCTCCCGGCCAGGTTTTTAGAGTTGAACCCCGTAATCAACAGGAAAGTAAACAATCAGGATGGATGTTACTCGTCCATCCCGATTTTTTATGGAATACACCTTTGGCCAAAACCATAAAGCAATACGAATATTTCGATTACGCTGTTAATGAAGCCCTGTTTCTTTCAGAAAAAGAAGAAACTACGGTTATAGGTCTTATACAAAACATCGAGCAGGAATATCGTTCGAATATTGATAAATTCAGTCAGAACATCATCATTGCGCAGCTTGAATTATTGCTCACCTATGCTGAAAGATTTTATCAGCGTCAGTTCATCACCCGCAAAATCACCAATCATAAGATCCTCGATCGTCTCGAAGAAATTCTTACAGACTATTTCAACAGCGATACTTTAATAAAAAAAGGATTGCCAACCGTTCAATACATAGCCGGTGCATTAAATGTATCGCCCAATTATTTAAGCAGCTTACTGAAAGTATTAACCGGACAAAGCACCCAGCAGCACATCCACAATAAACTGATTGAAAAGGCAAAGGAAAAATTGTCGACCACCGATTTAACCGTCAGTGAAATAGCGTATGAACTGGGTTTTGAGCACTCACAGTCATTCAGCAAATTGTTCAAAAGCAAGACCAGTCTTTCGCCGTTGCAGTTCAGGGAATCATTTAATTAGGGGGGGTGATCCGCTCAGCAGACAATGACCTTTTGCGGCAATGTTCTGATTATAGATAATCCTGCCGTATTGGAGTAAACACATCCACAACCTGACCCGCTTCGATGATTTCAATAGAATGCTCAACATTGGCAGGAATGGAATAGGTATCTCCTTCCGACAATAAATATTCTTCTCCTCCAAATTTCAATTTGTATTTCCCTGAGATAACATAACCACTTTGTTCGTTGGGGTGTTTATGAAAAGGAACAAAATCTGTTGCCTTATATAACATCTTTGCTACCATTGAGTCGTTACCAATGGAAAGAACTACAAAATCAACTCCTAAAAATTGTTTCGGAGTACCCTCTTCTTTTTTTACTATGTTTCTCATGTTTTTTCAGTGATTTTCACGTGAATATACTTCTTAAAAACAAAAAAGGGTGTGTATACACAAACCCTTGTAACCTAAGTTATGAGAAACCTGCTGCGAACGCCTTTCTGAGTTTCACCCATTGCCCTCTACCATCTCTATTGCCAGTTCTTCTACAAGATCGCCAATGAACCGGTCGATGGTTTGGGTAGTAATACCCGGCATACAAATAACATGCGATAAGCCACCTTCGCTGGCCAGTTGCCATTTGATGCATATTTCTTTTGACGGTAAAACAAGCATTTTATATAACCAGCTGATGTGCAGGAGAAAATAAGCCATACCCGGCTCTTCCCTAAAAAAAATGATTTTGGTACTCCCCCTTTTTTTCGGCTCGTGTGTCTTATATCTAAAGCGCGTGATTTATTACAACACGCAAAAATTTTAAAAATAAGTAGTACTTGTTTTTGGGCTGTGCGACTTCTTATTAGTAATGCCCATGTATACTATCTATGAGAAAATAATTTTATCAGGTAGTACTTATTTTTTGGTTGTGCGTATTAAATAAAAGAAAAAAAATTATCCCGCTTTGGGGGATGGGCCCTTTTTCGGGAACATATTATTATACGTGCTTAGGAGAAAATCATTTAGCATTCGGCGTAATGCACCTGTGAAAAGCCAGCGAGTAGGAATCAGGAAGTTATAAGTAGTAAGTAAAATCCCGCTTGCATCGACCATTGACCATTGACCATTCACCATTGATCATTCACCTTTTTTAGTGTTTTGTAATCTGTACTCTTTGAAAAACCGGCAGTTTGAGCCCTGTGAAAATGAAGTACAAGGGTTTGTATCTACTTACCTTTTCTTTTTCCAATAACTATGAACTTACAACTTAGAACTTAAAACTTAGAACTCAGAACTAAGAACTCTTTCCATAATGTAGGTTTAGTTTTCTCACATAAAAGGGTTTGTGTCTACTTACCCTTTATTATGAAATTAGAAATAAGGAATGAAAAATCAGAAATGAAAAAGTTCGGGCTGGCGATAACCACAAACCACAAACAACAAATTACAAACTAAAATGCAACAGTATTTCTTTATCAAAGTGAACTCGAAATATGTGCGCATCGATCTGAGCGACATTGTTTATGTAGAAAGCCTTCGTAACTATGTAAAGATCATAACCGGTAAACAGCAGTATGTAATATTAAATACCCTGAAAAAAATGGAAGAGCTGTTGCCGGCCGATCAGTTTTGCCGAATACATCGCAGCTTTATCGTGGCTATCAATAAAGTAGCGTCGTTCGACAATAACATGGTTTATATAAACGCTGAGCAAATTCCTATCGGGGATCAATACAAAGGAGCTATGGAACAAAAAGTAATGATCCTGAGAAATGGCGAGCGCAATGGCGAACAGGTATATACGAAATTTTTCGGCCCCGAATTACATACAAAGCTTTTTTGCCAATAGCTGTTTAGTTACCGGTTACCGGATTACTGGTACCTGGTAACTGGCAACCGGTAACCGTAATGCAATTGCATTAAAAATAAAAAAGGCCCCGAACGGGGCCTCCCTGCTGAAACAGGTTTTCAATTAAAGTTGCATCGCTTGCGGTTTCAACAAATACCCTTGTTTGTTGGGTTAACAAAAAGCTCAACGTATGGTGTATTGCTTTGGTTAGTTAGGTTGTGAAACCTGTAAAACTGCAACATAGATGGTCAGGATAAGGCGGGCAGCATTAGGTAATAGTTAACTGCCCCGTGTACCTGCTGTCAGACAGGTCATTGCCCTTAGTTTTCTTAAAGGCCAGCCAGGTATGAACCGTTTGACCCTTAAATTTGGGCACATTAATGGTAGCTGTACCAGCAATGCGCACAGCGCCATTCAACTTATACACGGTTTTGTTCAGTGCCTCGCAGTAAACTACCAATACTGCTTTGTCATTGGCTGAAGAGAAACCTTCGGCACTGGTATCAGTCCAGGTAAATGTTACCTGACCCGATCCCGCAGTGGCTGCGGCGTCATCTTCATTCTCCAAATCGCCCCGGCTAACAAGCACCTTGCTGTAGTTAATGCCAAACTCAGGGTATTCGCCCGAAACGGCATTCTTAATGTTGTAGCCGAGGGCACTGTTTAGCCCCGTCATATTGTTGGCAAACCGGGCAAAGCTGATTTCAAGCAATCCGTTCATGGAATGCAGAAAACGCGCTACCACTTTAAATTTTGCCTGTTGAATTAACTGGTCATCACTGGGTGCTGACCGTTTACGGCTGGAGCGGCCTTTCATTACATTTATGCCTTTCCAGCTACTTCCTGTTACGGTTCCTACTTTGCCGCTGAATGAGCCGAGGATACCTTGTTCAAACTTTCCCATAAAAAATGGTTTTTAATGTGAAACAAAATGGTTTACTAACGGAACCGTACCCTGTGAGTAACCGGTATATCACTGGCCCGATTCCGACACAAACATACAGCGGCAAAAAAAGGGGCCTTTCGCATTTACTCACATTCGCTCACTTTTACTCATTTATACTCGTTTATACTCACATTTGTCCGCTTTTGGCGTATTTGTCGCGCAGAATTGATTGAATCGAAGGGGTTATAAACAGAAATAGTATTGTTGCCGCCTATTCGAACAACAAAATAAAAATCACTTATTGCAACAGTAAAGGCGCCGGGATGTATTCAGCTTTTGTTCGGGAAGTATTCGGGAAGCATTCAGGAAGCGTTCGGGAATCCTCCGAAGCCGTCCCGAAGCCATCCTGAATACATCCCGGAATCATCCCGAATACAAGGAAGAATAAAAAAGCGCCGCTATTTGAATGAAGCGGCGCTTAGCGTATGCAAACCGTAAAAATGTATCACATCTTCCAACTTTTGTATAATGATCAGGCAAAACTTGTCTTCTAATTTTACATCATTATTAAAAACTAAATAATGAAAAAGACAATATTAATTACAGGCGCCTCCCGTGGATTTGGAAAACTATGGGCAAAAGAATTTCTTAAACGTGGTGATAATGTAGTTGCTACAGCAAGAAACACCGAATCGCTCAATGATTTAACTAATGAATATGGAAATTCAGTGCTGACGCTTCAATTAGATGTAACCAACAGAGCGCAGTGTTTTGAAGTGGTAAACAAGGCGTATAAACATTTTGGGAAATTAGATGTTGTTATCAACAACGCAGGCTATGGATTGTTCGGCGCCATAGAAGAAGCAAATGAGCAGGAAATCCGAAACCAGTTTGAGACGAACGTTTTTGGCACATTGTGGATTAGTCAGGCTGCCATTCCGGTGATGAGAAACCAGGGCAGTGGACATATTATTCAGGTATCCAGCGTTTTGGGAATAACAGCTATACCATTATTAGGGATTTATAATGCTTCCAAATGGGCCCTTGAAGGTATTACTGAATCAATGGCACAGGAAATAAAGAATTTTGGCATCAACACAACGCTCATTGAACCTATTGCTTACAATACCAATTTCTCTGGTGATTCGGCGGTAAATTCGAAAACCATTGATGCTTATGATGGTCTGCGAACCGTAGTTTATCAACAAAGAGAGCATATGCCTTTTGGCGATCCCGTAGCTACAACACCTGCCATTTTAAAAATCGTAGATGCAGAAAATCCACCGTTCCGTATTTTCTTTGGCAATACGGCTTTGCCATGGGTGAAACAGGTTTATGCCGATCGTTTATCGCAATGGGAACAATGGAGTGAATTATCAGTGGCAGCTCACGGATAAAACCTACACCTTCGGGATGGCGCCTGGCAAGTCGTAAACTTAAATTTTAACTGCCACTACCAATAAATTCTATAAAATCTATGTCCCAGTACATAGATTTTTGTTATTTTGTTTATATTAGAAAAAGCATGAAACATTATAAAACCATAAGCGAACTATATACTAAAAATGGATATCCGCCACCGGAAAATCCTTTGTTTAGCCTGGTAACATGCGAAGAGTTAAGCAGTTGTACATTGGCCAATGCTGAGTTCACGACTGATTTTTATATCATTTCATTTAAAAAAATAAAATCAGGCACATTTTTATACGGCAAAACCAGGTACGACCACGACAATGGCTCCCTGTCGTTTATAAAACCCCGTCAAATTATAGCAATAAGCGACCTTGAACTAACTGAAAAAGGTTTTATAATTCATATACACGAAGACTTTTTGATTAAGCATCATCTTCATTCAGATATAAAAAAGTATACTTATTTCGACTATGAAGTAAATGAAGCCCTGCATTTATCACCCAAAGAAGAAGAAATAATCTGGGACTTATTTTATAAAATAAAGCTGGAATATTATAATAACCAGGATGAATACAGCAAAGACATCATGCTTACTCATATTGACTCCATTTTAAAATATGCCCAACGGTTTTATAAGCGGCAATTTTTAAACCGCACTGTATTTTCCGGAACAATAATTTCTAAGTTTACTGAAATTTTGAAATTGTATTTTGAAAATGGAAAACTTCAAAAAGATGGTTTGCCAACAGTGAAATATATGGCATCTCAATTATCAATTTCTTCCAGATATTTAAGCGACTTACTAAAACAGGAAACAGGTAAAACAGCATTGGAACACATCCATATCTTTCTGATTGACGAAGCAAAAAATATGTTGATGAGTACTGATAATACTGTTGCAGAAACTGCTTACCAATTAGGCTTTGAAAACCCTCCCTATTTTTCGAGGTTGTTTAAAAAAGAAGTAGGACTTACACCTGTTGAATACAAAGAGCAGTTTATGAATTAGCGGCTTTGCGGCTCAGGCCGGCACAGCTCAATTCAACGTCTTATATTCATTGGGCGTATACCCCACACGTTGTTTAAATAAACGGCTGAAATGCTGGGTGTATTTAAAGCCCAGTTCATAGGCAACATCGCTGGCTGATTTTCCCGGTTCAAAAATTTTTTCTTTGGCAAGGTCAATCACCTTTGCATGTATATATTCCTGTGCTGATTTTCCCGTTTCTTTTTTTATCAGGTCGCCAAAGTAGTTAGCCGAAAGATGTAATTCTCCGGCGCAATAATTCACTGTTGGTAAGCCAAGATTTTGCGGCTTATCAGATTGGAAATAGCTATTCAGTAAATCTTCGAACTTTTCTAAAATGCCTTTATTAGCCTTGTCACGGGTAATAAATTGTCGGTCGTAAAAACGAATGCAGTGATTTAGAAACAATTCTATAGTTGATACTATCAGCATCTTGCTGTGCTTATCAACTCCATGTTTTAATTCAAATTCAATCTTATTAAAAAGGTCTAATACAATCTGCCGTTCGTACTCCGACAAGTGAAGCGCCTCATTCACTTCATACGAGAAAAATGTATAGTCACTCATATGCCTTCCAAGCGAAGTGCCATGTATCAGGTCAGGATGAAAGACCAACGCATGTCCTTGTGGTTGATAATATTCGCCCGGGTGGTTTGATCCAATCACTTGCCCCGGGGCAAGAAATATTAATGTGCCTTCTTCGTAATCATAGTAGTTGCAGCCATACCGCAAATCGCCACATTTTATTTTTTTTAAAAACACAGTATAGAAGTTATAATTCATTCGCCGGGCTTCTCTTGGATCTGCCTTTGATAAATCAACAATGCTAACGAGGGGGTGCAGCGTTTCCTGTTTATTGAAAGCATTGTATTGGCTGATTGTTTCAAACCTGAGAATGTTATCCATATACTTATTTCTTAAAATGGCATGATACAAATTTACTAATTATTGGGTGCCTGTAATAATGCCCGCCGGTAAATCAGTGATTTTGGTACAGAATACCGTAATCCGTATGCATACCAACCGGAAAATCGCCCTGACCTTTGCATCAGCAGGGAAAAAACACTTCATGAATTAAAATGACAGGTATGAAAAGAATAAAATTGATACTTCTTCTAACACTCGTTTCTGCTCGCCTTGTTTTTGCAGGCAACACTAGCACATACAACATTATGCAAACAAATCAGGCATTGGATGCCAGGCAGCAGGCGATCGTCACCATTTCTGCGTTCACAGCACAGGGAAATATGGTGGAATTACAGAAAGCATTGAACAATGGATTAGATTCCGGATTAACAATCAATGAAATAAAAGAAGTGCTGGTACAGCTTTATGCTTATGCCGGATTTCCACGTAGCCTCAATTCCCTTCACTCCTTTATGGATGTTTTAAAGGATAGAAAGCTGAGAGGAATAAAAGATGAGTTGGGTAAAGCCGCCAATCCTTTTACAACAAATAAAAGCAAGTTGCAATCAGGAACAGAGATTCAAACAAAACTTGTAGGACAACCTGTTACCGGCGAAGTTTATGAGTTTGCACCTGCCATTGACCAATTCCTGAAAGAACACCTGTTTGCCGACATTTTCGGACGTGACAATCCTGACTGGAAAACCCGTGAGCTTGCAACTATTTCTGCGCTTGCAAGTCTCGACGGAACAGAAAACCAATTGCGTTCTCACTTCAATGTTGGCCTATATAACGGACTTACAGAAGCTCAGCTCAATAATCTTGTATCTATTATTCATACGAATGTTGGTAATAACCAAGGTGTTGCTGCAAATGAAGTATTGCAAACAGTTTTGAAGCAAAGGAAAAATAATAATTCATCAAACAAAACAACATCAGGTAGCAATTTGCCCGTTAGAGAAGAACCTGCCGACAGCAATGGTATTCATGTCGAAAAAGTTTTCTTTCCCAATCAAATTGTTCCAAAGAGCAATATTAATATAGCCGCCAACCTGTTTTTTCCTCCCGGTTTTGATACATCAAAAAAATACCCGGCAATCATTGTAGCACATCCGGCTGGCGGTGTTAAAGAACAAACTGCCGGCTTATATGCCCGTAAACTTGCTGAACTCGGTTACATTACTTTAGCTTTTGATGCATCTTATCAGGGAGAAAGCGGAGGAGAGCCAAGGTTTTTAGAAGACCCGGAAGTACGTGTAGAAGACTTCAGTGCAGCCACCGACTTTTTAAGTTTGCATTCTTCAGTTGATCCGAACAGAATAGGCGTTCTTGGAATATGCGCAGGAGGAGGCTATGCGGTTAAAGCTGCACAAACAGAACACCGCTTAAAGGCAGCAGCTACTATTAGCATGGTTGATTTAGGCCAGTTACGCAGAGAAGGTTTAGGCGGTATGCTAACCCCATTATTGCAAAAGCGTATGGATGAAGTGGCAGTGCAACGTACAAAAGAAGCGGCTGGCGAACCGTTAAAAATGGTTTCATTTAGTTCGGGTGCCGGTTCAGATCCATCAAAAGTTCCCACCATGTACCGTGAAATAGCGGATTATTATGGTACACCAAGAGGCTATCATCCAAGAGCAGCAACAGGGTATGTGTTTACCAGCCTTTCGAGGCTGTTTAACTTTACTGCTTTAGATCATGTTGAATTAATTGCTCCAAGACCCCTTTTGTTTATTGTAGGCAGCATTGCCGACAGCCGCTACTTCAGTGACAATGCTTATGCAAAAGCAGGTAAACCCAGCGAGTTATTTGAAGTAAAGGGCGCAACACATGTTGATATGTATGATAAGCCGCAGTATGTTCAACAGGCAGTAATCAAATTGAAAGAATTTTATGGTAAATACTTATAGCCTGCATCAACAAAAATGGGTAACAAATCTCCAATAGGATGTTTAATTTTTAATAAAAATCTTAATAATAAAAATCATGAGTACCAGCAATGAAATAAGCGTTGAAAAAGTCCGCTTCAAAAACCACTTTTCTATAGAAGTAGCAGGCAATATGTACCATTTGAAAGATATGGATAATGCCCAAAAGTATCCTGCTATTGTAGTGGGGCATCCATTTATGGGTGTTAAGGAACAAACAGCGGGACTATATGCTAAAAAACTTGCCGAACTGGGCTATGTAACCCTTGCATTCGACGCCTCCTATTATGGAGAAAGCGGAGGTGATCCCCGCAATATAGAAATTCCCGCTGTACGAGTTGAAGATTTCAGTGCAGCTGTAGACTTTCTTAGCAATAACCCTTTAGTCGATGAAAACCGTATTGGCGTATTGGGCATTTGTGGCGGTGGCGGTTATGTTGTTAGTGCAGCACAGATAGATCACCGAATGAAAGCAGTGGCGACGATAAGTATGTACGACCTGGGGCGTGCACGCAGACAAGGTCTTGGTGATAATGTTCCCTATGACCTTCGTATGAAAACACTTGATGATATCGGGCAACAACGAACAAAAGAATTCAGAGGAGAAACCCGCAGAGATTACAACTCAAGCATTGACCTCAATCCAAGCCCCGGAAATCCGGATCCGAAGAATGCGGAGATGGGACGTGAATTATATGATTACTATGCAACATCAAGAGCTTACCATCCCAATGCTTTAGGTCGTGTTTCGTACACAAGTTTGGCTAAGATGATGAATTTCTTCCCTTTCGCACAGATTGAAACCATTTCGCCCCGTCCACTACTTTTTATCGTTGGCAGTCGTGCCTTGTCAGCCTATTTTAGCGAAGATGCGCATAGCAAAGCCGCCGAACCGAAGGAGCTCTTTGTAATTGATGATGCATCGCATGTAGATTTGTATGATAAGCCGCAGTATGTTCAACAAGCAATACAAAAAATGAAAGATTTCTTTGGCAAAAATCTCTAAACAGGTAAAAGGATGAAACCAACAAGTATTTCAATAATTGCTTTCATCATTTCAATGCTTTTTTCATGTACTCCCGGGAAAAACAGAATGACAATGAGCAGCACTCAGAATACAGTCAGAATATTTCCCAAAGGCGAAAAAATCACCAATGATAATTTTATAGGAAATGCGTGGCTTGAGCAAATGATTGCACCGGACAGCTTGAATCCCACACAGGTTGGAAGCGTAACTTTTGAACCGGGTGCAAGAACGAAATGGCATTTACATCCGGGAGGTCAGATTTTATTAATCATCAATGGAACAGGTTATTACCAGGAAAAAGGTAGTCCGAAAAGAATAATTCATAAAGGTGATGTTATTAAATGTTCCCCGAACATACCGCATTGGCATGGTGCAGGCAAAGACGATGAGTTGATTCAAATTGCTATAACGAATACTCAAAAAGGTGCAACAGTGTGGTTAGAAACAGTAACGGATGAAGAATACCATAAGTAAGTAGCTAACAATTTAAAAATCGGAACATTGGAAGGTTATGGGGTTTTAGATAATAAACATTCATTTTTGACCTGAATATACTTCTCATATTTTTCCAGGGCAATCAGTCTGCCGGGTAAATAGCTGTAAGAACCGGTGTTAAAATTAAACACGCTCATATTGATCCCGAAAAGCATCGGCTGCTGGTTGTTTTGCTTCAGGAAATGAATATCCGAATCGGGTTGTTGCTCATAGTAGCGGCAACCTTCTTCGTATGTTGACATTATTTCACGGCACTTCTTTAATTCAATTTTCCAGTATGTGCTTCTTTTTTTGTCACCCGGCTGTAAAAGAACTGATTTGTAAATTAAAGTAAAATAATCGATCAGCCCGGCAAACGCTGCTCTGATGATCTTATAAAAATAAATTTCCTCCTGCTGACTCAAAAAGCGGTAATCATTAGCCATCTTCTCTATGCGCAACCATGTTTGCAGCGCTAACCCGAATACTTGTTCTATCCACTTCAGTTCATCGGTCAATTCAACAGCCTTCTTTTCAATTTCATGTTCTAATGTTTTATAAGTATGCAGGCACTCTCTTAAAAAAGATGAATATTCCATAAGTTTTTTTAACTTAAAAGAAAGGGTAAAAGAATATTCATAGGCTGCAATTGTCATTCTTAGCTGAAGACAATAAAAGGTAAGTAAAAACATACCCTTTTATCTGTTGCATGGTGTGTTACATGAGAAAACTATAAAATGAAGGGTAAGTAGAAACAAACCCTTGAATCTAACCTTTGTATGTTAAAACCTACTGCAAACATCTTTCTCTTATGCTGCCACATAAATGGTATGGGTAAGTGTATACCCTGCCGATATACTTCCTGTTACCGTACTCAATTCAGTTGTCAGCGAATCGCTGAACACCATATCGGCCGAATTGGCTGTATCCTGTGTACCTCGTGCTGTATAGGCCGAGTGTGTTGTATACACCGTGTTGCACACGTCGGTAGGAAATGCTATTTGGGTTACGAGCAATGAAGTACCTGCACTATTGTAAATATGTGCATGAATGTGTGGCGCTCTTGGCGAATACCAGCCCGGGAAAATACTGGTAAAAGTTACCAGCCCGTTTGAATCGGTTGTTTGACGCCCTCTTAAAAAATGTGAAGCCGTATAATCAATAGTAGCATAACTGCCGCCAGGCGTGTCGCTATATTCGGAATAATAACCCAGTGCGGTGCAATGCCAGATATCAACCAGGGCGCCGGCAAGAACAGCACAACTGTTATTGATGTTCTTAATAGTAATTTTAATTGTTAACGCTACGCCACTCTGACCGTCTGTAATATTGCTGCGTACCAGCGATGAAGGAGTAACTGTAGGGTATGGCCCTGCTGTTTCGGAACCTGTAGCCGTACATGAGCTGGAAGATGAACCGGAACCTGAGCTTGAATCCGAACCGGAAGAATCTGATCCTGTGCTTTTCTTACACGAATTTGCCAATGGTAAAACTGCCGCCATGCCTAAAGCCGCCATGCCTTTTTTCAGAAACGTCTTTCTTTCCATTTGAATTTAGTTTTTATAAGTACGAAATATTTATGCATTGTTGCAATTTGTATTACGACGGTTCACATTGTGTTCGTTGGGTGAAGTATGTAATTTTTTTTTGATTTATTTTTTTCAGGCAACGTAAAAAAAAGGGTTACTGCAAATGAATCTTCTTTCTTCACTTTCTTATTTTTCATTTTTCATTCTTCATTTCTCATTTAAAAGAAAGGGTAAGTAGAAACAAACCCTTTTTTTGATGGACATGTATTGTCACCTTAAAAAAACATAGTTCAAATATTTTATTACAGATACAGGGCCGTACTAAATAAAAAGGGTAAGTAGACACAAACCCTTTGCTCTGATTTAGCATTGCACATGAGAAAACTAACTATTCGGATACAACGCCGTACGTACTTTTTCAATAATAAGCTGTATATGCGCTTTGCTTTGAGGATCGGTAAAGCGCACCACCGATGCTTTCAACTCAGGTAGCAGCGACACCAAATGCGCCCTGATGAGTGCTATTGCATCGGCATCGTAGCCGGCTTCCGGCGCCACTATTTTTTTATCCTTGTCGGGCAGAACTCCCTGAATCATATCATTGATGTAGGCGTTTTGCAGATCGCGCCGGTAAGCGTCGATCGCTTTACCCGTGGTCAGCTCGCGCCAGATACTTTTTTTCATATCGTTCAGAAATTCAAAAGCAGTATAGCTGTTTCCAACCTGGGGTGATCTGTCCTGCATAAACAGCCATCCTATTTTCGACATCGTGGCTTCCAATAATCTAACGCCGGTTGTAGTCATTGCTCCCATGGTGGGGTCTATATTCTCCTGAATTACTTTATTGGTCAACCATTTTGGTGTTTGAAACACCTGTTCATCCAAAAAGGCTACGGCTTCTTTCTGCCGGTTGCGCGACAAAGACCGGTACTGGGGACCATTTTCTTCCACTGACTTAAAGTCGAGATAAAAGCCGGCTATATTGTTGATCACATGTACAGCATATTGCGCGTATTGATTCACCAGCGCCTTATACATTTGATTCAGGCTGGTATAAGCCACTTCGTTTGGCTCACGGGTCCATGATGGCAATTGCTCTATAATACGTTTGAGATTTTTGATACCATAGGTACTTGCTTTTGCAGCATTATCGCCCAGGTCTTCATTTTGATTTCTGGGGTCGTATTGGTATAATGTTGGTTGAGGGCCATACCATAACCGGTGATTTTTAGTAACACTGTCAATGATCCATTTGTTAAGCAAAGTCTTTTCGGCTTTGACGTTCATGGTGCCCGGGAACCGACGGTACCCCCATTCAATGGCCCATTTATCATAATCGTTTATTCGCGGAAAGATGCCTTTTTCACTGATGCTGTCTTCAGGCTGCGCCACGTAATTGAAACGCGCATAATCCATGATGGAAGGTGTATGTCCATGTGCCTCCACCCATTTTTTATTACGCAGGCTGTCAACCGGTACCGTAGAAGAGGAACCGAAATTATGCATCAGCCCCAGCGTATGCCCAACTTCGTGCGAAGAAACAAAACGGATCAATTGTCCCATCAGTTCATCGTCAAATTCCATTTTCCTGGCCCTCGGGTCTACCGCACCTGCCTGTATCATATACCAGTTGTGCAACAGTTGCATTACATTATGAAACCAGCTTACATGGGTTTCGAGTATTTCGCCGCTGCGCGGATCGTGCACATGTGGCCCCATAGCATTGGGTACATCAGAAGGTTTATACACAATAGCTGAATGGGCGGCATCATCGAGGCTCCAGGTGCTGTCATCGGCAGGCGCTTCCTTAGCTATGATCGCATTTTTAAAACCGGCCTGCTCAAATGCTTTCTGCCAGTCGTTCACGCCCTGTATGAGGTAAGGCACCCATTTTTTGGGCGTAGCCGGATCAATATAAAACACGATAGGCTTTTGAGGCTCCACCAGTTCTCCGCGGAAATATTTTTCCCAGTCCCCTTCTTTTGGTTCAAGCCGCCAGCGGGTGATCATATCGGTATTTTTTACCCCCTGCGGGTTGGCATCGAAGTCTACATAACCGGTTGAAAAATATCCTACCCTTCTATCAACATAACGGGGCTGCATAGGTACTTTTGGCAGCAATAGCAGCGAATTGTTCACTTCGAACGTCATAGCATCGGGCATACCTGGCCCCCCGGCACCATATGTTCTGATCGTTTTTATTTCAATATTTTGTGTAAAGGTTTTTATACACTTTACATACGACCTGTCTTTCAGAAATGCGCCGGCCCCTACAGCTGTTTTGTAACCGGGATCCCAGGAAAGCAGGCTGTTATCGTTGCTGACCAGGTCGGTGATATCGATTACGCTGGCAGGTTGTTTCGTGTTATACGTTTTTACCGGAAATGCGGCCACTATGGGCTGCACGCTTGACTGTAACACCGAACGGTACATTCCGTTTTCAGATGAATCGGCCGAGTGTATCTGGTACGACACGCCGCGTACGAATATTTTATCGGCGGGGCCTTTTTCAAAGCGGATCACTTTTTCGTTCACTTCATCGCCTGCATACAGGCCCATGCGCAAACTTTCCGATTTTCGTACAACCGGTGTTTGCGTTAACCTTGTTACCAGCAATATATCACGTCCCAGCAGGCTGTCGAGAATTTCGAGGTAAAAATTTTCATCAATCTGGTGCACCGTTAGCATACCCCTTTGAGTAACCGCTTTGGTTGTGATTACCTTGTCGTAGGCCATAGGCTTTTTTAGCGAAGGGCTATCGATTTTCAGGGCACTTTTGCCTGCCGTGGTATCGCTCTTTAACGGATTTTTTTGCGCCCATGCAGCTGTCGATAATAACAACAGGCATCCAACCAATTGTTTTTTCATCTGTAAATATTTATTGTTTTTTGGCCAGATGGATCTTACCATCCCGATTGCATTGGGATGGTAAGATTCATTTGATTAGCTCCGGTTTTGTCTTTTTTTATGTCAGGAAATAAAAAGCCGGCCAACAATATTGCTATTGTTGATTAACCGGCTTTTGCATAAAAGTTAACGGTCAGTAGCCATCATTCTGAGTGAGATTCGGATTGGCGATCCTGGGATTATCCGGTATAGGAAACAAAACGGCGGTCGACGTCCAGGTGGTTTTTAAAGCACCCAATACATCATCGGCCCTTGTTTTTCCTGATGTGGTGAGGCTGGGCCAGCGTTTTAAATCGAACCAGCGGTGGCCCCATTCGCAAAACAGTTCGTGTCTGCTTTCCCTTTCGATAGCAACCATGGCGGTTGATTTATCTACCATCGTAGTATCATTGGCCAGTCCTGCCCGGGTGCGGATCCTATTAATATCAGCACGGGCACTGTCGATGTTGTTCTGTTGTGCTCTTGCTTCTGCCCTGATTAAATATTGCTCGGCCAGACGCAGTATTACAAGATCTTCATCATTAGTTGTCTCCAACGTAGTTCTTTTATATTTATAGGCGGTGGTTGAAGTATTGTAGGTGAGGGTCCAATTGGTCTTTCTGAGGTCGCCGGTTTCAAAACTGTTTAAGAAGTCTGAACGAAACGGGAAAAATATCAATTTACTGCTGTTATAGTAGCGCAGGAAATCAGTGCCCTCAGCCGTGTTTGTATAATTGCCGGTAGCGTTCCATTCGAGGATAGATTCCTTTTGATTTTTCTTAAATACCGATGCAATACCGACGAGACTATACAAAGTCTGGTTACTGATCAGTTCTGCAGCCATTGCTTCGGCATTGGTGTAGTCGCCCGTATATAGATATACCCTGGCCAATAGTGCGGTAGCCGCCCATTTGTTGGCGCGAATACGTGAGCCGCTGGCAATTGTATAATCTGCAGGCAGGTTATTACGGGCATCCAGTAAATCGGTCTTTATCTGTGCATACACATCTGCTACTGCAGTGCGCGGCAGGTAAGCAGTTTTGGTAACATCGGTCTCTAACACCAGCGGTACCTCTCCAAAAAGATTGACCAGGTGGAAATAGCAAAACGCCCTGACAAACTTTGCCTCGTTGATGAATTGCTTTTTATTGATATCAGACATGCCTGTGGAGGCGCCGGCGTATTTTATGATGCTATTGCATCCAAGCACCAGGCTGTAATTATTATCCCAGAAAACTTGTGCAACAGAGTTCGATGTGAGAATTTTGTTCTGGGTAAATTGATCATAATTCACATCGGTTATGTAATAAGTAAATTCATCGGCTGATACCCCTGTGTATAGCGTAACCAGATCTTTGGTGGCAGAAAGCGTTACCAGTTTACCATACAAGCCGGATATTGCGGTTTGCGCATTATCGTCGCTGGCAAATATTTTTTCAGTTAGAATCTCTTCTTTAGGCTCTCCGGGGTCAACTAATTTTGAACAGTTTGTTAGCATCACAGATAATAAAAGCACTACGCCACCCAAGCCATATATTTTATTGAAAACAGTTTTTTTCATAAATACTCGTTTTAAAATGAACATTGAAGACCTGCCTGAATGCTTAATAAGGGAGGAACGCTGGTTACACCTGATTCAGGATCGAGACCATAATATTTTGACCAAACCCCCAGGTTTTGCGCCCGCATGTAAAGGCTGGCGGCCGACATGTGCAATGGTTTTACCCATTTTTCCGGGGCCATATACGAAAGCGCCACATTGGTGAAGCGAATAAAAGACACATCCCTTAAAATAGCATCGCTTGCTGTATAATTATTCCAGTCGTTTAGTCCGTCAACAGCATTAATCAATTTCTTATCCAGTCCTCTTTTATAGATTTCTTCCAATACTTTTTTGGGCACATTCGTCATTGTACCTGGTCTAAAAGCTCCCGAGAGACTTCCCAAAATATCGGGTTTGGTCATTCCTTTTCTGAACTGGAAGCTGAAATCGACCCGGAAATTTTTATAAGTAATGCTATTGGTTATCCCCCCAAAAAAATCATCGTATGTTTTGCCCAAATACACGTTATCACCTTTTCCATACGCAGCCAAACCGACTGTATAAGTAGTTTTTCCATCTTTATTGGCATCCTCGAACTGAAGATTACCTGCTGTATCCAGCCCCAGGTATCTAACCCCGTAAATTGAAGAGAGGGGTTTACCAACTATATAAATATTTGCGTAGGCGGTTTTCTCAATGTTGGGAAAACTTATCAGTTTGTTCCGGGGAATGGTAACATTAATAGTGGTTTGCCATTTAAACGATTTTGATTGCAGGTTTATCGTGTTCAGATCTATTTCAAACCCGGAATTTTCAACCAGTGCATTTAAGTTGGTCCTGTAACTGCTAAAACCGGTTTGAGTGCTAACAGGATAGGACACGAGCTGGTTGCCTGACCGGCCACGGTACCAGTTACCTATAATGTTTACACGATTTTTTAAAAAAGCCAGTTCCATCGCAACATCTATACTGTGCGTTACCCCCCATACAAAATCGGGGTTCTCTAATCTTGCAGGGAACATGCCGCCGCTCGTACCTGCATAATAAGTACCGGTGGCCTGATAGGTTGAAAGATAGTCGAAGGAGCCTGCATTCGAATTACCTGTGAGCCCATAACTCATTCTCAGCTTACCGAAAGTGAAGATATCAGATTCGGGGAAAAATTTCTCTTTTGTAAATATCCAGGCGCCTGCTACCGACCCGAAGTTTCCGAAACGATGGTTGGCGCCAAATTTTGAAGAACCATCACGCCTGAAATTCGCGCTAAATATGTATTTACCGTCCCAAATGTAACCGAGGTGGCTGAATACCGACAAATATTTGTAGTCGCTATATCCATTACTGATAAAAATGTTGGCTGACCCTACCGAGGCAAGATTACCGAGGAAAGCATCTGAAGGGAAATTTTGGGCAGTAACAGCCATAGGCGTTTCAGACATGCTTTTTTGGAGTGTACTGCCAATTAACACATTCAAATTGCCTTTGGCAATTGGCTGGTTATATTGCAATTGCGGTTCAAAACTGAGGTTTTGGGTGCGGGAAATGCTTGTTACTTCCGAGGCAACATTAGTATAGCTCGAATTTTTAGGGTAAAGCGTTTCCATATGCGTTTGCAATAGGTTATATCCAACCGTGGCTGCCAGATTCAGACCGGGCAAAATGTTATACCTTACATTCAAACTATTGCCAACCATTAACGACTTACTGAAAAAAGACTGCAGCAGTGAACTGTAAGGATTAGCGAGGCCGGTAATATAGATCAATTTCCCGGTACTATCCCTCGGCACAAAATTAGGAGGAATCATATAGGCCGCCGTTGTTGCACCACCCGGAAGGCGAATAGTGGAAAAGTTCAGCAAATTGTTGTAACCAAAAGAAAACCTACCGTTGGGCGATGCATGGTTGATCGACAAATGCAATCCACCGGTGCTGGTGCCACGCCTGTCGACACTAATCGTGTTGGTATGGGTATAATTTGCCGAAAGCAGGAAGCTGGTACCGCCTACACCACCCGAAACAGATGTGTTTGCGGAAACCGTTTGCGCCGTATGTCCAATTAAATCATTCTGCCAGTCGGTATACTTTGTAGTGTCGAATGGGTAAACAGGGTATGTATAAAACATATCAGGAGCAGCACCACGATAGATGGGGTTAGCAGCCACGAGGGAATCAATATTATAACCCCCGTTCTTAAAACCAAGACGCCTTAATGCGAGGTATTCCTGTGTATTCAGCAAATCGAGTTTCTGTGTTACCATACTTATACCGGTATTCACGTTGGTACTAAAAGTAGTTTTACCCTGTTTGCCTTTTTTGGTGGTAATTAACAATACGCCATTGGCTGCCCGCGAACCGTAAATGGCGGTGGCATCTGCATCTTTCAATACTTCAATGCTTTCAACATCATTGGGGTTGATATTATACAAAGTGCTGCCATATCCATTTGGCCCCTGTACAGAATTGTAGCTCCCGTTGACGCTCTTATATTTATACGTAGGCGGCACATTGGGATAGGGAACACCATCTACAATAACGAGCGGTACGTTCAGAAACGGATCGGTCGTTGTATTACTGGAACCATCCGGAGTTTGAAGCGACCGTTGCCCTCTTATCTCGAAATAGATATCACCGCCGGGAAGGCCCGAAGTTTGATTAATGCTTAAACCGCTCACCCTGCCCACCAGCGCCTGCAGCACATTGGTAACCGGTTGACGGGCAATTTCATCAGCAGTAACCCGTGAAACAGAGCCGGTGCTGTACCTGCGTGTTGTTTTTTGGTCGTAGGCAAGCACATGCACTTCATCGAGCTTGTCGGGCGACACTTTTAATTGAACCGTCACAATCCCACTCTTATAATCCTTTACAGCCACTTCCTTTCTTTCGTAACCCATGGCAGCGATTATCAGTATATCGTCTTCGTCTACGTCACTTAGTCTGAACTCGCCATTTGATCTCGTAGTGGTACCCCGGCCGGTTCTTTTATTCAATACATTGGCGCCTGCTACGGGAGCACCATTTTCGGCGGTTATGATACCTCTGATATCAGCACGCGGCTCAGGTGTTTCGGCAGGTTCATTAATTTTAATGGCCACCTTCGGCTTCAACACTACGTTATTTTCAATGATCATGTAGGTGAACGGCTGGTTCTTAAAGCAAATACCAAGCGCCTGCTCGAGGCGAGCATCGCTAACCTGTATATCCACTTTTTTACTTTGGGCCATCCATTCATCTTTGTAAATGAAATAATAGCCCGTTTGCCTGCTTATTTCCTTCAAAACATTCTTAAGCGACGCATCTTTTAAAGAAAGCGTAACGTTTTGTGAATGTACCTTGGCGGTTACCTGCAGACACGCAGCCAGCAATAAAATAGCTGTGAGCTTCATAATCAACAGCGTTTTTCGCACCGCCCGCATGTTCGTTATACGTGCAGTGATAGTTTTGGTTGATGATCCCCGCTTTTGTACGGGCAAAGCAGGGACGCTACAAAGAGCCTCAAAATGCATAACTTTGTTTAGTTTGGGTGAACAATCCCGATGGTCAATCGGGTTTAGCAGTCTTAGTCGATTGTAAAATTTTGATAACCCAAATACTCAGCGCTCCGACTTGCTCTCGGAGCGTTTTTCTTTTAAGGCATCATTTCATTGAATATTCACAACGGTGTGAAATCGGCTTTTGTCAATTGGATTTTGTTTTATTATTTATTGTTTTTTTGCCTATTGCTTATTGTCTATTGCTTATTGCCTATTGTCTATTGCCTATTGCCCACTGCCCATTGCCCTACTTACTAACAATTACCTTCCTGCCCTCAATCTTAAAATGCACCCCTCCCATTGCTTCCATTATCTTCAATACATTGGCAATATTGGTATTGCGGCTTACCTGACCCGAATACGTACCCTTCGGTATATATTCATACACAAATTCAATATTGTACCACCGCGCTATTTGCCGCATTACTATTTGTATGTCGCTTTTATCAAAATTGAATATCCCGTTCTTCCAGGCCATCACCTCCTCTACCTCCACTGTCCGGACTGGGATGGTTTGGGATGGTTGGGATTTTTGGGAAATTGATCCCTGTTCACCAGGTTTCAATATAGCTGATGCAGCATCTTTGGTAAGTTTTACAGAGCCTTCGAGCAAAGTTGTTTTTATTGCCGGTTCATCATCATAGGCATTGATATTAAAATGCGTACCTAATACCTCAACACGGCCTCCCCCAACCCCTCCGGTGGAGGGAAGTATGTCAACAGCAAAAGGAATTTTTTGGCCTGATGCATTTCGAAGCTTTTCTATTTCAAAGTATGCTTCGCCTGTAATCTCAACTCTTCTTTCATTACCTGTAAATGCCGTTGGGTAACGGATCGACGATGCTGCATTCAGCCATACTTTGCTTCCATCGGGCAACACTAACTGATACTGACCTCCTCGTGGGGTAGCCAGGGTGTTGTAACTCAATGGTGAATGCCCGCCCGGACGACCCGGTCGGACGGGGTCAATGGTCAATTGTTTTGCGTCGTAAACCAATTTACCATCACCTGATTTTATAACTGTGGTTTTTCCTTGTTGTACCAGTGCGCCGTTCGCTGCGTTATTCAGATCAATAGTTGAATTATCGGCCAGCGTTAGAATGGCTTTGTTACCACCGGGTACTACTTCATCTGATACCGGTTTACCGGTTTGTTCGGTGACTACCACATCCCTTTTCGGTGTACGGTTGTAATACAGGTACACCAATGTTCCTGTTACCAAAATAACAGCTGCAGCCGCAGCGATGCGGAAAAATGATCGCCTGTACAATGGTATTACGGGCGGTTGCTGTTCGTATTCCTGCCGGCCTGTTGTTATCGATTGCCTGATATCCTGATACAGCGATGCCATCCACGCTGCTTTGGCTTCTTCACTCATTGTTGTCCACTCATTCACAACTACCTCCTTTTGTTCAAGCCATGCTTCAATTTGCAATTGCTCTTCCCGGGAACAGGTTCCGGCCAGATAACGGTCTAATAGTATTTGAATAGCTTGTTGGTCCATATGCATATGCTTATAAGTAGTCGTACGAAGAAACAGTTGGTACTATTAATTGATAAAATTTTTTTAAGAAAGATTCCCGGAAAAGGTAAAAGCAGGTACCATATCAAAACCACCACAATAAAACAGCCAGCTTACTCACGAGGGAGCGCAGGTGGCTGAGTGCAGTAGTAAGTTGATTTTTAACAGTTTGGGGTGAAAGCTGCAGCTCTTCGGCTATTTCAGAAACAGTGCGGTGCTGATCGCGGCTCATCCGGTAAATTTGTTTTACACGCGCCGGCAATTGCTCTACGGCCTGCTCAATAACTGTATGCAGATCCTTCCGGTCTATCACCTGTTCTGTTTCCGTTTGAGCCTCCACCTGTAACGACTGTAATTTTTCGGCGTATTCGCGCCTGGTACTGTGGCGGCGAATGTGATCGATAATGCGGTAACGAACCGCTGCAAATAAAAAGGCTTTGAGGGAATGGGTTATAACGAGGTGTTCTCTTTCTTCCCACAAGCCTGTAAAAAGATCGTGAATAATATCCCTTGCATCTTCGAGCGAATTAAGGCGGGCGGCCGTAAAGCCAATTAAAGCAGCAGCGTATATTTCATATAAAGTAGCAAAGGCTGCTTCATCGCCCGTGAGCAGACGTTGCAGCAATTCTTTCTCATCGTATGAGGATTCCTCCGGCACGGTTTTGTTGAGCGGTTTAATTTTCAATCAGATGTTATAGAACAAGTATAACAGGGAAGGTTTAAAGATAAGGGGTGATTAGTTAATTAAAGGCCTGAACACAAAAGTATTAAAATATTTGTACAGGCTTTGTCCCACATTTAACCCCATTAAAACTATATTTTACCACAATACCAATATAAGCAGCCAAAGAAAAACGATTTTTGCTTTTAAATTAACCTGCATGGTTAAAATGATTGAGCGTAGCCGTATAACAACGCATATTTTTTACTTTTTGCTTTTTCTGGTAGTGCCGGTGCTCGTATTTCCCCGGCTGCCCGGTGAAGCTTTTTTTGAAATCAACCGGCCATTTGTACAGGATACTATAGCCAACTGTTTGCTGCTCGTTTTTTTTTACCTCAATTACTACATTTTAATACCCCGTTTCTTTTTCAGTAAACACTACGCTGTTTATATATCATTCGTATTGCTTTCCCTGCTCATTGCGTTTTCATTGCCGCACCTGATAGTAACCTACATAATAAGGGTGAAGGATTTTGATCATACTTTATTACCCCAGGTCAATAATCATTCTCCGGGCCCACCGGTCAATCGTACGTCTCTTTTCTTTCTGGCCGAAGAGTTGCGCCGCCATCTTTACCTGTTCTTTGCAGCTACTTTTTTTGCTATTTTTTTGAGAACGCGGGAGCATTTGTCGAAATTAAAAGAGGAGAAACTTAGTGCAGAATTGTCATCGCTCAAAGCTCAGATAAACCCTCATTTCCTTTTCAATACCCTGAACAGCATTTATGTATTATCAATCAAGAAAGACAATAAGGCCGCTGAAGCGATCATTCATTTGTCGGGTTTGATGCGCTATGTAATTAAAGACGCCAATAATTATAAGATCTCCCTGCAAAAGGAAATTGATTACATCTCGAATTATATTGAACTGCAAAAGGCCCGGTTGGGAAAAACCACCTATGTCCGGTTCGAGTGTTCGGGTGATGCGGGCAATAAAGAAATTGCTCCATTGATATTGATCACCTATATCGAAAATGCCTTTAAATATGGCATTAACCCCAACATCGATGATTGTATTGTAGAAATAACCCTTCAGGTTACCGACACCGGCATACGATTATATGTGTTTAATAAAAAAGTACAGGATTCACAGAACATGGAAAGTACAGGCATTGGCATCAACAATACCGGCGAAAGGTTAAAACATCTTTATCCTGACAAACATGTTTTGCAAATCAGTGAAAATAAAGAAACATATTCTGTAATGCTTTCACTTCAATTAGTATGATCAAAGCAATAGCAATAGATGATGAACCATTGGCGATTGAATTAATTGAAGCATTCTGCAAAAATGTTGATTTCCTTCAATTTGAAAAGGGATTCACCAATACAGATACAGCTTTACAATACATTGAGAAAAACCCGGTTGATCTGTTATTTCTTGATATCAGTATGCCCGCCATAAGTGGCGTTAATTTTTACAAATCACTGCCGCATAAACCCATGCTGATATTTACCACTTCGTACAGTGAGTATGCATTGGAAAGCTATGAGTTGAACGCTGTTGATTATTTGCTAAAGCCATTTACGCTAAGCCGGTTCGAAAAGGCGGTTGGTAAAGCCCATGAATTGTATAACCTGGTTCATAATGCCACTGCTGCAGAAGGATCAAAATATATAATGCTGAAAGTTGAACATGGGATGGTAAAAGTAATCCTCGATAATATATTATTTATTGAAGGCCTGGATAATTACATAAAAATCCATGTGCAAAACCAAACGCCTGTGGTTGTGCGGTTAACCATGAAGGCATTGATGGAAAAGCTGAATGAAAAAGAATTTATCAGGGTGCACCGCTCCTACATCGTGCCCATAAACCGCATTGAATCGTTTAAACAAAAAATTATCACCATCGCAGGGGAAGAGATTCCTGTAGGGAAAATTTATGAGGATCAGTTGAAGACTTTATTTAATCCTAATAGTTAAATGGCTTGATGGCTTGATTGTTTGATTGTTTGATGGTTATGCTTTCAATGCAAGCCAGTTGCCATTAATCGACCTGGCCGAACCGCGAAGACCCAACAATCAAACAACACAGCCATCAAACAATCTACTTAAATCACTTCACCCCAAATTCAAATACGTTTACCACATTACGCCTCCTTTCATTAAACACGAAGAAAGTTTTGTACTCTAAGTAATGGCTACTGTTTTTTTCCAGAATCAATTTTTTTTTGACTAAACCAACCATTATGAAGGGAAAGTTCGTATTGTTTATTTTATCGGTAGTGCTTACCGTAGCAGGTTTTATTGCCTGTAAAAAAGAAAGTAGTGACAGCAGCAGCAGTTCAAGCAGCAGCGCCTCAGTTTCAGCCCTAAACTGTTCTTCTGCAACATATTCGGCAACTGCCACTATTAATGTTGCATACTCAGCAACTGCAACCGTTCCATATACCGGTGGTAATGGAGTAAGTTATTCGGCAGGATCTGCCATTTCATCAACAGGTGTTACAGGTTTAACGGCAACGCTTGCATCAGGCACGCTGGCAAGCGGCGCAGGCAATCTTACTTACGCCATTAGCGGTACCCCTACTTCATCGGGTACTGCAGCATTTGCTATTTCATTCGGCGGTCAGTCATGTTCGTTAAGTTTAACAGTAAACGCTGCCGCTACAACTACAGATTGTTCTTCAAAAACGGGCATAGATAAAATACTTTGCCTTATTGACAATGTAAAGGCCACACTTAGTTCTTCGCAAATATCTTCAATGCAAATAAGTTACACGCTTGCTTCTGCCGAAAAATGGTCCAACTTCCCTGATGCTATTTATGGTAGCAGGATTGGTTTGAAACTTAGTGGATTAAGCACTACCCAAAAAACAGCCATATTAGCTTTATTGCAAGCCGTATCCGGCTCAGGCAGCAATGAGGGGTATGACGAATTAGTACAATTGTTAGCTGCGGATAATTATCTTGGCCAAAGCAGCAGTGATTATGGTGAAAGTAATTACCATATTTGTATCTTAGGTACTCCATCTGCAAGCGGTACTTTCGAGATTTATTTTGGTGGGCATCATACACAACTTTCCAACACGTATATAGATGGTACATTAGCAGGCGGTACACCATCTTTCAGAGGTGTAGAGCCTTGTACATATGGTACCTCTACCTCTTTCTCTGCAGCAGTAAATAGCAGCAGTACTGCAACCAGCATTATACCAATGAATCAGGAAGCAGCGACACTTTCGGCTTTACTTACCGGCCTTAGCAGCACCAATCTGGCTACAGCACAACAAAGTACCACATTTAGTGATTTGGTATGCGGACCACAAAAGGATTGGAGTTTCCCTACTACCAAATTGGGTGTAAAAGGCAGCAGTTTATCATCGTCGGAACAGGCATTGTTATTAGCTGCCATTAAAACTTACATAGACGACCTTGATGCTACCAGTGCATCAACATTCCTGACACTGTACACTAATGAATTAAGTGATACTTATGTTGCTTATTCCGGCACTACGGGGCTTATCACCAAGTACGATTATATAAGAATAGATGGCCCTCACGTATGGATTGAATACTCTGTAGGTAGCGGTGTAGTATTGAGCAACCCGGCCACACACCCGCATTCTGTATGGAGGGATAGGTCTTACGATTATGGTGGAACTAAGTAAAATTAACGCAATTAACGACTTGTTGTAGCATATAACTGCACCTGTAAAAAGGTGCAGTTATTATACTCAAATATTATTTTAGTATTTTATGAACCGTGGTGTTTTAATATTTTTACTTTCGCTTTTGCACTTGTTCTCGTCTGCCCACCCGATGCCCAGCTCGGTAGTAAGCCTTTCCGTGATGGAGAACAATATTGCCGGTGAGGCGAAAATGTCTCTTCTTGATCTGGAAGCTGCACTGAAAATGGAGTTCAGTGATACGCTTAACGTCAACACCCCTTTTTTTATGGATTATTTCCGCCAGCATATAAAAGCATACAGTGGGAAGGAATTATGGACTACTTCTGTTGACAGTCTGCGCATCACAACCGACATGGATATAAATGTAGGCAAATACCAGGAAGTGCTTATCCGGTTTACAATGACCCCACCACAAGGAAAAAGCCTTCGGAGTTTTTTATTTAACTACGACGTGATTATTCATCAGGTAATAACGCACAGGATATTGGTGTATTTAAAAAACGATTGGAAGAATGGAATACACTCAGAAGATGAAAGCAGGCCTTTAGGTACAATATATACCAATTTCATGATTGGAGCCGGTGAGTACCAGGCGCTTAACGTGAGTCTTGAAGATGGTAGCTGGTGGAAAGGTTTTAAAGTTATACTGAATTTAGGAATGCAGCATATTAAAGAAGGTACAGACCATTTATTGTTCCTGATCGTATTGTTACTGCCGGCTACCCTTTTAATAAACGGAAAGCAATGGGGTAAATATGGCGGCCTGAAATATAGTGTTGTCCGTTTATTAAAAATTGTAACGGCTTTTACCATCGGACATTCTATTACGTTACTAATCGGTGCATTGGGGTGGGTAAAGTTGCCCGCTCAGCCTGTTGAGATATTAATTGCCATTTCTATTCTGGTATCGGCTGTTCATGCCATATACCCGATTTTTCCAGGAAAAGAAATGTATGTGGCTGCAGGATTCGGACTCATTCACGGGCTTGCTTTTGCGGGCGTTTTATCGGGCATGAACCTAAGCGCCGGCACACTGGCAGTAAGCATCCTTGGCTTTAATATCGGCATCGAGCTGATGCAACTGTTTATTATTGCGATGATCATACCCTGGCTGGTATTGCTAAGTCATACATCGGTGTATAAGTGGGCGCGTATCAGCGGAGCTGTATTGGCGGGTATTGCAGCCATGGCCTGGGTAATAGAACGAAGCTCCGGCAAATCGAACTTCATAACCGGCTTCGTTGAAAAAGGCGCGCAATACAGCCTTTGGGCAATTGTTGCACTGGCTGTTTTTTCAATAATAGTTTATAAAAGCTATAGAAAAGTGCTGAGTTCTTAGTTCTGATTTCTATTGTTTAAGTTGTGATGCACTCTGATCACGGCCCCGGCTGAAGCCGGGGCTTTTTTTGCTACATACTATACAAGAATTAATTGATCTAAACTTTTAACTCGCCACGAAATCCTCTGGCGGCATAATAAGATTCGGCGCCGTTGTGATATACAAAAACAGTATCGTAACGACGATCACAAAAGAGAGCGCCACCGAGTGCTCTGATATTTTCAGGAGTTTGCACCCAGCTCGATGTTTTCGTATCGAAATTTCCCAGTTTCTGCAGCTGGCGGTATTGTTCCTCCGATAAAAGCTCTATGCCCATGGCAACTGCCATTTCAATAGCACTATCATCTGGTTTATGTTCCTTCCTTGATGCCAGCGCCTCACCGTCGTAACAAATACTTCTGCGACCTTTAGGGCTTTCAGGGGAACAGTCATAAAAAATGTATTCGCCCGTTTTTTTATCATAACCAACAACATCGGGCTCACCGCCGGATGCCTCCATTTCATTGAGCGACCACAGTTTCTCCGTATTTTTCTCCAGCTTAGCCTGTACGTTAGTCCATTCAAGACCTTTATGGCGATTGCTGTTTTTCTCAAAACGGGCTTTCAATGTTTTGAGTAGTGCAGTACGTTGTTCCGGTGACAAATTCTTTTTGCTTTTCATATTTTTATTTTATCAGGGTAAACAGTTACTGCAAATATAAACGTAGCTATTTAGCTACGCAAATTTTACCTGATAAACCGGAAGTTCCCTGTTGCTATTATTATTTTATTTTGCTGAGCCTGTATAAACCGGCGCCGTGGTTATTAATACTTACAGAAAATTTATTTGTAAAAACACCTACCTGCTTACCTGTCCACAAATCCTGAATTTTACATTGCTGCAAACCCAGCTTTGATAAATCAATATCGATCATGGCTGAAGCCGGTGGCTCGGGGCCCGAAGGTTGTTCGGTAAACACCATACATTGCAGGGTGGCGCCCACATTTTGATCGGCGGCTGCTTTATCGATGCCAACCATAGCCGTAAAGCGGGTAACCCCCTCAGGAAGGTTGTATTCAATCACAGAACTGGCATGAACACCCAGGCCACGTTCGTATTTTTTTTCTTCGACGATCAGATCGTTGCCCGATACCGCTTTATTAACACGGGGCTTTCCCCAGCCTGAAGTTGCCTTCACCCATTTCAGCGAAGTCAATGAAATGCTATCACTTCCTTTATACAGCACCGGGTTTATCCAGTCGGCATGGTCCCAGTCGGGATTATCCACTGCCGAAACCCCCAGCCATAGTTTTTTGGGGCCATTTACGGGTACATCTGCCAGTTGCGAAGCGTGTTGCCTGTTAAGTATATCGCTTTTCCATAGCGCTTTGCTTTCGATCATTTCTTCACGGTCATCGATATTGAATACAGCTAAAAACAGATCGCCATTGGCGGGATCTTCTGCAACCCATGCCGCCTGTTTTTCGTTTTTGAAAAGCGGCCGGTTATTGATGCTTTTATTCAATATATACAACATGTTTTTATTGGTGATGAGTGAATTGGTAAACGCATCGTTATCGGGCAGGTTACCACCGAACATCAGCGGCGATTTAAAAATGCTCCACAACGTCATTAAGGTGTATTGTTCATCCCGGGTGAAATTCGTCATGCGCGGGTCGCCTCGTTCAGCGCGGATGCCTATGCGCCCAATGGGCAGCATATCGCCATCGGGATACGCGCCGTAGGCGCGCCATTTGTTCCATCGTTCAAACACGTCGAAGTGTTCTTTTAATTGCCGCCAGCTATCCCAGAAATCGCCAACGGTGCGCCACATATTGGCATTTTGCTGCACATGCGTTGCATGATCGATGGGCGTTTCACCGGGCGAAGTGCTCAATACGATCTCACGGCCGGTTCGTTCAATAGCCTTCCGTATCATTTCAACTTCACCCGAAAAATAAATGGGCGATGAAAGGTCATCGACCTTTACAAAATCGAGTCCCCAGGATGCATATAAATCAAAAATGGAGTTATAATATTCCTGCGCGCCTGCTTTGTCAGGTAAGATGGTGTACATATCGTGCAGCCAGCGGCATTGACCGGTCGTTGAATAAATATCGGCGGCGGTAAGCTTTGTGCCTTTAACGGGCAGCTTTTGTTTTACAGCTACCACCGGCACACCGCGCATGATGTGTATGCCGAATTTCAATCCTTTTTTATGCAGGTAATCGGCCAGCGGTTTAAATCCCTTTCCCCCTGCTGCCGAAGGAAAACGGTTTACCGCAGGCAAAAATCTGCCAAAGCTGTCGATGTTATAATCAGGATCTTTTTCGTTATACCCATGTGATTTGTCATTGGCCACATACCAGCGGATATCCACTATTATATAATTCCAGCCGCTCGATTTCAGATGGCTTGCCATATAATCGGCATTGGCTTTTACTTCTGCTTCGGTAACAGTTGGGCCAAAGCAATCCCAGCTGTTCCAGCCCATAGGCGGTGTGGGCGCCCAGCTGTGAAAATCATTCTTACCAACTAATTGTGCCTGCAGAAAACAGGTGGCCAATAAAGCAATAGTTACAAGTAGCGACTTCATGTAAGTATCAATAAAATCATCAAAATTTAAGGAAACGAATAAAGTAACAACAATTTTCATTAAATACATACAAAAAGTAGTGTTCCATCACTGGCATGGAATGGTCTTTTATTTTGGGAGAAGCAATTGAATGTGTGAATGATATAACTTATTTGTACAATTGTGTAACAGTTATTGACGATAATAGATGCATTTTTGTATTTCTGTTTAATTTTTAATTAAACATTTAAAAGTGCATTATGCGAAAAATATTGTTATTAACCTCTATTGGTTTGTTGTTTTTTTGTGTGTCTATATCCGCCCAAAAGGTCAATACAGATTCTCTTTCCTTAGTATCGAAAATCAGCGCGGATCAATTGAAACTGGGCAAACTACAAAATCAGGTTGAACAAAAAACAAAAAACGACCAGGACGCTTCAGATCAGGCTCAAAAATCTGCGAATGAAAATTCAATCGCAGCAGATAAATTAAACGATAATCCTTCAAACAGGAAATTAGCCCGAAAAGCCAATAATGAAGCCGGTAATGCCAAAAGCGATTCCAGATTTGCAAGAAAAGAATCAAACAGATTGGATAAATTGAATAAGGATATCCAGGCTCTAAAAAACAGAATAGCTGATAATCAGGTCAAATTGAACAAGCACATGTTATTAACTCCATAAGGTGCCCGGCCCTGTTATGCTCTACTTCACCTGTATTACCCTTGTACAGTTTTACTCCGAAAACACATGTTGTGCGGACATTTTTTAATGAGGATGTGCTTTACACCGTTATCTGGTTTTTATTTTTTCATCAATGAAATCAAATAATTTCTGCCTGGTATGAGGTTCGGGAGCGGCTTTATCAACGATTTGTCCGTTCTTATCGAACAGTAAGTAATGCGGAATTGAATATACGTCTTTTGCGCCCCATATCAGGGTTGTTAAACTATCCTTTAATGGTTTACCTGCGCGAATATGATTTCCCGAAAGATTGTATTTATAAATATATGCCCGCCATAAACTATCCTGCGCATCGCGATCGATGGATATATAAACGACCTGAACACCGGCATTTTTCAAATGATTATACAACTCCCGGCTGTGTTTAAATTCTTCCATACAGGGTTCGCACCATGTGGCCCACAAGTCGATGTAGAAAGGCTTTCCCTTAAACAGTGCGGCTAACTGGCTTATTGAGTGAATGGATATATAATTGTTAACGATCTTCGGCTTGTCATCCTGCCTGTAATCAGTTGCCTTAGGATTTCCCTTAACCGAAAAATGCAGAACCGAAAGGTAAATCAGGGTAAAAAATGTATTCATATTTATTTTTGTAATAATAATTCAATACTTCAAATACATATGAATTTTGTGGGCAAACGTTTGCCTGTTTTCAGTTAAGCGAGGATGTTGCATCGATTAAGACATCTTATAAAAGTTTTTGCTTTCTAAAATTTAGAAGTATTTTTATAACGTTATAACAATGATATGAATGAACCCCAAATTCAAGACTGGTTTCAAGACTGGTTTCAAATCCTGCTCCTTGTAGCATTTATTATTCCTGTTATCTTTTTCTGTTTGACGCAACAACGAACTTTAGAGTTGATTCGTGCCGCCAATCGGCGCATGCGTCCCGGGCAGGTATGGCTTCAGCTAATTCCACTGTTCGGACTAATCTGGCAATTTTTTGTAATTCGAAAAATTTCTGATTCAATCCGTGACGAATTGAATACGCCAACCGGCGATTCAATATTTGCTGAAGATCCTATTCCTCAAAGTAATAAACCAACTTATAGTGCAGGCATTTCGTATGCAACATTATTTTGCATAAGCGTATTACCCATTCCAATGATAAAAAGCCTTGCTGCTTTGGTTGGATTAGGTTCATGGATTAACTATTGGATTCAATTATACCGCTATAAAAAGAAACTTAAAGAGCGGGCATTGTTATTGAATTCATAAACCGCCAAGCATATTACCGGCGAGGCCTTTCATTTCCTCCTCCCATAGTTTTTCGGCATTCTGGAGTGCCCGGTTTAATGCAATGATCAGCAGATCTTCCAGTTCTTCCTTTCTTTCAGGAAAAAGTAACTGATTATCTATTGAAATTGTTTTTACTTCTCTGTTTCCGGTCACCGATACCTTAACGGCTCCATCGCCGGCATCTCCGTCAACGGTTACATTGGCAAGTTTTTGCTTGCCTTCGTTCATTTTCTGTTGCGCTTCCTGAAATTTATTAAACAGATCACCAAACATGGCAAATAATTTTGGACTACAAAGATAGGGACATAATGCAGTCAAAGCAATTTGTCATGCCTGAGGGTATAAAGGAAAAGATAGAAAGGAAAAAAGATATTGCTTTTTATCAATGGTTTCTTCCTAATTGTTTCATGAGTCGCACATGCGAGTAAATGGCCTGCCTCAGGGTTGGGTAATAATTGTAGGGAATACCAAATAATTCACATTGCTGCCGTATTATTTTACTCAATGCCGGATAATGTACATGACTAATCTGTGGAAAAAGATGATGCTCTATTTGAAAATTCAGTCCTCCCACTAACCAGCTAACCACCTTATTTTGAGGGGCAAAATCGGCTGTGGTTTTTACTTCATGAATAGCCCATTCAGATGCTATCACCTTATGATTTTCTGCAACTGAATCAAAAGAAGTTTTTTCTACCACGTGAGCCAGTTGAAATACAATGGATAAAACAAGCCCCATGGTTATATGAATGATTAAAAAACCGGTTAACCATGCCTGCCATCCCAAAAAATAAACAGGTACAACAACATAAAAGAAAACATATAGCACCTTACTAATCCAGAATATGATATGCTGCTTTATATCAATTTTATTAATTACAGTAGTATGGATCTTTTTTGAAAAGTATTTATAAAAATCTGTACCCCACATCCAGGCAAGCGTGCTTACAGAATACAGGATGAACATATAGATGAACTGGAAACGATGTATAGGCATCCATTTTTGAGTATTGCACTGCCTTAATAACGGACCATTGGCAATATCATCATCAACCCCGTCGATATTAGTATAAGTATGATGAATAATATTGTGTTTAATCTTCCAGATAAAAGCATTGCTGCCTAAAACATTCATACTTAAACCCATGAATTCATTGACCCATTTTTTGCCGGAATAACTGCCATGACAGGCATCGTGCATAACATTAAATGCTATGCATACCAGGGTAAACCCAAACAGCGCCGAAAGCAGGATTCCGGCCAGCCAGCTATAATTGCCAAACAGGAGCCAGCTATATATTGCAACAGCAACCGGTACCAGTACCAATGCTTTTACATACAATTTCCAGTTTCCTGTTTTTTTGAGCCGGTTGCCTTTAAAATAGGCTTCCACTGAATTTTTAACAGACTGGAAAAATAAATGATTACTATTATTAAATGTTATTTTAGGCATGCTTTATACCCTGGTTGGTGAATGAAATATTATTTTGTTTACCCTTCATCTCCCTGCCTGACAAGAAATTCATTTATCAGGTTGTTAATCCGAATCGAATTTCGCTTAATAACATCCAGGTATATTTCAAGATCATTATCCTCTATTAAGGATTCGAGCATTTCAACCGATAGATTGATATGGCCCAATGGATTCCGGAACTCCTGCATCAGTGCATGCATCCGGTCAGTATGGTTATTATTGTTTGTAGTCTTATTTCCAAATGAAAAAATAGAGGGCTGATAATCAGCCGCTGTATTACCGCTGAAGGCAATTATAGGTGACTTCATTTTATTCAATTTTAATCAGGTCAAGGCTTCAGCAAAGGTGCCTGTATTTCACCGTAGAACCGTTATATAGTTTTATGAGATAGTTATATTATTCACACATTATTACTTTACTGCCTTTACTCGTATCCGCTTTTTATGGTAGTCAAAATCATTTTAAACCGACCGTTATGCTTTATAAAATTCGGTGAATGCGCAGGTATGATAATTCCCTGACCCGATTCGAGTACATTGGATATCTTATCAATAACGATCTCTGCCCTGCCTTCGATGATCTGGGCAAAAGTATCAAAGGGAGATGTCTTTTCTGTTAAACCTTCTCCGCTATCGAAAGACATTATGCTTATATTGCCGGTTGATTTTTTGATTATTGTTTTGATCACCACCGAATTAGGTACATACTCAATAATTTCAACAATGATGTGTGATTTTGATTTTTCGAGTTCCTGCGTATCTGATTGCTGGTTTTTATTTTCGTTATCCATAATCTTAACATTTAGTTGACTGATTCCAGAACTTCAATATTTATAATTTTCAGTTTTATTTCTAATAAAAAAGGGCCAGGATAAAAATCCAGCCCTGATTAATCCAATATCCTATGAAAAACCAGAACGAAGATAGACGTATGATTTGCTTTGAGCATTATACGATTTTTTAAATATGTTACATGATTCACATGTTTTCAGTTTTAAATAGCGGTCGTTACCTGTTTATTATGTTTCACCAACGCTACTATTTTTTTTGCCACATCTTCTGATGAAGCAGGGTTTTGACCGGTGACGATATTCCCCTCCGCCACCACATAACTAACATAATCAGCTCCCTTGCTATACAAAGCTTCAAGTGAACGCAGTTTAGTTTCTAATAAAAAAGGTACAACCCTGATGTAACCTGTTGATTCCTCTTCCCTGTTGCTGAAACAAGTGAGATGTTTTCCTTTAACCAGGGCCTCACCTTTATCATTTTGTAATGAGATCAGGCCCACAACACCATGACATACCGCTCCAATGGGTTTAACGTCGTTGTCAAAAGATTCAAGCAATTGCTTTAAATCTTTGTTGTCGGCGAGATCCCATATGGCGCCGTGCCCGCCAGGGAGAAATACCACATCAAAATCATCTGCCTTTATTTCCGACAACACTAAAGAATGGGCCAACCAATTCATCGCCTCCTCATCTTTCAAAAAGCGTTTTGTACTTCGGGTTGCAATAATGATAGCCTGGCTTTTGGGATCCAGCGGCACCTGGCCGCCTTTAGGAGAGGCAATCGTAATGTCGGCGCCCACCTCCTTAAATACATAATATGGCGCTGACAGTTCTTCGAGCCATACACCTGTTTTATCGCCGGTGTTGCCAATTTTTTCATGCGATGTAGTTACGAATAAAATTTTTACAGATTTCATTATGTTTAACTTTTTATATGCTAACAAAAATTGTCAGTAAACAGTACTGACAATCATGATTATACGTAAAAAAACCACCGCCGGGTACGTGAAAAGAGGCAGTAGTTTTTAAAAATGAAAGAATGGCTACGGCGTTTCAATAATTTTTTGCAACTCCTCTTTGGTTTTACCCAGTTTAACATGGAGGTTTGCCAACATTTCGTTCTTCTTGCCTAATTCAAAAAACAAATCCTTATCTGTAAGTGCAGGAAATTCCTTCTTAAGCCTTGCCTTCAGTTCATTCCAGCTTTCTTTTGATTCTGTTTTAATTGTCATTTTGTTTTAGTTTTAATAAAAACCTAATGTATAAAGGTGTACCTCTTTTCGTTGATAAGTGTTACATAATTAAACAAATAGGTTACATCATTCACACATTTTCATGGGTGAACCATACGTGCAAAAGCCTGGAAAACTCATAGAAAGGATGTGAACCGAAGGGATTATTGGTCTTCTTTGGGAACGAAACTCATAATATACGCACACGCAAATGTGTGAATGATATAACTTATTAATCAAATTATGTAATAGCTACCTGAGATTAAAGACCCAGTTTTGCATTGTGTTGTATGGTCGTTTCAATCATTCAAATTTATGTCAAACAATATCAATAATATTTCTATTAAAGACAATGAGAAGTTTAATCCGGCAAACTATCAAAATGCGATACGTGAACTTTCAGCTTTAAACCAGGAGATAACAGATATCCCTATTTATTACAAAGTTGAGATCATTGTATCTTACTTAAAAAATCACAGCCTGAAAACTGCCTGGATCGATGCTAATCCTACCCTAACCCGGATGATTACGTCAGGCTTTTTCAAAACATCTCATCTGGAATCACTATTTGAATCGTGCCGCAGCAATAAAGTTTTTTTGAATGATTTTGAAGAATACATCAGCAGGCTGCTTTTGATGCGAAGGAATTAACTTTTAGTTGGGCAAAATCTCTTCTGTTATAATTTTTCTATATATCTTGTGGCAATAAAATAATCAGAAAGGCCGGGAAAATATAAATGTTTTTTATATTTTGTCAAATTATTCCCGCATCCAATGATTATTATACCAGTAACCCCTACCAAACTCCTGCAAAAAGGCGCTATTCTTTTTTTGCTTATTTTATGTATTTCGTTGAAAAGTCTGGCGCAGCCAACCATAAGTTCGTTCTCGCCTGCATCGGCACCGGTAGGAACTTCTGTTACCATCACAGGTACCAATTTCAGTGCAACTCCCTCTGGTAATATTGTATTTATTGGATCGGTAAAAGCGAATGTTACTGCAGCCTCCACAACAGCATTAACGGTTACTGTTCCGGCCGGGGCAACCTTTCAGCCCGTAAGTGTTACCACCAATGGGCTCACGGCTTATTCGCCTAAGCCTTTTATCGTAACGTTTAGCGGTGGGGCCCCTTTCTTCACGCCACAATCTATTGATTATGCAGCCCGGGTTGATTCGGTAGGTAACGATATCGAAACAACAAAATATACGATCGGCGACATTGATGATGATAAAAGGATTGATGTGATTACCGTTGACGGGTTAAATAATACCATGTCGGTTTACAGGAATACAACGGCGGGAGGAGATATTTCATTTGCACCCAAAATTGACTTTACTACAGGTCAAAAACCAAGGGCTGTTGCCATAGCCGATATAGATGGCGATGGAAAACCCGAAGTAGTGGTAACCAATAATAGCGCTAATACAGTTTCAATATTTAAGAATACATCCGGCAGCGGCGTTATTTCATTCGCTCCAAAAGTTGATTTTGCTACCGCCACGCAGCCTGCGGGCATATCTGTAACGGATATTGACCAGGATGGTAAACCAGATCTTGTCATAAATACAGTTAATTTAGATGGGTATGTTTCCATACTGCGAAACACCGGAAGCATCGGTTCACTTTCCTTTGCTCCGAGGGTAGATTTGCAAACCGTGGGCGGGTCAATTGAGGAAATAAGAACGGCAGATATAGATGGAGATGGGAAGCCTGATATTGTACTGCCCGACTTCGCTTCAAACAAAATAAAAATTTTTCGCAACACGGGTTCGGCCGGTAACATTTCTTTCGCTTCACCGGTCAATGTAAACGCTTATCAAAACCCTGATAATATCGAAATAGGAGATTTCGACAATGACGGCAAACCCGATCTGGCGATTAGTCATTATTCAAACCTCTCGGTACTGATTTATAAAAACGTAAGTACTGCCGGAAACATAGTATTTCAATACGGCACATCAAATTCTTACGGAAGTTCGATATACGGAATAGCCATCAACGATCTGGATGGTGATGGAAGACCTGACCTGGCCCTTGACTTCGGCCTTGAATCCGTTAAACTTATAAAAATTGCAGCGGATTTTTCTTTCAGCTCATTAGCTACTGTTCCGGCAGCAGGTACTTCACATGCAATTAGTGGCGATTTCGACAATGATGGCAAACCTGATCTGGCTTTTAATACCGGTATGTTCAGGGTTACGGTATATAAAAACAGAACTACAAGCCCGCAGATCTATTCATTCTATCCTTCGCAGGGCAAGGCCGGCGATACGATAGCCATCTATGGAAGTAACTTTACAGGCGCCACCACTGTAAGTTTTGGCGGGATATCGGCCGCATCCTTTACAATAGAGAATGCAACAAAAATTTCTGCTATCCTGGGTACCGGCGCTACCGGGGATATTAAAGTTTTAACCGCTACAGATTCAGCAAGCTTTTCGGGGTTTTTATATCTGGGTCCGCCTGCTATATCTTCTTTCACGCCCGGTTCAGGCGCATCCTATGAGAAGATCATTATCAAAGGACAAAATTTTACGGGCACAACCAGTGTAAAATTTGGTGGTGTACCGGCAACATTCAATATAATAGATCCATTTACCATCGAGGCATATACCGGTACCGGAGCATCGGGCGACGTTAGCGTTACGAATACTTATGGAACAGCTACTAAACCCGGATTTATTTATATTCCCAAACCATTTATTGCTTCCGTTTCGCCGGTTGAAGCGATAACCGGTTCAACTATTACCATAAAAGGTTTGAACTTTACAGGTGTTACCTCAGTTAGTTTTGGCGGTACAGCTGCAACTTCTTTCACAATTATTGATTCTGCTACACTACAGGCTGTAGTGGGCAATGGATCTTCGGGAAGTGTGAATGTAACCAATGCGTATGGCACAGCCGCAAAACCTGGTTTTACATATTATCCGGCTCCTGTAATTACATCCTTTACACCCGTTTCGGCAGCTCAGGGCGATACCGTAACCATTTCAGGTTTAAATTTTTTACATTACTATAATAATGCTTCCATCACATCCGTTAAATTCGGCGGTGTAGATGCGACTTCATTTACGATCATTGATTCTTTTACTATCAAAGCAAAAGTAAATGCCGGTGCTTCAGGAGCAATAACAGTTATAAGCAACCGGGGAAATGCGTCTTTGCCGGGTTTCACCTTTATTTCACCACCTGTTATATCTTCTGTTTCTCCTAAAATAATCGGCCAGGGCACCGAGGTGATAATTACCGGACAAAATTTTACGCCAGCTACTGTTGTTACATTTGGAAACACCCCGGCAGCTTCATTCACTGTGGTATCGGCCGACACGATAAAAGCAATTGTTGGCGCAGGCGCTACGGGTTTTGTTACGATCACTACTCCCAAACACACTGTAACGAATGGTTCGGTTGAATACATTACAAGCCCGTTTATTTATAACATTTCACCAACATCGGGCCCGGTTGGTACAACCGTTACTATTTCAGGTATCAATTTTCAACCCGGCGTTGCGAATAATACCGTTTATTTCGGGGGCATGAAAGCAAACATACTTTCAGCAACGGCCGATAAAGTTGTTGTTACAGTACCTGAAGGTACAGGCTACAAACCCATTTCATTAGTATCACAAACAACCCGGTTAACCGCCGGTTCCGATGTGCGTTTTAATGTAACCTTTGCTGTAGATACTGCCGCGTTTAATGACAATTCTTTTGCCGGCAATATGGATTTTACTACCGGCATTCAACCCTATCAGGTAAAACATGCAGATATAGATGGCGATGGCAAACCAGATATGATCGTTATCAACAGTGGTTCAACTTTTATTTCGGTGTTCAGAAATGTAAGTTCTCCGGGTAAATTAAGTTTCGCTCCGAGAACAGATATAGAAATAGGGTTCAATGCCAAAGCACTGGGAGTAGCCGATCTTGACGCTGATGGCAAACCCGATTTAATGATTTCAAATGATGGTGCTGCTCCAAAAATTTTTATTTTCCGCAATCAAAGTACGCCGGGAAATATCGCCATTGAAAATTCTTTTACATTAGGATTACTTACTTATAGTGCAGGAGTTATTGAAACGGGAGATTTTGACCTCGATGGCCGTCCCGATATTGTTTTTTTGTGTACCAATTGCGGCGGCAACGGGCGCATCGATGTTTGCAGAAATACAGGCAGCAATGGAAGTATTTCGTTTGCCACCCCCACAACCTGGACTTATTACTATTACGGGTGGACTACCCATGCCGGCATTAATGCGGGCTTAACCATTACTGATTTTGACCGTGATGGTAAACCTGATGCAGTCGTTGGCATGGGGATGTCATCGGCGCTTTTCTTATTTAGAAACACATCCCAGGGTTCGTCTATATTCTTTGATATAACAAAAGTGGATAATCACGATGATTATGGCGGGTATTCTTCCGGACCGACCTTTACGGCAACATTCAGTTCAGGAAAATATCCTGATCTGGCAGCGGGATCATTTATCTTTAAAAATAATTCCGGAAGCTTTTCAGAAGTGTTAACTACACAAACGATGCTTACCACGTACGTGTATGATCTGAATGGTGATGGCAAACAGGATATTGTGGCAGTGGGTGGGTCGTGGGGTAATATATTCCTGCGAAAAAATACCAGCGTTGGTAATTCAATTTCTTTTGCATCGGCTTACCAACTGAATACATATGGCAGTGGTTTAATGGAAGCAGGAGACCTCGATGGAGATTCCAAACCTGAAATCTGCATGGTGTACGGTAATCAAGGGTTGAACACGCTCAGGATTTTGCGCAACAGAATGGGTGAACAGGCGCCTCCTAAACCCGTTATTACTTCATTTAGTCCGCAAACAGCCGCTTTTTCAAACCAGGTGCTTATTACCGGCAGCAACCTGAGCCAAACAACATCTGTTACATTTGGTAGTGTTCAGGCTTTATATTTCACCATCATATCACAAGACAGTATTTTGGCTACCGTTGGAAACGGCGCATCAGGTTATGTAAAAGTAACTACACCGGGAGGATCAGATTCGCTTGCCGGTTTTACATTTATTCCCATGCCGGTGATTACATCATTTACTCCCACCGCAGGAGTAAGGGGTACAACGGTGGTAATTACCGGCAGCAATTTTACCGGTGCTACCAATGTTAGTTTTGGGGGTGTTCCTGCCGGTTCTTTTACTATAAAATCAGCCGATAGTATCATTGCTGTTGTTGGAAATGGCGCATCAGGTAGTGTAAGTGTAACCACACCGGGTGGTACAGCAAGCCTGGCTCGATTTACTTTTATTTCTCCTGCCATTACTTCATTTACGCCAACTACTGCAGGTACCGACACTGTTGTTACCATTAAAGGGAAATTTCTTTCAGGCGCAACAGCGGTTAGTTTCGGTGGCGTACCGGCTTCATCATTTACAGTTGTTGATTCTGCAACGATAACTGCTGTGGTGGGTTCGGGCGCATCGGGCAATGTAAGCGTAACTACTCCGGCTGGCACGGCAACACTCAGCGGGTTTATTTATAATAAAGTAACGGCCATTGTTGACCCGGCTAATGTAAATTCAAAGGACCTAACGGTGAACCCCAATCCGGCGCACGATATTTTGATCATCAATCACCCTGCTTCGGTAAAAAATGCAAAGCTGCGGTTTATTGATATACTGGGCCATGAAGTAAAAACAATTGTTCCGGCACGCAACGCAACGCAAACAGTAACCAGCGTGAACGGTTTCATGGCAGGAATGTATACGATTATCTGGAGCGAAGGAACTCGTAACCTGAGCCGGGTTTTCATTGTGCAGTGATCAGGTAACCATATCGACTACAACATTTACCAATCCGGCTACTTTTTGCCGGGTATCATGGATGAATTTTGTAGTTCTAAACAATATGGTTATGAACAATCAAATTAAAGGTAAAGTAGTAGCTATTACGGGGGCAGGCAGTGGCATTGGGAAAGCAATCGCACTGGAACTGTCAAAACTTGGAGCCAGGGTGGTATTAGGAGCCCGGCGAACAGCGCCATTGGAAAAAATCGCAGCAGAGATCAAACATGCAGGAGGCGAAGCGATATGCCTGGCTACAGATGTGAGTCATAAAGCTGATCTGGCACAACTGGTAGATGCGGCCGTTGAACAATATGGCCGTTTGGATGTTATGATCAATAATGCCGGCGTTGCACAGCTTAACCGGATCGACGCATTGGATATTGAAGGCTGGGAAGAAATGATTGACATTAACCTGAAAGGTGTGCTCTATGGAATGGCGGCAGCCATACCCGCCTTCAGACAACAGCAGTCGGGGCATATCATCAATATCATTTCCACTTCAGGCATAAAGATTGTACCAACACAGGGAGTGTATGCCGCTACAAAGAATGCCGTTCGTACTTTGACGGAAGCTTTCAGGCAGGAGTCAGACGGTACCATAAGGATAACGGGTATTTCTCCGGGAATGGTAAGAACGGATTTCTCCAATAATATGAAGGATCCTGAAGCCCGGGCGGCCATTGCAGAAAAAATGGAGCAACTGGCCATCGGTCCTGAAGCCATTGCCAATGCAGTGGTTTATGCCATCAGCCAGCCTGCAAACGTAGAGGTGGGCGATATTGTGATCCGCCCGGCCCGACAGAATTAAATTAACCTGTCAAAACCTTTATGCATGAGCGATTTAATGTCGGACCACTACCCCATCAGAAGCATCTCTGAACTGATGCGTTATCTTAACCAGCCGGAACCTTTACATCCACTGATTGCCCTGGTAGATTACAGCCGGGTGCAACCGGAAACATTTGAAAAGGGAAAGAAGATCGTTTTAGATCTATACAAGATATCGTTCAAAACAACATTCAGCGGACAGGTAAAATATGGTCAGGGGCATTATGATTTTGAAGAAGGCGGTTTAGCATTTCTAAAGCCCAGGCAAATCGTCACCGCTTCAGATGATGACCTGAGTTATGAGGGCTATGCACTTTTCTTTCATCCTGATTTTATCAGGAACTATCCATTGAACGATGTCATAAATTCCTATGGCTTTTTTTCATATTCCGTTTCAGAGGCGCTATTTCTGTCGGCTAAAGAAAAAGCGATTATCCTTAATATATTCGGGACTATAGGCGCGGAACTGGAGAATAACATAGACCAATTTAGTCAGCACATTCTCGTATCACAAATAGAACAGTTATTGAATTACAGCAACCGGTTTTACAACCGGCAGTTTATTACCCGAAAAGCCGTAAACAATGAGATCATAACGTTGCTGGATAAGTTACTAAAAGCGTATTTCGAGGAAAGTAAAGGTTTGGAAAACGGTCTGCCTTCTGTGCAGTATGTCAGCAACCGGTTGCAATTATCACCCCGGTACCTCAGTGACCTGCTTCGATCGCTGACCGGGCAAAATACGCAGCAGTATATTCAACAAAAAGTGATCGAATACTCCAAAGACCTGCTTAGTTCAACTTCGCTTTCAGTAGCTGAGATAGCTTATCAACTGGGTTTTGAACATCCGCAGTCATTCAGCAAGCTGTTTAAAGTGAAAACCAGCTGCTCGCCTTTAGCATACAGAAAGTCGTTTAATTGATCGGGATCCATCACCGGATCAGCATCAGCGGCCCTTTCAATATTCTTTTGCCGTTATCGATATTGATCAGGTAAACATATGTGCCGATAGGTTGATCGGCGCCATTAAATTTTCCATTCCAGCCTGTATTGGTATTGCGCGTTTGAAAAACGAGCTGTCCATAGCGGTTGAAAACACGCACTTCAAAAGAAGACAAGGCACTTAATGCAGGAATATTCCACGAATCATTGATGCCGTCTTTATTAGGCGTAAACGCATTGGGCACAAAAATATCTTTGTACACAAAAACATGCATGGTGTCGGTTGCAGTACCACAGCCCAACTCCGAAATAACTGTAAGCGCATAGTCTGTACTAATTGCGGGCGTTACCACCGGGTTCAGCAATTGAGCATTGGTTATATTCAATACAGGCGACCAGTAATAATGAATATCATGCCCTTCTGCTACGCCTTCGAGTTGAGCGGCACTACCCTCAAAGATCGATTTATCGGGTCCTGCATTGGCATAAGGCTTTTTGGTTACATTTACTGTAACCATTGCTGTATCGCTACAGGAAAACTCATTATATACGGCAACTGTATAATTCACTGTATCTGTTGGCCTGGCAACGGGCCTGTCAATGCCTGCCGAGGATAAACCGGTAGCCGGTAACCATTGATAGTGTATGCCTCCACTGGCTGTTAATTGCACCGAATCGCCCTCGCATATGTTGGAAATGGCAGGCCCTGCAGCGGCCAGCGGCGCCGGATTAACAGTAACCATAACTGAATCCCTGTTCATGCAACCGCCTGTACTGGTAACCGTTACATAATATTTTCCCGATTGCTCAGGTTGCACATCATTAACAGACACAGTTGGCAGGGCTGATGTAAAGCTGCCCGGTCCTGTCCATTGATATTGCGCGCCACCCGTTGCAGTAAGTATGAGGTTGGCGCCTGCGCACAGGGGTGAATTGCCGGATATAGTAGTGGTCACATTCGTGTTAATAGTAATGGATATAGGTTTAGAAGTTGTTCTGCAAACGGTTGAACCTATATTACTGCTTTCGACTGCGGTCAGCCGGTACAGATAGGTGCCTGCCATCATAGTGGAGGGAAAATCTTTGGCAAGGGTTGTGGTGGTGGCGCCGGGAATATCTACCCAGCCACTCCCATTGATATTTTGCTGCCATTGAAGAGAAGGATTGGCATAACCCGCCAGTATTGTACCGGTAAAACTATAGGAATGAGCTTCTCCTTCGCAAAAAGACTGACTGTTGGAAGAAAGGCCAACAATAGATGCAGTAATATCAGGGCCACAGGGCCGTAAAGTAATATCATCCAGGGCAATATCATTACCACAACCGCCTGGTGCATTGTTCACCATGCGCAATACAACTTCTGTTAATCCAACCGGGGTAGTAAAAAAGAAGCCAACCTGTTGCCATGAAGGGCTGGATGTTGGAGGAATATTACCGGTATTATATGTTGACAAAACAGTGCCGTCTGTTTTTTCGATAGTAAATGTAAGATTGGGTTGTATGCCATTGCCTGAACAGGCAGTTGGTTTATGTATATTGGCTATCCATGCAGCAAACTCAAAAGTTGTATTACTGCAAAGTCCCCGAACTGTTTCCAAATAAAAAGCCCCGGGCTGATAGGTTGCGTTAACAAGCATAAAATAACCATTTGCATTGCCGGTATGATCGGCCGAAAGGGAATGCCATTGATTATAAAAACATCCGGAGGTACTGTTGCGAACTGTATAAAAACCATCGTTGGGGCAATCGTTCGCTACATACTGGTAGGAGGTGGTGGCAGCGGCCAGTGGCTGTCCCGGATTGGCGCCTGAGCCAAATGTAATATTCACAATGGGATCGCCAAGGCTGCCCTTACAAAGCTGGGCATTTGTTGCCTGAAAAAAAAGTAAGATCATTACTGTAATAGCAGGTACACTACAAACCGGTTGCATAGGCATTTTTAAACGGGAAAAATGGTTATAACCGGATATTCAATGGACAGTTTCCTTAACCTCATAAAGAAGACAATGTGTTCGTTCTGTGAATTTACGCAGTAAATGCTGATAAAGTGGAAATGATTTATATACATGCTAATAATTATAATATGTGAATAAGTAAGCTTGTTGGTATGTTGATCATAATAAAAATGCTGTTCCGTAAAATACAGAACAGCATTTTTCCTGCATGGCTTAGCCATTATCTGAGTTTAGATACTTCAGACTAATAAGCAAAAGCTTCTTCTTCCATTACCAGGTTATTTACAACACTGGTTACACCTGGCGCCGACCAGGCGGCCTTTTCTGCATCTTCGCGTTCGGCAAATGAACGCACAGTTCCGTTGAGTGTTATTGTGGTCCCATCTGTTGTAACAGAAATTTTTCCTGAATCAATGGTTGCACTGCGAATAAATGCATCTGTAATTTTTCGTTTAACGTTATTAGGTTTAACTAAAGGCTTTATAATTACATAATTGTTTATTCTTCGTACACCTGCCAGCGTTTCAACAGCACTTTGGGCCGCGTTGCGCTGGTATTCCCATTCCACTTCTCCCTCGAGCGAAACTACACCGTCTTCAACCAGTACTTTTATTTTTTCATCAGGTATTGTTGTGTTCCATTTTAATGCAAATACCACGGCTTTTGCAATTTCAGTATCTGTTTTTCGAAAGCCGGGAGAAACACCTACCTGTATAACTTCTGCAACAGCTTTAACACCGGCTATTTTTTTAGCCGCATCTTCTGCCGCAATTTTTTTTGAATAGGTATCGACAATACCTGAAAGCGTAACTATTCCGTTTTTAACAGCTACACCTATTTCCGCAGCATTTAAACCGGGTTCCCAATTAAGCTGCTCAATCACATCATTCTGAATCTGGATATCGCTTTTCATTGTGTAAATTTTAAGGTTACAAATAAATTAAAAAGCATCCTGTGCAAATAATCTTCAAATGTGGGTATATATCAATGCTTACAATACAGCCATGTAGAATTTATAGGGAAGGAAATATCATATTAACCAAATTACGTAGTATGCTAAAGCGAAACAATGATCAAAATCAGCCTCAGCACTGATTGAAGCCACTTAGGGCAATGCCTGGTTTGATAAATTCAGCTTTTAAGTGTTAATGGTGACAACAATCCTAAGCAGGTTTGATCTGCGTCACAAAAATAAGCCCTCAAATCATGTAGCTTTAAGGAGCAAATAATATTTATAACCCTCAAAGCATTTAACATGAAAAAGTGTTTCGCCAGGTTAAGTGTATTTACGATATTAACACTTGCCGCAGGAAATCTGCTTGCCCAGGATACTATTCCATATAAAACATTGCCGCCGGTTATTATTACTTCCACCCGTACAAAGGTGCCCGACAAGGTTTGGACAAACTTTCAGAAATATTTTGCAGATGCCCATAATCCTCAATGGTATGAACTCAATAAAAAGTACCTGGTAAAATACATGACAGAGGATAAAAAAAACCAGGCAGTATTTACAAAAAAGGGAAAATTGGTATATAATATCAGTTATGGGTATGAAAAAAACCTGCCCGAGGACATCAAAAAACAGATTAAGGGTGCCTATTATGATTATAATATCACAAGGGCCATTAAAGTAAGTCAGAATAATAGAGAGATATGGGTTGTAAACGTTGAAGACGCGAAGAACTTTATTTTAGTGCGCCTCGAAAATGGTGAAATGGAAGAAGTAGAAAGATATAATAAGTCATAGAATTTTTATTGATTTCGGGATCTTTAAATAATGCCAATCGTAAGATCAGTAAAACCTCTTTAGTTCTTATCTGCCTGTTAATTTTTCAAATTTAAAAGGTAAATATGAAATTCCCCTTTCATCACCCTTATCAGGTTGCTTCTGAATATTCCATTCCCGTTGCCTATTTCTGCATGGAGTATGCTATACATCAGCCGTTAAAATTGTATGCAGGCGGCCTGGGTTTTTTGGCCGGCTCACATATGCGTAGTGCATTCGAATTAAAACAGAACATGGTAGGCGTTGGTATTTTATGGAAATATGGCTACTACGACCAGATACGAAAAAGCGATCAGTCGATGGATGTTTTGTTTGAGGAAAAGGTTTATGGCTTTTTAAAAAAAACGGACATTAAATTTACCATCCAGGTTTCAGGTCACGACGTATGGGTTGCGGTGTATTATCTTCCGCCGGAAGTATTCAATACTGTACCGGTTTTTTTATTGACTACAGATTTGCCTGAAAATGATTATCTCGCCAAAACCATTTCGCACAAATTATACGATGCCAATCCTGAAACACGCATTGCAGCTGCCATATTATTAGGTATTGGAGGAGCTAAATTATTTGAATTTTTGGATTGGAAGCCGGAAGTGTATCATTTGAACGAGTCGCATGGATTGCCGCTTGCATTTTATCTCTATAACCAGTATAAAGACATTAATGAAGTCAAAAAAAGACTGGTGTTTACAAACCATACACCTGAGCAGGCTGGTAACCCGGAAACAGATTTTCTATTACTTGAGAAAATGGGATTTTTTTGTGGTATACCTGTTACAGAAGTACGGATGATCACCGGGATAGAAGACCGGAGATTGAACCATACATTAACCGCACTACGGTTATCAGGTATTGCAAATGCTGTATCTAAAATGCACTTGCAAACATTAAAGGAAATGTGGAAAAAATACAAGGATGTTTGTCCTATAATATCGATAACAAATGCGCTGAATTTTACATATTGGGCTGAGCCCGGAATGTATAAAGAAATTGAGAAGAATAATATATCCGGCTTACAACAACTGAAATGGTTAGGGAAGAAAGAACTATTTGAAATTGTTGCTGATCAAACAGGAGAAATATATGATGAAAAAGTGCTAACAATTGTTTTTGCCAAACGATTTGCAGGATACAAACGCGCTGATTTGCTCTTATACGATATGGAAAGATTTAACAGGATTGTAAATAATACCGAAAGGCCAGTACAGATTATATGGGCCGGCAAACCATACCCAATGGATTATACAGCCATAGGAATTTTTGATAAAATCGCAAACATAACTAAAGGATACAAAAACTGTTCGGTGTTGGTTGGATATGAAATAAAACTCTCTAAGCTACTAAAAAAGGGAGCCGATGCATGGCTGAATGTGCCCCGGTTAACACATGAAGCATCCGGAACCAGTGGGATGGCTGCAGCAATGAACGGAGCTGTAAATATAGGTACGCCCGACGGCTGGTTCCCTGAATTTGCGACAGATAAAATAAACAGTTTTATAATTCCACCTGCATCATTAAACCTGCATGAACATGAACAGGATGCAATTGAAGCAGGTAACCTGTATGATTTATTGGAGAAAGAAATCATACCCATGTTTTATGATTACCCCTCCAGATGGTTGTCGATTGTTAAAAACAGTATGCAAAATATTATACCCTATTTTGATAGCAACCGTATGGCAGCCGAATACTTTCAACAGTTATATATACCAAATATGCAGAGTGATATTGAAAAATATGCTAAAGAAAAAAGTACAGGAGATCATTAACTTCGATACACCATTATCAGATTAAAATAGTATTCAGCTCTTAAATGAACAATCAACAATTTTCTTCGGCGCCTATCGATCAATTGTTTGTACAGCTTCAAACCTCTGAAAAAGGATTGCACCCTGCCATTGCTGCTGAAAGGATTAAAGCACAGGCCAAACTGTTTAAAACTCCAGGCCGGTATAAGAAAGTAATAAAGTTACTGGTTCGACAATTTACAAATCCGTTGGTATTACTATTGGTAATTGCAGTGATCTTATCTGCCATTTTAGGCCAATCTTCAGATAGTTTTATTATTCTTTTCATTTTGCTGGCAACAGGCTTGCTGGGTTTCTGGCAGGAATTGAATGCGGGCAGGGCAATGGAGCAATTGCGTAAATTGACCGAGACAAAACATACGGTATTGCGTGATGGCCGGCTATTGCAATTACCAACGCAACACGTAGTTCCGGGTGATATATTATTGCTGGATGCCGGAGATATTATTCCTGCAGATTGTCGTATTATCGAAAGCAACGACCTGCATATTAATGAAAGCAGTTTAACAGGAGAATCGTACCCCGTTGAAAAATCAGCCGGTCAACTGGATAACACTTTGCCATTGAGTAAAAAGTATAACTGCCTGTGGCAGGGAACAAACGTAATCAGCGGAAACGCTACAGCGATGGCTGTGCATACAGGCAACGAAACAGTTTTCGGGCAAATGGCTCATAGTCTTATCGAAACTCCTGAAACAGCATTTGAAAAAGGAATAAAGCATTTTGGATTTTTTCTTTTAAGAATTACAGTTATTCTTTCGCTCGTAATCCTGCTTTCAAATCTTTACTTTAAAAAGCCTTTTTTCGATGCTGTTTTATTTTCGCTGGCCGTCGCCGTTGGCATGGCGCCGGAACTACTGCCGGCTATCATGACGTTTGCAATGGCCGCAGGAGTTAAAAGAATGCTTAAGAAAAAAGTGATCGTAAAAAAGCTTTCGAGCATTTTTAATTTCGGAGAAGTGAATGTTTTATGTACCGATAAAACAGGCACTATTACGGAAGGGGTTGTTACAATAAAAGACATTGTTGGTGCAGATGGAAAAACAAGCGACCGGCTGCGTTTATATGCATTCTTAAATTCCGCCTTTCAAAAAGGTTTTACAAATCCCATTGACCAGGCCATTGTTTCATTAAATATACCAGCAGAAGATTATGAAAAGATTAATGAAATTCCTTATGATTTTATACGAAAGCGGCTGAGTGTAGCTGTTAAAAAAGGACCGAAACGCTTTTTTATCACTAAAGGAGCATTTAGCAATATATTGCAGGTATGCAGTTACATAGATCCCGGTAATGAAAACCCGCAACCAATTGAGGATTTGACACGAAAGCAACTTGAAAATGACTTCATTGTTTATAGCCGGCAGGGGTACCGGGTTTTAGGGCTATGCTACAAGCCAATACAAACTGATAAAATAATAAGGGACGATGAACGGGAGATGATCTTTCTGGGATTCATCCTGCTTGAAGACCCACTGAAAGAAAGTTCCCTTTCTTCTATTCAGCGGCTGGAACAATTGGATATTGAAGTAAAAATTATTACCGGCGATAACCGTTTTGCGGCTTTTCATGCGGCGCAAAATATTGGCATGAAAGACCCGGTGATATTAACCGGTGAAGAAATGGACAGATTATACCCGGAAGCGCTGGTTGTAAAAGTTAAGCATACAAACATCTTTGCAGAAATTGATCCGCACCAGAAAGAAATTATTATTAAAGCACTTCAGAAATCACATCTCACAGTAGCTTATATTGGCGACGGCATTAATGATGTAGCGGCTATTCATGCGGCCGATATTGGAATATCAACCAATAATGCCGCGGATATTGCTAAAGAGGCTGCAGATTTTGTTTTGCTGGAGAAAGACCTGTCTGTTCTGGCAGACGGCATTCATGAAGGCAGAAAGTCATTTGTGAATTCCATGAAATATATCTTTATCACCACAGGGGCTACGTTTGGCAACATGTTCAGCATAGCCGGCGCTTCTTTATTCCTTCCTTTTTTGCCTATGCTGCCGAAACAAATCCTGTTAACCAATCTTGTTACCGATCTTCCCTTTTTGACAATTGCATCAGACTATGTGGATAATGAAGAATTGGCCAGACCCGGGAAATGGGATATCAAATTGATCCGCAGGTTTATGATTGTTTTCGGCTTACACAGTTCGCTTTTTGATTTTATCACCTTTTATGTTCTCTATATTTATTTCGGGCTTTCAAATGCGTCGTTTCAAACAGGATGGTTCCTTGAATCAGCCATCACCGAAATACTGATTCTTTTTGTAGTGCGAACAAAAAAACCTGTTATAAAAAGCAAACCAGGTAAATTATTACTTGTTACAGCATTATCAGCAATTTGTATAATCATATATCTGCCGTTTTCGCCTTTTGCTACTCTATTGGGATTTTCCATTGCACATGTACAACAAATAATCGCCATTGCCCTGATATTGCTTGTTTATATAATTACAGCCGACCTGTTGAAAATTGTTTTTTTCCGGCAAAACCAAAAACCCGGGATACATGGGTACCAGCGGTTCCATAAATAGTACTTATCGTATGAAGTAAACTCTAATCAACAGCCATTCAATTTCTATGCTCCCTACCCAACTACTGTACTGCAACAGTTTGCTTCCCTGCTTTTTGTTTTTGCTTTTCGAGTTTCCTAAAATATCCGCGGAACAGGAAATTATGTTTCAGCGCCTCCATATTCTGGCTGAAGGCATCTGTACCTTTCTGAATATTATCCAGGCTGCTGCTTATTTTTGTTACCATCGAAGAATCTTTCAGCAATGCATTTACAGGTCCTTTACCTGTATTTACATCTCGCTGTACATTGGCTATTACCGAATTAAGGGCAACAGCCAGTTCATCGGCCCTGTCTCCTACTCCTTTTATTTTTATAATTGCATCATTCAGGTTCTTTGCAAAAGCAGTATCGGTAAGCACTGCACCCACCGATCCCTTTCCATTTTTAACGCTACTGATGATAGATTGCAGATCATTTGTTATAGCCGAAGCACGTGCAGTGGCTAATTGTACATTGGCAGCAGAAACTCTTATATTTTGCGGTAAAGTTTCGTCATTTAAAATTGTCCATAAAGCCGTACTGTTATTTATACGTTGTACGGTTACTTTTAGTTGTGCTGCAATAACCGCCACATCCTGGTTGGTTTTAGATAAAATCTGCACCATATCATCGGTACTAACAGCTTTACGGGTGTTTAATATCGATCCTCCGGTAACGAGGGGCGCCGGTGTTCGTTCAGGAGAAATATTTATCACCTTGTTACCCATTAATCCATCTGAGCCAATTGAAACAATGGCGTTACTACGGATAATTTTTTTCATCTTATCATCTACTACCATTATTACTTCAATCGAGGTATCACTCAGTATATTTATCCGTTTTATGGTTCCTATTTCAATACCGGAAAACCTTACATTATTGCCCGGCACAAGGCCCTGTACATTTTCAAACTGTGCTTTTAAAACGAATGATGGTCCAAATATATTCTTGTTTTTCCCGATCATATAAAGCAGTAGTATGAGGAATAATAATCCCGCAACTACAAATACACCCAGTTTTATTGTATTGATTGCATTCTTTGCCATAAAATAATTATTCAAAAAACTGTTTTACTTTAGGATCATTGGATTTTCGTAATGTTTCATATGTTCCCTCCGCATAACAATGGCCATCTACAAGTACCACTACCCTATCGGCTGCCAAACGCACACAAGTCATGTCGTGCGAAATAATCAGGGAAGATGATTTATATTTTTTCTGTATGGCCACTATCAGTTGTATAATTTCTTTTCCGGTTACGGGATCAAGGCCGGTAGTTGGTTCGTCGTACAAAATGATATCGGGTTTAAGAATGAGCGTTCGCGCCAGTGCAATTCTTTTACGCATTCCCCCCGATAACTCTGCCGGCATCATATTTACCGTATGCGCCAAACCTACATCATTCAATGCTTCCTGCACCATTTTATCTACTTCCTGCTGTGTAACCTGTATCCAGTGACGACGCAAAGGAAACTCCAGGTTTTGGCGCACGGTCATAGAATCGTACAGGGCATTGCTTTGAAAAAGAAAACCAACCTTGGCACGTATCTTATCGAGGTCTTCGTGATCCAGGTCGGGAATATTTTTTCCGAACATTTCAATGGCGCCTTTATCCGGCTCAAGCAAACCAATGATACATTTAATTAAAACCGATTTTCCTGAACCTGATTTGCCCAGCACCACCAGGTTTTCGCCTTTACCAAGGGTAAGATTGAAATCTACCAATACGGCATTGCTTCCAAACGATTTATACAGGTGTTTAACAACCATCACTTCCTCTGCACTTTTCTTTTTTGTTTGTTGTATGACTAATTGTTCTTCCACTCACTTACGGTTTAATTCAGGTTAAATACATCTGTAATTTGTACAGCTATAAGGTCTATTATAAATATCATAATAGACGAAACCACTACAGCCGAATTGGCCGACTGTCCTACCCCTTCCGTTCCTTTGTTTGAAAAATACCCTTTATAGCATCCAATAATACCAATTGCAAAACCGAAGAAAAATGATTTGATAAAGGCAGGCAACACATCACCAAATTCAAGACTGTTGAATACCTGCATATAAAACAAACGGAAACTGGTTACTCCGCGAATGTTCACGCCCAGATATGATCCGTATAATGAAATCGCATCACTAAGCATTGCCAATACCGGCAACATCAGTGTTGACGCCATTACTCTTGTAACCACCAGGTATTTAAACGGATTGGTACCCGATACCTCCATAGCATCAATTTGTTCGGTTACCTTCATAGATCCCAGTTCAGCGCCAATACTGCTGCCAATTTTGCCGGCAAAGATCAGGGCCGTGATAACGGGACCAATTTCCCGTACAATCGCAATACCTACCATGACAGGGAGTTGTGATTCTACACCATATTCAATCAATGAAGGCCGCAACTGCATGGTTAAAACAAGGCCCATGATAAAACCGGTTAAACCAATAAGCGGTAATGATTTGTACCCGATCACAAAACATTGGCGAATGAACTCAGCTACTTCGTACCGGGGTTTGAAAGCCTCTTTAAAGAAGCGGCCGGCGAAGGCAGATATACCGCCGGTTTGTTGCAAAAAATCAGCTGTTTTAACCGGTAACGCCATACAAATGTGTTATTCTTAAAGTTCCACCTGTTTAAGCAAACCGTATATGAAGCTGATCATTTGGAGGAATGATAATGATCACAAATGTAATGTCAACCGTATTTTGGCGCACCTGAACTTCAGGTTGGCCCCGTAAGGGAGAACGGGGAACAGCATTGGAAAGTAAGACCTGTTACCTGATGATGTTTATCATCTCATCACATTATTAAACTCACCGGTTATAATGACTTTTGTTAGGCATAAACGGCAGCAATACTAATAGCTTTATAACTAAATGATCAATAACTCCTATAATACAAATTCATTTTTAAAACACCTGCAGATTATCCTATTCACAGCGGTTGTTCTTTATTTTGGCAGAACACTGTTTGTGCCAATTTGCTACGGTTTGCTGATTGCTATGGTATTATACCCCGTTTGTAAACGGCTCGAACAACATCGTTGGCCGCGTAGCCTGGCTATTACAGCAGCTTTGCTGATCGTTTTTATTTTCTTTGGCATTTTAATGAGTCTGCTTTTTATGCAGATTAATGAACTGCGGCACGACGTACCACAATTACTGAATAAAGTAAAGCCTTCTTTATCGGAATTACAGCAATGGATAGCATCGGGTTTTGGTTTTTCTATCGCCGCCCAAAATGAATGGTGGCAGCAGTTGGTGCATAATTTTGGTAATAGTACAGGTAGTATTTTACAATCAACAATTTCTGCAACAGCCGGTGGCTTATTTACTTTATTTCTTGTACCGGTGTATGCAGCGTTGTTCTTATATAACCGCGAGGTATTTGTTCAATTTCTGGCAAAACTAACCGGCAATAAATACAGTGAGCAATTAAAGGCCATTTTAAGTGAAACCATACATACCTACTTTAATTTTATTAAAGGCATGGTTATGGTGTACCTGATCGTTGGCGCCCTTAATAGTATCGGACTGCTGGCGCTGGGCATTCCTCATGCCATACTATTTGGTATGCTTACCGCCATCATGACGATCATTCCATATGTAGGTATTTGTGTGAGCGCCCTGTTACCAATTTCAGTAGCCTGGATCACGAAAGACTCTGTGTGGTACCCAATAGGGGTTGTAGCCGTATTTTCGTTTGTACAATATCTTGAAGCCAATGTTATTTTCCCAAAAGTAGTAGCTACCCAATTAAAGGTAAGCACCTGGGCAACGCTGGTTGCAATTATTGCGGGAGGCATTATATGGGGTGTTTCGGGAATGATCTTATTTATTCCTTTTGCAGGCATGCTCAAAATCGTAAGCGATTATATTCCTGAATGGGAAGCCCTGAATATTTTGCTGGGCAGAACAACAAGCCGCAAAAAAGCACATAGTGCGATAGTTAGTAAAACCCTGCTTGAAAAAGAAATCATCAATTCGTGAGCATGGTATAGATAATGCGATTTGGCGAAGGGTACAGAAATTTGCAAGACATATCTTAATAGTGAACGGGACTGCATGTGCGGTCCCGTTGTTTTTTATATTAAATAGTTAATAATGATAAACTGCAAATATTGATTCCCGTTAATAATAATTTCGTGTGCAGGTTTAAAAACAATGGTAATTCGTTAACAGAAAAATGTATATAGAAATGGAACATGCAATCAAGCCCGACGAACAACGGAAACGTTCATTTGCAATAGTACAATCAGAGTATAGCCATTGAAAAAGAGTGACAAGAATCATATTTTTTCATTAAAAATTATTTCCAACCTTTGTCTGCAATCCTTTCACCTTCTGGATAGTCCTTCTTAATCCAAACGCCTGTTTAAGAAATAGGAACCACAAAACAAAACATTTAATTACTAAAACCTTAAAGCGATGTATGTGAAACACACAGTTTCATTCTGCATTTTTATTTAAATCTGAGAGCAGTCATTATTTAGTAAAGAATCAAACTTCCCTTTAATTCTACATCGGGGGGAATGAACAATATTACTATGTCCAAACTAAAAGAATAATTTTAAAATCAGGAGGTCAATCATGAACAAATCAAACAGCCCCGAGGAGGTCTTAACCCGCATCGTTAACATGGCGAACCAGGCACTCGAGTCTACAGGCGGCGAGGAAGAAAAAAAAGGTGTATCCGAAGAAATCGGATGTACCATTAAAACGCTTCCAAATCATCTGCTTGCCAAAGCTGCTGAAACAGCTATCAAAATATTTCCTGTCAATAGTCCTGTAATCGAGTCCTCAAGAGAAATGGCAGCAATATTAGCGGCTGATCCACAAAAGCTAACACTGCTTATAACAAAATACTGGGGGCCTTCCCAGAGGAAGCTAACGGTAAGCTTTATGGAACCTACTCCCGCTAATCTCAAAAAAAAGATCATAAGTCACATGAACGCATGGTCAAAAACGGCTTGCATCTCTTTTGTAGAAACATCAGGACCTGGCAATGTAAGAATTTCCAGGGGTGGCGGTGGGTATTGGTCTTATCTTGGAACAGACATTCTGCACGTTCCGAAACACATACAAACCATGAACCTGCAGGGATTTACAATGAATACAATTGATTCAGAGTTTTACAGAGTGATAAGACATGAAACAGGACATACGCTTGGGTTTCCCCATGAACACATGAGGCAGGATATTGTAAACAGGATTGATCCGGAGAAAGCTTACGAATATTTTGCAAGAACCCAGGGTTGGGATCGCAGAACAGTAGATCAACAAGTGCTTACTCCGTTAAACGTAACATCAATTATGGGTACTCCTGCAGATCAGACTTCCATAATGTGTTATCGTCTTCCTGCATCCATTACCCGCGACGGTAAACCAATATTGGGTGGTACAGATATTAATGAAACGGATTACACGTTTGCAGCTAAAATTTATCCCAAACCGTCCAGCACTCAACATGCAGAACATGGGAATGAAGCCTTTGGGGAAGAGTGGACTGAAGAAGAGGACGTAAGTGACACAGAGATTGAAGAAGTAATTACGTCAAGTTTGACAAAGGAGGTCAACTAATAGCAAGCTAATCCAGGTTATGGCTCAACTGGTCACAATTGATAGCATTCAGGAATTACCGAAAAAAATTTATATCAACGCAGGTGATGTTTTGCTTTTTAAGGCAACAGGCGGGCATCAGATTTCAGGAAGCGATGTCATTGAATTCATAGGCGTTTTTTCAGAATCTTTTTTACTTCCTTCGGGAGAAAAAATTTATCCGCAGGGCTCGCCTAACATTGTACTTTTTAAAGCCCTTAAACAAGGAGAAGCTACACTAAGTGTTGTCATTGGTGACGCATGGAGTAATCCAATGCCTAAATCATATGTGATTACAGTTGAGCCATAAAGCTAAAGCTTGTTAGAAGTTTGCGAACCCGTTTTTCATAATTGGGTATTTTCGACTTTGGTGGAGATAGAAATAATTTAATATGTTATGTTTTAACCAAATCCTTTCTGAATATTTTTAGAATTGTTCCGTGTGCTACAATCCTTGCCCCTTCTGTTATATCAAATTTAAGCCCTTCATATAATCTACCAATTTGTGCTTCTGGTGCAGCAAAGGTCATATATACTTTAACCTGGTTGCCTGGGTAACATGTAACCTGCCCTATAAACTCCTGCATAGCCGAATTATACTGCCCATTGTAATGAAATGTACCGCGATAGCCACTGTAAACAAAATAAGACCGCCCGCCTTCTTCAGTTTTTAAATAATAAATTTCGGCTTCAATGTCCCTGTCTTTAAGTGAAAAATCCTTTGCATTGTTAAACAAGAAATCTGAAATCTTATTCTTAATTATTTCCTGTTCATGTATCAACCCCATTAAACCTGCGGCCTTATCGAGATTAAGCCAGAATCCGTAAGTGAACCGGTCTTCTACTTCATCTGAAAGTTCAATTAAACTTTCCAATGCGAGTCCATATTCATGATGCTCCATGAACTCATAAAAGTTTATAAGTTGCCTCTGTGCATGGAACTTTTTGTCAACTAGCTTAGACGCGTCAATTAAAATATCTTTGGCTATTGATTTCATTTAAGGAGTATGAGTGGTTTGTTATGCCACTTGCTTTTTGAAAATACCGAAAATATTTAAGTATTATCCCCATTCTGCAATATCATCTACAGAATTGAGAAGCCTAACTTCCAGCCATTTAAAAGTTCTAATCTTATCATTGGCATTTTTCGTACGACAAAGCTTATTGGGTTAGGCATTTTGTCGTCACCCGATTTAATTTTTTAATTTACTTTGCTTAATGCAGCCATTCAATATTTCGTTAAGAGAATCAGTATCATAATAACTTTTAGAAAAATAATCCTTTATTGTAACATTATGGTCTAATCGCCGTATGATACAACTGCAGAAGGTGTCAGTATTGATCATATTAACATAAGGGCTTTTCGTAATAGAGTCATTAAATTGTTTGACCAAAACTTGTCTGTATTTCCCCAGATTCATTTTGTAAGTTGTGTCGAGGATATTGGCAACTATACAATCCTTAAGAAGACTCATCGAACTTTCTTTCCCCCCTCCCTCCAAACCCCAAAAGCCAACTTCCTCAAATTTTTTGACTTTTTCGGGATCGTTCTTAATTATCTCGTAGTATTTTGGTAACGCGCAATCGCATACTTTGACCGAATCCACTGCCGCCCCAAATAATTCATTGACTGCGCCCAGGCATGGCGTTTTGTTTATATGATGGCCGGCAACTATGATTTCATTCTTGTGCGTTCCAAGCAATTTTTCTTTTGCAAGGTTGATTAAAATTCCAATGCCTATTGCAATAAGTATTGCTTTGTTCCCTTTTGTCATAAATGGATCAAATTACTGTATTGGGGCCAATGAGCGCTTCCTACATTTATTGGACTCAACAAGACCGAAATATACTACTACATTAGCAAATATGAAATTCCTTTTCTATTTTCATCGCATAAAACCAGAACAGCATTTTTCCTATATGGCTTAGCCATTATGTGAGTTTAGATATTGGCATTTATCGCATTGGTAAGAACTTTGAATACCACCTCCGACATTTGTTTGTCATAGAATTGCAAAAGCAGCTCTGCATTATTTTTTTGCAGGCCTATGCCGTCGGTATAGGTATCAAATGAATTCAATTGAGAAAAGGGTATAGAAAATGATTGTTGACTGGCAGCAAATACTACCCGCCTATTGGTTACAACAAACACTCCCTGCTGGTTTGTAGTTACCTCTTCTCTCATAGGCGTGTTTCTGCTTGAACCCAATCGGTATGACACGCCTTTCGCCACTTTAATACGTACCCTACCGCCTTCACTGATATACCCTGACATATTATTTCTGGCGGCCACCAGGTTTGAGCTTATTTCCCAATATGCCACCTCGTCATTTTGCGTTTCAATGGAAGGCGGTTTCATTTCAGGCAAATACCCTTTATCCAGGGCATTTAATAACGTAAGGAAATAATAGTCTTCCCGCAGCTTTTTATCGATTGCAGCTTCCCGCATATTGATGCCCAGTTGTTGCGCTAATTTTTTCAACGCCTGCTGTTCGTCAACAGTTACCATATTATCAGAAACTACCTGCCTGACTGCGTTTTCGTATAATGCAGAAGCATTTTTTTTATTAATTCGATTAACCTCGTCCTCAGAAATATTCAACTCTTTTGCAAACAGCCCGATCTCCTCTATTTCTTCTTCAGTCAATTGGTTGTCGGCCAGCTTTTGTTTTGAAAGATTAGTTAATGCAGTTTTTGCATACTTGCTTTTAATGGAATCAATAGCGGTATCGGACAACTGAAAATAATCTTTTATTTTCCTGAGTACATCTTTTTCTCCATCAGTGATCGAATAATCCTGTATAATCTCTTTCAGATTGCTTTCATAAATCTCCAATCCAAGTGATTTAAGCTTAACAGGATCGGCTTTTTGGGTACTTGTGCTATTATATTTATCGAAGTGGGATTCCCAGTTTTTGTAATTGTCGTTCCTGATATCCCGAATTAATTTGCCGCTGGATGAAAAGTTAAGAAGAAGGTTTTTGAACATTGACTGAATGGATTTGTACAGGATTAAAGATATAAAAAACGGCCGTAAAGTAGGTGTTTTGAATTAAACAGAATTGACTTTTCGTTTAATTCAAAGTGTTTGGGATTAAACGGAATGGACTTTTCATTTAATGCAAAGTCGTTTGCATTAAACGAAATTGGCTTAGCTGGTATTTTTATTTTCTAACTTCCAAATTTTTCGTCATGAAAAAGAATATAATAACGTTTAAGAAAGAACGCGACCTGGCAACCATTTGTCAACGCGTTATTGAGAAAATGGAAAACAATCCGGTTTTCCCCAATCCGCCGGCGACCCTGGCAAATCTCAAAAAAGTGCTTCCTGAATTACAGGCAGCGCTAGTAAAAGCCAAAAGCCGCGACAAGGAATGGGTGTCTGTTAAAAACGACAAGAAGGCGCTGACGCTGGCATCGCTGGAAGAACTGGCTCAATATGTAATCGCCACCTGTAAAGGCGACCGCACATTGATCTTAAGCAGCGGCTTTGATGTTACAGATGAACAAAGCAGCCGCATTGCAACAGCTATCGAAACACCGGAGGTTGACCTAGGTGCGCCTGGTGAAGCCACCGTACGTGTTAAGAAAGCAACAGGCACCGTAGCCTTTGTGTATCAGTATGCTTCCGAATCACCGGGCCCGAATACCGTGTGGGTCGGTGAAGAAAGTACCATACGTGATCACACGTTTAAGGGGCTGGCGTCTGACAAACGGTACTGGTTCCGCGTAATTGCGATCGGCCGCAGAAGTCAAAAGGCCTGGTCGCCGGTTGTTTCCAGATCGATACAGTAATCGATCATACATATCTTAAATAGTGAACCCCGCCTTTGGGCGGGGTTGTTTTTTATATTAAAGGAAATAATGAAATTCAGATAAGGGATTTTGGCGGTTGGGATCCTGGAGTGAATTGCCCCAACGTAGCACAAATGCTTAAATCGGATGAAATTATTCAGGTGAGTTCGATATTGCCTGCCATAAATTTCAGGTTGTACTTGAATTTGTTTATCCGCCAGGAATTTTCAAGGAAAACTAATTCAATATCATACGTTCCAACAAATTCCCGTGTTTTGCCGTTTAGGGCTGATGACTTATAATGAGTGGCGGTTGCATATGCCGATACAATAGCTATTGCGTCTTGAATGTTCACAATATAATTACCGGCGAGATGATTAACAGAATCTATTCCTTTAAATCCGTCGTTCCAGAGGTCACATATTTCCTTTGAAGTTAAAAGAGACTTTTGCCCTCCAAGCGATGACATATCAAAAAAAACCTGGTCTGTAAATACTTCGTTTTGAAGTTTGTCCCACGTTCTGTTATCCGTGTAAACGAATAATTTGTTTACAACTTCAATGATATCTTCTTTGCTGATTTGCATATAAATTATTTATTATTTTGTATAATGTTCGTAGGCTGTTTGCTTAATATTTCATCACCTTCAACGTTGTTGGTTCAGTGCCATCGTTATTGATTAGCTGAATAAAATACATACCTGCCGGTTGTTTGCTCAAATCGATCAAAAGCTGATTTTCCGCCGTTCCAATAACCGGATGTAATTGCTGAATCAGGTTGCCGGAAGCATCGCTGATGTTTACCTGTATTTGCTTACTATTTGCAGTGTTTTGTAATTTCATCAAAAAGCGCCCGCCACCCGGGTTAGGATAAAGTGACACCGCTGCTACTGTTTGGCTGGAGAATTTAACGGCAACCACTTTACTATAACTATATCCACCATCAACATCCACCTGTTTAAGGCGGTAATAAGATGTTGCCGGATAAGGATGAAGATCCCCGAAGCTATATTGCATTACTGGTTCACACCTGCTGCAACCATTTACTTTTCCTATGGTTTCAAAATGCACGCCATCGTTACTTCGCAGCACTTCAAAATAACTGTTATTGAGTTCTTCAGTAGTGATCCAGGTAACATGTACGCCCGATTGTTGTGGTTTGGCATCAAAAGAAAGCAGGGTTATTGGTAAAGGAGTTGCTGCCAGATTATATTTAGCAATGAAAATGTCAGAAGAACTATTCATGCTTATTAGGTTGTAAACAGATGCATCCGGATCAAAATCGGCCATAACCGTAAAATAACCGGTTGTAACTACGTTACCTGCTGCATCAGCAACAATACCTATGATATTTTTATTAGTAGTGGTCCCCATGCTTTTCGCTGTTATATAATTACCCGATGCATCATAGCGGGCAAGAAAATAATCACTTGTTCCGGAAGCAGAAACATTCGCCGTGGCAGCTGAAGGATCAAAATCGGCAGTTCCGGCGAAATAACCGGAGATATACAGATCACCGTTGCCATTGGCTGTAATACAAGTGCTCACATCAGTACCGCTACCGCCCATGTTTTTTGCCCATACATAATTGCCCGAAAGATCATATTTGGCAATATACATGTCGTCGTTTCCTGTACTTGTAAGTGTACTAACACCGGCGCCAGCGTCAAAATCAACAGTGCCACTAAAGTAACCGGTTATATATAAATCGTTGTTTTGGTCCATTGCCATACCCAACGAAACGTCGGTAGCTGCAGCTCCTATGCTTTTGGCCCATACATAATTGCCCAACGCATCGTACCTGGTTATAAAAATATCAAAACTACCAACGCTTGTCAGGCTTGCCACACCAGTACCGGCATCAAAATCACCCGTACCTGCAAAATATCCTGCTACATACAAATTGCCGCCGGCATCCGTAGTAATACCAGAGACCCTATCGGTACCGGTACCACCAATATTTTTTGCCCATACAAAATTGCCGGCTGCATCATAACGCACAAAAAATACATCGGAACTACCGGCACTCGTCAGGTTGGCCGTTGCTGCACTTGCATCAAAATCAACGGTACCGTAAAGAGTTCCTGTCATAAATACATTACCGTTTCCATCTATCGCAATGGCAAAGGGAGAAGAGCTGTTTCCTGCAATTGCCGGTGTAAAATTTTTCGCCCATACAAAATTGCCGGCGGCATCATACTTTGTAAGATATATACCAAAACCTGGGCTGGTTAAGTTCGCTATCCCAGCCCCTGCATTAAAATCGACAGTATTACTAAATGTTCCTGCTATGTAGGCATTACCATTTGCATCTACAGCAATAGTTGTGGCAAACTCAGCGTTTAGGCCGCCGATTTGCTTTGCCCATATATAGTTACCGGCGCCGTCGTATTTGGCTATGAAAATATCGTATTGGCCCGCACTCGTCAATGTTGCGTTCCCGGGGCCTGCATCAAAATCAACTGTTCCATTAAAATAGCCGGTTACATACAAATTGCCACTGGCATCCAATACTACTTTTCTTGCATTTGCGAATGATGTAGAAGGATTATATCGCCCTAACTGACCAGCCCAACCGTAAGTACCGTTGCTATTATATTTAGCTATAAAGGCATTACTGGTAGTTGCTGTAAGGACGCCGGAGCCATTTACATTCGGATTGAAATCAGTTACACTATTGAATGAACCGGTAGTATAAGCATTTGAACTGCCATCTATGGAAATGCAGTTGCCATTGGGGTAACCATCACCTGACGTAACAGCTTCCCAAATCCTGTTCCCCGTCATATCGAGCTTGAGAGTTATTATTTCATGGCTGTACGCGCTGGGAATAGTTACGGAATAATAATCAGTGAACCACGAACCCGTAATATAAATATCACCACCCGCATTTGTTGCAATGCTTCGTCCAAAATCATCTCCTGTATCACCAAAGCAAAATGCCCATGCATAATTGCCCGAGGCATCATACCTGGCAATATAGATATCGGAGCCACCATAACTTGTATAATTTGTGGTACCTGCGCCTGCATCAAAATCAACTGTGGCTGAAAAAGAACCAGTAATATTTACATTACCAGTTGCATCAACCGAAATACCACGCCCAATATCATCACCGGTTCCACCTATAGTTTTCGCCCAGGCGAATGTGCCGGAAGCATCATACTTTGCCCAAAATATATCGGCATTACCCATGCTGGTATAATTGGCAACAGGTGCATCTCCATCAAGATCAACTGTACCGGTAAATGAACCGGTGATGTATATATTGCCACTGGCATCCAGTACAACAGCCAACGCACTATCTGTACCGGTTCCGCCCATATTTTTCGCCCACAAATAATTGCCTGCAACATCATAGGCTGTGAGAAAGATATCAGTACCACCCATACTTGTCAGGCTGGCAGTACCGGCGCCTGCATCAAAATCGCCTGAACCGTTAAATGATCCTGTTATATAAATATTGGAAGCAGCATCCACTGCAATGCCGGAACTGATATCATCGGCCGTACCGCCCATATTCTTTGCCCAGCTATAATTTCCGGAGCCATCATATTTTGCCAGAAAAATATCTGCGCCACCCGCACTTGTTAAATTAGCAGTGCCTGTGCCGGGATCAAAATCAGCAGTTCCCCGAAAATAACCTGTCACATAAACATTACCGTTGCCATCTATTGTAATACTGCTGCTATCATCATTAAGCGTTCCGCCGATGTTTTTAGCCCATACATAATTGCCCGACGCATCGTATTTGGCTATAAAAATGTCGGCGCCGCCGGTACTTGTTAAAGTTGCAGTTCCCGTACCCGGGTCAAAATCGGCGTTTGCATAGAAATAACCGGTTACATAGGTATTACCTGATGCATCTGCTTTAATGCCGGTACCATAAATATTGCCACCTAAAGGTTCAGGGTTACCAAAGCCTTTAGCCCATAATAAACTTTGCGCATGGCAAACCTGAAATGGAAATGCCCATAACAGCAATAATGCCAGTGAAAAATAGAAATGGATTGATTTTCTGTTCGAAGGTGTTAAAAGGATAAAAGGCCGGGAAAAAAAGCCCAGGGTTAACTGCCGGTTCATGGGTTGAAGGGTTTACTAAATAAAGGTTTTGGTTGTTATGTTAAATATTGTGCGTATTGAACACATTGCAAAATATATAATATTTTTTAACGGAGCGACCTTTATAAATGATTAAATCAAATATCCGGGACGGAGAATTATCTGGTCAAATATTGAATGTAGTATTGTTGTAGTACGGGAAAGGATGAGCGCAAACAGACTGCGTTTTCCCACACTTCTTAAAACGCCGAAAGCCGATCTAAGAGCGGCTTCTAACTTTGATGTGTACCCCCAAAGGGAGAATTATCTAACCAAATTCTCATTGATTTACAAGCGTTTGCGCATGCTTGCGATTCTGAGTGCCTGACCGGATTAGCACAGGGTTTTGTATCTTTATATTCATGGAAAAGAAAGGAAACGCTGAATAAGGCGTTTTTTTATTGTGTTATCTTGCACCTCTTGCGGATTCTGATTTTTTCCAACTTTAATTAAAAATTTATATGAAGTATTCAGCCGTTTTAAGCATTCTCATCCTGTTCGCTTGCGGATGCAATCGTAATGCAGTGAGGACAAAACTTTTGAGCGAACAAAAACTCCTAAAGGATAGCGCTAATAATATAACCGAAAGGATAGACGGCTACGTGCAAAAAGGCGTTTATGACAGCGCTGAGGCTAAAAAGAAGCAACTTGGAACCGTTCATGCCCGGTTAATAGATATTCAATCTTCAATTGATAGTCTTGAGAAAATGAAATAATAGTTGCAGAAATTTCAAACTGAGACACTACCGAAATATGGCTAATAAAAAGAAGATTTCCACTGAATTGATGAAGTTATATTTCCGGTCGTTGAATTGCAGTTGAAAAAACTTTTTAAGTTTTTTCATAATGGAACCATGAAAACGGAAAAGAAGTTGAAAGCAAAAACGACTGAACTCCAATATGAAAAGAAAAGCCTGGATGGCAGCCAGGAAAATCAATCACCTGTTTAGTGCGTCCAGATCAATCCCTGTCGATTGATCTCCAAATGATACTTTTGCGCTTCTCCAAAGGTTTTAAAATCCATTCGTTGGCCCAATATTATTTCCTGGTAAGCCATAAACATTTGACTGGCGCAGACTCCAGGCTGCATTCCACCTACACCGGTGCAAAGGCCCGGAACAGCGATTGAAGAAATTCTTTCATCGGCTAAACTGGCAATGAGTACTGCTTTCATTGCCAGATAAGCATTTATGGAAGTATCAATATTGAAATTAGTAGGAATACGCATGGTAGGAGCTGAAATTAAAAATGGGATTTGCGAATCACCTGTTTCCAAAATCAATGCCCTACCTGCCAACAACTCGCCTTCGGGCAGTGCCTTTATTCTTTTTTGCAATTCTTTTTCCAGCCCCCATCCTAACCGTTCCGAAATGACATAATCAACGCCTCCATCCATAAAACCGAAAGAATTGGCCGGACTCACGATCGCATCACATAAAACTGTAGTTATATCGCCTGTAACAATTTCCACGTTTTCTGCTTCAGAAAAAACTTCCTGCCAGGCATACCCCAGTGAAGGATTGGTATCTATAAGTGTTATTTGCATATAGCCTGATTAAAAATATTTCTATTTAAATTTATGCATTACATAGTAAGCTGAATTCCGTTGTAGCGAATATAAAAAGAAGGATACAAAAAACACCCTTTCCTAATTAACGTTCGCGGGTTTATGCCTGTTAATACGGTCAAAAATCTCTCATCAAAACTTAACTTTACCTAAGTGCTTATATTTTATAATAATTATTTTACTTATGACTAAAAGAATAATTTTCACATGTATGTTAGCAATGGGGCTGATAACCGCAAATGCACAAACACAAACGTCTGCGAAGCGTGACACACTTACCATATTTAGAGATAAAATTGACCAACTTGATAAGGATATTGTTCGCCTTCTGGGTGAGAGAATGGAAGCTGCAAGAGCTATTGGAGCATATAAGCTGAAACATAATATAGGAGTTGTACAATCCAATCGATTCAATGAAGTGCTTCAGCAAGCGATAACTTATGGTAAAGAACAAGGCCTTTCAGAAGAATTTATTAAGGCACTTTACGAAGATATTCACAAAGAAAGCATCCGGCAACAAGAAGCTTTAAAGCAATAAAACGCCAAAAGCCGCTCCGGGAGCGGCTTTTGTTTTGTACCCGGGATGGGAGTTGAACCCACACTAGCATTGCTGCCAACAGGATTTTAAGTCCTGCGTGTCTACCAGTTCCACCACCCGGGTGGAAGAGTCCTTAAGTAAATAAGAACATTCCGACCAATTTTGCACCGGTGTGCAATTATCTTAAATCTACACCAAATACCTGATCCCGGAACAACACCTTAGGATCTTAGTGAAACAAAAAATTCCATCTGATACCGGATGGAATTTCTTTTGAGCGGAAGACGAGGCTCGAACCCGCGACCTCAACCTTGGCAAGGTTGCGCTCTACCAACTGAGCTACTTCCGCTTTTAATCGTCAACGCCTAAACGAAGACGATAAATATTCTTAAAGATCTTATTTTCTTTCTTCTTTCAAACCCGCTTTACCCTTTCAGTATCAGCGTTTTTGATTTGGGAGTGCAAAAATAAGGATTATTTAATTTCTGCAAAATTTTTCTCCTTAAAAATCACTTATTTATACTGAGGAGTGTATTGCGTATTCGCAGGCACCTCTACCTTCGGCTTACCCTTATAGCGATGCTGATAGAGGCTGTAACAGCCACCAGCTACAAAAGCAATAATGCAAAATACCTGTAGGTAAAATAAAAATACGGATGAATTTACCCAACTGTGTTTAAAATCTTTTTCGCGGGGATCTTTTTCCTGAATTTCCATAACTCGTTGATTGCAGTGCAAAAATAATAGTTCAGACCAAAAAATCAGGGTTTATTTTCAACAATTTCTGTAAAAGTTTTTTTGCCTCGTATAAAGTAGCTCCACACCACGCTTTTATGCAGATAACCATACAGTTCGCCTTTCTTTTTTGGCGGGAAAAGTCCCTTCTTTTTCTTCACAAACAGCCATTTCAAAAAAGCCGCATGCGCTTTCATCACACTCCGGTAATAGGTTTTTTCCCCCGCCAGCAACGATTTAAAGGCCGAAATATAATCCAGCCAAAACCGGTACGATATCTTCCAGGTGGCCTCCCAGGCTGGCAGGTTCTTGGCCATCATTACCAGGTTGTTCCTGAAATTGAGCAATACCTTCCGGGCATTGCCCTTGGGTAAAGTTCCTCCACCTACATGATATACAACCGATTGCGGACATGCAAACACCTTATACCCCGCCAGCTGCACCCGCCAGCAGAAATCAATTTCCTCCTGGTGCGCAAAAAAATATTCATCCAGTCCGCCTAAGGCGTGGTACACATTTGCCCGCACAAACAACGCCGCCCCGCTGGCCCAGAAAATAGGCACGGCCGTATCATACTGCCCTTCATCCTTCTCACACACATCAAAAATACGCCCCCGGGCAAACGGATAACCATAATGATCGAGCCATCCGCCCGCCGCCCCGGCATATTCAAAAAGATCTTTATTAAAATATTGAAGAATTTTGGGCTGACAGGCAGCTATCGATGTATCGCTTTGCAGCAAATTCACCATTGCATCGAGCCAGGTGGGCGTTACCTCCACATCGGAGTTCAACAACACATAATAATCTGCCTGAATTTGTTTCAACCCTTCGTTGTATCCCTGCGCAAAACCGTAATTGTGCTTATTTTGAATAATGCGTACTGTGGGCCATTGTTCCTGAAGATAAGCCACCGAATCGTCGTTAGAGGCATTGTCAATAACCACCACTTCCCTGTTATTATAGGTGGTTGCCAGTACCGATGGCAAAAATTGTTGCAGAAAATTTCGCCCGTTCCAGTTCAATATTACTATGGATACAAATGGTGCTGCCATGCTGGTTATAAAATATTTCACCTAAATAACGGATGCAAAGGAACGGTTTTTATATAAATTAGTTGAATGATTCAACCGCTTTTTAACTGGAGAACCGGATTAGCCCTTATTGCCATAGCCATTGTTAGCGGAACTATTTTTTACTCGCAATACCTGGCAAGGAAGATCGCACTCGAAGAAAGACAAAAAGTTGAAGAATGGGTAGAAGCGACCAAACTGCTGGTGCACGATACCTCGGGACTGAGTGATAAACTGGTAAGCATTATTATTGCCGAAAATAAAACCATTCCTATTATTGTTACCGATGAGGGTGGGCATGTGCTTGATCATGTAAACCTCGATTCGGCAAACGTTGCCAACGATTCCGGTTATGTGCAGAAAAAACTGAATGAATTCCGTTCGCAAAACCCGGCTATTGAATGGGTGAACCCGTTTAACAAGGCAGAAAGGAACCTGTATTATTACGGTCACACCACGTTGCTGAACCAGGTGCGATACTATCCGTTGGTGCAACTGTTCGTTGTAAGCATGTTTATAATTATTACCATTCTGGCACTTACTACCAGCTTCAGGTCATCGCAAAACCAGGTATGGGCGGGCATGGCCAAAGAAACGGCCCACCAGCTGGGCACTCCGCTTACTTCGCTGCAGGGCTGGGTGGAAATGCTGAAAGAAAATTATTCCGATGAAAAAATTGTGGTGGAAATGGAAAAGGATGTGAACCGGTTAAAGCTGGTGAGTGACCGGTTTGGCAAAATCGGCAGTACGCCCCACCTCGAGCAACATAATATAGTTACCCAGGTGGCCAGTATGATGGAATACATTCGAAAAAGGGCAACCGGCAAAGTACAGTTTCAGCTGGATACACATAATATTAATGAGATCACTGCCATGATCTCTCCTCCCCTGTTCGACTGGGTAATTGAAAATCTGCTGAAGAATGCGCTGGATGCCATGGAAGGTAAAGGCCAGATAGCGATTCACATCTGGCAGCAAAACGGAGAAACCTATATCGATGTATCTGATACAGGCAAGGGTATTGCCAAACAAAATATCAGCAAGGTGTTCAAACCGGGCTTTACCACCAAAAAACGCGGGTGGGGATTGGGCTTAAGTTTGTCGAAACGTATTATTGAACAATATCATAAAGGACTGCTGTTCGTTAAAACTTCCGAACCCGGTAAGGGAACCACATTCAGGATTGTGCTGAAAGACCAGCAGTAAAAGAAAATAGTTACACACTTATTGCCAAAAACTGCGCGCTTTTGGCCCAAATCAGCACGCTTAATGAGTTGATTTGACAATATATTTTGGTTCTTTTAACTTAGAACCAAAATCAATCCTTTCATGCATATACATAACCACTGTTATGTTCCCCAAATTAATCTATAAATAAGCAGCAGCAACTGCGCCATGCTGTTACACACAATCAATCATTTATTTTTAACCATAATCCTTTTTATGAACAAACAATTCTACGCTGTTACATGTTCTCTCTTTTTCTTATTCCTATTAACCGGTATTGAAAACGCTGTAAACGGGCAGCAATGTTCTGTAGTTTACCAGGCTACAACCAATATTGCGAGTGGCGGCAACCTCACTTACCGGTATATCCGAACCTTAAATACCACAAACGGAACAGGAGCCACCATCATTTATAACGGGGCTACAGGGCCTTGTTATAATGCCCTTACCGGTGCGGTATTACCAGCCGGTAGTATATTAACGAACACTGCCGCTTTGGCTTATGACCCAAATACGAACCGGTTGTATTTCGTTAATAATACAACCAGTGCCGAGGACCTTTGTTACATTGACTTTAACAGCAGTCCCATTTCGGCAAAAAGATATATTGGCTACCCGCTTGAAACAACTGTGAGCTCGGGTTATAATATTAACCGCATGACGTTTGCTGCTGACGGCTATGGTTATGCTTTAACTTCAAACGCACAGGACCTTATTCGCTTTTCTATTGATCCTTCTTCCGGCCTGCCGGTGATCAGCCGTTTAGGGGCGCTTGTAAATGATTCAACAAATGGCGCCAATAACATATTATATGAAGCGGGCGGAGATATTTTTGGCGATGCTTCGGGTAAATTGTACCTGATCGTTAATTCCGGCAGATTGTACAGGATCAATCCTGTTACACGTATAACAACATATCTGGGCGCCATAGGTCCGGTATCCGCAAGCGGCTATACCTCAGCAGCGACAGATCTTGCAGGCAATGTATATTTAGGGGGTGCTTATCAAACCGTATATAAATTGGATCTGGCTACCATGAGTGTTACGACTATTAATAGTTCTACCACCAATGTTTTTTACAACAGCGACTACGCCAGTTGCGCCTTACCAACACTGGCTCCGGTATTAAAAGCCGATAAATCGTACCTGAATACAGCCGGCAGCACTACCATAGTATCAGGAGATACAGTTGAATATACTATTGAAGTTACCAATACAGGGAACATAAACGCAGCCGGTATAAAATTGTACGATACCATTCCCGCAGGAGCTTATTATTTTACTAATTCCACCACACTGAATGGTATACCGGTATCAGATGTTAACTATTCAATGCCCTTTTCAGTAACCGGCGGCCGTTTAATTAATTCACCGGGCGAATTAGCAGGTATTGTTAAACCCGGAAGCGCCAATAAAGCGGTGATAAAATTCAGTATAGTGACAGCCCCTGCAAAAACTATTTGCAATCAATCAACAGTTATTTTTCCTGATGGTAGTGATACCCTGTTCATTAAATCCGACGATCCCGCGCAACCCGGCACACAGGATTCAACCTGTTTTTGGTCGGATAGCGTAATCATAAATGGCCGGCTTGCCATACAACCGATACAATCGTCGTTGAACAAGGCAAATGGTATTCGTTCTTATCAGGTAAAACCTAATCCATTTGTTAGTGAGCTGAACGTGCAGGTACAATTAAATACGCCGCAAACTGTACGGGTACGACTCATTGATCTTTATGGAAGAACCGTATTTACAACACGTGAAAAATTAGGAACTGGTATTAATTCGATGCATGTTTCTGTTCCTGCATATCTTACACATGGTGTTTATGTGCTGGAGCTTTCGGCAGGGAATAACAGCTTACTGCAGAAAAAATTAATAAAGCAATAATAATTCATCTATCACAGCCAATTGAAGTGTACCAATTCAGATGCATTTCAATTGGCTGTGATATTTTTTTAACAGAACCATCATCAATACTATTGATAATTTTGGGCCGGAAGTTTCACTTACTGTAGTTAACGGGCTATAAAAGAAGGAATGCTAAAGTTTATCTTCTTATTGAACAATTCCTCCAATAGCGTCGAATAGCGTATTCGCAACCCCACCTGAGTGTCCTTTTAGATCCCTGCATGACGATGATCAAGAATTGTCGTTAATCGTATAATTCCTATTGTAAACGTCAAAACACGCTATTATTTTAGCTATACATTTCAATTTGATATCAGATTGCATTCGATATCCAGGGTTAAACTTCACTTACCCAAAACGTTTAGTACTTCTATTTTTAAAATCTCTATATCCTTCTTAAAAGACACTGTTTAGCCATGAATGTGGCTCTTTCAGAATACTTTTTTTGGCATCAGTTTTGACTAATATTATCAACCACTTAATCCTGAACTTTATGAAGGAAGCTATTCTTATGTTTACCTTTTCTTTTATAATCTCCTACATCTTCGCTCAAACAAGCTCTGAAGTAGTAAAGAATGAGAATCACTATTTAAAAAGCGGGCTGACTTTAAATAAACCTATAACTGAAGTTCGAAACGGAGATCTTACTTTTTCTGTGATTAAAGTAGAGGGCAACAATAAAAGCCAGTTGGTAACTATTGAAATTCTTATCAAAAATAAAGGGCGGCGATTGGAAGCCTTCACGTCCTATGTAAAATCAATTATTGATAATAATGGCCTCGAATATCCGATGCATAAATCGTTTATTGGTAATAAAGACGCGACAGTATTTGCTTTTACCGATCTCAATAGCTATACTTTATTAACATGTAAGTATGTATTTAAAGGTATTAAATCAGAAGTCAGGTTTCTTAGATTATTTAACTATCCTGTAGAATATCATATTCCTGGTTCCAATCCATCAGATTTTAAAATGAGAAATACTGAATTTAGAGATCTTACTATTGACTGGAAATAATTGCGATAATAACCGGTGTACATTTACATCCGGAGATTTTTCCTGCACCCGAAGTATTGCTAAATATATTCGTTTCATAAATAGCATTTTCTATACCTAAGTTTAATGCGTTAGTGTGGCACACATTTTTTATTATGTAAAGAGGCGTTAACAATTAGAATTATGTCCGTTTCAAGCTCCTGCAAAGTCAGGAGCTTTTTTCGTGTACCCATTTGTAACATGAAAGGTCAATGGAATAGAATAAAGTATACTGATTTAGATCAGCATCCATAGGATTTTTAATGGTATAAAAATTTACGTATTATAACAGTAAAGATTAAGCAGTCAGTTCATTTTATGTTCTTCCAGGCTCCTGAAATAGTCAGGAGCTTTATTTTTCACCATCGCCAATTGAAATTTGGAATATTGATGTGACATGAATGGAGTACACACATCAGAGCAATTTTTAAAACCGATATTTTCTGTGGAGACCACATCGCTTTTTCTCTATTTTATTGTTATTACCGTATCCCTCCGGGAAGTTGAAAAGCTTTTGTTAAGTAAGCAAT